>RDXX01000077.1 GCA_004292955.1 Oscillatoriales cyanobacterium | reverse complement strand
CGCGTTCTGAAGGAGAGGTGTCCTGTGGTAACACAGGCATCGACTCTAATTGAAGGAGAGGGGGAATGAGTAATTATTCCCTCGACTCTATCAAAGTAGTCAGTAAGTTAGGTGTAAACCTTGACCGACTGAATAGACGGTGCTTGACGACTCCCAGCGAGAGTTAGAGTTTGGGCATTGCCCAAGCCTGCTTTGTCCGCAGAATCGAGCGTGGCTTTAGCCCGCTCGAGTGTCAACCCCTATTAACCGACTACGGTATAGTGGGGGAATTCCCGTCTGTCTAGTTAAATTGTCAAGAGGTAGATGGCTAGTTTTGGAGTGGTTTCTCAAAAAGAGTTAGGGCGCAGGCGCGAAGAGTTGCGGCGGCAGCGTCGCGCTCGATCGGCAGCCCTGATGTGGCAAATGTTGGCAGCGAGCGCGATCGCCGGGGGTTTGCTGTGGTGGATTGCACAGCCGGCTTGGTTGATTGCTCGATCGGAACAAGTGAAGGTGGAGGGCAATCAGTGGCTGTCGGACAAGGCGGTGCGCTCTTTGGTGCCGCTGTCTTACCCGCAGTCGCTGTGGGGAATTCAACCGCAGGCCCTGGCCCAAAAGCTGGAGTCAACGGGGCCGATCGCCAAAGCCAAGGTGACTCGCAACTTGTTTCCACCTTCTTTGACAATAGAAGTGTCAGAAAGGCTGCCGGTGGCGGTGGCACAGCCGACTGCGGTGTTGAAATCTAGCGACAAGGACAAGGTGGGGTGGCTGGATGCTCGCGGAGGCTGGATGCCGTCAGAGAGCTATACTGCTGTGCGATCGGACAATAGTTCGATCGCACCGGTCAGCCCTCAGGGAACCGGGCCCCAGCATTCTTTGCCAACTTTAAAAGTCATCGGGCCTTTGGAACAGTATCGAGCCTCGTGGCCGAAGTTTTACCAAGGACTCAGCGGCTTGACTGTGAAAGTGTTTGAGATAGATTGGCAAAACCCAAATAACTTGATCTTGAAAACAGAGATCGGTACGGTACACTTAGGGCCGTACAGTTCCAAGACTATCGAGCAGCTTAAAGTTTTAGACCGAATGCGACAATTGCCAAAACAGCTAGATTCAAGCAAAATAGCCTACATTGACTTGAAAAATCCTGCTGCCCCGATCGTCCACTTGCCAGAACCCCCTCCTAGTTTGGAGAGTTCAACTCCCGCACCAACTCCGGCTCAGAATTGAGCCTGTGTCTTGGAAAGGCGGGAGAAGGTATAGTCGATCGACAATCAGAATTTTTACATCTGGGCATCAATACGCAAGACTGGAAATAAGGACACTTTTTTGATACCGATCCGCATCAGAAAAAAAATTCATAACTTTGGGTTCGATCCGATGCGTTAAGGGCTGGTATCCATTTTTTTCATTTTGCCTTGCCCAGAAGTGCCTTGTGCACAAGCACCTAGATGGGGTATGCAAGCTATGGGCGAGCAACAGCGGCCAAATCCGAGATTGCTAACATTGAGCCTCGACCAGTGTTAGTTTTTCGCGCAACATTAGCATATAGTTGATGGTGAATTGGCGTTTAGTTTAGTTAAAAAGCTGTAATCTACTATCCCAGACTCTCATGAACCTTAATAATAGTCAGGGGTCTGACCAAGACAGTCCCCCTTCGGAAGAAGTAAAAAATTTTCCGGTGGCCTTAGATTCCGCCAATCCGTTTAGACGCAAGTCTGGTTATGTAAATGTAGATAGTATTGATATCGATCCTATGGTCAATCCCAAAGACATAATGCCCAGCAGTGCCGCCAAAATCAAAGTAATTGGCGTTGGCGGTGGTGGCGGCAATGCCGTTAACCGGATGATTGCTAGCGAGGTTTCTGGTGTCGAGTTTTGGTGCGTGAATACGGATTCCCAAGCTCTGGTGCTCTCTAATGCTCCGAAACGCTTGCAAGTCGGACAAAAGTTGACGCGCGGTTTGGGCGCGGGCGGCAATCCGGCGATCGGACAAAAGGCTGCTGAAGAGTCTCGCGACGAAGTTGCTAATGCTTTGAATCACGCCGATTTGGTGTTTATCACGGCCGGCATGGGTGGCGGTACGGGCACGGGCGCGGCTCCGATTGTCGCGGAAGTGGCTAAAGAAATGGGCGCTTTGACTGTGGGCATCGTAACCCGGCCTTTCACGTTTGAGGGACGGCGGCGCACCAGCCAAGCTGAGGAAGGAATTGCGGCTTTGCAAAGCCGGGTGGATACGCTGATCGTGATTCCTAACGACAAGCTGCTGTCTGTGATTTCGGAACAAATGCCCGTACAAGAGGCTTTCCGAGTTGCTGACGATATCCTGCGCCAAGGGGTTCAGGGTATTTCTGACATCATTACAATTCCCGGTTTGGTGAATGTTGACTTTGCTGACGTGCGCGCTGTAATGGCGGATGCGGGTTCGGCTTTGATGGGTATCGGCGTGGGATCTGGCAAGTCGCGGGCTAGGGAAGCTGCAATGCAGGCGATTTCTTCGCCTTTGCTGGAAGCTTCCTCGATCGAGGGCGCTAGAGGTGTAGTGTTTAACATCACTGGCGGTACAGATATGACGCTGCATGAAGTTAATGCGGCGGCTGAGACGATTTACGAAGTTGTCGATCCGAATGCCAATATTATTTTTGGAGCGGTGATTGATGAGCGGCTTCAGGGCGAAATTAAGATTACTGTGATCGCTACTGGTTTTTCGGGGGAAATGATCTCATCGTCTCAGGCTTCGCGCGCGCAAAATGTTAATGCTCCTTGGCGGGCTGCGACTGTGCCGGTGACTCCTGCTCAACAGCCGCAGGATGCGAAAACGAAACCGCAGGATTTCGGATTGGATATTCCTGAGTTTTTGCGAAACCGTCGTCCAACCAAATGATTTTAGATTTTGGATTTTAGATTTTAGATTGTGGATTGTGGATTGTCGATAAATCTCCAATCTGAAAAATCTAAAATCTATTGAGATCTGGGATTTGGTATTTTGGATTTATCTAAAATATAAAAAATCTAAAATCTAAAATCTAAAATCTAAAATCTCTAGGGTTTGTCCGGGTTCGGGTTCGAGTAGCTGGGTGGATAGTCCCGAATTGGCGAGTAAATCGCGAAATTCGGGGATGCTGCCGATCGACTTCACTAACATTGGTAAAATACCCGTGGCTCGGATATCTCCTGTGGTTGTAGGTACAAAAAACCGAGGTTTTAGGGTTTGGGCAAGTTTCAGGGCCTCAGCAGGGCCGATGATGATTTGTCCGAGGAAGGGGAAGATTTGACCGATGACGGGGGCGATTGCTACGTCTACGGTGTCTATTTTCTGTTTGACTTTTTCTAAGGGCGGCAGGTGTGGTTCGTAATAAAGAGTTTCGCCGCTGTTTAAATCTTTGAGTAAATAGCCGTTTTCTTCTTGTCCGGGCTGGATTTCGGCTCCGGGTACGGCGGTGATTTGTAATATTTCTTTGAATGTAGACTCTTGCCAATTTGTTAAAGATGTGATATTGGTGTAGCCTAAACTGCTGAGGACTTTGGCGGCGGTGGGTGAGGCGATCGCGGGAATTGTGCGATCGAGCTTTTCGAGAGTAGGTCTGTGACAGTGGTCGTCTAAGCCTTGGGAAATTAGGATAAGATCGATCGGCGGTAAGGTACTGGGAGTAAAGGCGACGGGCGTGTTGTGGTAGGCGGTGAACAGCCAAGGTTGACCGTAAAATACGAGGGGATCGACCAGCCAGGGATCGACTAAGATGGTTTGGCCTGCGATGTGGAAGATCCAGGAGTTGAGGTCGATGCGGGTGAGTTTCATATTTATTTGCAATAATTCTTTACTTGATTTTAATCATAGCTAATTTGGTTGGGGATTTTGAACCGCAGATGATGGCAGATGAACACGGATGAACGCGGATAATATGGAATTTATCTGCGTTTGTTTGCGTTTATCTGCGGTTGCACAAAAGATGATTAAATCTAAGATTCCTGTGGCTTTGACTGTGGCTGGATCTGATAGCGGTGGCGGGGCCGGGATTCAGGCGGATTTGCGGACTTTTGCTTTTCACTGCGTGCATGGTACGAGTGCTCTGACTTGCGTGACAGCTCAAAATACTTTGGGTGTGACGCGGGTGGATGCTTTGTCTGCGGAGGCTGTGGCCGCTCAAATCCAGGCGGTGGTTGGGGATATTGGGGTGCAGGCTGCGAAGACTGGGATGCTGCTAAACCGGGAAATTATGGCGGTAGTTGCTTCCCAGGTTGAAGCTTGGAATATAGGAAATTTGGTTGTCGATCCGGTGATGGTATCCCGATCGGGCGATCGACTGATTGACGACGGGGCGATCGCATTTTTGCGCGATAATTTGATTCCTTTGGCGGTTGTTGTAACTCCTAATCGCTTTGAGGCTGAGATTTTGAGCGGAAGAGAGATTGTTTCTTTAGATGATATGCGATCGGCAGCGCAACAGATTTATCGATCGGGCGCGAAAGCTGTTTTAGTCAAAGGTGGCGGGATGGCGGGAGATTTGCGGGGAATAGATGTGTGGTTTGACGGTACGCGGTTGGAGACGTTGAAGGTTGAGACGGTTGATACTGGGAACACTCACGGGACTGGTTGTACTTTGAGTGCTGCGATCGCTGCTAATCTAGCATTAGGTAAAGATTTGTTTACAGCAGTGACATTAGCTAAGAATTATGTTACTACTGCTCTGAAATATGCTTTAGATATTGGGGAAGGTCAAGGCCCAGTAGGGCATTTTTTCCCGCTTTTGCTGAAGGGAGAAGTCAATAGTCAACAGTCAATAGTCAATAGTCAGTAGTCATTAGTCATCAGGAAGATAGGGAAAATTATCAAGTTGGTAGTAGACAGTTGTTGAATTGTCAGCTTTTAGGCTTGGGAATGCAGGGATGTGGATGGAAGAATGTTTGATTTGGTGAGGGTTTGGGGGTTTTGGGCGTTGAGGGCAAGCGAGTCAGCGCAGGAAGTGACAGTTTGCTGTAACTGCGATCGCCCGGAATTCCCTATTGTGAAATCATCGAATTTAACAATAGCCCCATGGAACTCCTCAACTACTACTTTCAAACATCTACTTCCTTCCAACCCTTATTCTATCAGGTCAAATTTGTAATTTGCCATAAAATCCTCCGCCGCGACAGCCAAACATTGGCACTGATAGCACTCCCAAATAAATTGTAAACTCTTCCCTTCTCTTTCTTCCTTCGCGTTCTTTGCGCCTTCGCGGTTCGTTTAATTTCTCAATTTCTCAGGAGAAAGCGCGATCGCCACCAAATCTTCAATCTTCTTAATATTCGGATCGCCAGCTAAATAGCCAATACCTCGATGCAAGTGCAGGCGAAACTGTTTCGCGAGAGTTTCCTTTTCCGTGCCCAAATTGTCTTGATGACACCGCTGCTTGAGAGCAATTATCAGGATGTCCGCCATGTCGCCGCCAAAGACATCCCAGCTTAGTTCGACATTGCTGTCGCTGGGAATCGGTACCGGCGATGGGATGCTGGGTTCGGCGAGCGATCGGCAAAATCCCCACCGGCACAGGACGTTCCACCGATCGATTTTAGTCGATCGTTTGAGTTTAGATAGTTGGTCTTTGGCTGTTTGAGAGAGGCAGATGCGATCGACTGGTGGTTCCATGAGTTGAGAATTGTTTGATATCTGGTAAAGAGTGTTAATATTTGGGAAGCTCAGCCTCTAAATTTACGTTTTTTGACCGAGTTAAAAAACTAAAATTAACAAATTTTTACAGGGCGCGGGCTTGATAAATACAGCGGTTTTTGGTATTATATTTTTAGTAGGATGAATCCTAACATAATGGGATGGTTGCAAAAATAAAATTTTTGCAACCATCCCATTATCCTATATATACTACCGCAACTCCCCGGAAAAGTCAAGGGGGTTGCTAAAAATTTTGGCGCGGTTTTTTATGCCCAGAAATAACCAGTTTCGACGGTAGTTTGCCGTTTGGTCGAATCATAGTTGAGGAGGTAGCTGTGGGCGATCGCCTCTAATTCTTGCAACTTATCATATTCTGTTTGGCTAATCTCCGTGTCGGTAGAAAGCAGGATGACTTGGTGGCTGGCTGAGGGAAAATACCTTTCGACTAGGTTGTTTCTGTGGGATGAGTCGAGGCGGCCCAGGGGAGTGTCGATCGCAACTGGTAACTGTCTCCCGGATACTCTGGCCAATCCCCACAAAAAGGCGATCGCCAGCAGTTGTTTTTCACCAGCCGAAAGTCGGTGTTTGGGTACCGGTTTGCCTTCTGGATCGTAAATTGACAGGCTAAATGTGTCAGTGTCGATCGCAACTCTGTGCACCAGGTCGCTTTTGTGCAACAGGTAGCGAAAACAGTCGGTAATCTCTATTTCGAGTTTGTTGAGTTTTTTGAGGGTGAGTTTTTCTTTAAAGAGTTTGAGGGTATTTTGCGCTTTCGCGATCGAAGCGATGACGTGTTGGCTGTTTCTGATGGTAATATATTCGCTACTGTAGCTTTCTAGTTGTTTCTGGGTCTTGGCTAATTCTTTATCTAATTCTGCGATGCGACTGTTTGCGGATTCCAAGGCTGCGGCTGCGATTACAACTGCTTTTTGAGCATTTCTGACTTCTTCTTCTAATTTCTCGTAGGCTTCGGGGGAAGCTGCGGCGGCGAGTTGTCTGTCGGTGAAGTCAATTTCTGTTTCGATGTGGGTGATTTCTGCTATTTGTTGGGCCACGAGAGTTTCTTCGGCTTTGATTTGGTAGCCGAGGAGGTTTTCTAATTGCTGGATGTTGCTGTTGTCGGCGTTCATCCAGGGCGGGGCGTCGGTTGCCGCTTGCTGTTCGAGTTCTCGATCTTCTTCGCGGATGAAGTCTTGAATTTTATCTAGCTGTTGGGGATTTAAGGAGATTTCGGCGATATAGTTGAGAAGGCGATCGCTTCTTTGTTTGATAACATTTTGGGCAATCTTTGCTTGCTGCTGGCTGGCTTCGGTTTCTGCTTGGGTTTTTGCAGCGGTTAGCAAGGGTGAAATAAGCGCTAGCGGTAGCATATTTGATGCCAATTCCATCATGGCTAGACGGGTTTTGTCTGCTTGATTTCTGTAGTCGTTTAGCTGTCTGTCTAGTTGACTGCGATCGCCTGCAATTTTTCCGCCTTGATAAATAAATTTGTCTGATGCTTTTTGCTGATTTGTTTGAGCTTTTTCTAATTTATTTTTCAGGCTGGCTTGTTCTTCAGTTGCAAATTGTTTTTTGTTACTAATTTCCTGAAAAGTTGCTTCAATTTTTTCTAAAGCTGCCAAGTCTTTTTTGCCAGCAATTTCTTTGCGCTTGCGGCCTGCTAATATTTCTAAATCGACAGCGAGGCGTTCTGCTAATTCTAAACCCAACAAAGATTTAATCGCCCCGACGACAAACTCGGGCGGAGTTTCGAGTTCGGCGAGTTCTTTGACTTGTTCGCCGTCAAACAGAAACAGGTTGGATATGCCGACTGGTAAAAGGGTTTCGATATATTCGTCCCAAGTGTTGGTAATGGCTTTGTCCGACCACCAATCCTTGACTATTTCGCTGTATATGAGAATGCTTAAGGTGTCTTTGATATCTGGTTTTTTCCAGTATCTAACAATTTTAAATTGAGTTAATTGGTCATCTTGGACTTGTTCAAATGTTAGTTCTACGCGGGTTTCTTCTAGTGGGGGAGTGTGGCGGTTGACGCATTGATTAATAAAGTCGCTGTAGCTTAAATTGCCTCGGGTGGAACATTGGGCGCGACCGCCGTAGAGGGCGAGGCGAATGGCGTCCATGAGGGTGGTTTTTCCGCCGCCGTTCATGCCACCAAATAGGATAACCGGGCAGGGATTTCCGTCTTTTTCGGGGCGGAGATTGATGGTTTGGGTGCCTGCATAGGGCCCGAAGTTTTTGAGGACGAGTTCGAGGAATTGCATTGTAGATGTTGTCGGTGGTTGCTGATTTGTTTAGAAGGTGCGTCAGCCATTGGGCTATCAATTAGATACAGAATAATGCTAGCTGACGCATCCTACGCAGAGGAAGTTTTGATTAGACAGATTTAATCTTTGCTATTTTTATCTCCTACATCGGGAGTTGAAAATTTGATATCTGCCCAAGATAGCTGCTTCGCTTGATTGCTGCTGCTTTCAAGTTCTTGTTTGAGTTTGGCAATATCGACGGTATCGGATTGTGCAGAAATGTTGGTTTGGGCGATCGCACTTTTGACCTGCTGAATGTTTTCAGTCGGATTTGCTATAACAGATTCCACCGCAGTTTTTAAGTTGCGTTGATAGTGGGCGTTACCAATCGCTTCCTCCTTCGATCGCGAACTGGTTTCAAAACACTTGTCCAAATCTGCGTAAATGCCTGTACGGCGGGGTTTTGTGTAGTATTGGCGTTCTGTGTCGAGGAGTTTTGCCATCAATTCGAGGTGCATTTCGTCCTCGCTGCAAATTTCTGCGATCGCAGTCCATTCGTCGCTACCTAGGAGTTTCCTTTCGGCGGCTGGGCGGGAATCTGCAAAAGGTTCGCCCGTGACTTCTTGATAAATGCGGGGTAAACTGTCGTCAAATTCGTGCTTTTGTTCCAGCCAAATGCGGCGGATTTCGCTAAGTTCTTCCGGGGTAATTAAGGTGATGTCGCGCATTTCTAGGGGTGCGGTTTTGCGGATGTGGGTTTGTGCTTCCAGGACTCGTCTCAGCCAGTGTTCTCGCCAGAATTTGGTGTATGGGCCTGGGATGGGTTCGACGGAGGTTGTGTCGTCGCCCATGTTGCGTTCAAACAATTCTACTCTACCGTAGATGCGGCGAAAGTCTCTTTTTGGGCGATCGTCTTTAATGTCTAATTCGTTGCGAATATCGAGAAGAGGCTGCATCCATTCTTTTTCCTCATCATTTTGAATCATTGCCTCCATAGATTTATCTTTGTCAACCATTGTACACACCCAGCACCCAAAGCGAGAATCGCCACAGCTAGGAGTAGAAGTATCAACAACTAAAGGACACTCATTGTCTGCTGTTGCACCTCGATACATGGCAAATAAATCTTTATTGTTATTTCCCCAAGGATTGTCCCACTGCATTAGGTACAGCCAAACTTCATCATCACGCCAATCCTCAATAGGGGTATAAATTAAAGAGTTAGGTAAGCGAGCATTAGGACTGAGACGCTCGCGCAATCTACCAGCTTCATACTTTTTCATTGTTGCTGCACGTTTGCTGCTTTCAGCCTTGCGAGTACCCAAAACAACAATAGTTTCACCATGTACTCGAACTAAGTCTCGGATAAATTGATTTACTGGCTGAATTTTCATCCTATCTGTACACCACCGAAATCCATTGCGAGGCGCTGGATAGCCTTTACCAATTAAGCATACCCAGAATGTTTCTTTCACCTCTGGATGAAGGAGATGCGGGGAAACAGGCATTTTTTGCTCTTGAGCAAGTATCTTGAGTTTAGCTAAAGATTTACGTACCCAAGCCGAAATAATCGGATTTTCAGCGAAAGTATCAGTTGTGATTACATGGATATTTTTTGTGCGTTTTTCGATCGGAAGTGCTGCTATCGCGTTCCAGATAAGCTGCAATACTGCGGTGCTATCTTTCCCGCCACTCCAACCGATTAACCAAGGTATAGCGTCTAAGCAGTATAATTCTTGAATTTCTTTAGTTAGCTCTTTTATCTCTTCGAGTAACTCCGGAACAGTTCGCGGTTCAAATAATAACATCTGTTGAACTTCTATCACGTTATAAAACTCCTATCTTGCTAATTTTGGATTTTTATGATACAATCTGCTTGCTAGCATACTGATCCATGTGTATCTTGTTATTTGCCCTTTTGCACAATAGCATCCCTGGTTCACGTACAGTCAAAAAGTTATAATAATTAAATAATTTTTTACCCGCATTATGCCAGAAAACAACTACCCAGAGACAGATTCGATCCAGAAACTTGACGAAGTTCTAGAGCCTTACTTTGCCAAGTACCACCGTCAGAAGTGCTATCCTGGGCTAACTTTTCAGCAGGGGAAGCGGAAGATGGTGCAAATCAATATCCCGGCTGATGACTTGCCTACTCTCCTCCAGGCAAGACCATCAACTGGCAACGATCCTGATTCGGGCAAAAATCGCCCAGAGATAAAGGGTCATGCTGAGGAAGTAAAACAATATATTCTTAAGCGCGCTAGAAACGATCAACCCTGGATTTTGGGTACACTGACAGCAAATATCGATCCTGAAAAGATTGACATTATAGAACTAGGTCGAGGGATTTGTCTAGTAGTTATTCATCGTGGTGTTAAGTTAGATATTACTGATGGACAGCATCGCAAGCGCGCTATTCACGAGTTAATTGAAAGTGGTGACGGCGAGTTAATAGGTGATAATGATTTCCCTATTACGCTGGTTTTAGAAAAAGATTTTAACCAGTGTCAGGCGGATTTCCGAGATATGGCGCAGACCAAACAACTGGATAAATCATTGCTTTTGTCATTCGGTGAGTTTGAAGGTCGGGTTGGTATCACCAAAAGCTTACTTGAAAAAGTGCCAATGTTTCATGGAAAAGCCGATAAAATTAAAACTAATCCCGACAGTAAAAGGAAACTTATATACACAACTAATTTTATAGCTAAATTGGTGAGTTGCGCGTTTACTGACGGCCCAATTGATGAACTCAAAGATTATGACGTTGCCGAATCATCAAATATTTTGGCTATATGTCTTAACAATTTTTTTTCAGAATGTAGTCAGACTAAACATATTTTTGAAACCAGCGTTGAAGATTTGAGTGTTGAAGATGTTAATCAGTTTAAGGAATATTGCATTTTAGGTAGAAGTGTAGGGCTAGAAGTTTTAGGTAGGTTGCTATACTGTACCTATGACACAGATAGCAGCCAAGATTTTGCTCATGAAAAAGTATCGGAATTGGCACAACTGGATTGGTCTAGACCAAGCCATATTTGGGAGGGAAATGTTGTTTTATCTAACTCCAGCTCTAGTAATCCAAGAGCATCCTATAAAATAACAGCAAGTGCTAGTGCTGTAAAAATGGCAGTCGAGGCAGCAAAAGCCGAGCTAGGATGGCTTTAACAAATATTATCTTCCTGAATCTGCGGTTTACAAGCCCAGCTTCACCTTTAAATAATTAGTCATCCAATTAACACTCGCCCTCGACTTAGAAATCCCCCCTTTTACCAAAATTCCTCCCTCCCAATCAGGATTAGAAATCGACCAATCAACCTGCTGCAAAAGGCTCAAATGTTCCTCCCAATTATTGGGAAAAACCGATCGCAAAACAGCCCCAACTTCCCCTAAACTCTCTAGCACAACACTGTGACAGTGTACGGAATCCCGGCGAATTTCTCCGGCTGCAACTTGCTTGTGCAGCACTAATTACCAATCTGGAATAAAACTGCTGACTGCATTCCAGTAACTAACCGCCTGTTGTATTTGCTGAGTAAGTTCTTCCTGTTTTTCCTGTTTTGTGGCGCGGTAACGAGGGGGTTTCGCCTGCTTGCTGCGATGGATGTTGGACAGCAAAGCTATCGTAGCACGATCGATCGCACTTAGCGCAAACAATTTGGGCGATCGCCCATTCAAACTCCCCCTCTCCATCTCCGTCAAACAGCGGAACACCTCAACCTGCTTAACAACCGCCTTCAGCACCACAGCCGAATCGCCCCGGTGGTTGTAAAGTAGACTTAGCGACGACTCCAAAGGAACTTGAAAATTGTTCAAATCGGCAAACTTTTGCTGCGAATTTTCCAAGCCAATATCAAGATACAAAATCAGCGCCACAGTCTCATATCCCAACTGCGGATTTTCCCTCAAAGCCATCTCAAAAGCGGCGCGCCGATGCTGTCCGTCATTAATAGTAAACTTAGCATCCATCGGCACTCGCAAGCGACCGATTTTGCGTTCTTCCGCTTCATTTCCGACAGCTTCAAAAGTAATATCCGCATCAATAGAAGCGGCAATTGCCCCACAAGTATAACTTGTATAATTCTTGACCAAATAGTCAGCAATTTCAGGAATCCGAGTTTTATTCAGAGTGCGAATAGCCCGCAATTCCGGTGGCAAATCTTCTGATTCAAAGGGGAACAATTTCGGCAAAAAACGCACCGGACACATCGATACGTAATATTCGCGGCCCGCTTGAATTCCCCGGATCGCCGGCAAAATGTATTCAAAGGAAGGAGTAGACATATTTTTTTGTGAAGCCGGAGATAAATCTCAACCCTGGGCGATCGCAATTCTTCATCTGCGACTTAGATAAAGTCTTGACATTTTGCACAAATTATGATATGCGGCTTGAATCTCATAACTTAACAACTCCAGTATTTCACAATGCTTTTTAAAAAACAAGAGTTGACATAAATTTTAACCTATGATATTTTTGGAAACACAGCGTAAATTATATAAAAACTCCCTATGACTACCAATCCAGCGGCTGACCTCGCTAAACAATTTTTGGAAAAAGAAAATCGCGAAAGACAGGAAATCGCACTGTTATTAGACAATTATTTAGGAAAAGACGATCGCATTTTCGTACAAAAAACCCAGATGGGAAGCAGCGAAGCCTACATCGGTTCAGTCACCCTAGAATGGTTAGACTCCCGCGTCCGTTTCGCCTCGCAAATGCCGCTTTTCCGGCAAAAATTCGACCTCCAAACCAACAACATCGTCCGCGACGACGAAACCATTGACGAAATTATTCAGCGCCCCTTAGATTGGTCGCGCCAAGCAGCCCTCACTCAATATTTAGCAGCCCGAAAATCCCACAAATTCCCCGCAGTTTTAGTCGTAGTCTGTCCCCCGTGGGTAGACAATCCTCACGCCCAAGAATGGGATGAAAACGGCGTCGCGACTAAATCCGCCGCTGAATTCATATCCTTTGATAAAAACGGTAATTTAGGGCTGTTGGATGTATCTCCAAAAGTCTCAATTTTTGCCTTAGACGGACAGCATCGGCTGATGGGAGTTCAAGGTTTAATGAGTTTAATTAAAACCGGAATTCTGCAAAGATACAACAAAAATAAAAAACCTGTGGGCGATGCAATTACTCTCGAAGATTTAGCCCAAGAGTATCAAATTGACCCCGAAACAGTGTATAAATTAGCGCACGAAAAAATCGGGATTGAGTTTATCCCGGCGGCGGTGGCGGGGGAAACGCGGCAACAAGCACAACGGCGCGTGCGATCGATCTTTGTGCACGTTAACCTGATGGCGGTAACTCTGAGTCAGGGACAGCTAGCATTATTGAACGAAGATAATGGATTTGCCATCTGCGCCCGCAAAATTGCCGTCACCCATCCCTTATTAAAAGAGCAAGATGATAGAAATCCCCGCGTTAATTGGGACAGCGCCACAGTCGCAGCAAAATCAACAGTGTTAACAACATTGCAAGCGCTGCAAGATATGGCCGGGCGGTATTTAGAACATAAATTCCCCCATTGGAAGCCGGAAAGAAAAGGTTTAATTCCCATGCGTCCGGAAGATGAGGAACTGAAAGAGGGAATAGAAGAGTTTCATAAATTGTTCGATCATTTAGCAACTTTGCCCAGCTATCAAAGAATTGAAAGCAGCGAAGAAACAGCAGAATTGCGCCGATTTAGTTTTGAGAAGCCTGGTGGCGAGGGCAATATTTTGTTTCGTCCAGTCGGTCAAATTGCCTTAGCTAATGCTTTGGGAATTCTAGTATTTAGAAAGAAATTGTCGCTAACATCTGTTTTCGACAAACTCCGCAGGTATGATGTGGATGAAGGATTTAGCTATATGGAGAATCCTGAGTCTGCGTGGTACGGGATTTTGTACGATCCGAATAAAAAGCGAATGCTAGTTTCTGGAAGGGATTTAGCCACGAAGTTAATTGTATATTTGGTTGCGGGAATTGAGGACGATATGGATCGGGCTCATTTGCGGCAAGCGGTGGCCCAAGCGAGGACTTTTGAGGATAAAGCTGTTAGTTTTAATAGCAGGTTTGTGCATCCAAAAGAGGTGGGATTGCCGCAGGTACTTACCTAATTTTTATTGGCCAAAAAGTCCACAGCAGGGAATACTGATAAAGCAGGAAGCAAATAGATTTTGTATAATTGAATCTGCACCTTACCTAGAACCAGATTATGACCATCGCTGAACAGATTTATGCGATCGCCAAAATCCTTCCCAAAGACCAAGCTAGTGAAATCCTCACTTTCGCTGAATTTGTCTGTGCTAAGCATTTGAGCGCGAATCAACAAACAGACACCGTAGACTCTCCGATTCCTTGGGCTGAATTTGTTTTTTCCCTGGCTGGAACTTGGGGAAAAGATTTTCCATCCATCGAGGATATTCGTGCTGAATCTGGACAAGACATTTTGCGGGAGAGTTTGTAAATGTACGTTTTGGATACAAACACCTTGATCTACTATTTCAAAGGTCAGGGACAAGTTGCTCAAAACATTGCTAATGTTTCTCCTCAGGAAATAGTCATTTCTGCGATCGTTATTTTTGAGTTGCAAGTCGGCATTGCTAAATCCAATTCCCCAGCCAAACGCACTCAACAACTTCAGCAACTTTTGAGCCGAGTTAGCGTTATTGCTTTCGATCGCGATGCTGCTCTTGCGGCTGCTATAATTCGCGCCCAGTTGGAGCAACAAGGTACTCCCATCGGCCCCATCGATGTTTTGATTGCAGGGACAGCCGTAGCCCTTCAAGGGACTCTCGTTACCCACAATGTCAAGGAATTTTCTAGAATTTCGGGACTCGCGATTGCAGACTGGTATTGATTAGCTTCAAAAGTAAAATCTTGTTAAATTGATACTTTTAAAAGTATGTGCTAGTTGCTCAATTGATCTGACAATAGAACCTGAATAATGATAGTTCAGACATCAATACCATCCTAAAGTTCTGCGATCGGATGAACTTTGCCCTCTTCTACTTCCTGCGATCGCAATCAGGAGGCTGTTGAGGATATCTTCTTTAGATAGATCCTCTTCATCTTCTTCAAACAGTTGACCTAGGGATTGCAAAATCAGAGTTTCGATCGGTAAGTTGAGTTGGCTAGCTTTCTCAAGAAGCTGCTGTTCTAGGCGATCGGGATGGTGAGGGTAATTTGCATTGGGTGTGCCTCTCGATTTTAATAGTATAAAACATTTGTCACAATCTTGCTTACTTTAACAAAATTAATTCTGCTGCTACAGGTAAATGATCGGACTCCGTTGCTGGTAAAACGGAACTCGATTGAGCGCCCCAATGCTTTGAATGCCAAATATAATCAATGCGGCAAACCGGATAAGTTAAGTTCAAGTTAATTCTTTTCGCAAAGAAACCGTGAGGCCAGGTAAAACCAAACCCAAACCCTGATTTGAGGAAAGCATCTTGCAAAACTTTCTGCACGCTGTCATAGTCTTGAGATTCGTCTGTCATGTTAAAATCGCCGGCGACAATTACTGGCAAAGTTTCTTGCCCAATTCGCTCTACTAAATCTTGAATTTCGGGAAAACGTTGTTTGTATTTGTAAACTGGGATTTTGATAGATGGCAATATTTGATACATTTTAACCCACGGCCCGGTTGCTTGCATATTGTAAATGACTATCTCTTCCCCTGCAAATTTAATTATTGCCCGCTGCTGCGTTTCTGGATGGTTGGCTAAGTGCAAGATTTCGCTGGATACAATTGGATATTTACTGAGAATTGCTACAGGTGGAGTGTCTATTTGATAGGGATATTCTGTTTTTAACGAAGTGAAAGCTGCGCTATGTTTGCGAACGGTTTCTTGTAAAAATATTAAGTTCGGTTGTTGTTGGTTTATCAGTTTAACTAAAGTTTGTGGCTGAGTTGCGTGCCAACCGACGTTATGCGATAATATTTTCAGGCTGGGCTGGGAATTGGCGATGCTTGTTGTTGATTCGGGGGAAAAGTATTTGAGGTGCAGCCAGCTTAGGAGTAGAATGCAGGCAATTGATGAAATAATAGAGAACCAGCGGTTTTTGATAATTGAAAATGCTAGTACGGGTAAAAATAAAATTGGCAATAAAATTAAGGGAGTGAAAGTGCCAATAAAAGCAACAATCCACAGCCGATCCCAAAAGATTAGTCTGAGAATGAAATAACAGATAATGAAGGCTGAGTAGGTGTAAGCGAAAAAACTTACAGCTTGTTTGAAGTATCTATGAATCATAATTTATAGTTAATTCAGAATAAGAACTTGCTTAAATCAAATTCTTCATTTGACCGATGTTTATTGTCCCTTTCAGAAATTAAGAACAATAAAAGGCGATCGGTATAATCGGCTGCACCCCGAAATTCTTCTCGCAAAATTTCCAGGCCACCATTAGCATATTCTTCAAAAATTTGCAAGCGTTCTGCTTCTGATTTTTCGTCGAGATGGGAGAGAATTTGCGGATTTTTGGTTTCGGCGATCGCAATTAGCTTGATTGCCATATCGTAGCCCCTGGACACAAAAATATCAACATCGATTGAACCGGGTTCGCGTTTGGAAATTTCCCCTAAGGGCGATCGTTTTTTCCGCTTATTTCCCAAGGAGGCGGCGAAGGCGATGACATCGGCGTAAGTCTGGAAAGGCCCGGTTTTGTTGTCGGATAAAGTTAAGGATTTAACTAATTCGGCTTTGTCTTTAGCAATTCTAATTCTGTTAGCAGCCATTTGGTAATTGGAATTGGTAACTGTCAACTATCAATTGTCAACTGTCAACTGTCAACTGTCAACTGTCAACTGTCAACTGTTTAGAATGTTCGTAACAGCATAATTTTTTGTGCAAAACCGCCCCTGTTTTCCCGGCGCTTGGCTTGTGCGTTTAAAATGCGATCGCCCGAAATACCATAACTCGCCATCAGCGCATCTATCACCTCATACAAATCAGCCAATTCCCTTATCAAATTCTCCCCGTCAGCCGCCGCCACTTCCGCAGCTTCCTCAATCAATTTCTGCCGCAAAGCTTGACGATATTCTTCATCTGACAAAACAGCAGTTTCGCATTCATTCCCGCTTTCGCGAATAATGTCAGGAATGCGATCGCGCACCAACTTATAATACTTTTTTTCCATATCAAACTTCCTTCAACCTTGACTAAAATTTTGAATTAACCAGCGATTAATTTCTCCATCATCTTGAGTTTGACTTTGATTCAAAGCTTCCTCAACTAACGCGATTTCTAGCCCAGGTAAAACCCGCGACTGTTGAATTCTGCCACTACCTCCGCCATTAATTGCAAAGGCAAAAACCTCCCGCGTGTTTGCACGTTCAACCCAATATTCGCTAATTCCTGCGTCTTCATAAAGCAACCGCTTGTTACCCAAATCATCACTAAAAGAAGATGCGCCAATTTCTATTACCAAATTAGGCGGATCGTATTCATTCAAATTAACAGGTGAATTACTGTCATTAGGAGGAACCCTCAAATCCGAACCGATGTAGTAAGCTAGATCGGGTTGAAACTCACGAATACCTGTTTTGCGGAAACTGGCATTAGCAAATTGAACTACTCGGATATTTCTCAATGCAGCAAACAGAATAACTACATACGGGATAATTGAATTATGACGCGCGTGCAATGGCCCTACTGGTGACATTTCTACCCTCATTTGTTCTCGATCGTAATAAAACTTGCCTTTTTCCCAAGCTGAATCCTCAGTGAAGGCTAGAAACTCTTCCCATGTCGCTTTCACCCAAATATCTGTTTCCAAAACCTGCGTAATTGCCGAACTAGAAGCCATAATCCACCTCTACAATTTTTGTATATTCAAATTCATCGGGACTGCGCTTAACTAAAGCATAGCGCATCCCGCCCAGGTAGATTGAATCTTCTTGGCAATCAGCTTTAGGAGAATTGTACTCCAGTACGTATTCCTTACCGATCGCACTTTCCATCTCTTGGGCTACTTCTCCGCGCCACTGAGTTTTCGTTACCAAAACTATGAGTTGATTCGCTAGCTTTGGCAGTTTATTCGCAATTTGTTTGCGATAAATCTCGTCTAAACTGCCAAAGGGAGAATCCATGACAATGGGAAAGGTACTGCTATCCGGGCCCATCAAAGTATTTTTTTGACTCCACTCGCGCACGCCCTCAATAATCCCGCCGATAAATGACAAACTCAGGATTTGATTTTCTCCCGTCGAAGCGGCGACTAGAGATTCTTTGCCTGAGGTATTTTCTACTAGGGTTAGTTCGTATTTATCGCTTAATTTGGGGATGTAAGGAGTGAAAGAGATTTGACTGAAAATATCTTGGACTCGCTTTTCTAAGTGAGAACAAAATTGTTTTTCTAAACGCGATCGCACTTCTGTCAGGCGATCGATCGCATCCTGAGACGCAGCAATCCGGCGCTGGGCCAACACTTGCTTTTCCTCATTCAGTTGCTGCTTGTCGATTTGCTTGTCCAAAGCGACTATCTGGGCAGTCAAACTCTCAATCTGCTGCTGGTTAGAGCCTGTTTCCCGGTGCAAATCGCCAATTTTTGCCTCAATCTCATCCAAGCGCTTTTGCAAGCGGCTGACATCGCCGTCAGGGAAGTTTTTTAGCTTGGTATGAATGTCGTCTAACTGGCTTTCCACGCGAGAAAGTTCGGATCTACCGCGACTGATATTGCTTTGTTGGCGATCGATTTCGTCCCAAAAATCAGCTATTTGGCGATCGATCTCATTTATGCGATCGCTAATTCGGATCGTAGTTTCTTCCACATCCCCAGCACCGGCTTTATTCATCCAACCCGTGACATTTTTGCAAGCTTCTGAACCCTCCACCAATTGGGCACCGCAGATACACCGCTGCTGTACTAATAACTGTTCCAAAAATGGCCGTTGAATCCCCGAAAGCAACTCGCCTTTTTCCCGCAAATCAGCGATGAGCGTTTCAAATTCAGCCGCCACATCCGACATAAATATCGTATAACCGCGCACAGAAATTTCTCTTTTTATAGCATCTAAATGGGTGGCATTTTGTTGTTTAAGCAAAGTTTGCTGCATTTCTAATTCATTCCGCAATTTTTGCAACTCAGCAGAACCACTGAGTTCCAGCAAACTAGCATTTACTACTTTTTTTAATTCACCTTGGTTGGTCAATTCTTTCTCAACTTCTACTTGCTTTTGTAAAAGTTTATCTTTTTCTTCTTGAAGCTTTTGCTTTTCTTTTAAAAGTTTCTTGATTTCGGAACCGCCAATCGTTTTTAAATCATTTTCTAGAGACTTTTTGGCTTCTCCCAAATGTCGGATAGATCGACTCAATACCTCTACTCCCAGCAATTCCTTTGTAGCTTCAGCAATTTCTTCTTTCTTGTCGTGACGGACAATTTGCTCGATTCGTTCTCCATCAAAAAAGAAATATTGATGCAGACTTTCCGGCAAAATCCGCCCGATAATATCGTCTGGATGCTGCGCCGACGGCATCCAGCGCCCGTCATCTTTTGATATTTGCAAGAATAATTCGTTCTTGCCATGTTCTACATTATTTTCACCTTTATAAACGCGGCAAGCACGTCTTACTTTATAGCGACTTGTGTCATGTTCAAAAATAATCTCTACCCAACAATCTACTTTTTTGCCAGATTTGGCTTCCGCAAGGGCGCGTTTATTGAGTAATTGTTCTCCCACCGCAAAAGCTGCGCTGAATTTTTCATACAGCACCCAAGTAAAGCCGTTCATTAAAGCTGTTTTTCCGGCGCCGTTATTGCCATGAATTACTGTGATGTTTTGTTCGCCCCAAGCTAGCTTAATTTCGGGAGTTTGGCCGTAAAATTGCCGAAAATTGCACAGAACAATTGACATTAATTTCATAGAACCGCTTCCTTAATTATTTTCAAAATGTCATCGCTAATATAGCGGGGAACTCTCATATATAGTTTATCTTTTTCCAGTTCCAATACGCGCTCGATAATTTGTCTGACTTCCGGCGGTGCGCTGGTAATTGGTTGCTGTACGTCGCTCAAGTCTTTGTCAGTATGATAGCTGGAACGCTTTTCTGCTAAAATGGCGATCGGTACGGGTGCGATCGCACTATCTCCATATCTAAAAGCCATAACCAGATTTTCATTCATATTTTCAGTCATAAGAAGAAGGAAGAAGGAAGAAGGAAGAAGGAAGAAGGAAGAAGGAAGAAGGAAGAAGGAAGAAGGAAGAAGAAAGAAGGAAGAATGCTTATAGAGTTTGCTTTTGAGTTATCTGTATTTGACGTTGAATTAGGTGGATTTACTTATTTTATTGCAAATATTAAAAAATATAGGGGTTCTGCATGGCGAGAAACCCGGTTTCTACGAGTTTTGCTCTCCCCTCACGGAAAATCTACGAAGAAACCGGGTCTCTGGAGTCTGGGTGCGTCCGCGAATCAAATTAGCAACTCAAACCGCGATCGAATAATTATATCTTTTTAAGATAAACCGAACCTGAATAAATGTCAAATATCCAACAATCCGTAACGTTTTTGAATTTGCACCAATTTGACCCTAGCTTCCCCAGCATTGTCAGCTAAATCGGCAAATTCCAGGAAGCGCTTTAACTCTTTTCGCAGCAAGTTACGCTCGACTTCTAAACTTTCTCGACCCAAATCTGGAGGCAAAACTATCATATCAAATAAAGTTGCCCTTTCTTTCCCCGGATGCGGCCGCAAGATTCGTCCTCGGCGCTGAACAAACTGGCGCGGATTGCTGCTACTTGCTAAAATTACAGCATGGCGAATTGCTGGAATATCAACGCCTTCATCTAAACAGCGAATCGCGACTAAACCTTGCAATTCTCCACTCTCAAATTGTTGGCGCAATCTTTCTCTTTCTGCTAAGGGAGTCGCCGCGGTATAAGTGTTAACTCGATAGCCTAATTCTGAACCCAATAATTTTGTGGTTTCTGTGAGTTGGCGGTGATTGCTGCGGCGCGCACCTGCTTCGATCGCACCGTCGCCGCAGTAAAATAATGTATGCGATGTGTCGAGACGGTGCATCATTAGTTCTCGCAACGCTGTTAATTTATTAGCCGCCGCCCCAATCAACCTAGCCCGCTGCATTAATAAGGTTGTTAAAGCATCGTTTTCTTCTACTTTTTCCTCCCCCGACAGCGCCCAACCAATTTTTTTAGTTAAGTAGGAATATTTGCGGGTTTCGGATTCGGTCAATTCGACTAAAATCGGATAGTATAAATAATGTACTAATGCTTTTTGGCGGATGGCGTCGGCTAAGGTGAGTTCGGGCTGCAAAACAGGGCCGAAATAATCTAAGATAGCTTCAGTTCCCTGTTCGTCGAAGTGTCTTTCTGGGGTGGCAGAAAGGGCGAGGCGGAGCCCAATGTTGCGCGGTAAACTTTCTCCTAAACGAGGCGCGCCTAGGTTGTGTACTTCGTCTCCAATAATTAGGGCTTTTTCGGGGAAATACTGGATTTGCGATCGCAAACTATCCAACATTAATGTAGCGTTAGTTGTGATAATTGTGAGAAATGCGCGATCGCCCGTTAGCGAAGCCCTCGAAGAGGATCGCACTTCATACAAACCAGCAGCCAGCTTTTTTTGCCAACTGCGGGCGCTATCAAAAGCTAAAATAGGTTTTAAACCAAATTTCTCCGATTCGCGCGCCCACTGATTCACCAGATGGCAGTACGGGCAAATTACGAGCAGGACTTGAAGGTTAATTTTATTGTATAATTCAGTGGCGATCGCCAGTGCAGTAATCGTCTTGCCGCTACCCGTCGCCATCTTCAGCGTACCGCGTCCCTGATTTGCAAACCAATTATCCACCGCCTGTTGCTGATACTGTCGCAATTGCAGCGATGGCGGCATCCTCGGGAACCCAAATTCCGAATTATTGGCTGTTAAGTGATTCACCTTTAAATGCCGTTAGATGCAACTTTATCCTGATTCAACTGTAACTCATTTCTAATTAAAACTTAACAGATCGAACAAATTTGCCGCGGACAGTTGCAAATCCGACAGCACATGGAGTACAGGTAAAACATCTTCATTCTCTTTAATTTCAGGTTCCTGCTGCGGTTGAAAAACAATTACTAATTGTTCTTCCGGGTCAATCAGCCACCCCAGTTTAGTCTGATTTTTGAGACAAAACAAAATTTTGTTAATTACGCGACTGGAACTTTGATCCGGCGATAAAATCTCAATTATCCAATCCGGTGCAATTTGAAAGATATTTTCAATTTTTCCATTAGCATTCAGAGGAATCCGAGACCACTCGAATACTGCTATATCTGGAACAATAGAACGTCCATCAAAAGTGCAGCGCAGTTCAGGAAAAGCAAAAGCTAACTTTTGCGGTTCTCCCACCTGATTAATTCTATTCCCAAAACGGGTTTGCAGTGTGCTGTGTTTTCCTTGTGGCATAGCTTTTTGATAAATTTGACCATCAACATACTCGCTAGCCGGCTTCGTTTCTGGAAGCACCAAAAACTCTTCCAGAGAAATCTTGGACGGAGACTGAATTGACGTTAGCATAAGCGATTAAACCCTCAAAAACTCTTAAAAATTAACATCGCCGTCAGTTTCCCAATCAGGACAACTATCCGATTCCACACCAGTAGGGTGCATCGCACAAACCAACAAATTTCCGCCGTAAACTTGACCGTGATAGTTCATACAACCGCGACAAACCGGATGCTGCGTTGGCGAAGGGTCTACATAAGTCACAAACGACGAATCTATCTCATCAAAATCAGGCTCAAAGTCCCGGCAAATTTCGATTATTGGTTCGAGAAATTCATTTAAATAACCATCAAATTCATTTAAATAACCATCAACTTCAACAATCAGGTTATTTTGTACTTGTTCTGTAAACTCTTCCGAAATTTTTGCCAAAACGTCCAGCATTTCGACAAACTCTTCGCCGATGTCGGTGAAAAAATGCTCTACTTCAGAAACAGCATTTTCCATGACTTCAAAAAAATCTTTAGACCAATCTTCCATAAATTTGACGGCTTACTATGGCAAAATCTTTAACAGTTGACATACTCCCCGGCGTGAACGCGCGGGGATTCTTGACACTTCACGGAGATGTGCCACAAGTGGTCTTACCTTCTCTCTGTGTCCGTTTAGAGTCGT
>RDXX01000076.1 GCA_004292955.1 Oscillatoriales cyanobacterium | reverse complement strand
TTGCCAGAAGATAACTCAATATGCTTTCGACAATCTTGGTGATTCCTTCTCCTTATTTTTCTCAAAAAAAGCTGGATATCCCAAATTCAAGAAAAAGGGTCATCATGATTCTTTCACGATAGATGCAGGTGGTAAACCAATCCCGGTAGGTGGTACGTCCATAAAGCTACCAACAATCGGTTGGGTAAAAACCTACGAAGGATTGCCTCACACTACCTGTAAGTCAATCACTATTTCACGTACCGCCGACAGTTGGTTTATTGCTTTTGCCTACGAACAGGAGTATGAACCAACTGTAAAGCAACACGATGTCGTGGGTGTTGACCTAGGAGTTAAAGAGTTGGCAACCCTTTCGACGGGAGTTGTTTTCCCTAACCCAAAGCATTACAAAACGCATCTCAGTAAGTTGCGTAGACTGTCAAAGGAATTATCGAGAAAGACGAAAGGCTCTAGCAATAGATTTAAGGCGAAACAAAGGTTAGCAAAACATCATGCTAAAGTAGCGAATCTCAGAAAAAATACTCTCCATCAAATTACTACTTACTTAGGCAAAAACCACGCAACGATAGTAGTAGAAGATTTAAATGTTTCTGGGTTACTGTCTAATCACAAGCTAGCTCAAGTCATCGCGGATTGTGGATTCTATGAATTCAAACGTCAACTGGAATACAAAGCTAAAAAGTTTGGCTGTGAAGTAATCATTGCTGATCGCTGGTTTCCTTCGAGTAAAACTTGTTCAAACTGCGGACATATTCAAGATATGCCACGGGCAGAAAGGACTTACAACTGTGGAAATTGCGGTCATTCGATGGACAGGGAGGCTTTCATCGTGAAAGCTTACCGAGGGATAACCGCTCCCATGCTCCCGATGAAGTAAGAAGCAAATGTCTAGACTTGTCTAGGATTTGTATAGCAGCAAGTCTATTATTTAAAATTCAACCACAGGCGAGGTGTTTGGGCCCTTACCTAAGGCTTTGCCCAATTGTTATACCATTTTCACAAAATAATGCAACTCTAGGGAAGCTCCAAACCGTTATGTAATAAGCTATTCCCAATCGAAAATCAAAAATCGAAAATGGTATTACCCGTCCTCCGATCACCTGCAATTAACTATGCCCTTTTATCACCCGCCCTTTTACTCCTCAGCCTTAGAACAAGCGATCGACCGCTACCCCCTAACTGCCGGGCCAGAAACTTCCTTAGCAGTGGCGATCGCCCTGATGAGTCAGTTGCAAAACAGTTGTCCCCTAGTCAAAGGGCCTTTACCCTCAGACAAGGGGGCGATGACCGAATCATCACCGCCGGACAAGGTGCGGGCCCGCTGCGTCCTCGTCGTGCAGAACCAGCAGACTATCACCACAGGCAACTTATCCGAAAACCCCAGTCGCGGGCTGTTAATCGGCATATTAACCCCCGCCGACTTAGTGAGGCTGATTGCTTCTGGCAAAATAAACAGCCTGCAAAAAGTAGCCCTCCACAAAATACCAATTGCCGAAGTCATGTCCCCCGTGTCGGTTTCCCTCACAGAATCCGACGATCAAGACGTGTTTACCGCTTTATCGTTATTTCGCCAGCACCGAATTCGCTATTTGCCTATTGTCAATCAATTCCGGCACTTGGTAGGAGTGCTGACGCGGGAAAGAATTCGCCAAGTATTGCAACCTTCCAACATTCTCAAATTGCGGCGGGTAGCAGAATTGATGACTACGCCAATTACAGCGCCCCACACCGCCTCGCTGCTGAGCATCAGCGAACTGATGTCCGAGCATCAAGTCAGTTGCGTAGTCATTACCAAAAACAAAGAATTAACAATGGAGAAGCCCAAAGAGGACTCTACCTCCGTTTTTCACTATTCCTTTCACCAACCTTTGGGAATTGTTACCGAATACGACATCGTGCAAGCACAGTATCTCGAACTAAATTTCGAGCAAACTCCAGCTCAAAAAGTCATGAGAACTCCCCTGCAATTTCTGGAACCTTCCGATTCCCTGTGGACGGCGCACAAACAAATGCAGCAGCAACAAGTGCAGCGGTTGGTCGTGTGCGGCGGGCGCGGAGAACTGCTGGGAATTATTACTCAAACCAGCTTGCTCAGAGTTCTCGATCCGACCGAAATGTACCGAGTTGTCAAACAGTTGCAGCAGTCGGTTTATCAACTGCAATCGGAAAAATTGGAACTGCTGCAAAGCCGCAATGCTAAATTGGAACAGCAGGTGCGCGAACGGACTGCCAAACTCCACGAACAGGTGCAGCGCGATCGGCTGTTAACTCAAATTTCCTTCCGGATTCACCAATCCTTAAACCTCGAAGAAATTCTCAACGCCAGCGTCGATGAAGTCCGGCAAGTTTTGCAAGCCGACAGAGTAGCGATCGTGCGTTGGGAGTCGAGCAATTTTGGCATTTTTGTGGCAGAATCCGTTGCCCCCAAGTGGTCTTCTATCTTGGGAGAAATCATGCCAGACAATATTTGGCAGGAAGCTGCATTTGCGATCGAACAGGAGATCTATGCCGTCTCAGACATCGACAAAGCTAGTTTGAGTGCCGAAAAATATGCGCGGTTGCAGCAAGCGCAAATCAAATCTTATTTAATTGTACCAATTTTGCAAGACGGCAATTTGTGGGGGATGATGTGGGTTCATCAGTGTTCCAAATCCCGGAAGTGGCAGGCTTCGGAATTGGATTTGCTGCTGCAACTGGCAACTCAAATCGCGATCGCCATTCAGCAAGCCCAACTCTACCAGCAAGTACAAAATCTCAATGCCGACCTCGAACGCCAAGTCCAAGAACGCACCACCCAATTGCAACAAAAAGTGCAGGAACTCCAGCATTTAAACGTTCTAAAAGATGAATTTCTCAGCACGGTTTCTCACGAATTGCGGACGCCTTTATCTAATATGAAAATGGCTATTCATATGCTGAGAATTTCTCCCACCCCAGACCGACGCCAGATTTATTTAGAAATTTTAGAAACAGAATGTACTAGAGAAACCGATTTGATTAATGCTTTGCTCGATTTGCAGCGGCTCGAAGCAGCAACTTGTCCGATTGACCTCGAACCAGTAAACTTAGATGTGTGGCTGCCTACGATTATCGACCCGTTTTACACGCGAGCCCAGAACCGCCACCAGCATTTGCGAGTAGAGTGCGATCGCCACCTCCCCACGATCAGTTCCAACCGCGCTAGTTTGGGACGGATTTTAGCAGAACTCCTCAACAATGCCTGCAAGTATACTGCCAATGAGGGCGAAATCTATTTGAAAGTTGAGTGCAAAAAGGGAGACGGGGAAAAAGCAGAAAGCGGGAAAAATTCCGCACAAGCAAGTGTTAGGGCTTCGGAAATTCAATTTACATTCAGCAATCAATCTTCCATTGCGATCGAAGAATTGCCTCGAATTTTCGATAAATTTTATCGAGTTCCCAATGCCGATCCCTGGAAACAAGGAGGTACAGGTTTGGGTTTAGCTTTGGTTCAAAAACTTGTGGAACAGTTACAGGGAAAAATTGAGGTTGAAAGCAGCAAGGGCTGGACTAATTTTACTGTCACATTTCCCACCAAGCCAGATGCGAATTAGTCCGCTACCAGCCGATTTTAGATCTGAGATTGACTTGCAGCATTGAATCTGGGAACTTAAACAGGAGTGTAAAATTTTGGGGTGGGTCATCTTTTTTACTCTTATACCAACGGTCAACGGTCAACGGTCAACGGTCAACGGTCAACGGTCAACGGTCAACGGTCAACAGTCAACGGTCAACGGTCAACAGTCAACAGAATCTCATTCTTTTTTGGGAGCTAGTTTGTGGATGCCTGACGGTACTGGTGCCAAATTCAAATATTCATGTTTATCTTCCACAAGTGATGATGATTTAGATATTTGATACTTCTTGCCTTTGGTAGGATTATTAGCCACGGTGCCCAAGCAGGGTATGCCAAAATTTTCTAATTGACTGAAAACTGTTTTGACTACAGAAGACTTCACCTGGCGAACTGATACAACCATCAGTATTCCATCTGTGCGCGCTGCTAAAAAATTCGTATCTTTACTGTCAACCAGCGGTGGCGTATCATAGATAACTAAGTCAAATGTTGCGTGCAGTTCTTCCATTAAATACTGCATCTGAGTTGAGGCAAGCCGTCTGGCAGTACCGGGGACAGGAATACCGGCTGTTAATACAAACAGATTATCTGCTAGGTGCGATCGCTGGATAATTTCATCCGGTTCATTTTTATTTTCGAGCAAGTTGCTCAATCCATTGACATTAGGCAGTTCCAACAGCCTATGCAGGCTGGGTGAATGCAAGTTCGCGTCTACCAACAGCACTCGCTGACCCGCCAGCGCTGCCACGTGGGCTAGATTTAAAGCAACGGTAGATTTGCCTTCGCCAACTGTAGCCGAACCAACTACCAAAGAGCTAATCGTTCGATTTGAAGAAAGAAAGCGGATATTAGTATAAAGAGAGTCAAAAGCTTCTATAAATTCCGAAGCATTTTTATGATTCCCCTGTTTGCCTTCAAGATAAGCATAGGCATTAGCAATAGAAGGCGGAAATTTTTTAGCATTTTTGTCACGAGGAATTACTCCCAATAAAGGCGCATCAAACGCATCTTTAATGTCATCAGCACAGTAGAAAACATTGCGGATTTTTTCAATAAGAATAGCCGCTCCCAGACCGAACACGAGTCCTCCAAAAATTCCCATCACAAAGTTGTTTGTACTTTTCGATGCAACTGGAATAAATTTGCCTGATTTGATATCTTTGGGTATCTGGGGTTGAGAAATAATTTCCCAAGGTATTTGGCTTTGGGCTGCTTGGACGCGCAGAGTTTCCCGCTGAGTTAAAAGTTGCTGGCGGCTGGTGGAGGCTATGTCTAATTGCTGTTGCAGTTCGTTGTAGCGACGAGCTACAATCGGAAAATCTCTTAATTTTCGGGTCAACTCTTCTTTACTTTGGGCGATCGCCTGACTGCGAGCTTCTAAGACTTGAACTTGGTTCGCAGTATCCACCAATTGTTTGATCAAGCCTATGCGAATCGAGTTTTGAAAATTCTGAACTTTAGAATTGGCTTGAGAGCCTACCAAATTTTGCCCCAAAATGCGATCGGTTTGCTTGTTGAGCAAAGCTACTAAATTTGCCCGCTTGCGCTCTAAAGCTTCTACTATAGGGTTAGCAGATTTAAAACGAGCTGTTTCTACAGCAATCTGACCTTCTACTTCCTTAACCTTGGTCAGCAACTCTTTATATTGAGGTTCTTCACTTAAAGCTGAAGCCGCAATAGCTTCATTTGGTGTAAAATCTAATTGTTTTTGCAAGTTAGCGTACAGCATTCTCTGTTCCTGGAGTAGCCTTTGAGTTTCTAACTCTAAAGTTTCCATAGCGCGAACTTGCACGATCAATTGCGCGCCTTGTTCTTTAGGATCGGTAATTTTTTGCTGCTGCTGTATCATCTGTAACTCAGACTTCAGGTCATTTACGCGCTTGTTGAGTGCCGGAAGCTGGTTTTCAATAAAATTAACACCTTGACCAATGCGAGTCTTGCGTTCGTCAAGGCTGTACTTTAAATATTTCTTTTTAGTTTCTTCTAAAACGAACTGAACTAAGTCAGGCTCTTGCCCGAGGAAACGAACTTCCAAAATTTTAGTTTGCGTCAACTCATTTTCTCCGAGGCGCAACACGAGTAATCCTTTTTTAAGAAGTTCCTCGGTCATTTTTGGATATTTTTGTTGGACTTGTTTGGTAATAGCCGACAGCATCTGAGGACTCTGGAGAATTTGAAGCTGAGTTGGATAGTCCAAACTAAAAAATTCTCGATTAGGCACTCCACCCCCCTCACCGCGATTGGCGAGGGCAGATGCGTCGGTAAGTCTTGCCTCCGTTGTCACGGGTTCCACCAGTATCCGAAAATCGCCTTGATATGTTTTCTTGCCTCCCTTGACCTTATAATAAACTGCACCGCCTGCTAGGGCTACAATCGCAATGATGACTAGGGCTTGTCGTTGAAAAGTCCTGAACAAGGGCTTTAGATTCAATCCTTTCTGGGGTGCCCCGCTTAACTCTTCTCCCTCGTCAACGGGAAATTGCTGCACCTGTCTGCTCTGGTTGCTAATTGGTACGATATGAGCGTCATGTTCTTTTTCCATGTTGACCTCTTTCATATTGTTTTGGTAAAATCAGCTTGGTTCTGCGAGCCTTCTGGTTGATACTTTCACCCTTGACTTCAGGATATCACAGGAGATTCTGGGTTGGTTGGTTCTATTTCCTGCCAATAGTTCTCACTACTTTCACATAATATACAAAAATAACTAAATTCATATCTTGTGCCGGCTGCAAATGTTGTTTTACTAACTCAAGAGAGAGTTGTCTCCGACTGTATTTCTGGCGGCTGTGTTCTGCTTGTATTCCTGGTTTATCGGTGACTCTACCAAGTTTTTCTGGTATCCCTGACCTTCACCGCAGCTCGCGCCATAACTTTACCAAAATTTTACAATTTTACGCCACACGCGGGGGGCCGATCGCCCTGGTATTGCCTTGTCATCTCTGCCATTTTTGAGATCGCCACCAATAGCAGCACTACCTGTTAACTTACCCACGAACCGATCGGCTAAAAAGTTTTGCATTTTATACGTAGATATAATTAACACCATTGGGCCGATTTGTGGAACGACAACTAATCCAATCAATTTCCGACAAAAATCTGTCTTTATCTTTTAATTGTCAACTTTTTTAAGATCTGGATTGCTTTTTAAGTTTATATAATTAAACTGCGCTAACATTATATCACCCACCGATCTATATAATGGGCAAACGACATAAAAATTAATATTTTGTTAATACAAAGTCGATCGACATTTGGAAAAACTCAAGGCTTCTGGGTTTTGCTACCGGGCGGATGGCGCTGGGCGATGTGATGTTTTGTCGCTGAAACATGGGGTTTCTGGGCTTTTCCACTCTTGCTAAAACCATCGCTATGATTCGCCATCCTACTATGAGAGCTATATCAATATTAGCCGGAAACCCGCAACGGGGTGTTTTTTGGGATTAACCGATGAAAGAGGTTTATAACACGTTCTTCATTCAGTTGACAGTTGACTTGGGACAGCACTTGACAAAGGAAGGAAGAGGATTGGATTAATGAATAGTCGGATTTTAATTTCTCCATACAAGGGTTCCGGCTTTCAACCAATTCTTTCGGGTAAGAGGATACAAATAGTTGGCAAGCAATCCGATAATTGTTCTGGAATCTCAGCCGTATGAGCTTTTGACAAGTGTTATTTTGTGATACTCATTAGACTTGGATTGCATAAATATTCCCTTGATACAACAACCGCTCATTAACGCTGATTAGAGAGCGCACAAATGCAATTAAAGTCTATTGAATATTACAGATTATGTGCTTTCTTTTCTCGAAGTTTCAACAAAATCTCTGCGTGAACTTCGCGGGTAATCGGATAGAAATATGTAAGAATCATGCCGCAGATTAAAGCAATTGTGGGCAGTGGCCCGATCGCAACTCGAATCGCGAACAGGGCAGAATCGGGCTGTACAGGCGCAGCCTGTCCCTGAACAGTAGCGAGAAATCCAGCTTGTTCTAATGCTTGACCTACCAACCACAAGCCGATCGCCAAACCAATTTTTTGCAGCAACACCATAAACGAATAGAACACGCCTTCGCGTCTTTCGCCTGTTTGGAGTTCGTCGAGTTCAATCACATCCGGTATCATCGACCAAGGTACAAGATAAGCAGTAGAAACTCCCACACCAGCCATAACTGCTAACAGGTACATCTGGACGACTTGTCCGGGTTGTAGGAAAAACAGTCCGGCTTGGGCGATAATCCACAAACTCATGCCCATAAAATAAACAGCTTTTTTGCCATAGCGTTCGCTAACTCTACTCCAAACAAATAACATGGCGAGTGCGGTGCCTTGAACTGCGATCGCAGTTTGGGTAAAAGTTGCTGGCGGCAGATTCATCCAGTTGATGACAAAGTAAGGCAAAATCGAAGCAGTTAATTGCACTCCCAGCCAAGAACAGAGATAAATTCCAATTACGTACAAAAAAGGGCGATTGTTAAATGCAATCCGCAACTGTTCTCCTATCGGCAAAGAGGTTGAATTGTCTTCTACGGGATTGTCTTGCAATTGAGAGAGGACGTGTTTTCGGGTTCCGAAAAAGCACCAGTACAAAGGCAATACTGAAATTACTGTACAGATGGCGCCTAATATTAAGTATTTTTGGGTGTCATCTTTAACTAAGGCAAAGATAATTTGCGCGATAATTAATGACAAAATGCTGCCGCCGATCGAGAAAGTAAACCGGAAACTGTTAAGGCTAGTGCGTTCGTTGTAGTCTTGGGTTAATTCTGGGGTGAGGGCGGTGTAAGGCAGGTTGACGGCGGTGTAGGCTGTGTTAAACAATATGCCGATCGCCACATAGTACCAAAACAATATCGTAGGATCTTTGCTGGGAACAATCCACTGCAAAAAGAAGAAGATGCCGAAAGGAATTGCGCCGTAAACCATCCAAGGATAGCGGCGGCCCCAGGGGTGAGAGGTGCGATCGCTCAAAACCCCCACAATTGGGTCATTTACCGCATCCCAAACCTTGCCAATTAGCAAAATGTTACTAGCAGTCCCCGCAGCCAAGCCAGCCACGTTGGTAAAGAAAAACAGCAGGAAAAACACCAGAACATTCGCAGTAATTGCGGGGCCAAGGTCTCCCGCACCGTATGCTAACTTTGTGGAGAAACTGAGTTTTTTGGTTTCTGGGTTGTCGGCGGCCCTTTCAGGGGGGGAAGTGTTGGTCATAAACTTTTGTTTCGGGATTTTTGGGCGATGATTTCGGGATTTTTGGGCGATCGCAGTCTTTCCAATAGGAGTATAACTCGCGTTAAGCTGTAATACTAAGTTTTTTTTTGCGATCGGGACTTTTCTGAAGATTTCGTAATTGGTAATTGGTAATTGGTAATTGAATAGTAGAGGCAGGTTTTACCAACAATCTTTAATTCCCACCAACAATCGAACTAAACCCGCCCGCACCAAGCGACAGAAATTCGATCGCACATTTGAATGATTTGTGATTGGCAATTGAGAATTTGCCATTGATAATTGGACTTATGCACCTATAGCAATCCTTGAGTCCTGGACGCAACTGGAACTTTTATGGAACTATTTTTTGGGTCACTTGTTGCGTTTGAGCGCTTAAATATAAGAGCGCCCAAGCGCAACTACGTACCTTGATTTAATGTGACAGTGGCATCTAGGAATGACCTGGTTGAAAGTAATAAGTTGAAATCTTTGAATGTTGTGAATTATTCAATTGAAAATTCTAAATCTAAAATTACTAGGTTAGCAATCTAGATTTGACGGTAATGGCTCCCACACACCATAAAATAGCGTTAACCATCTCCGAACGCTGGATGTCCTCTTCAGCTAAAAAACTGGCAAACTCTTCATCAATATTCAGGTGGTCTGCAAAAGCATAAAGCACGCGTTTGTAATTTGTGGGCATGGGTGTTAATGTGACTTTTACTAAATTTAACAGCGCGTTCAAACAGTTAAGCATAATCCCTGATTCGTCAATATCTTCTGCATCGAGCAAGTACAGGGTTTCTGCAATGTCGCAAATAGCGTCTATTTGTGTGGGTGGTGTTCCCAGTTCGCTGACATCGATATCGCACAGTTTGAGAGCATTAATCGCTAGTTGTGGACGGGTAAAAAATACAAGTTGACCGCCAGCTACTAAAGGCGGTTCTTCTTCTCCACAGACAATGAGAGTATACAGATTAGGTACTTCGGTGTCGGGGTCGATGCGGAAACCTAACAGCCGCAGCAATTTTTCTTGATTGGGGTTGGCTGTTTGCAGTTTGGTTGCGAAAAGTTTTGATTGTGACATGATTTTTTAATTGCGATAAAATTAATGCTATTAAACCAGATTTCTAGGCAAAATCCGGGCTTGAGTGAGACACCTACAAATAAACTGGGTTCAAGAAGCCAGAGTGCACAAGTTGTGTGCTACAAATTTTGTTGGATGATGTCGCAGCATTCAGCGACGGTTGCTCTTTTTTCCATGGCTGCGACTAGGGCTTCGTAAGCGGATTGATGGCTTTCGATTAGGGTTTTTGCTCGCAGCGAGCCCCAGTTTTGTTTGAGTTGAATTTCGGAAACGGGACGGCGTAGTTGTGTTAAAATTGCGCTGATTTTTGTACGGTCTTCTGCTCCTCCTATGGCGTTGCCGTAAACAACTTTTTCGGCGACTATTCCGGCCATCCAGACGGTGCAGTATTGGTCTAAAAGTTGGACGGAAAGAGTGCCGTTTTCGAGTTGAGATGCTAGTTGTTGGTCTGCAAATCGGACGCCGCCTTGGGCTGTTTGACCTTGTTTGAATGCTTCAAGAGCGTTGAGGGCGTAGCTGGTTACGGGAATTCCCAACAGGTGGGCGACGAGGAAGTGTCCGGCTTCGTGGTGGAGGATACGATCGCGCTTTTCTTTAGAACTTCCCCCCAGCAAATCTACTAATATTGTACCGCCTTGACCTTGCCACTGGAAACTGTCGAGGGTGGCTAGCCCCAACAGGCAAAAGGTGGCGATCGCAGGTACGGCCTCTGGTAGGTTGAATAGGGGGCCCAATATTATCGAAACGGTGATGGCGAAGATAGAAATAGCGATAATATTCAAAGAAGTGTCTTTCATTATTGGGAATTGGTAATGGGGAATTGGTAATGGGGAATTGGTAATGGGGGATTGGTAACAGAGGTAAACTCAGGTACGATCGCGCGATCGCGAAAGCCGCCGTGTCCGGTCGATCGCAGTAGCGGGACTTCCGACAAAAAACATCATCTTCCAGTTTGACTGAAATTTGCGGGTCGCAAGCCACCAATCTTAAAAAGATATTAAAATAAATTAAAGTCAAGTAAAAGTGTTAGTGGAATCCTTCATGTCAGTTTTGGCAGCGATCGCAGTTTTAGGTATCTTGATTGTCGTTCACGAACTCGGCCACTTCCTGGCGGCGAGACTTCAACACATTCACGTCAACCGCTTCTCCATCGGTTTCGGGCCCATTTTGTGGAAGTACCAAGGCCCGGAAACTGAATATGCCCTCCGCGCCTTTCCCCTGGGAGGTTTCGTGGGTTTCCCGGATGACGATCCAGACAGCACTATTCCCCCCAATGACCCGAATTTGCTGCGGAACCGCCCTGTGATCGATCGGGCGATCGTCATTAGTGCAGGAGTAATTGCCAACTTAATTTTTGCTTACTTCCTGCTGGTGGTGCAATTAACCACGGTTGGCGCTGCATCTATGAACTACCTACCGGGAGTTAAAGTCCCGGAAGTCGCTGCGGAAGTTAGTTCGGCGGCCTTCCAAGCGGGAATTCGATCGGGCGACATTGTTCTGTCCGTTGATGGCAAGGAATTGGGCGCGAACCGCGAAGCAATCAAATCTTTAGTCTCAGCCATCCAAGATCATCCCAATCAACCCCTGGCCCTAGAAATTCAGCGCGAAGAACAAAAATTTGTGGTGACAGTAACTCCCGAATTGTCCTCCGACGGTAAAGGTAAGATTGGCGTGCAGCTAACTTCTAACGGTACCGTCGTGCGGCAGCGGGCAGGAATTGTAGAGGCATTTAGCCAGGCTGCAACTGAGTTTGAGCGAATTGTAGTGCTGACGTTTCAAGGTTTCGGGCAGTTACTTAGCAATTTCAGTCAGACTGCTGAAAAGTTGTCCGGGCCTGTGGCAATTGTAGCCATTGGTGCAGGAATTGCGCGATCGGATGCTGCGAATTTGTTTCAGTTTGCGGTATTAATTAGTATAAATTTGGCTGTGATTAATATCTTGCCTTTGCCTGCTTTAGATGGCGGTCAGCTAGCTTTTCTATTAATAGAAGGACTGCGGGGCAAGCCTCTGCCAAACCGCATTCAAGAAAATGTGATGCAGACTGGTTTGGTGTTGTTGTTGGGTTTGGGAATTTTCTTGATTGTTCGCGATACTGCTAATTTGGCAGGCTTTGATTTGATGCGAACTCTCCGACAACAGTAGTCAGTTGGTAGTTGTCAATTGGCAGTTGACAGTTGACAGTTGACAGTTGTTCGTTGTCAGCAGTCATAGTGCTGTCCCCGCTCGCGAACAGCAGTCAGCAGCCATTAGTTATTACATAGCTGATGACTGCTGACTAATATACAGCCTTTCTCAAAAAAGTGAGGTATGCCCGCTAATCTTATGCCCTATGCCCCATGCCCTATGCCCCATGCCCATGCGTACCTCATCTTTCTGAGAAAGGCTATAAATTAACCAGTAAAATTGGAGAAATAGCAATGGTCACACAACTGCAATCTCCCGAAAAAGCAAAGATTATCTATCCAGATGATAACGGCGAACCAATGTCAGATAATACCGAACAGTTTAGATTGATCGTGTGGATCAAAGAAAATTTAGAACTGTTATTTGCCAGCATGGCTGATGTTTTTGTAGCGGGAAACTTACTGTGGTATCCAGTAGAAGGAAATAACAAGATTTCTCAAGCGCCAGATGCGATGGTAGTCTTCGGAAGACCGAAAGGTTATCGAGGCTCCTACCAACAATGGCATGAAGAGAACATTGTGCCGCAAGTGGCGTTTGAAATTTGGTCGCCGGGAAATCGGCTGACTCCGATGCTCCAAAAACTGAGATTTTACGAACAGTACGGCGTAGAAGAATATTATCTGTACGATCCGGCGAATGTGGATTTAACTATATGGCAGCGCCGAGAGGAACGGTTAGAACCAATCGAAGAAGTAAACGGCTGGGTAAGTCCAAGAATGGGAGTGCGGTTTCAACTATCAGAAACTGAACTACAAATATTCAGCCCTGATGGAACACCGTTTGTGAGTTTTGTGGAACTCGCTCAACTTCGAGAACAAGCAGAATTAAGGGCCGAACAAGAACGGCAAAGGGCTGAACAAGAACGGCAAAGGGCCGAACAAGAACGGCAAAGGGCCGAACAGGCAGAAGTTTTGCTGGAGCAAGAACGATCGCGCTCGCAAGCTTTAGAAGCTCGGCTCCGAGACATGGGAATTGACCTCAATCAGTTGTAAATGACTAAGATTAAATTGGGAGTATCTCAGTTTTGATTTTATAGTGCTGTCCCCGCTCGCGATCGCGACTCGCGAGCGGGGACAGCACTGTATAATTCCGATGTCACCGGCAAGAATATAACTAATGACTGATGACTGATGACCAATGACTGATGACCAATGACTGATGACTAAAAAGTTAAGTTTAAAACAAAAATCGCTCGAAATTCTGATTCGCCTCAAACGGCTGTATCCAGAAGCCCCTTGCACTCTCAACTACGAAACTCCCGTGCAGTTGATGGTGGCGACGATTCTGGCGGCTCAGTGTACGGATGAGCGCGTAAATCTGGTAACGCCGGCTTTGTTTGAGCGTTTCCCGGATGCGGAGGCTTTGGCAAATGCTGATTTGGATGAATTGGAGCGTCTGGTGCGATCGACTGGTTTTTACCGGAATAAGTCTAAAAATATTAAAGCTGCTTGTTGGGCGATCGTCAATAAATTCAACAATCAAGTGCCGCAGCAAATGGAACTGCTGCTAGAATTGCCCGGAGTTGCCCGCAAAACCGCTAATGTCGTCCTCGCCCACGCTTTTGATATTCATCAGGGCGTGACGGTAGACACTCACGTCAAGCGTTTGAGTCAGCGGTTGGGATTGACTGAACACGCCGATCCAATTCGGATCGAGCGGGATTTGATGCTATTGTTGCCGCAGCCGGATTGGGAAAATTGGTCAATTCGGTTGGTGTATCACGGTCGAGCAGTTTGTAATGCGAGAAAGCCGATTTGCCATATTTGTGAACTTGCAGATTTGTGCCCTTCTGCTAATAGTTAGATGTTTTATTAATTTCAGGGACAGGCAAGATTCCTGTCCCACAAAACAACAGAAATGATTGTGAAATAGTCATCTTGCCTGTTGCAAAACAACAGAAATAATTGTGGAACAGGCATCTTGCCTGTTGCAAAAAAGCTTAAATAATTGTGGAAAAGGCATCTTACCTGTTGCAAAAATCTTGTCAACAAAAAAAGTAATTAAAATAAAAATGATCTAAAACCACCAAAATATAGTAAAATAGTAGATTGTGATTTATCTAAGGATATCAACAGATTATGGCTAAAAAGAGCATGGTCGAGCGCGAGAAAAAGCGCCAAAGACTCGTAGACAAGTACGCTGACAAGCGCGAAGACCTGAAAGATCAGTTCGACCAAGCAGCGAACCAGATGGACAAAATGGCGATTCACCGCCAACTGCAACAGCTACCCCGCGGCAGTTCGCGGACTCGCTTGCGGAACCGCTGCTGGGCTACAGGTCGCCCCAGGGGTTACTACCGCGATTTCGGACTGTCTCGGAACATGATGCGAGAAATGGCTCACGAAGGTCTTTTGCCCGGTGTTGTGAAGTCTAGCTGGTAGAAGTCAGTTGACAGTTGACAGTTGACAGTTGACAGTTAATATTTGTTAGTTGTCATTAGTCTGAAGGAAGAAGGAAAAAGGAAGAAGGAAGAAGGAAAAAAACTTATAAATAATCTGCAAGATTATGTTTGGGGTTTATTTTTGTTTCAGATTTCAGCTCAAACTTCCTTCTTGCTTTGTCCTTCTTGCTTCTTCCTACTTCTTCCTTTAGACATCCGTTACATCGGTTACAAAATCCGTTGCCGAACCTTCTTGCTTCATTGGCCGCAGCATTTATCGATACCGAGACTTTCGAGTAATAAGTCGCTGACGGCATTGGCGATCGCAAATTCGCCGTAAAAGCTTTTAGAAAAATCATAGGCCTGCATTTCGGTGACGATCGCAATTACGAGGCTGCCCAAATCGTTTTCGCCTTCCATGCGCTGGCGGAGGTAGATTTGGGCTGCTCTTTTAGCTATTTGCTGGTTGGCTGCTTCTGGGATAAACTCGGAGTCTAGCCATGCCAGCAGCGTTTCTTGGAGCCATTGGCCTTCTTGCTCGGGGTTTTGGGCGGGCGGCAAGGTAATAGGTTGGATGGTTTCAGACATGATTATTCGTAATTGCTAATGTTGACTTTGAAAAGTTAGCGGCAAACATGACAACTGATAAATTTATGCAATATGATATACCGTCAATTATACAGGGATACGCGCAAGGCTATTTCTTGATGGCGAATGACGGCGAGGAGAGTTTGGGGTGGTATTCGAGCCGCCAGCGGGCGCTGATACCCCTGGATGAGAGATTTATCTATCCGCGATCGCTCCGCCGGGCATTGAATCAAGAACGGTTTTCGGTGGCTGTAAACCGCGATTTTGGGGCGGTGGTTGAGGGTTGTGCCGATCGAGAAACGACGTGGATTTCTAAGGAACTCAAGCAGATTTACTGGGGATTGTATGAGGCTGGTTGGGCGTACAGCTTCGAGACTTGGTGCGGCGACGAATTGGCGGGCGGTATTTTGGGATTGTCTATAGGTGGCGCGTTTATCGGGGAATCGATGTTTTACCGGATTCCCGAGGGTTCTAAGGTGGCGATGGTGAAGTTGGTGGAGAGATTGCGCGATCGATCTTATCTACTATTCGACGCTCAAATGAACAATCCCCACTTGGAAAGATTCGGAGCTTATACTGTTAAGGAAAAACTCTATAACACGATTTTACAACAAGCCTTAAAGCGCCGCTGCTCCCTCTTTTGAATCTTCTATCTTGAGGAACTTAGGCTTTGGCTAATTCCTCACCCGATATCCCTGCTTCCAACAATAGTATAATTAAGCTGAGATACTTCTCGGAGACAACCACAATGCAAGTCACAACCGAAGAAATTATTTATCCATCCAGCGACGGTCAACCAATGGCAGAAAGTACAATTCAATACAAATTAATTGTCACAATCAAAGAAGGTTGCGAATCGCTGTTTGAAGATGACCCCAACGTGTTTGTAGCAGCAGATTTACTCTGGTATCCGGTTGAAGGTAGACCAGATATTTCTCAAGCACCAGATACGATGGTGATATTTGGCCGACCAAAAGGCGATCGACTTTCCTACATACAATCTCGCGAAGACAATATTGCTCCCCAAGTCGTCTTTGAGATTCGCTCCCACAACGACAGCCAAACTAAAATGAATAAAAAATTTTCATTTTACCAGCGTTATGGAGTTGACGAGTATTACGTTTACGATCCGCAAACAAATGAGCTGGAAGGTTGGCAAAGACTTGAAGGAATCTTAGAACCAATTGAACCAATGGAGGGATGGACAAGTCCCAGACTGGGAGTGCGATTTGAGTTGCCAGAAGAAGGTTTGGAAATCTATCGCCCTGATGGAGAAAGATTTCTTTCCTATTCCGAAATAAATGCACAGCGGCTATTAGAGCGACGGCGCGCAGAACAAGAATTTCAGCGTGCCGAACAAGAATCTGAGCGTGCCGAACAAGAATTTCAGCGTGCCGAACAAGAAGCTCTCAAGGCTCAACAAGCAGCTCAAAGGTCTCAACTTTTAGCTGCAAAACTGCGGGAATTGAACATCGATCCTGATAGCATCTAAGCAGGAATAAATGCTAACAAAGCAGATTTATCAAATAAATCTGCTTTCTGGCAATTGCAGTTATTTATGCTTTTAGGAATTACCAGAAAGAATTGGTTTAAAGCCTCTACTTTTTAAGGATAAATTAAAAGAAGACTATTAATTACTCCAATCCTCTTCCTTCTTTTGTCAACTGTCAACAGTCAACAGTCAACTGAATAAAGCATTTCTGACTAAAGAAGCCGGGTTTTTTGGGGTTTTATCGACTGTAACCAAGTATTCTCGTAAAAACCCGGTTTCTGAACACCCATTTCCGACCCAAGAAACCGGGTTTTTTGGGGTTTTATCGACTGTAACCAAGTATTCTCGTAAAAACCCGGTTTCTGACCACCCGTACATAAGTCTGATTCTTTTAACCTAGAAATCGCCCCCAACTCAAAATTCATATACTACAATATATAATACAGATATTAGAGCCAAAATCCTTGGGGGTGCAAAAGAATCCTAATCGCGGCCCCATGAATGTGCAAAAATACTGAAGCCAACTTTATTAAACTCTGCACGGAGCAATTACTGTGGACTCCAGATACAACCCCCAATCCATAGAAGAAAAATGGCAACAGACATGGGCTGAGCAAAACTTAGACCAAATGCCAGAAGATACCGAAAAGCCTAAATTTTATGCCTTATCCATGTTTCCCTACCCGTCGGGAAGCCTGCACATGGGGCACGTCCGCAACTACACAATCATCGATGTAATTGCCAGACTCAAGCGGATGCAAGGCTATCGCGTACTCAATCCCATGGGATGGGACGCTTTTGGTTTGCCGGCAGAAAATGCGGCCATCGAGCGCGGAATTCCCCCCGCAGAATGGACATATCAAAACATTTCCCAGATGAAAGGCTTGTTTCGCCGCCTGGGTATTTCTTTCGACTGGACAAAAGAAGTTACAACCTGTTCTCCCGATTATTATCGGTGGACTCAGTGGCTGTTTTTGCAATTTTTAGAAGCAGGATTAGCATATCAGAAAGAAGCCGCAGTTAATTGGGATCCGATCGACCAAACCGTCTTAGCCAACGAACAAGTAGACAACGAAGGTCGTTCCTGGCGTTCCGGTGCCAAAGTCGAGCGCAAATTATTGCGGCAGTGGTTCCTCAAAATTACCGATTACGCCGAACAGTTATTAAACGACTTAGATAAATTGCCAGATTGGCCCGAAAGAGTCAAATTAATGCAAGCCAACTGGATTGGTAAATCTGTCGGCGCTTACTTAGAATTTCCCATTGTCGGCATGGATGAAAAAGTCGCCGTTTTTACCACTCGTCCCGATACAATTTATGGCGTGAGTTATGTTGTTTTAGCGCCGGAACATCCGTTAACTCAGCTAGTGACCACGGCAGACCAAAAAGCCGCTGTTGATACGTTCATCAAAGAAGTTGCATTGCAAAGTGAAATGGATCGCACGGCTGATGACAAACCAAAGCGCGGTATCCCCACAGGTGGCAAAGCAATCAACCCTTTCAACGATGAAGAAATTCCGATTTGGATTGCGGATTACGTGTTGTACGAATACGGCACCGGCGCAGTCATGGGAGTACCCGCCCACGACACGCGAGATTTCAAGTTTGCCAATCAATATGAACTACCGATTAAAGTAGTAATTGTGGATGATGATGAAGTTCCGCTGACGGAAGCTTACACCGAACCAGGAATTATGATTAATTCCGAAAGCTTCAACGGGATGGATTCAATTAAAGGCAAAGCCGCCATTATTCAAGCTGCCGTAAATTCAGGTTGTGGCAAAGCGCGAGTGCAATATCGCTTGAGAGATTGGTTGATTTCTAGACAGCGTTATTGGGGCGCTCCGATTCCGGTAATTCACTGTCCTAAATGCGGAACAGTGCCTGTCCCACAATCGGATTTACCCGTATTGTTGCCGGAAAATGTACAATTTACTGGCAAAGGTTCGCCCTTGGCAAAGATGCCGGAATGGGTAAACGTTCCTTGTCCGAGTTGTGGCACTCCGGCGCAGCGCGAAACGGATACGATGGATACTTTTATGGATTCATCGTGGTATTTTTTGCGCTATCCTGATGCTCAAAATCAAGCGCAAGTCTTCGATTCTGCGAAGACGAATGATTGGATGCCTGTTGACCAATATGTCGGCGGCATCGAGCACGCAATCCTGCATTTGCTGTATTCGCGGTTCTTTACGAAGGTTTTGCGCGATCGGGGTTTGATTGATTGCGACGAACCATTTAAACGCTTGTTAACTCAAGGAATGGTGCAAGCCAAAGCATACAAAAATCCTGTGACTGGCAAATATGTTTCCGCATCAGATGTAGACCCCGAAAATCCTAAAGATCCGCAAACTGGTGAAGTTTTGGAAGTCTTCTATGAGAAGATGTCCAAATCTAAATACAACGGTGTTGACCCCTTGGAAGTTATGGGGAAATATGGGGTTGATACGGCGCGGATGTTTATTTTATTCAAGGCGCCACCGGAGAAGGATTTGGAGTGGGATGACGCTGATGTGGAAGGACAATTCCGCTTTTTAAATCGGGTTTGGCGCGTGGTGACAGAGTTTGCTTCACCCCCCCCAGCCCCCCCTTGCCAAGGGGGGGAGAAAGATAATTTACCCTCTGCTATTCCTTCCCAAGGGGGGGAGAAAGAGTTGCTAAGTAAAGCTGAAAAGGATTTGCGGCGGGCGATTCACACGGCAATTAAGGAAGTGCGAGAAGATTTGGAGGGCGAGTATCAGTTTAATACTGCTGTTTCCGAAATGATGAAGTTGAACAATGCGCTGGCTGATGCTAAATGTAAGGATTCGCCCGTTTATGCCGAGGGAATTAACACTTTAATTTTGCTGTTAGCGCCTTTTTCGCCGCACATTGCTGATGAATTGTGGCATTTGATTGGTAACAGCGAATCAGTACATTTGCAAACTTGGCCTGTTGCAGATCCATCTGCTTTAGTTACTGATGAAATTACGCTGGTAATTCAAGTTATGGGTAAGACGCGCGGCACTATTCAAGTGCCTTCGGGTGCGGATAAAGCTGCTTTGGAAAATTACGCCCGCGAGTCGGATTTGGCGAAGCGCCACCTGGAGGGTAAGGAGATTAAAAAGGTAATTGTGGTTCCTGGAAAGTTGGTTAATTTCGTTGTAGCTGGATAAAGATGAGAAACCCGGTTTTTGAACTCAACGGGTTTCTGATACTTGCAGTAAATGGTTCGTAGTCAGGACTTTAGTCCTTCTTTCGCTCAGTAAATGGTTCGATCGTTCGGACTTTATTCCTTCTTTCGCGCGGACTGAAGTCCTCACTACGAACCGACTTTATTGTGGTGCTTCAAGGGAGATAATAGTTGTTTTTAGTGCTATTGAATCACCGATCGCTAATTGTACCGCCATGAGCAAATTACCAAAGAAATACAGATATTTTCATAAATGGATATTATTTTTGGTGAAGTTTTGGACGATCACCTACATCCTCTGTTGCATAATATTGTTTAGCCTGCAAACTCGTCTCATCTTTGACCCAACACCTACAATCCAAAAAACACCGGATGCCTTTAAAATCCCCTACGAAGAGGTTTGGTTGCCAGTTAACGGGCGATCGCCCAAAACCGCAAAAACAGACAAAATTCACGGTTGGTGGCTGCCAACCGCCAATCCACAGCCACTAGGAACCCTATTGTACCTGCACGGCAAGGGCTTTAACATCGGTACGAATATCAATCAATCTTACCGCTTTCGGGAATTGGGTTTTTCTGTATTGCTGATGGATTATCGGGGTTACGGGCGCAGTCAAGGCAGTTTTCCCAGCGAAGCGCGGATATATGAAGATGCGGAAACAGCTTATAATTATTTAGTCAAACAGCGGCAATTGTCGCCTAGCGAAATCTTTTTGTACGGCCATTCACTCGGAGGTGCTGTTGCTGTAGAATTAGCAGTTACACATCCTAAAGTTGCGGGCTTAATTGTTCAAAGTTCTTTCACTTCCATGCTGGATATGGTAGAACGCCAAAGTTTGATGCGGCTGTTTCCGGTGCGGCTGCTGCTGACGCAAAAGTTTGATTCTTTGAACAAAGTTAAATTGCTGCGAATTCCGGTTTTGTTCGCCCACGGAAGTGCCGATCCTTTGATTCCTGCTGCGATGAGTGAAAAGTTGTATGCTGCTGCTGGTGAACCCAAGCAAATTTTGCTGGTTCCTAATGCTAAGCATAATAATGGAGATGCTTTTTTTAACAGCAGCGAATACCGCAAAACTGTTGTTGATTTTGCCGAAAAATCTAAAATTAGATGAATAAATAGGTTCGTAGTAAGGACTTTAGTCCTGTCTGCTTTGATGCGGACTAAAGTCCTCACTACGAACCTGATAATATTATTTCTATTTTATCTCCAACTTCTAGCTGTAAAACGGATTGAGCGCTGCCGCCGTTAACGGCAATTTCTAGCCAACCGTCAGAACCAATTATGGCTATTAAATCACCAGGCTTGCTGTCGCTGTACGTCTTACCGCTGGGGATGCGAATTAGATCGCAACTATTGCTAATTATCACTGACCAATTGTTACCTATAATGCAATTATTGGGGATATTGGTAATTAGATTGCCGAAGCGATCGACATATTGAACGCAACCTGTCGCACCTGTGGCTGTAACGGCGCAATTTGGTATCTCTAGCTGCACTAAACTTGCAGCGCTTACCGCCCTTCCCAACTCTTCCAACGGCACCCCATTCGCCAAATGAGCGCCCGCTGTGGCGAAAATATCGCGACCGTGAAACGTGCTGCTGGGTTCGGGTGTACGCCAGTATTTGGGGTTGGTGAGCTCCACAACGGCGATCCTCTTCGTTGGCGTAGCCCCCGTAGGGACGGGCTTCGCTAACGCATTTTCGCGACTCAACACCCCACTAAACAACCCGTTATCCGGCCCGACAAGGAAGCAACTAGCACATTTCACCGCCACCGCGCGTCTGTTGCTACCCACACCCGGATCGACGACAGCAACGTGTACAGTTTCCGCTGGAAAATAAGCAAAAGCAGCCATCAAACAAAACCTCGCCGCCGCAATATTTTGGGAGGGTATTTGGTGCGTAATGTCAATCACTTGTAACTGCGGGTTGATTTGGGCGATCGCACCTTTCATCACTCCCACATAAACATCGCTCAATCCAAAATCCGTCAGCAGAGTTATAATTCTATTTTTAGACATATATCCAAAGGTAAGAATATGGTAGCGCAGTGGGAAAACTTTCTGCAAAACTTAGGAGAATGGCACGGTTCCTTCACTCAGCTATCAACGCGGGGAGAGATACTTCAAGATACTCCCAGCATTATTTCTCTCGAAGGACTCAACGATAACAAAACTGTGCGGTTGAAACTGCGCCGTTTCTCTCCCAATCCTAGCGGTGTCGGCGAACCGGAAGTCAGCGAACTGGTTCGAGAATATCAGAGTTTGGGACGAGATATCCTGTTTTTTGAGAATGGAAATTTTTGTCAGGGAACTATTCAACTAGCGCCTTATTCTGAGTCGGGTGCCGAGTTTGGTTTTATCTACAATTATCGCCGGTTGCGCTTCGTTCAGCTCTACAATACCGACGGCAATTTATCCCAACTTACCTTAATTCGCGAAAAGCAGCCCGATAAAAATGTCCCCGAACGTCCGCCTTTAACTGTTGGGGATTTGCTGGGAGAATGGGAGGGCGAGGCTGTGACGATGTATCCAGACTGGCGTTCACCCGATCGTTATTCTACCAAACTGCAATTGAATTTGCAAAATGGCGATCGGCTCATGCAAAAAATCACTTTTGGCACTAATGGTAACGTGATCAGTTCTAGCGGCCACATAGACGGTTCTGTGATTAATTTTAACGAAGGTGTAACACCCGTGCAGGTTTTACTGCTTCCCGATGGCGGTTCTTGCACTTGTCCGGTGAAAATTGAATCCAGAAAACCTATATTTTTTGAGGCCGGTTGGTTGGTAGAACCTGACTTGCGATTTCGGATGATTCGCAGTTACAATGACAAGGGTGAATGGGTAAGTTTGACTTTAGTTACTGAACGCAAATTAACCAACAATCTTTGATTCCCACAGAAAATCTACAAAAACCCGCCTAACCAAACCAGTAAATTCTGATTGCATAAAAGGTTGATTCGGTATCTGGGATGGGTGGGGGCGGGTTTTTTAATTCCGCGATTTGATGAGATGAATTTCGGCGAACCCGCCCCTACCAATCTTGCTATTTTCGATGTATTCTTGTATTACCAAATTCCGTAGGGGCGGGTTAACCAACCATCTATAATTACCATCCCAAATATTAATAAACCCGCCCCCACCCAACCAAAGTTGTATTACCAAATTCCGTAGGAGCGGGTTGATCAACCATCTATAATTACCATCCCAAATATTAATAAACCCGCCCCCACCCAACCAAAAAATTGGATGACAATAATCTCAGAAACCGGGTTTCTTCCTATACTTCTCGTACTTACCCCAAATTTGTCGAAGAAACCCGGTTTCTCGCCACCTACAAACATTTGATGTTCTTCCAGTTCGCTTGACAACAAACGAAACTTTATCTAGCACCGCATATTATTTTTCAGACTTTGTTTCCTGAGTTTGCGATTGAATCACCGCACTCCAATCATCATCATTATTAACAACAGATCCCAGATGCTTGTGTCCTTCCCCATCACTTTTAGCCGCTGTTTCCAACTCTTTGCTAAGAGTAGAATCTGCCATTGCTTTACGCAATTTTAGCTTCTTTTCCTCATAAGCTTGTTGCTCAGCCGCCGACATTGCCGATCGCGCTGCTTGACCCACCGTACTCGCCCACATCTCGCTCTGGGCGCCGTTTCCAGGCGGAATACTGCCGATTTCTGCGATCCAAGCATCCCGCAAACTTTCCATTTCTTCCCGTTTTGGGAATTTAAAAGTTTGCACCCGCACAAAAGCACAATTTTCCGCGCCGTTTTGGGCAATGTGACCGTTGATTGAAAGCAGAATGTTTCGCGAATAACCTACATATTGAGTGTTGCGAGAAGAGTCCGTGACAGCGTAAACACCGGCAACTTTCGCATTACTTGCTATCATCCGCCAAGTATCGATCGACATTACTTGCGTACCGTCATTTTCTAATTCAGAAATAGCAGTCGATGCGCTATGTTCTGAGTCGGAACTGTATAAAAAATTGTGCAGTCCTTCATGGGCGACAGGTACGTTTTGATGTTCAATTGCTACGTCTCGATCGGCATTCACTTGATTAGCTTCCATAAAACTCAATTCCTCACAAAGGGGTAATTTTACTAATTAAATCTGTCGTATTATAAGCTACTCTGCATTCAAATTATATATCAAGAAATTATCAAAATCTTGTGGGGCGATACTCAGAGCATCACCCCAAATATGCAACTTAAATGCGTAACAGCTTATCAGTGAAGTTTCTAACTTGCTGCAATTTGTTGCAATTCTTCATCAGTCAATTTAACTTCGATCGCCTTTACGGAGTCCTCAATGCTCGATAATTTTGTAGCCCCGGGAATCGGAACGACACAGGGCGATTTTGCCATCAACCAAGCTAATACTATACAGTAAACTGAAACGTTTTTTTCGGCAGCTAATTTGGCGATCGCAGGCATATCTTGCAAGCTAGTGGCCCGACGGCTTCCCCCCAAAGGACTCCAGGGGAAAAATGTCAGTTTTTCGGCTTCGCAATATTCCAGTACACCGTCGGATTCCGGCTGTCTGTGCCACGGATTGTACTGATTCTGCACCGAGACAATTTCTACTGTATCGCGGGCGCGTTTGATCTGCTCTACAGAAAAGTTGGAAACTCCGATAAATCGAACCATTCCTGCTTCTACTGCTTCTTTTGCGGGTGCTAGGGCTGCTTCGATTGTATAGGCTGGATCGGGCGAGTGATATTGCCAAAGGTCGATCGGCTTTTGGCCTCCCAAAGCTTCAAAACTTTCGTGAATTGCTTGACGTAAATGGTGGGGATTACCGTTGCGCGTCCAGGCACCTTGAGGGCGCATTAAACCACCTTTCGTTGCCACAGTAACAGCCCGAATATCTCCCGTATACTCTTGCAAAGCTTTGGCAATCAAATGCTCGTTGTGGTGTTTGTCAGATTCATCTTGGCAATAAGAATCTGCGGTGTCAATCAGAGTAACGCCCAAATCGAGGGCGCGGTGAATTACCGCAATTGATTCCGCTTCTGGCGGCCGGCCGCTTAACGACATAGGCATACCACCCAGACCGATCGCACTGATATTAAAATTACTGTTGCCCAGTTTTTTTCTTTTCATTCGTTGGCCCTCGTTTGCGTAGTTGATTGAGAGTTTAGATTTCAAGGATATGTAGAAATTTTACTGTTTTTTTGAGAATATAACTAGATAGGGGAAAAAATATTTATCCGTCCGCTGTACTGCATTCAAACTGTATATTTTCATGTACTATTCCCGACTGGTCAAACCTTCTCTCGTTGGGATCATCTCAGTTTTGTAAAAAGCATTTTTTTATTGTAGTGCTGTCCCCGCTCGCGTATTGTACAACACGCGAGCGGGGACAGCACTGTAAATGCAAAACTGAGATGATCCCTCTCTCGTTTTTCACCACAAATAATTGGTTTAAAACGGGAACCCCGATCGGGAGAAATCAAAAAAAGACGATTCATTACTCCAATCCTCTTCCTTCCAGCTTAAGCGCTGTCAACTGTCAACTGTCAACTGAATGAATCAACTCGAAGCGCTGGTGTAAAAGCGGAGTGCAAATTGCCAGAAGTACCGGGAGAAAAATAAAAGCCCGATCGCCAAAATTCCCGCCCCTGCGATCCAAACCATGTCACCTCTGCCCAGCATGGCTTCTGCCGGCACAGTAGTCAAGAAGGCAACGGGCACTACAAAAGTGAAGAAAAATCGATAAGCTGCGGGATAAGCTGCCATCGGAAATCTACCCGCTTCTAACAATCCTCTCAGGACTTCGGTAACGTTATAAATCTTGACAAACCAAATGCTGGTTGCACCCAGCATAAACCAAATACTGTAAAGAGTAATAGTGCCAAATAACAACGGTATTGCTGTTAAAAAATAGTTGCCTATTCCTACTCCCAATTTATTAGCAGCATACAGCAGCAATACGGTGCCGAAGATTAAATCCGGGATTCCCCAAGGGGAAACAGTGTTTGCAGATAGCCAGAATTGGGAACTGATGGGTTTGAGGAGGACAAAATCGAGAGTACCTTGCTGGACTCGATCGACAATACGGCTGAGGTTGGGCGCCAGAAAAGTTGACGAAAACCCCTGCAAAACCGTAAAAATGCCGAGTACAACTAAAGCTTCTTCCCACGAATAGCCAGAAAAGCTGTAGCCAGTACGGTAAAACAGCGACAGGCCAAACCAACTACCAGCAAGGTTTCCGAGGCTGCTGAGGGTTGCGAGGACAAAGTTGATCCGGTATTCGAGCTCCGCTGCGATCGCTGCACCCCAGAACAATTTCAGTACGTGCAAATATCGTCCCATGTTTATCGCCATTTTTTTCCGTTGAAATACTTAAATTCCTTCATATTTTAAAGGTTGTGTGAAGCTAAATGCTGTACGGACACCTTATTTCATTATAACTTTAAGTTATTGGTACTGCATACTTAAGTAATTTTACTGAGCCAAATTATTAAGTTTTTTAACAAATTTTCAGTAAGATTTACAATTTATTGATTTAAGTCAATTTCAGGCTGATACTTTCTGCCACTTATTAAGCAGGATTCATCTTTAAACACAAATAATCGCTTGATACATTTGAAATACTAATATGTTACAATACTTCATATTATAAAATTTTAAAAATCATCTACCTATATCCCAAAGAGACGATTAGGATGGTGCATACGTACTCACGAGGAATAGGTAACGAGGAATAAGGAGAAATACGTAACCCTACTTACCAAGCTCGATTTCATAACATTGACTTAAGTAACAACACGTAAGGGAACAAAAACATGGATGCTTTAACTTTATCCAGACTGGGCGTCAAACACACCAAGAGTGCAGTAGCCGAATCGCTGCGGATCAATACAGGGCTAGACATGACAACCCCAGTTACTTTTTACGGGATTGTCAACGAGCACTGCAACGTGAAATGCCGTCAATGCGAGTATTGGCGCCTCAAAGAATATAAAGACGAAATGACGATCGAAGATTGGCAAAATGCCCTGTTGAGTGTCAAAGAATTTATCGGCGAATTTTCCATCAACTTTAGCGGTGGCGAACCTTATATTAAGAAAGGTTTTCTAGACTTGCTGACATTTGCCAACAAAAATGGCATCCACGCCGGTGTCACCACAAACGGCTATTGTATGACTCGGGAAAATGCAGCGAAAACTGTAGCGGCGCGTCCTTTTAATGTGAATATGTCCGTTGACGGGCCGAACGCAGAATTGCACGATTATTTGCGCGGTCAACCCGGATTGTTTGACAGACTTTCCAAAGGAATCGTTTATCTGCGCGAAGAACAAGAAAAACAAAACGTCCTGTTTCCAATCAACGTCAAACCAACTATCAATCGGCTCAACTTCCGCCACCTAGAGGAAATTGTAACCTGGGCGAAAGGAATTGGAGCCACGACGGTGAACTTCCAACCAGTCAACCGCTGGACACCAGAAACCTATTCGGAATTGTGGGTAGAAGAAGAAGACAGGGAAGAATTTTCACAGGTAATTGAGCGCTTAATAGATATGAAGAAAAACGGCGCACCAATTATGAACAGCGATGAAGTATTGCGTTTGATGGTTCCTCACTTCCAGGAACAAAAAGCTCCTGATTCGACTCGGCCTTGTCGTGTTGGACTCCGCAATTACTGGATTGATACGCGCGGCGATGTAAAATTGTGCGATGAATATCCGGTGATTGGCAATGTGAAAGAGACCAGTGCCCGCGAGATTTGGTACGGCGAAAAAGCTCAGGAAGTCCGCCGTGATACCTTGAATTGTGGCAAGTTGTGTCTGATTACTTGTGTGTCGCAAAAGACGATTTTGGACAAGGTGAAAATGGGCATGAAGTTATTAAAGAATTGAGGTTTGAGCAGTGTTAAAATTGCTGGTGTTCATGGTAGCCGGGTTTTGGTAAAAAACCCGGTTTTTTGTTTGATGAATTGTCTTGAGGTTTGTAGTAAAAACTTTAGTCCTCAATTTTTTAAAGAGTTATAGTTGTAGTGTGTGTGACCGCGAAAAATCCTGATACATACCAGGGACTATGAATTTTCACGCACCCTTTTCTACCATTTTTACACAGTTTTCTGAGATTGGGTGCGTTTAATTCTCTCGCTGCGTGGCGAGAAACCGGGTTTCTCCTTAATTCTCTCGCTGCGTGGCGAGAAACCGGGTTTCTCCGACAATTTTCGGTGGATTACGAGAGATAAGGGAATCAACCCGGTTTCTGGGATTTGGGTGGTCAAAAAAAATATATAAATGCGACTTGATTATTATGAAAAATAAGAATATCTCCCGATTAACAATCGGGAGAACATCAAAACTACTCCACAGTCCAAGGACTCAAACAAGGAGTCCAAGCACTTAATTCTTCAGGTTTAAACCAGAGACTAATTTCCTGATTTGCAGTCTCGACAGCATCAGAACCGTGAATAATATTGCGGCCAACATTCACAGCCAAATCGCCGCGAATTGTTCCCGGTTCAGAATTCAGAGGATTTGTCGCGCCAATCATTTTTCTCGCCGACGCCACAACGCCGCCCCCTTCCCACACCATCGCCACCATCGGCCCGGAAGTGATGAAGTCTACCAGTCCCGCAAAAAACGGTCTTTCTTTGTGTACGGCGTAATGCTGTTCGGCTAGTTCGCGACTCGCCGTGATTAGCTTCATCCCAACTAGCGTAAAGCCTTTGGCTTCAAAACGACCGATAATTTCGCCGACGAGTCCGCGCTGTACGCCGTCGGGCTTAATCGCTAAAAAAGTCCGTTCCAAGATTAACTCCTATTGTTTTCTTAACCGATCCAAAAGACAGAGTAGCTCACAATGCACCTAAAGGCAATTCTGGGAAGAGCAAATTGTTATTTGTAGACTTACAGGACTCACGCATTAATTAGGTATTTCTGTCATGGCCAGCTACCCCTTGCGATCGCAAAATCTGTGTGTTTAATTGCAGGATCTATTTTTCATCGGTTCTGCTTAAGTCCTGACTTAGATCGTGTCAGTCTAAATACTTATCTGCGCTACGGTTGCAATAGCAGAGAAAAATAGTCTCAGACCCCTGCGATTGCTTCACTTCAATGCCTTACGTTCACAATGACATCTTTTCAACAGTTGACAGTTGACAGTTGACAGTTGACAGTTTGAGAGCCACCTCTACCTAGAAGTCCGAGGATTGGAGTAATGAATAGTCTGATTTTAATTTCTCCCGAGCAGGGAGAGGCTTTCAACTAATTCTTTCTGGTAATTTTCCATAATATGATGCAAATCACATTATTTTGTGACGGCAAACACGCTAAGTATACGATCTAAAATACACATATGTATGACAAGAAACACAATTACTTAGACTCACAAACATAGATAATTAATGCAGGGATCGAGATTATCTTGAGAACAGCCACTCCGAGGAAAAAGCTATGAAAGAGATTATGGCATTCATTGCACAAAAAAAAGATGAGTTTGCAAAATTGCCGTTATTTGAATTTCTAGCTAATAAACACATTCACCCGAATCAACGACTAATTTTTGCACCTGTACTCGATCCTTTGGCTATGGGCTTGAGTGATTTAAACAAGTACGTCCTCCGAGACTCTTCCAGCAATAACAAGGTTCAGGAACTGATTAACAAATATACTTACAAAGAAAACTACTACTGGTACGGGTATCTGCAACATCTAGAGACATTGGGTTTCAACAAATTAATGAGTTACGGGGACTTCAGGCTGCTTTGGGGTGAAGAAACTAAAAAAACTCGATCGCTCTGTTCGGTGCTGGAACGCTACGCTTGGAAAGCCTCTCCCATTCAGAAACTGGTGTTAGCCGAAGCCTTGGAAGGAACCGCCACAGTTTTTTGTGAGGCGGCGCTAGCAGTGATCGTGGAATTAGAGAAAATCAATAAAAAAGAATATATTTATTTGGGAGGAAGTTATGTTGGTTTGGAAAATCATCAAATTTTAAATACACCGGAGATGTTGCAAGTTTTAGCAGAGATAGAACTTTCTGATGCGGAACGCCAAGCAGCTTTAGAATTAGCACAAAATGTATTTGAACTATTTACAGAAGCGATGCACGAGCTATTTGGACACAGTACAACAAATTCTTGCAAAACTGTGCTGCAAGTATCCTCTATTTCTGCGTTCGATCGCACTCTTGACTGTTTAGACGTTTGTTAAGAAGACCGTTGAAACCGCGTCTATACAAGCACTCACCCCACGAGAGAAGACGCTCGCGAATGGAATTCGCGCCTGGGCGAATGGAATTCGCGCCTACACAAAGAAAACCCGCCTCCGCGGGTTGAAGAGCCGGCAGTTAAAATTATGTTACCTTCTTCAGTCCGCGGAGGCGGACATCGTTTGTGTAGATGCGAATTCCATTCGTACGTCTTATTTTAATAATTAAACAATCACTAAGTTATCTCGGTGTACTGCGGTTTCTACGCCTGCATAACCTAAAATCTCAGCAATTTTATCTGATTTGCACCCTTTGATTTGTCTCAACTCTAAGCTGCTATAATTGACAAGTCCCCTCGCAATTTGTTTGCCTTCTCCGTCGCACAACTGCACGGAATCATCAGCTTGAAATTCTCCTTCTACTTGAGCAATTCCCGCAGCTAACAGCGATTTTCCGCCGTGGGAAATTGCCTTGACAGCACCCGGATCTAAATAGAGTTTTCCGGCTGGAATTAAGACGTTGGCTATCCAGTGTTTTCTAGCGTTTACTGGGCGCGGTTGCGGCTCGAATTGAGTGCCGATCGCCTCGCCGTTCAATATTTTCTCAATATTACCAGGAAAGCAGCCGTTGGTGATGACTGTGCGTACTCCTGATGCTGTGGCGATTCTGGCGGCTTCAATTTTTGTCACCATTCCGCCGGTTCCCCAACCGCTGCGCGAATCTCCTGTTTGTACGTCCAATGCTGTGAGTTGTGCCATACTTTCTACTAGGGCGATCGGCTGTGCGTCGGGATTGCTGCGCGGATCTGCTGAATACAGCCGATCGACATCGGTGAGCACAAACAACCAATCTGCTTCTACCAAACTCGCTACTAGCGCCGAAAGCGTGTCGTTATCGCCAAATTTGAGCTCGTCTACCGCTACAGTATCGTTCTCATTGACGATCGGAATTACGCCCAACCGGAGCAGTTGCTGAAACGTATTGTAGGCGTTAACATACCCGTTGCGCTGTACTAAATCGCCCCTGGTGAGCAATACTTGGGCGATCGGCTGTTGTAGAGTAGTGAACAAGTCATCGTAAACGCGCATCAGCCGCCCTTGTCCGACGGCGGCCACAGCCTGCTTCAGAGCGATATTTCGTGGGCGTTCCGTCAAGCCCAAGCGCGCGCAGCCCACTCCCACCGCACCGGAAGAAACCAACACTACTCGATGGCCTTGTTGCTGCAAACCGGCCAAAATCTCGACTAATGTAGCAATAGTTGAGAGAGCTAAGTTCCCGGTAGTCGATCGAGTAAGTGTCGAAGTTCCTATTTTAACAACAATAGTTTGAGTCATCGGTTATTAGTTATTAGTTATTAGTTATTAGTTATTAGTTATATTATCTGCGATCGCACGCCCGCAATCAAATTGATTTGTAGTGAAAAATGCAAGTCTTCATAGGAAGCATCTCAGTTTTGCATTTGTAGTGCTGTTTGCGATCGCGATCGTTGTATAATTGGCGATCGGGGACAGCACTAATATCAACTGACAACTGTCAACTGCCAACTGTCAACGGGAGCATCTCATTTTCGCAAAAATATTTTTTTTTACAGTGCGAGCGTCCCCGCTCGCGTGCTTTGTAAAGCACGCGAGCGGGACAGCACTACTACAAATGCAAAACTGAGATGCACCAACTGTCAACTGCCAACTGCCAACTGCCAATTGCCAACTGCCAACTGTCAACTGTCAACTGTCAACTGTCAACTGTCAACTGTCAACTGACTACTTTCTGCTATCAAGAGAAGCACCCAAAGCTTGAGACACCCAAACTTCAAAAGAACGCACCGGATACTTGCGAAGCGCATACCCAGCATCAACCATTGGCTCAACTAAAATAGTAAACATACCCAAACGATTGCCGGCCAAAACATCAGTAAAAAGTCGATCGCCCACCATCGCCACCTGTTCCACCGGCAAATTCATCGCCGTCACCGCTTTTCGCAACTTGCGCCGCGACGGCTTAGCCGCACCAGTGATGTAAGGTAGATTCAAAGACTCAGCAATTCGACCGATCCGAGTCTGACTTAAATTATTGCTCGCCAACCACAGCGATACTATAGGTTTAATTTCTGCCACCCACAGGCTGAGTTCCTCAGAAGCATTCATTGCTGTAATGGGAACGAGAGTTTCATCCACATCCAACACTAATCCTTTAATATGATATTTCTCAAGAATATCAGCCGTTAAATTTACGACCGAATTGCCTAGAACTAAGTCTGGCTGTAGTAGTTTTCCCCAAGTCATAATGATTTTAGATTTTAGATTTTAGATTTTAGATTGAGAAATAAGAAGCGGGAAGTTAAACATTCAAAAAGTCAAAAGTAAAAAGTCAATAATTATGGCTTTTGCTTTGTAATATCGTTTTCGTTTGCATCCGAATCAGCATTTTCGGAGTGTAGTGCTGTCCCGCTTGCTCATGAGAAGCCTCAAACGCTCGGTATAATTCCGATGTAGCCGAATCCAATATAACTTTTGACTTTTTACTTTTAGCGGTTCTCAAGCGTGGTGAGGTATGCCCACGGAGGCTGCCCTATGCCCTATGCCCTATGCCCTATGCCCTATGCCCATGAGTACCTCATATGAAAGCTCGAAAGGCTATATGTATTAGTCCTTGGCCATCTATTGACCCGATCGCACTTTCTGGTCAACTTGAGCCACAGCAGCATCGTGTTCCGCCTGAGTGCGGCTGAAAATGTGAGTGCCGTCGTATCGAGCCATAAAATACAGGTATTCTGTATTTTCAGGAGCCAGAGTCGCTTCCAGACTTGCGATTCCCGGAGCTGCGATAGGAGTTGGCGGCAGCCCTACATTCATATAGGTATTGTAGGGAGAAGGCGTTTCCACCTGCTTAAAAGTCAGAGGTTTCTCCTTGGTTTGTCTGATGCCGAGGGCGTATTCCACCGTCGGATCGGAACCCAATTTCATGCCCTTATTCAAGCGACTGGTAAATACCCCAGAAATGCGATGGCGTTCGGAAGCAACCACAGCTTCTTTTTCTACAATACTCGCCAGCGTCACCCATTCTTTCAAAGAAAGCTTAGTATTGTTCTGATTTTTTTGAAAGACCGGTAAAGCTATCCGCTCGAAACGGCCGAGCATTTGTTTGATCACAGCTTCCGGGCTGACTGCATCGCCGTCTAACTGATAGGTATCCGGGTACAAAAACCCTTCCAAATGAGGCAAGCCACTGGGTAGCCAAGGGTAATCAGCGTAGGGAACTTGACTCGCCGCCGCCATAAAATCCTTAGCCGGAAAAAAACCTTGGGCTTCAAAATAAGTGCTCATTTGTTGCAATGACCACCCTTCGGGAATCGTGAAACTCTGCTGTACGACTTCACCTTTCCAAATTTTTTCAGCAACCGCACTCAGAGGCTGAGTCGGTGAGAGTTGGTAAGTTCCGGCTTTAAAACCTCCGTCGCGGTTTTGCATAGTCAGCCAGCGGGCCCACATATTCCATGCTCCTGCCGATCGAATTAAGCCCGCCGCTTCCAAATCCTGCCCGATTTTTTGACTGGAAGTACCGGGGGGGATTTGAATCGAAACAGCAGCATCCTTGGACGGGGGAGTTGACTCGGCGGCTGTTTTAGGAGGGGCAGAAGCCCAGCTCCACCAAGCCCAGCCCTGCCAAGCGCCAACTCCCCAAATTGCAGGCAGCAACGCCAGATAAAACAACCATTTAGAGACTTTCGGGGATTTTTTTTGGCCCTCGCGCGCGCTGCCTTTGGTCAGTTGTTCTTTACTCATAATCCGTTGTCCTCGATAAGCGGCGATTAAGTAGCGACTAATGAGTGATGACCTGCGATTGATGACCGAAAAGTTACGGATACCAGCCCTTGAAAATATGCCCTTCACGCTGCCCAATTCTATAGCCCGAGCTGACAGGAAGGCGGAATCAGGGAAAAAGTTCGATCGACCTAGCAGTTGACTTTTGTCTAAAATAGTCAAATATTCTGCTTTTTGCCCTCATGCCTTCTGCAATTAGAGATTGCAGGTCGATCGAGTATACATCATCAACCCGAAGCGGGCGGCCACTCTTGACACCGCCCCTACTCTAAACCAGTTTCTTTGCACTTCACAAGCCCAGCAAAACTGAACTCAATATCTAATCAAGCTCATCAAAGAACTGATCTTCTAGCATCGGCAACATCGGTTCCAGCCTTTGGAACTCTTCTTCCGAGAGCAATTCAGGCTTGCCGTCATCATTCATTCGAGCCAAGATAAAAAACGGGTCGAGAGGTGTATAAATGGCATATTCCTGCTCTTCGTGATAGAAGCTGGTCAACCACATTAGTTCCTCGAACTCTGACTCCTCATCGGGATCGGCATTAGGCTCCAAATCCTCGTCAGGAAATTCCGGCAATTCACCAACTACAGTCAGTGTCACCGCCGTGCGCCGGAGTGTCAAGTTCTGCTCTTGCAGGACAACTTTAGCAGTATCAAAAATTGTGTCTATTTCGGTCTCGTCTTCTACAGGAATTGCTGCTTCGTCGGTATCGTCTCCGTGCCAAGTAAAAATTTCTACAGGAGAGTCGATCGGCAACAGCAAGGCGTATTCTTGACCTTCTAGGTTCATCGAATATTCTATGTTGCAAGTTAGCGATCGCCCAAATTCATCCGTCAGGGTGACGGACGTTTCGTGGGAATTACCATTCTCTTTGCGGTATGGGGATGAGGACATCGCGTGTATCTTAATTTTCCGTCAATAATTCAGTAATCTTTGCTTGACAATTGGGGATTTTCGTGGCGATATTGGGCCTCTTCGGGCGATCGCCAGTCCACAAACTTAAACCGCGAGACTCGCGGCATTTTCCACAGGCGAGGAGTGCAGCGTTTAAATCTCAGCCGAGTCCAGAGCGACACTGAGGACAAATCACAGTTATGTGCTGCTTCAGTACCGAGGTTCTGGGGATTTTTCTCCCATGTGTCAACGCTTACAGGTGTGCGTAGCAAACTTGCACAACTAGGATATCACGCCTCTGTTACTACCTATGAGGATTGGGAATGGCGCTCTTGCTTTTGTCTGCGCTCGTCTAGCCACTGCTGCAAAATCAAGGCCGCTGCTTTGCGATCGATCAAACCCTTATGGCGCGACGGGGACATCCCTTGGGCTTGGATCAGTTCCTCGGCGCCCACAGAAGTCAGGCGCTCGTCGGCGTATTCTAGGGGGAGTTCTAAGGCGGTGGCGATGCGAGTGGCGTATTTCTGGACTTTTCGGGCTTGAGTGCCCACTTCTCCGTTGAGGGAGTAGGGCAGGCCAGCCACCAAAATTTGCACTCTTCGCTCTTCCACGAGTTCTCTGAGACAAGCTACATCTCGATCGAAGGACGATCGTACCAGAGTAGTAATCCCCGTAGCGATTAAACCAGTGCCGTCACATCCGGCGATGCCGACTCGTTTGCTGCCGATATCTAATCCGAGGGCTGAAATCCATAATTTTTCGTTGAACATCAATCAATTTTAGATTTTAGATTTTAGATTTTAGATTTATTTGTTTCTGAGCCGGATATTTTTTTACGAACCGCGAAGACGCGAATAACGCGAAGGAAGAAGGGAAGAAGTTGGGTTTTTTCGGTTTGTAGTGAGGACTTTAGTCCGCATAAATAAGAGGACTAAAGTCCTCACTACAAACCCTTAATTTAGCCGACATTATATCAGAAATTAAGTTCTACTCTGGGGCGTCGCCGTCGATCGGCAATTCCGGCAAATTCAGAGGCAAAATGCTGCTAGCATCTGTTGCTCCAGATTCAGGATTTTGGCTGTTCAAAGGGTTAACTTGATTAGCTTGATTTTTTCCGGAGTCCAACAAAAAGGGCTTAATCTCAGACGACGCGGGCCCTGTTGTGGCTTCTCCAGCCATCGGGCCGAGCCAGGACATCCTACCCGGTACGGGTTTGCGAGTTGGCTGGAAGCTTTGCAGCATTTCTGATAGCTGGAGTCCTTCGAGGGAGACTAACTTGGACTCGCGCAATTTGTGCCACACCGATCGCGACATCAGCAAGCTGTGTTCCAAACGCACGGCTCCAAATTGCTCTAAATAAGCTTCCCGTTCCGGCTGATAGTCGGCGGAAGCCAGTTGCAGGCTTTGGACTGGGAAATCTTGAACGAGGCGCGCCATTTGGGATAGCAGTTCGGGGTACAACCAAGTGTAGGCCGGGTGCACTGTCAGTTGGGCGACGTGCGGCTGTTGGCCGTTGCGGGATAGCTGTATCTGAAAATAGCCGATCGCAGCTTTGCGCTGCGGTTCAAATACGTAGGCGCTGACTACCTCTGTTTTGCTCAGCCACTGTTTGACACCTTCAAATAAGGCGCCGAAGAAACTGGTTTTGAAGTCTTGAATGTGCCGATCGAATACTTGACGTACTAACGGCGGCATAGACGCGGTATCAAGTTGATATAGGAATTGAGCGTCGGCGTTGCTTACGGGCAGCAGGTTGGGCAAATCTGGCGTCGCGGAGGCCATTTCTTGGAGGCGTTCCGGGGCGATCGACCAATAAGTCATCTGGGCCAACGGCTGAAATCCGTTCTGGCGGTACAAAGCCAGGGAACTTTTATCGCCAACATTCACCTCCAGCAGCCACGTCCGCGCCTCCCAGACTGCCTCGAAGCAGTACCGCATCAGCATAGAACCAATGCCTTTGCTGCGGGCTTCTGGGTCTACCCCGACGCGATCGATCCGCCAAGTGCTGCGGGTGCGGTTGAAAGGAGAAATCTGAATTATGCCCTTAACTGTCCCCTCTTCTTCGGCAACATGGGCTCGAAACAGCGACTGACCAGGGTTGGGAAACAAGCTAAACAGCTTTAGCAGCCCGTACCAGCGACGAATCTGCTGAAACTTTTTACCTAGTACCAAGTCGCAGCTTGCGCCCTTGCGTTTTTCTGGTTGTTCGGCTGTTTCCACGCACAATTGTTCCATCGCCTCGATGTCGCGGTACTGAAACGGGCGAATCACAACCTGGTTTTGGTTTTGGGAGGGAAATGAAGTCATATAGAAATTCTCAAGTGGTTAGTGGTTATTTGTTATTTGTTATTTGTTATTTGTTATTGGTTATTGGTTATTGGTTATTGGTTATTGGTTATTGATGTCAACTTAATGTCAAACGTACTGCTGGTCTTCTGTTTACCGCTGAGGCCAGATCCCCCCTAGCCCCCCTTAAGAAGGGGGGGACAGGAGCATTCTCAAAGTCCCCCTTCTTAAGGGGGATTTAGGGGGATCTGGCCTCAGCGGTAAACAACATATACAAAGGCTTTTAGCTTTAACTTGACAGGCTTTGGTTGGCGAGTCACTCACGAAAGTTGAGAACCCTAATAGCACGAAACTGGACAAGAAAATTAAAAAATCAAATATCTTTAAGAAAGGGGAAGAGTTAGGGAAGTTTTGAGTTCTTAACTTAGATTTTTTAATTCTTCACCCTTTCTTGGTCGATCTAAAATTAAAAATTTCAAATCATTTGTTTGACTTTTTAATTTTCAGTCTTCAACTCAAGATTTTGCTCGGCAGAGGTCGAATTAAAACGACTGGTGTTCGCTCGTCAGCATTCCCGGCGGGGTTGCTGCGTAACGCTTGCTCTAAAAATGTTACCGATAAATCGGAGGTCGCTGCTAATATCTTAACTGCTTTTAAGTCATTAGCGTCTACGATCGCCGCCGCAAGTCCAGTTTCTCGTTGAATTTCCTCTACAACTTGCTGGGGATTGTCCGGGCCAAGCACGATAAATTGGTCGAAGGGAGGCAAAGTTCCCGTAACATCGTCGATTAGCCTGGCTTGTTCCCCTGCAAGTTGGTAAAAGACTCCCGGTTTACCGAATATTTTAGCTATAGAGCCGATCGCAAATGCGGCCACTACACGCCAAGGCCCAACTACATCGACCAATGTCTGCATTCCGCAAGCCGTGGCCAAACTCGACATCGGCAAGAAAAACAAGCAGACTCGCTTAGCTACCCATCCGGGTTTGACTTCACTGGGATGGCGGTAGCGTCCCTGCATCAAGGCTAGGGGAGTTTCTGCGAGGGCGACAATATCGCCGCCTTTGGCGCGCGGTAACACGTAACGCTTGACAATTTCCACGGGATTGTCGAGTTCGGCGAGGATGTGGGTGCGAATTGGGAAGACTTCTGCAACGCCGACATTGCGGGCTGTGGGTACGGTGTCCGAGTTGGGAAATTGCAGCGGGACTACTACGTTGCGGACTCTGGGGATGCGCCCGCTTGGGCCGTAGGTGATGAAATGTATTTGCACCCAAGCTGACTGCAATTTGTTTAAATCTTGCCCTTGAATGTCTACGGAAACTTTAATTTTCGTGTTTTTTTGGGCTTTAACAATATAGCCGAACCAGTAATCGTCTGCTCTTGCTTCTGCGTCTTCGTGACCAGGAATGACTTTTGTCTGGGAAGTCACGCCGTCTAAACTTCCGTCTGACAGCAGTTTCACCTGTGCCCGCACATCTGGCAACATAATCTCGAACCGCTGTGTCAGATTGCGGAATTCCATTTCGCCAACCAAAAGATAGCGGTTGGGTTCGTTTATGGCTAAGTGCCATTCTCCGGCTGTAAGTTCTAGTTTATTTGCACTCCCAGTCCGGCGATAGTTCAACTCTAGGCCCAATCCGCCCAATGCCAGCAGCGAACCGGCTGCTGCGATTCCTGTTGCTAAAGTCTCAATCACTCAAATCACCGCCAATAATATTTTGTGTTTACTGTAGTCGATCTCGGGTACTTCGAGATCCGATCCGGCAGTAATTGCATTTGCTGGGTTTGCTGGGGGGATGCCAGTTAGTAAATTTTGCTGTCAGCGGTTTGGATGTTGGCGGGCTGTGGGGATGGGATGTGCGATCGGTTGAGTTAAGATTTGAAATATCAAATTACTGAATTCGCGATGCCAGCTAAAGATATCTACCATGATGCCGTCAAGCAAGCGCTGATTAAAGATGGCTGGTTGATTGTAGCCGAAAACTATATGCTGGAATATGGTGGTGATAAACTTTATCCTGATATTGCCGCCGAAAAGTCGATAGCAGCAGAACAGCAAGGACGAAAAATTATTGTTGAGGTGAAGAGTTTTTTAGGCCGCTCTTTCATCAACGATCTAGAAAATGCAGTTGGTCAATATATCATTTATCGTAATGTTTTACAAGCCCAAAAATCTGAGTACGAATTGTATTTAGCGGTCGCAACTAGGGTTTATAAGGATGGTTTTCAAAAGAAACTCGCCCAATTAATTGTTGAAACTAATCGGGTGAAATTGCTAACTTTTGACACTGAAGAGGAGGTAATTGAGCGATGGATAAATTAGAGTATTATCGTCATTTGATTCGGAAAATTTTAACTGAATATTACGAATTGGGGTCAAAATCGACCAATTCAAAGCTAGAAAATGTGCTGGTTTTTGACGAGGAACACGACAATTATTTATTGATGGTAATGGGTTGGCAGGGGGAAGAACGGATTAAGGTCAATACTATTCACGTGCGATTGCGGGATGGCAAAATTTGGATTGAGGAGGATTGGACAGAAGATGGGGTGGTGACAGATTTTTTGCAGGCTGGGGTTTCGCGGGAAGAGATTGTTTTGGCGTTTCATCCACCGCATTTACGGCAATATACAGAGTTTGCGATCGCTTAAGAAAGGCGATCGCCAATCTAACTATCTCATCTAATTCGTTTAAAATCTAGATAAAAAGCAGCGATGATCCCTATGACACTAGCCATCAGTCCAACAAAGCAGTATATCGAACAACGCAACGGAGGGTATTGGATTCAAGGAACTCGCATTTCCTTCGATTCAGTCGTTTATTCCTTCTTGAATGGAGAAGCACCCGAAAGCATTGCCCAAAATTTTCCACTTCTTTCGCTAGAACAGGTTTATGGTGCGATCGCCTTTTATCTTGCCAACCGAGAAATCGTTGATGCGTACTTAGAAGAAGGTGAAGCAGAATTTAAGGAATTGCAACAGTCTTTGAGACAAAAAAGTCCACTTCTGTACCAACAATTGATAACTGCTCAAAATCGGAAAAAAGGCGCATTATGATGAAAGTTCGATTTCAGGCAGATGCCGATCTAAAGCAAGCAATTGTAGCTGGCACCATCCGCAGAGAAGCAGATATAGATTTTAAGTCAGCCAACGCAGCAGGATTTGAAGGCAAGAAAGACGAGGAAGTTTTGGCAATTACAGCGCGAGATGGCAGAGTTCTTGTAACGCACGATCGCAAGACTATGCCGATCGAGTTTGGTGAGTTCATACTGTCGCAAAACAGTTCAGGAGTTCTGATTATTTCTCAAAATCTCCCAATTAGCGAGGCTATTGATGCACTCATCTTAGTCTGGGAAGCTTCTAACGCCGAGGAGTGGGTCAATCAGATAATGTCTATTCCATTATGAGGAACGCTCGTTTGTGGCAGTGAGGTACCGGATTGGATATGCGTGCGATCGCGCTTGGGATGCAGCTCCCGGGCGATCGCACTTGAGCTAAAATGTAGAATATCAAATTACCTCGCCTCGCGATGCCAGTTCAAGATATCTACCACGATGCACTCAAGCAAGCTCTGATTGTCGCTCATCTTCAACTCATGAAACCTGTAAAAATTTGCGTTTTCGTATTTGTAGAAATCGCCACTCTCACTATCTTCGCTCCACAAATCACTAAAAGCGTCAGCGCTCAATCTATCACAGACAAAAGCTGCGTTGCCGATATTGTAGGTGAAGATATTGGCTCACAAGTTAATATCAGATCGGGTGCGGGAAGCATTTTTAGCGTTGTAGGCACTGTATCGGTAGGAAATCTAGTCATTGTCGCTAATGATGACCAAAATAAAAGTGCTGTCGTATCTCCACTCAGTCGCAAAGATAGTGAAGGAAATGTCTGGTATTTGACGACAAGATTGAGAGCAAGTGAGTACAAAGGTTGGATCAAAGCAGACTTTTTGAAACTCAGATGTCCTAATCCCTAGGTGTGGCGCTCAAAAAGAGGAGGCACTCTGCACGGACTTTCTCTTTTATTTTACTTTAAATATGCGATCGCCCAAACAACTCTCGATCGCACTTATCCGATTCTATGTACTTAAGTATTTGCCACCAAACTTCAAGTATAAATTAGGCACAACTCCTACGAGAATCCCCTGATATTTATTTACCAGGACAGTGCGAACAACACCTCAACAACGCCCTTACCTCATTAACCTCGTTTCTCCGAGGAACTTAGAGAAACTTCTAGAAGTGCTGCTGTGCGGGCGAGGTATTAAATTCATTGTGAAAAATATTAGCTTAAACCATTTTTGGGTTAATATCGATACATAACCACAAATTAGGTGATACTCAAATAAAGGCGATCGCCCGATCGATGTCTATAAAAAAACAGCTTGCCTAAGTGTAGTCGAGCAAAAAGAATATCCGCATCGCTGCAATAGCGAATTGTCATATGCCATCATCCCAGGCTTCAATCTTTAACAAACTCATAGGTAGCGCCCCGCTGCGAGCTGTTTTGATTGTCCCCTTCGTGTTACAAATCATGGGGGCGGTCGGCATTGTTGGCTACTTATCTTTTCGCAACGGACAGAAAGCAGTCAACGATTTGGCATCTCAACTGCGGACTGAAGTCAGCAGCCGCATTGACCAGCATCTGGACAGCCAACTCGACACAGCACGCCACCTTGCTCAAGTTAATGGTGATGCCTTCGATGTGGGATTGCTCGATCCCAAAGATTTAGATAATATGGCTCGTTTTTTCTGGAAACAGATGCAATTGTTTAATGTCGGCTACATCAGCTTTGGCGCTCCAGGAGGCGAGTATGCGGGTGCTGGATATCAAACAGATCAAAATATTATTTCTGGCATCAGCAATCCAAAGCAACGTGGCAATCGAGATCATTACTTTTACAATACAGATAGTCAGGGCAATCCCACTAAGCTTGCTGAGATATTTAAAAATTTTGAGTTCGAGAAAGAACCGTGGTACTCAAACACGGTTAAAGCTGGAAAACAGACATGGGTTTTATATCAGTGGACAACCACGCCTTATCCTCTGTCTGTTTCTGCAAACAGACCGATTTATGACAAGAACAATCAACTAATTGGTGTCATAGTCATCGACCAGCGTCTTTCGGAAATTAGCGATTTTTTGCGTAAATTGAAAGTCAGTAAATCGGGCAAAACGTTTATTTTGGAACGCAGCGGGCTAATTGTTGCGAGTTCCAGCACCGAGCAACCTTTTAAATTGATTGATGGCAAGCCTAAACGGTTAAACGCATCAGAAAGTAGCGATGTGCTGATCCGATCGACATCTCAATATTTAGTTAAGCATTTTGGCGATCTCAACAAGATTAAAGATAATCAACAGCTTGATTTCTTGCTGAATAAAGAACACCAGTTTGTCCAAATTTTACCCTGGAAAGATGAGTGGGGATTGGATTGGTTGGTAGTTGTGGCGGTTCCTGAATCGGATTTCATGGGGCAAATTAATGCTAATACTCGCACTACGATTCTATTTTGTATCGGCGCCTTAATTGTGGCTACGGTTGTGGGTTTTTACACTTCCCGCCTGATTGCTGGGCCGATCGCACTATTGAGCCAAGCATCACAGGATTTCGCCTCTGGGAAGTTCGATCGCACTGTGGAAGTCTCCGGTAAGAATGAACTGGGCGTGCTTTCGGAATCCTTCAACGACATGGCGCAGCAACTGCGCGACTCTTTTACAGCCCTCGAAAACACCAACCTCGAACTCGAACAGCGCGTCGAAGAACGCACCGTAGAACTCAAAATTGCCAAAGAAATGGCAGACGGCGCCAACCGCGCCAAAAGCGAATTTTTGGCTAACATGAGCCACGAATTGCGAACTCCCCTCAACGGCATTTTAGGCTACGCACAAATTCTCCAGCGCAGCGAACCGATGACGCAAAAAGGACGCAGCGGTGTTGATATCATTTATCAGTGCGGTTCGCACCTGCTAACGCTGATTAATGATGTCTTGGATTTGTCGAAAATTGAAGCCCGGAAACTCGAATTGCATCCCACAGCTTTTCACCTACCTTCATTCATCCAAGGTGTTGCGGAAATCTGCATGATTCGCGCCCAGGAAAAGGCAATTACCTTTGATTTGCAGATTGATTCGCAACTCCCGACAGGGGTTTGCGGTGATGAAAAACGTTTGCGCCAAGTGCTGCTAAATTTGCTGGGAAATGCAACTAAGTTTACGGAAAAAGGCGGAGTGGTTTTTCAGGTTGATGTGATTAAAGATGCTGAGTTTTCCGATTCAAGTTCTCAGTTAAATTTAAATCAAAAAATATATAAAATTCGCTTTACAGTTGAAGATACAGGCCCGGGAATGACCGCAGTACAAGTTAAGAAAATATTTTTACCTTTTGAGCAAGTAGGTGATGTGAAAAAACAATCGGAAGGTACTGGATTGGGACTCGCGATCAGTCAAAAGATTGTGGGTTTGATGCAGAGTGAAATTGCGATCGACAGTCGTGCAGGAGTTGGCAGTATTTTTTCCTTTGAAGTGTCACTCCCGGAGGCGCAAAATTGGGCTGATAGTTCGAGAATCGTCGAACAGGGCGCTGTTTTGGGTTACTTGGGTGAAAAACGCAAAATTCTGGTGGTGGATGACAGGTGGGAAAATCGGGCTGTGCTGGTGAACTTGCTAGAACCGATCGGCTTTAAGATGATTGAAGCGGCTGATGGTAAGGAAGGACTCGATATCGCTTTAGCCACCAAACCCGATTTAATCCTCACCGATTTAGCGATGCCGGTGATGGACGGATTCGAGTTTTTGCACCAAATCCGCACTCATCCTCAACTGCGAGATGCGATCGTGCTAGTGTCGTCTGCAAGCGTGTTTGAGATCGATCGCCAAAAGAGCCTGGATGCAGGCGGAAATGATTTTTTGCCAAAACCAGTACAAGCAGATGTATTGCTAGGCTTACTTCAAAAATATTTGCAATTGGACTGGGTATATGACGACACAGTAACTGCGCGTAAAAAAGCGCAAAATGCGATGCCAAATGAAATGCAGATTCCGGCGATCGAGATTTTACAGTTATTAGATGAACAAGCTCAATCTGGCGATTTAGATGCGGTAATCGAGATTGCCGAGGAAATCCAAACAGCGAATCCAGAACACGCGATTTTTGCCCAAAAAATACTCGTTTTGGCAGAAGGTTTTCAAGTCAAAGAGCTGCGGGCATTGATTCAAGAACATTTATCAAAAGTTTAAGGGGGAAAATCATGCTTGAGTCTGATAAAAAATTTATTTTGATAGTAGATGACAGTGCCACCAATTTGTCTGTGCTGTCGCAAGCCTTAAAAACAGCAGGCTACAAAGTGCGGGTAGCCGTGGACGGAGAATCGGCGCTCGTTATGCTAGAAAAATGTCCGGTCAATCCGGCAAAAAACTTTTTTCCAGAACTAATTTTGCTAGATGTGCAAATGCCGGGAATCGACGGCTTTGAAACCTGTCGCCGAATTAAAGAGAACCAGCTAACAAAGGCAATTCCAGTCATTTTTATGACTGCTTTAGCAGATGCCGAAAGTAAGATGAAAGGATTGTCATTAGGTGCGGTGGATTACATCACAAAACCTTTTGAACAAGACGAAGTAATTGCGAGAGTTAACATTCACTGGCGGCTCAAAGAGTTGACCGACAATCTGGAACAGCAAGTTACAGAACGCACTTGCGCTTTACAAAAAGCCCAAGTCAAGGTAGTGCAGCAAGAAAAACTGTCCGCCCTGGGACAACTCGTGGCGGGAGTCGCCCATGAAATTAACAACCCGCTGAGTTTTATGGTCAGCAACATTGCGCCTGCAAAGGAATATCTTACTGAGATTACAGAACTTCTTAGCCTTTATCAAAAATATTATCCTGAACCTCCATCAGATATCGCTAGCAAGATTGAAGACATAGATTTGGAGTTTGTGATCGAGGATTTTTCTCACTTGTTAGATTCCATGGAAGTAGGCACTGAGCGCATTAAAGATATTTCGCTGTCGCTGCGAAACTTTGCTCGTTCGGATGGAGATACTGTGAGCGCGATTGAGCTGCACCAAACTCTAGATAGTACGCTGTTGCTGTTAAAACACCGACTCAAGGATCAAGGATGTCGCCCCGCCATTGAAGTTATCCAAAACTACGGTGAATTGCCCCTAATTAAATGCTATCCCGGCCCGATGAACCAAGTGTTTATGAATTTGCTGGCAAATGCGATTGATGCTGTGGAAGAGGCTTGGGAAAAAGACCAGCGTCCTCTGAATATTACGATTAGTACGGAAGTTTTGCGCGAAAGTGCGATCGTCCGAATTGCGGATAACGGGTTGGGAATGACGGAGGAGATTCAACAACATTTGTTTGAACCTTTGTTTACCACGAAAGCGGTTGGTAAGGGCACGGGGCTGGGATTGTCGATCGCTAAGCAGATTGTGAGTGATAAGCACGGCGGTCAATTGTTCTGCAAGTCTATCGCCGGGAAAGGTACTGAATTTGCGATCGAACTTCCTATTTAATTTTATAGAAGAAGGAAGAAGGAAGAAGGAAGAAGGAAGAAGGAAGAAGGAAAGCAATGGTTTCAGCTATTAATAACTTCCTAACTGTGTCGGCTTGAAATCAAAGCCGATGATATCGGAATTATAGCCGAGTGCGAGCGTTCCCAATCGCGATCGATCGCGAGAGTGCGAGCAATTATTCTGAACCCTTACGAGGGATTATTCTGAACGCGAGCGGGGGGTTATTCTGAACGCGAGCGGGGGGTTATTCTGAACGCGAGCGGGGACGCTCGCACTGCACAACATCAATAGCTAATTTGCAAAGTCACAGAAGCATTTACCTGCTGTTCCCCTCCTATCACCGGTGTTGGAAGAGCAATATCACCAGCAGCACGAACACCACCAAAATTCTGGTACACAGGAGGCGGTGCGGAAGCACCGTTGACTTGAATGCTGAGAATTTCTCCCCGCTTGAAGTTGAGCGCGTTTAAGACTGCATCTGCTTGCGATTGAGCGTCTTGAGTTGCTTTTTTGAGTGCTTGTTTTTGAGCTTGGGCGATCGCACTTTCGGTAGCTACAAAGCTCACACCTTGAATTCGGGTTGCTCCGGCGCTCACTGCATCGTCTAGCAAAGTGCCAGCAGATTGAGTATTGATACGAAAACTGACGGTATTTGTAGCAGTATACCCTATTAATAAGCGCTGTTGGTTGTTTTCGTAGCTGTAATTCGGGTTGAGGGAGATGCCGGTAGTTTCGAGTTTTTGTACTTGGCGCGATCGCAGTAACTCTACCACAGCGGACGATCGCTTTGCCGCTTCCTGCTGCACCTCGGCCGCCGTTTTTCCCTGCACCTCAACCCCCAAATACACGAAAGTTTGAGTTGTCGGAATCGCTTCCACACCTCGCCCAGTAACCGTTAGCGTTCTGATCCGCTGTTCTTGAGCCTGTACCGGATCTAATCTCACAAAACTAACGAGAGTTAAGGTTAAACATAACGCTGTTAGCAGACTGCGGAAATTGATTCTAGTATTGCGTTGCAAATTTGAATTCATAAACTCGATGCTCCTCACATACAACAGATGATATACTTGACCTTCGCACTGGAATTGCTAAAGATTCAGCCTGTTACGTTTTTAGCAACTAAAAATTTTAGTCATTAGTCATTAGTCATTAGTCATTGGTGCATCTGGGTTTGGCAAATATATCTGTAGGGGCGAAGCATGACCGCAGTGAATATGAAATTATAACTAATAACTTATATGCGGTCATGCTTCGCCCTCTTCAAAACCCAGATGCACCCTTGGTCATTAGTCATTAATCATTGGTTATTAGTCATCAGTCATTATTTTTTATATGCAATCCTTAAAACAAGCTGCCCGCCAACTCAAAAAAGAGACTTACGCTGTTTATTTAGCCAGTACAGACCAAAGAGTACCTTGGTACGCGAGAGTTTTAGCAGGTGTTACAGTTGCCTATGCCTTTAGCCCGATCGACTTAATTCCCGACTTCATCCCAATTCTCGGCTACTTGGACGATTTAATAATTGTACCATTAGGAATTTGGTTGGTAATCAAGATGATTCCGCCACAAGTTTTAGCCGAGTGTCGGGAAAAAGCAGCCGCGGAAATAGAGCGAGGAAAACCGATAAATAGGACAGCCACTGCTGTAATTATTGCCATCTGGATTAGCTTGGGAATATTAGCTGCTATTTTGCTGAAACAAATATTGAAACGTTAGAATACCCGGCGGTTGAAACCGCGGCTATACAGACAAAACCCGAGCTCAGAGGGGTTGAAGAATAAGCAGTGAAAATTATCTTATTTTATTCAGTCCGCGAAGGCGGACATGGTTTGTGTAGACGCGGTTTCAACCGCCGTCTTATGGCGGACATCGTTTGTGTAGGCGCGGTTTCAACCGTGCGTCCGATATTCATGATATTATATTGTAGGGCGATCGCGCCTGACCTTAAAAAAACTCCCCGTATCAAACACTAAGTATTATTTATCCCTTAAAAAAATCCCAGAACTAACTATCCAACTATGACTCAAACTACCGATCACCTCAGCCACCTCAACCCATCCCAGCGCCAAGCAGTCGTCCATTACAACGGGCCGCTGTTAGTAGTAGCAGGCGCCGGTTCCGGGAAAACCCGGGCTCTAACTTACCGCGTAGCTAACTTAGTTCGCACCAACCGAGTCGATCCTGAAAATATTCTAGCGGTGACATTTACCAATAAAGCCGCTAGGGAGATGAAAGAAAGAATTGAGAAATTGCTGGCGACTCAGCAAGCTGAAGCGGAATATGGCAAACCTTTGGCAGATTTAGCGCCGGAAATACAGACGAAATTGCGATCGCAAATTTACCACAGAATTACCAAACAGATTTGGATGGGGACTTTCCACTCTCTGTGCGGCCGAATTCTCCGCTACGACATTGAGAAATATCAAGATGAAAAAGGCCGCCAGTGGAAGAAGAATTTTTCTATTTTTGACGAGTCAGATGCTCAAACTCTCGTCAAACAAATCGTTACCAAAGTCCTCAACCTCGATGATAAGAAATTTGACCCGCGCAAAGTTCGCTACGTCATCAGCAATGCTAAAAATAAAGGTTGGTCACCTCAAGAATTCCTCGCCGCCGAACCGGATTACAGAGGGCGCGTAATTGCCGATGTTTACAGTCGCTACCAAGATGCTTTAGCAGCTAACAACGGCTTAGATTTTGACGATTTAATTCTCGTTCCAGTTAAACTATTATCCCAAAATGAGCAAGTATTAAATTATTGGCATAGAAAGTTTTGCCATATTTTAGTAGACGAATACCAAGATACTAACCGCACTCAATACGATTTGATTCGGATGTTAGTCACGAATAACGTTGACCCGAAACAGTTTGATAAATGGCAAAATCGCTCAATCTTTGTCGTGGGTGATGTCGATCAATCAATTTACAGTTTTCGGATGGCAGATTATACTATCTTGCTGGAATTTCAAGAAGATTTTGGCGATGGTTTGTCGGACGAGAAGACTCAGACAATGGTAAAATTAGAGGAGAATTATCGATCGCGCGAAAACATCCTCGAACTCGCCAACCACTTGATAGAACACAATACCGAACGCATTGATAAGGTTCTGCGCCCGACTCGCGAACCCGGAGCTCCGGTTGTGGTGTGGCGCGCTGACAACGAAATAGATGAAGCGCAATTTGTAGCTGGTCAAATTCAAACGCTGAAGCGCCAAAACTCCGAATACGAACACGGTAGCAACTTTGCAATTCTCTACCGCACAAACGCTCAATCTCGCTCCTTTGAAGAAGCGTTAATGTACTTAGATATTCCCTACAATATTGTCGGCGGTCTGAAGTTTTACGATCGCAAAGAAATCAAAGATATCTTAGCATACCTGCGAACGATCGCCAATCCCGACGATAGCGTCAGCCTCAAACGCATCATCAACACTCCCCGCCGCGGCATTGGCGACACCACATTTGGTAAAATCGAAGAGGCTGCAACCCAGTTGGGGATACCGTTGTGGGAAATCCTCAGCGATGAGTCTTCTGTAAATACTCTCGCAGGGCGATCGGCAAAAGCGATCGTTAAGTTTGCCCAAATGATCGGTAATTGGCAACAAAAACTTGAAACTACGTCCGCGTCACAAATTGTCCAAGGAATTATCGAAGATTCCGGTTACATTGACGATTTGAAAAACCAAGGAACCGAAGAAGCCGAAAATCGGATCGAAAACGTTCGAGAATTGTACAATGCGGTGATCCAATTTGAAGAACAAAACGAAGAACCGACCCTCACATCATTTTTAGCAAAAGCATCTTTAGCATCCGATTTAGATGACTTGAAAGAAGACGATTCCCGCGTATCGCTGATGACGCTGCACTCAGCCAAAGGGTTAGAATTTCCCGTAGTCTTTCTCGTCGGAATGGAACAGGGTTTATTTCCCAATTTCCGCAGTTTAGATGACCCAAAGGCGATCGAAGAAGAACGCCGTTTGTGCTACGTCGGCATCACTCGCGCCCAGGAATTGCTATTTCTCACTCACACTCGCGAACGCCGCCTCTGGGGAGGATACCGCGAACACTGCACGCCTTCGCTATTTTTGGGAGAATTGCCAACACATTTGTTGGCTGGAACTACGAAGAAAACTAAGACTGGTAAAACGGCTGGATCCCAGGGAAAAACTAATAATTCAGCAGCCCATTCTGGGAGTTCTCCATCAGAGTGGAAAGCTGGGGAACGAGTTTTTCATCATGCTTTTGGAGTCGGAGAAATTACCCACGTTTTGGGAGTGGGCGATAAAACTAATCTGGCAATTAAGTTTACAGGTTTGGGGCGGAAAATCATCGATCCGAGGACGGCGAAGTTGCAGCGAGTGTGATAGAAAATTCGTGTCGGCGGGTTGAAGAAGACCCGGCGGTTGAAACCGCGTCTATACAGGCAAAACCCGCCTCCGCGGGTTGAAGAATGGACGGTAAAAATGCGATAAAAATTACGTTTTTGTCTTCAGTCCGCGGAGGCGGACATCGTTTGTGTAGACGCGGTTTCAACCGCCGGATTTTCTAAGTAAAAAGCAGAAATCAAAACATAAACTCTTATGTCTTACAGTCAATTTACAACGATCGGCAAAGTTAAAGAAGCCTTCAATCTCACAGTAGTGGAAGGAATCAGATTTTTGCCGGAAATTGAGCCGATCGCACCTGCAACAGCCTTGCAGACCATGCTGGAGACAAATTTGCCTTGGGCGATCGCCACCAGCACCGAAAAAGCCCGTTCTGAAGCCATTATCAACCCTGTCTTGCTGGAAGTTCGCAGGATTCTCAACCAACAAATCAGCGTGTTTTCGGGTGAGGAATTCAATGTCGATGCTGCTGTTGGACTTACAGGAGTCTGCGATTTTCTGATCAGTCGTTCCCCCGAACAATTAGACATTGAAGCCCCAGCCATTGTGATGGTAGAAGCTAAAAAAGGAGATTTGAAAGTAGGTTTGGGGCAGTGTATTGCGGAAATGGTGGCGGCCCAGAGGTTTAATGAAGCGAAAGGGCGATCGATCTCAGCCATCTACGGTAGCGTTTCCAGCGGCACAGCTTGGCGGTTTCTCAAGCTAGAAGGGCAAATAGTGACGATCGATCTTAGCGACTATCCCCTACCTCCCGTCGATCGAATATTGGGATTTTTAGTGTGGATAGTACGCCAAAATTAGCATCATATCAAATCTGCTTTTCTCTGAACAGGCAAGATGCCTGTTCCACAAAGAGTGAATTTTTTTGTGGAACAGGCATCTTGCCTGTTGCTAAAAGACTTATTAAGAATGATACAACATCTTATATCTTATTTTACAATTTTAATTATTGTGGGATGGGCGTCCCGCCCGTCCAGAAAAGACGGGCGGGACGCCCATCCCACAAATATGTGTAAATTATTTAATTTCTATTACTAAACAACCAAAGTCCGAACAGAAGGGGACTCAAAAGAAATAATTCAAAGCTATCGCGTAGGAAACCTTCTGGCTTAACAGTCAAGATGCCTGTTCCACAATAAAATTTACTCTTTGTGGAACAGGCATCTTGCCTGTTCCTAAAATACTTATTAAAATGATCCAACATCTCATATCTTATTCGACTACCTGAGATTCCACACGCCTGTATTTACCAGCCAAACGTTCTCGACGCTGGCGGCGGTTGTCAGCTTCAAATATGGCAATTGCTTCATCTAACTTCAAATTGAAAGCGTCCAACTGTCGGCAGACTTCACGGATATTTTCAACGTGTCGCTTTCTGGTTTCAGCATCGGGGATTCTAGGTTGTTGATTCATCGTAAGTTCCAATCCATTTTGATTTCTTGAATGCTTGCTGCTGAGGCATCGACAATAGCCTCTCCGTCTTCTATCGTTCCATACAGAAAGTTTAACGTATCCGCAGTCGCAGCGGGTTGAGATTCTGTCACCTGCTGCAAAAGCCTGTACAAACGATTGTAAGAGGTTCTCAACCTTTCCTTAATATTATCCAGAGATTCTAGTTCCGGGAGTGTTGCTTCTGTCTCGCCAAACTGCTGCATGAATATATATTCTGTGGCGGTTGTTTCGTTGAGGATTTCCACTAGCCGTCGCTGCAATGTGAAAATTGTGTTCAGGATGTCATCAGGTAGCTTTGCCATTGTCCTTGATTTTTAGGGATAACTCAGACATGATAGAGGAGACGGCAGTGCCGTGTCCCTACAATGTTATTCTAAATAGGGACACGACACTGCCGTCTCCTAATTTCTGCTACTAATAATTCCAATGCAACCGGAAACGAGATCACTCCTCAAATCTAAAATCTAAAATCGATTGACTTCCCTGCTTCGCTAATAACGCACTTCCATAGGCAGCGGCAGTATGAATCGGCGTTTGAACAGGCACTTTCAAATAACGCTGACGAATCGCACTCCAAACCAGATTTTTGGCGCCGCCGCCAGCAGTATAAACTTTAGTCAAAGGAGTTGCACCGAATTCTTGCAATAATTGATATCCCCGCGCTTCAATCCGCGCGATGCTTTCTAACAAACCGTGCAGAAATTCTACTGAATCAGTCGGACGCGGTTCGATTCTCGGCGGCAAATTGGGGTCATTAATTGGAAAGCGATCGCCCTTTTTCAACAACGGGTAATAATCCAGTAAACTCTCTTGATCTGGATCGATTTGTGTGCTATAATTTCTTAACTCAGCATCAGTAAAAAAGTGTCGCAGCACCGCACCTCCCGTATTAGAAGCACCTCCAACTAACCACAAATCGCCTGCCAGGGCGGGCACGGGGGCACCGCCCCTACAAAGGGGGGGGAAACGATGGCTGTAAATTCCGTATCTCGAATCATCTACGCGGGTATGACTTAACAGTTTCACAGCTAAAGTTGAACCGAGAGAAGTTACTGCTTCCCCCGGTGAATTGACACCGCTTGCTAGAAATGCTGCAATGCTATCGGTTGTGCCAGCATAAACTGTACAATGGCGTGGAAATCCGAAGCGATCGCCCACTTCTGCCCTCAATTCCCCTACAGGCGTGCCCGGTGCGACAACTTGCGGCAATTTAGGCGTTACAGCGCCCGCAATTCCGTGGATCAGCCAATCGGGATAGCACAAAGTATCAACATCGAAACCGAGTTTTAAAGCATTGTGATAGTCGCTAATTCCTAATTTTCCATGCAGCAAAAACGCCAACCAATCGGCTTGATGCAGGAAATAAAGCTTCTCAATAACAGGCAAGATGCCTGTTCCACAAAGACTGAATTGTGTTGTGGGGTGGGCTTCTAGCCCGCCCTCCTGCCACCAGAGGAGTTTGGCGAGGCTGGATGTGGCGCTTAAGACTGTGTGGTTGGCTGGTGCGATCGCCCGTAACCTCTCTGTCACCGCTGCACCGCGCGCATCATTGTATAAAATCGGCTCACATACGGGTATACCTTGCGTATCGCACAGCATGACTGTGGAGGATGTGCCATCAAGGGCGATCGCGCTTACCTGATTGCGGATGGTTGCGGGGATTTGCTCAATTACAGCCGAGAGTGCATTTTGCCACACCGAGGGCAATTCCGGCTGTTGTGCGTTGGCAAAAGTGCATTCTGTCTCACAATGGATTGTACCCTGGGAGTCAATGATTGTCGATCGAGCGCCCGTAGTACCGAAATCTATTCCCAAATAAAGATTCATTTATAGCAGTTGACAGTTGACAGTTGACAGTTGACAGTTGACAGTTGTTGTAGGGTGTGTCGCCATTGAAAATCCCTCAACACAAATCGACAATCGAGCGAGCGACGCACCTGTGCATAGACGTAAAGTAGTTGTAGGGTGCGTCGCCCTTGAAAATCCCCCAACACAAATCGACAATCGAGCGAGCGACGCACCTGTGCCTAGACGTAAACTAAGCAAACCAAACAATTCTTTTGTAGCCAAACTTTTTCTAAATCATCTAAATATAAACGAATTTGGCTCAAGATTAACTCTCCCCTTTGCATCCATTAGCTAAGCGATCGTACTCAGCTTCTTCCGCCGCAATATCAACATTTATCTGCTCTTGATTTGCGTAGTAGTAAGCGAGTGATCCATGAACTTGGGCTAAATTTAAGTGAGAAATTTCAGCAATAATTTCTTCTGGACTCATCCCCATCTTGTACCAAACGGCGATTCGCTGAACGGTGATTCTAGTTCCTGCGATGCGGGGGCGATTTCCACAGGTTTCTGGTGTGGAAATTATCAGAGTGCCAATATCAGTTAAAGTTGGCATATATTTGAATCTGAGGTTAAAAATGTCAACTTAATTATAGCATAGGTTTATTATCATTTCAAGGCTTAGGTATGGGGGCGAGAAACCCGGTTTCTACGACTTTTGTGTTGAGTGACGATAAATATAGCAAGAAACCTGGTTTCACCAGATTATCGTGCTTCGACATATTCACATAGCGTAGTTGGTTCGGGAATGGGTAAACCTTCCTCTCGCAATCCTTCTAAGTGAAATTCGATCGCTTCTTTAATTTGCTGCTGTACTTCTGCAAGGGTTGCGCCTGTGGCTGCACATCCGGGTAAATCGGGCGCGTAAGCTGAATAGTTATTCGGTGTTTTTTCGATCAGAATGGCATAACGCATTATTCAGCCTCGACTTTAGAGTAGATTATCTTTGAGAAGTTGAGCTTTGACATCCTCTAGGCTAATGCCTTTTCCTTCTCGAAATTGCTGGCGAGACTTCCTAACTCTTTCTTTAAATAGGGGATGATTTTCTAAATCGTAATCAAAGGCATCATCTTCATCAGAAAAACCCCGCAATACACCGATCGCCTTTCCTTCTTTCAAGATGATAATGTCTTCTGCTTCGGCAAGTTTCAGGTATTTTGAGACATCTGTTTGTAAGTCGGTCAAAGTGACTGTTTTCATTATCTATTCCTCCGTTGGTTCAGTAGTTTTTCCTTCACGCAACAGCCATTGGGCCGCTTGTGTTCTAGGAACAATTACGATAATTTATACAATATTGTACCGAACGTCATAGAAAATACGAATTTCATCAACTCTCAGGCGATATTGCGGTTTATCCATCTCCCGCAAGCGTTTAATTCTGCTTTTGCTTTCTTGGCTGGGATTGTGTAGGAGATGGGTTTCAATTGCATCGATTACTTTACTACGATCGGTTTATCTGAGACGTTTTAGGTCTTGCAAAGATTCGGTTGTAAACTCTATTTTATAGGGCATATCTAAGCTGTATGTATTTTAATTTGTATAGCCAGACGGGTTTTGGAATAGGCAATCAGGGTTTAGACACTGGCTCATAAAATATGCTTAGAGATTACAGATTAAAGCTCTCGATGCGATGCCAGCGGACATGGTGTTAAATGTCAAATAGCAGAGCCGGGTAAGGACACAGCATTGCCGATATGTGTCAACTTAACCCCAAAACCTTTGTATCTCTCGCTTTTATCCGAGGCCCGATCCCCCTAAATCCCCCTTAAGAAGGGGGACTTTGAGATCGCTCCGGTTCCCCCCTTCTTAAGGGGGAGTAGGGGGCAAGCTAAGGGGGGATCTGGCCTTAGGAATAAACAGCAATCTCTGACTACGTTTGACCTTAAGTTGAGACTAATAAGCAATGCCTAAGTCCCCACTCAAAACTCCTTAAACTTTTGTCCCGCACTCAGGACAAAACTTATTACTCGAAACATTCTTCGCGCCGCAACTCGGACAATAAATCAACTCCGCAGATTCCAATTTACTCCGTTCGGGTAAACCAACCATTTGAGCATTACTCTTACCTGGAACTACCATCGGATAGCAGTTTTCGTCCCTCGTCACCTTCACGTTCATCAGCACTGGGCCGTCGTGAGCAAGCATTTGCCCGATCGCACCCTCCAACTCATCCGGCCCTGAAACCAGCATCCCCTTCACGCCGTAAGCCTCAGCCAGCATCACAAAATCCGGCATCCCCACAGTCATGTTCGAGGACGAATAACGCTCCCCATAGAACGCTTGCTGCCACTGCCGCACCATTCCCTGCCAACCGTTATTTACAATCACAATCTTGACATTAATGCCGTATTGTGCTAAGGTTCCGAGCTCTTGAATATTCATTTGGATGCTAGCATCGCCAGCAATACAAATCACTTGCTCGTTGGGTAGCGCCATTTTCGCGCCCATCGCCGCCGGCAACCCAAAACCCATTGTTCCCAAACCAGCGCTCGAAATCCAGCGGCGCGGCCCGTTGTTTAAGAATTGAGCCGACCACATTTGATGTTGACCTACATCCGTTGTGTAGTAAGCATCCGGCGCTTGAGTCGCCAACTCCGAAATCACCTGCTGGGGAGACAAAATATCGGGGTAGTGAGGCACAACTAACGGATAATCCTGTTTCCAGCGATCGATCCTGTGCAGCCATTCCCCAGTTTGTCCGGCAGTTCCCGAAACACCAGTTTCCCGACAGCGGCGCAGCATATCCATCAAAACTTGCCGGACATCTCCGACAATCGGCACGTCTGGGCCGCGATTTTTGCCGACTTCCGCCGGATCGATATCGATGTGAATCACCTTCGCCCGCGCGGCAAACTCGTCTAGTTTTCCCGTTACTCGATCGTCAAACCGAGCTCCGACAGCAATCAACAAATCGCACTCGGTAACGGCAAAATTAGCATAAGCAGTGCCGTGCATCCCCAGCATTTTCACAGACAGAGGATGGTTTTCATCAAATGCACCTTTGCCCATCAGCGTTGTCGTGACAGGTAATTGGAACATCTCGGCGAGTTCCTTAATTTCCTCGTGGGCCCCGGCTGCGATCGCCCCGCCGCCCACATACAGCAAAGGACGCTTCGCTTCCTTCAGCAACTCAATCGCTTGATTAATCTGCCGAGGATTTCCCTTGACTGTCGGGCGATAGCCAGGAATTCTCACCGATCCGGGTGTCACGGGGAGATAGTCAAACTCTTCTAAACCAACATCCTTGGGAACATCAATCAACACCGGGCCCGGGCGTCCCGTACTCGCGATGTGGAAAGCTTCAGCGACAATTCGCGCCATATCTCTCGGATCGCGCACTACATAGGAATGCTTGACAATTGGCAAAGTAATGCCGTAAATATCAGTTTCCTGAAACGCATCAGTGCCGATCGCCGGACGGGGCACTTGACCGGTAATAATTACCATTGGGATAGAATCCATGTGCGCCGTCGCAATCCCCGTCACCAAATTAGTTGCACCCGGCCCGGAAGTCGCGAAACAAACCCCAACTTGTCCGGTAGCGCGGGCATACCCATCGGCTGCGTGGGCTGCTCCTTGTTCGTGCCGCACCAGAATGTGTTTGATCCCGCCACTTTCTTCAGCGCGGTAGAGTTCGTCGTAAAGCGGCAGAATTGCGCCGCCGGGATAACCAAAAATATGCTTGACACCGTGGCGGATCAAGCTGTCAATCAGAGCAAATCCACCAGTTGCACGTTTAACGGCGACTTTAGTTTTTAGTTGCACAGAATTTCTTTCCTCAAACTAATTATGTTTTTTAATGAAAGCTTTTATAACACTTTAATCTCAATAATCAAACTCTGAAAATTTAACTGCTAATATTTTACAAAAAGTTTCGCGAGCGATGTGCGATCGTCGGGAAATATTGCTAGTGCGAAGTGTGGCTTCAGCCCCTCAACGTAGTATCCGTTTAAAATCCCCTCGCCTTTAGGCAGAGGGATCAGTCAAACTTTTAACTAATACGAGTGGGAAGTCCGGCACTCTATCCGCTTACAGGATGAGTGACGGGATGAAAACGAGCAGCAAACAAATTGAGCGATAGCGAATCCATGATAGGATCGAAATAAGCGGGGATGATAAGAGTAGCCGTGGTGGGCGAACTTTCCGTTGTATAAAGGCTAGACACCACCTATCAGTTTCAGACTGGTAGCCCCAAAATCCCTTTCTTGCCGTAAAAGAGCTGATGGATGGGTGAAAAAATCAACAATTCTACTCCTTGGGACACAGGGAGTCTGCCGGA
>RDXX01000075.1 GCA_004292955.1 Oscillatoriales cyanobacterium | reverse complement strand
TTTTTTCTGCTGGAACAGGCTAGAAGCCCATTTTACAATCTTTGAAATTGTCTTTGGGAACGGGCTAGAAGCCCATTCCACAATCTTTGATTTTTTCTGAGGGAACGGGCTAGAAGCCCATTCCACAATCTTTGGAATTTTCTGGTGGAACAGGCTTCTAGCCTGTTCGTAAAACCAGTTTTTGAGAACCGACAAATCAGCCTAGGCTTTAAACGTTAATACTGGCTTCATTTTAGCGACAATCCCCACAATTTGTGCCTCCACCTGAACGTCAATCACTGGTTGAATTGGCTTGTAAGCGGCCGGTGCTTCTTCGATTCTACGTTCTTCGCGTAAGGTAATGCAATCTACGCCAGTTAATCCCAAAGCTGCTTCAGTTTTGTCAGCACCTTCGCGACTGAGATCGAAACGCGATCGCGCCCTGCCCGCACCGTGAGAAGCCGATCGCAAAAATCGATCGTTTCCCAAACCAATTAGCAAATAAGACGGCGCACCCATCGAACCAGGTACAATTACAGGCTGGCCAGAATGTGCGGGACAAGCGCCTTTGCGAGTCACCCAACCGTCACCTTCAGCTAAGGTAATATTGTGAGGCAAATCGTAAACTAAAGGAGCTTCGATATCCCCGAAAACTTGCCGCAAACGCAGTCGCAGAAGTTCTGCTAGCAGCAAACGGTTGATAAAACCGTAATTGGCGGCGGTTGCTTCCGCTTGTAGGTAGCTGCTCACAAGTTCGGGATTGGCTTCGACAGACAGCGGAAACAGCCCGGATTCAGGGTGTTTCAGGGTTTTCGGCCAGGCTTCGCAAGCTCGATCGCGCCACATACCGCCGATGTATTTGCCGACATTTCGCGAACCGGAGTGAATCATAAAAGCGATTTGTCCCGATCGAACTCCCCAAGTATAGGCCGTAGCTCGATCGACCACTTCTTCAACCACTTGAATTTCTACAAAATGATTGCCGCCGCCGATGGTACCTAACCCGCCATCCCTGACAGTGCCGTCATTTGGGACTAATTCTTCGGGTGCCCATTTGACATCGCCATTCATCGAACCGCCTCCGAAAGTGCGATCGCACTCTTGCGCCAACTGCTCGAAATCCGAATTTGCTGCGCTGCCCATTGCCCTATCCAGCATACCATCCAGCCATCCGGGGATGCCGTGTTGGAACATCGCGCGGGCAGTTTTTGCAGTCATGCTGACATCGCGAGTACCGAAGAAATAATCGCCTTTCATCAACTCTACAAATCGATCGCGCTTTCCCAGAAATTGTTCGACAGACAAATCAGCAACGTGTAAGCGCATCCCGCAGTTAATGTCGGAGCCGACAGCCGCCGGAATCACCATTTTGTCAGTTTGGACGATCGAGCCAATTGCCACTCCCGCATCCCCCGGATGGAAATCTGGAGTAGCGCAGGCGCGACAAACACAACCACCTTGAGGGTGTCGAACATTCGCCAAATTTGCTAACTGTTTCAGCGCCTTTGCTTCCACCGGAAAACCTTCTGGAAGCAAAACTTCTGCTGTTGTGGAACTGGCATCTTGCCAGTTATCTCTTGTAGCAAAAACATTTTCACTGTTTTCTGTTGTGGAACTGGCATCTTGCCAGTTTTCTTTCAGAGAACTATTGAGACAAATCGAGTAGACTTGATTGTCGTAACTCACATCAAGACCTTGCCGAGACAAAGCTCGCAAAAGCCTGTTCAAGTTTTTTGGCTGCTGCATAAATAGTCTGTTGCGGGTTGCAGTGCAACCCCCACAAATTGAAGAGATGTTGTAGTTAGTAAAAGACTTTGGTTCAGCAGCCGCAATCTTTTCAGAGACAAGTTGAAGGCAACTTTTCTAATTATGTCGATCCTGGCACATTATTTTTTATCTGTCAACCGCTTTCTTAGCGATTCTCAATTTTTGTGAGGTACGCGATCGAGTAATTACCAATTACCAATTACCAATTACCAATTACCAATTACCAATTACCAATTACCCAAGCGTACCGCACTGTTATACCAGAAACGCTACAGATAATATCTAACCGTTGTCACAACCCGACTTTTTTTAGCCAGCAAAGCCGCCTTCAAAAAGAAAGCAGTTTGATTGTGCAGCAGTCCCTCCCACCAATTTTTCGTCACAAAAGCCGGAATAATTAGCGTTAAGAAAACTCCCGGGCGTTGCTCTTCAAACAAAGTCAAAAAGTGAGTTAAAGCCTCACCAACAGAACGGTAAGGCGATTCCAGAATTTCTAGGGGAATGTCAGATTGCAAATCTTGCCAAGCCGCTTGCAGTTTTGCTCTATCTGTCAAACCTATATCTACGTGAACCGCCACAACCTCATCAGCAATTAAACGAGCGTAATCCAAGGCATCAAAAGTTCCCCGGTGCAACTGGCCAACTAACACCACCGCCGGATGTTTCACCAGCTTAACTTTAGGTCTGGGAGGATAAGATATAGGTTCTATTCCCTGAATGCTCAAGCGAGCCGCTACATACCGATAGTGCCGGTGAATTGCTAAAAACAGACTGACTACAATCGGAATAGTGACTACCACAACCCAAGCTCCCAACAGGAATTTTGTCGCAATAATTACAGCCAAAACCCCCGTTGTTGCCACTGCACCAATACCGTTCATCGCAGCACTAGCTTGCCAACCTTTACCTCGCTCCTTAAACCAATGAATCACCATTCCAAATTGGGACAGAGTAAAAGAAGTGAAAACTCCAACCGCATACAGCGGAATTACTGCGGTGGTATCGCCTCGGAAGATGATAATTAACAGAGCCGCGCAGAGGCTGAGCAGATTAATGCCATTAGAATAAACTAGGCGATCGCCCAACAGCGACAACTGCCTCGGCAAAAACCCATCCCGCGCCAAAAAATAACAAAGTCGCGGAAAATCTGCATAACTCGTATTCGCAGCCAACAGCAAAATCAACAGAGTTGCCGCCTGCAAATAGTAATAAAATATGCCGACTCCAAAAATATCTTTTCCTAACACAGAAAGGAGCGTTTCGTTTTCTTTAGGAATCACCTGATAAATATGGGCTAAGTAACTAATGCCCAAAAACATAAATCCCAGAATTACTCCCAAATAAGTTAAAGTTAGGCGTGCATTCTTCCATTCAGGAGGCTTAAAAGCCAACACTCCATCCGATATGGCTTCAACTCCAGTCAGGGCTGTACAGCCCGCCGCAAAGGCGCGCGCGATCAGAAACAATCCCAAAGGTTCCTTAGCTGGAATGTTTTCTAAGGCCGGCAAAACATGACCTGTTGCTTGTTGGAATAAACCCGAACCAATCAAGATAAAAATGCCCACGATAAACGCATAGGTGGGAACCATAAATATCTTGCCAGATTCCCGCAGTCCCCTGAGATTGGCAAACATGATCAGGACAATACAAACTAAGCACAGTTCAACGGTATAGGGCAGCAAGGAGGGAACTGCTGAAGTCAAGGCGGCAATACCAGCGGAAATGCTGACTGTTACGGTGAGGATGTAGTCAATCATCAGCGAAGCTGCTGCGATCAAACCGGGATAAATACCCAAGTTTTCTCGCGCCACAATGTAAGCGCCACCGCCGTTGGGATACGCTTTAATTGTCTGTCGGTAAGACAGCGCCACGATCGCCAACAGCAAAACAATAATTCCCGAAATAGGCAGCGATAAACTTAAACTGCTGCTCCCGGCTAGTAACAGCACCAGCAGAGTTTCTTGAGTCGCGTAGGCAACAGATGACAGTGCATCCGAAGCAAGAACAGCTAGTCCTGTAGCGTTGCTCAGCCGTTCGTGAACAGATGCGCTGGTGGGGAGAGATTCACCCAGTAAAGCCCGCTTCAGCCGAGAATAAGTGTACATTGAAACTCAATATATAAGAGGCGTCCACAAATCATAATGGAGACGGGGACAGTTTTCAGCAATTTTGGGATCACAAGTGGTAATTATCTCTGGCTTGTTGAGTCAGCTTCAGCTTCTGTTCGAGAGCTTGCCAATTTTCGGTCTCGATATCGCTGATGAATTCGTCGAGACTGTCGCGGTAAATAGAGAGCGATCGCAATAATTGCTCTCGATTGTACTTTGCCACCATCACTCCCAGCTCGGGGTTGCCGCCCCCTACGCGGCTGGTGTCCCGAAAACCGGAACTCGCCAAATTTTGGGCTAAATTCACAATATCTCGATCGCCCTCTCGATCGCACGCAGCCACCAGCGTCGCGCTAGCCATTATCGGCAAATGAGAAATCCAAGCCACAGCTCGATCGTGTTCTTGAGGGCCGCACCGATAAACCGACGCACCCAACAACCGCGCGATTTCCTCAACCTTCTCCACTGACTGCGCCGGAGTCTGTGCAGTCGGAGTCACCACATAAGGCCGCCCCACAAACAAATCCCTCACCGCCGCCTCAATCCCACTTTCAGCAGTCCCCGCCATCGGGTGTCCCCCAACAAAATTCGGCCACAGAGCTGACACAGCCTCGACTATGGGAGTTTTTACCGAACCGACATCGGTTACAATCGCATCAGGGGAAAGATGGGGAATTAATTTTTGGACGATCGGCTCGATCGCCGATAACGGCGTGCAAATAAAAACCAAATCCGCTGTTGCCATCAAAGACAGGTGTATGCTGGCATCATTGACAACACCTCTTGCGATCGCCCGATCGCAAGTCTGTTGGCGACTCGAAACCCCAACAATATTAAACCCGCGCGATCGTAAATCCAGAGCGATCGAGCCACCAATTAAACCAAGTCCTACGATACCGATATTCATCAGAAAAAATGGGTTTCAAACCCCGTCCTTCGCTTGACGGCTTGACAAGAAAATTTTAGGATTAATAGCAACTTTCGCTTTATAATACAATATGTAGCGAAAGGTCAACTATGTACCTGACTCAAAAGAACCAAATTCGCAATTTAAATAAAGCGGAGTTTTTGGCTCTGTGTGAGTTGTGCCGCCTTAGCAAAAACCTTTACAATGTGGCGTTTTAGGCAGTTGCCAAAATACAGAGGTTTGTCTAGATTTTCTCAGAATTTGACGAAAACCAACAATAATTGTGATAAACTGGGGAAACGCTTGATTAGTGCGGGTTGCTAAAGCTTACTGGGTGTGAAAACCACAAAAAAACACTTGGCTCAAACTGATCCTCAAAAAACCAAATATTTCAAGTCCTCTGCTAATCAAGGCAGTCTCTAACTGGGAAGAGTAAGCCAACCTGAGCAAAAAGGAAAACATATATAGCCTTTTTCAGAAAGATGAGGTATGCCAAGATATGCTGGAACCTTACAGTGTAAAGCTTTTTAGGTCAAGATTTGTCCGCGAATGAATGTGAGAAAGGCTATAGCACTCGCTCTAGGCAAAACATAGACCGCTAAGTTTGATTTACAGATTTCTGTAGGTTTTTAGAAGCGGCTGTTGTCACAAAGTAAACAATTTCCCATAAAGTCCTGGAAAATAGCGTCAAAATCAGGCAGTATATATCAAGAGTAAAAAATATTACCAGCGATGATCAAATATGTCACGCCGCGAAAAGCTTGCGAAATGCTGCAAGTCTCAGAGAAAACTCTTAGAAACTGGGAGCTTGCCGACAAAATATCAGCAATCAGAACCCCCTCCAACCAACGACGCTAGGACATTGACAGCGTTCTCGGAACAGGACACAACCGAGTTATCGCCATCTACGCAAGAGTCAGTAGCTACAAATAACGAGAACACCTCGAACGACAAGTCAGCTACCTCCAAAATATCTACCCGCAAGCCAAAGTCTTTAAAGACATCGGGTGTAGACTCAACTTCAAAAGAAAAGCACTGCTTGCCCTTTTGGGACAAGTCATGTCAGGAAATATCTCAACAATTGTGGTTGGACACCAAGACAGACTCGCAAGGTTTGGTAGCGACCTCATCAAATGGCTCTGCGAGCAAAACAATTGCCAACTCATGGTTCTCAGTAGAAACGAGCTGTCTTGTGAACGAGAAATGGTTGAACATATCCTTGCCATCATCCACGTCTTTAGTTGCCGAATCTACTCCCGGGGTAAATACAAATCTACTATCAAAGAAGATTCGAGTTTACCCAGAAACCAAGCTAGCAGCGAAATGGAGGACTTGGATTGCAGCAAGTAGATGGTGTTACAATCAAGCAATTGCTATCCTGAAAACAGAAAAGATTGGCAAGTACGATCTCAGAAAAAAGATTATGGACTCAGCTCCAATCTGGGTGTCGGAGCAACCTTACAACCCACGACAAATGGCAGTATTCCAAGCTTTTGAGGCACACAAAGCTGCTAAAAAGTCAAAGGGTATCGCCAAATTTAGAAGCCGATTTGACCGTTCCCAGACTATCAGGTTTCAAGTCAGTAACTGGAAGTCTGGGACTTTTTACCCGCAAGCAACCAAAGGATTATCATTTAAAGTATCCGAACCAATTGCAGATGTAATGGAACATGAGCCAACGCTGTCACTAATCAATGGGCAATGGTTTATATGCTATGCAGTTGATACCGCAAAGCCTCTGCAAAACGAAAGCAGTTTAGCTATCGCCTTAGACCCTGGCGTTAGAACGTTTTTGACTGGTTTTGACGGCAGTGATATCTTGGAGGTAGGAAAGAATGATATTGGTCGTATCTACCGACTAGCAAGACATTTAGACAAATTGATGTCAAGAATAGGGCTGCACAAAGGAGGACAATTCAAACGATTGAGGTATTGCTTGAGAAAGTCAGCGACCCAGATTCGGATTCAGATTAAAAACTTAGTCAACGAGTTACACAAGAAGGCTGCTAAATACTTGGTGACCAAGTATAAAATTATTTTCTTGCCGACTTTTGAAACGCAGCAGATGGTAAAAAAGGGGAAACGAAAATTAGCGACAAAAACAGCTAGAGCCCTGGTCACTTTGAGCCATTATAGGTTCAAACAAATGTTGAAGCATCAAGCATCCAAATCTGGTTGTATTGTAGTAGACGTGACCGAAGAATACACATCCAAGACTTGTTCAAAGTGCGGGCATATTCACACTAAATTAGGTGGGTCTAAGAAATTTAAATGTCCAGAATGCGGACACACTCTGGACAGAGATGTAAATGGCGCTTTCAATATTTTATTGAAAGCTTTGAGAGATACCTCCTTGACGGGAGAGCTTGCAGCTTTCACGCGTCTTGCCATACACAGTAAGTTTGGGCTTAGTCCTAGATTTACCGGGTTAAATGTATCTGTAAATATTGGTCGCAAAAGTAAGCAGAATGGTTTTACCGGACTGTCTAGAGGCTGTTTGACACAGCCATTAAGGGTGAAAATCTCTTAAGAATCCCCGTCCGTTTTACGGCGGGGAGTGTCAATAGCAATAAAATGGGGATATTTCGATACGGTGCCGCCCCCATGACAGTCGAGGAACTCCTGAAAAAATATGCCGCCGGAGAAAGAAACTTTGCCGGAATCAACCTGACTGAGGCCAACCTCAGCGGCGTCAACTTGAGCGGAGCCAACCTCACAGGTGCGAATCTGAGTGTAGCAAACCTAAGCGGAGCTAACCTCAGCAAAACCAACCTCACCGGTGCCAAACTCAACATCGCCAGACTCAGCGGCGCCCATCTCGGCGGCGCCAACCTCACCGACGCCGACCTCAACGTCGCCTACCTAGTGCGAGTTGACCTCAAAAAAGCCATACTCACAGGAGCTAAACTGATCAGAGCCGAGCTAATTCGAGCCGAACTCAGCGGAGCCAACCTCAGCGGAGCCAACCTCAGCGGCGCCACACTCACCGAAGCCACGCTCCGAGGAGCCAACCTCACTCAAGCCAACCTTCGAGGCGCTCACCTCAGTGGTGCGTCCTTGACAGAAGCCAACCTCGAACAAGCCAACCTCCAAGGCGCCGATCTCAGCCGAGCCGACCTCAGCGGTGCAGACTTGCGAGGTACCGAACTCCGACAAGCCAACCTCACTCAAGCCATACTCAGCGGAGCCGACCTCAGTGGCGTCAATTTGCGCTGGGCCATCCTCAGCGGCTGCAACCTGCGCTGGGCCGACCTCAGCGAAGCCAAATTGAGCGGCGCCGACCTCAGCCGAGCCGACCTCTGCCACGCCAACTTACTCAATGCCAGTTTAGTTCACGCCGACCTGTCAAACGCCTATCTGATCCGCGCCGACTGGGTGGGAGCCGACTTAACCGGAGCCACCCTAACCGGAGCCAAACTCCACGCAGTTTCGCGGCTCGGCATCAAAACCGAAGGCATGACCTGCAAGTGGGTTGACCTGAGTCCCAACGGCGACCACAGTCAAATTTACTGGTTGAACTCCGGAGGAACCCACGATTTTTTTCACGAAAGCTTGCCCACAGTTAGGATTGTAATTGACTCGCCCTTAGACCAAGGCGCTCATTTTGCCCTAGCTGCAACTTATTACCAAATTGCCCAACAATACCCGAGTTTAAGTCAGCCGCCCACGATCGAAGTCAGTTCCAGGCGCACCGTACTCGCCTTTAAAATGGACAGCGACGATAAATTATTTGCCACCGCTTACGTTGCCATTATTCCTTTTAACGACGGCGCTACAACTCAGAAAAACCTGATAGCTTTGATGAAAATGATTCAATCCCACGATGCAGGCAAACTTAGCGTCAAAGAATCCAAACACGTCCAGTTATGCAGCAAAGCTCTCAACCAAGCTATCAGCAAAGTAGACCAAATCAAAATTTCCAGTTCTTTTCCCAAAATCGGTGAAAGCATCAATTTTTTTCAAATTCCTACACAGATGCTCTTAATCAACTCCCGCGACCAAAGACTCAGCGTATATCACCACCCAGCCTTCGGCAAGCGCCTGATTAAAAAATACGATCCCAGCAACTCCAGCGCAGGCAAGTTAACTGAAAGCACAAAATTGGGTCAAGCTAATATCGCCAGCATTTTGGATTTTATAAAAGGCTTCCACAATATAGATGTCTAGGCATATTGCATGAAGTTACAAAAAATGCTTATTCTATTTTAAAGGTTGGCATAACAAAGCTTTGTTCTACCTAACACATCAGGGAAAGTCAAAAGCATGGACGCGGAAGAACTCATCGCCAAATATGCAGCAGGAGAAAGAGACTTTACTGCCATCCTGCTTTGCGAAGCCAATCTCAGCAGGATCGATCTGAGTGGGGCTAATTTCAGCGAGGCAATCTTGAGCCTCACCAACCTGAGTGGCACCAATCTGTCAAAGGCCAACATGAGAAAAGCTAAACTCAATGTTGCTAGACTCAGCGCTGCCAACCTCAACAAAGCCAACCTCAGTGGCGCTATCCTCAACGTGGCTAACTTGATTCGGGCCGACCTCAGCGAAGCCCAACTCGTCGAAGCTACATTGATCAGAGCCGAGCTGATCCGAGCTGACCTCAGCGGTGCCAACTTGAGCGGTGCCAACTTGAGCGAAGCAGATTTGAGAGAAGCCACCCTGAGAGAAGCCAATCTAGAGCAAGCCGACCTCAGCGGGGCTCACCTGAGAGGCGCTTGTCTGACAGCGGCGAACTTGGAACGGGTTAACTTGCACAGAGCCGACCTCAGCAGGGCAGACTTGCGAGGAGTGAACCTATGCAATGCCGAACTCAGACAAGCTAATCTGTCTCAAGCCAACCTCAGCGGCGCTGACTTGCGAGGCGCTAATCTCCGGTGGGCCGACCTCAGCGGGGCCAACTTGACTGGTGCTGACCTCGATGAAGCGAGATTGAGCGGGGCTAACTTGTACGGGGCAAATTTGAGCAACGTCAACCTGTTGAACGCTACTCTGGTACACGCGGATTTGACTCAAGCGAATTTGACTCACGCAGATTGGGTGGGCGCAGATTTGACGGGGGCGGCCCTGACTGGGGCAAAAATTTACGCGGTGTCGAGGTTTAATCTGAAAGCCGATGATATAACCTGCGATTGGGTGGATCTGAGCCCAAACGGCGATCGCAGTCACATTCAGCGCTTTACCCCAGAAGAATCTCAACGGTTTTTTAATGCTACACCGCCGACAGTGCAAATTATTGTCGATCGACCGCTCGACCCCGACGCTAACTTTGTCCTCGCGGCTACCTACCGCCAAATTGCCAGTCAATACTCGGGTTTGAGCAATCCTCCCAGCATAGAAGTTAATTCGCGGCGCACAATCATATCATTTAGAATAGAGCAGGACGATCAACTATTTCCCACAGCTTTTGTTGCCATTATTCCCTTTAGCGACGCGGCATTTACTCAAAAAAATCTCATTACTCTGATCAAGATGATTCAACCCCAAAACGGCAATAATCTAGGCGTCAGAGTTTCAAATTTGGTAGTGCAATTGAACGTCGCCATGACCAAAACAATTAGAAAAATAGGGGAAATGAAAATGCAGCCGATTCGCCTCGATCGCGAACCGATGTCGAGTTTTTTTCAATCGCCTACCCAAACCATACTGGCAAACTCCAGCGCCGAAACTTTGATGGTTCACTATCACCCAGACTTTGGCAGAAACTTGACCAATTTGCCGGGAGTCAACAAAACCTCGATCGGGCCGGCAATTAAAGCCCAAAGATTTACAACCCCGCCCCTAAATACGGTGATTGAATTTGTCAAAAGCTTTTATCAGCTTGGTGAGTAAATAATATAAATTTATTTATTTTTATATTAATGCCACATAAAAGTTAGTCCATCGCCCTTTCAGCTAGGTAAAAACAATGGAAGCAGAAGAACTTCTCAAGCGATTTGAACTCGTCAAAAGATACACAGAAGGCGACAGAGATTTCACAGGAATCAACCTGAATGAAGCTAATCTCAGTCGCATCAACCTCAGCCAATCAATTTTAAGGCAGGCTAGCTTATTTGTCACCAACATCAGCGGCGCTAACTTGAGCGAAGCTGACTTGAGTGAAGCTAACCTGAATGTGGCTAGACTCAGCAGCACCAATCTCTCGCGGGCAATCTTAAACGGAGCTAGTCTCAACGTAGCAAACTTAGTCAGAGCGGATTTAACGGGAGCTCAATTAATCGGAGCATCTCTGATTAGAGGAGAATTAGTCCGCTGCGAACTTAGCAAGACTAACTTCAGTAACGCTAACATGACTGAAGCAGACTTAAGAGAGGTAAAACTGACCCAGGCTAACCTGTCTGGTGCGAATCTTTCCGGTGCAAATCTTAGAGGTTCTTCAGCAAAAGAAGCTAGCTTTAAAGATGCTAATTTGCACGGCGCCGATTTGATGAAAGCAGAACTTAACGGCGTCAATTTGAGCAATGCCGATCTGAGACAAGCTTCTTTGCAGGAGGTGAATCTCAGCGGTGCTGATTTGAGCGGAGCTAATCTCAAATGGGCGGATTTAAGCGGAGCTAACCTCACTGGCGCCGATCTGAGTGATACTAAATTGAGTGGAGCTAACCTCAGCGGAGCAGATTTAAGAAATGCTAATTTAGCCAATGCTAGTTTGGTTCATGCCGATCTGACAGAAACCAATTTGATTAACGCAGATTGGGTGGGCGCAGATTTGACCGGGGCAACTTTAACTGGGGCAAAAATGTATTTGGTTCCCAGGTTTGGTATCGTTGCAGATGATATTAATTGCCAGTGGGTTGACATCAGCCCCGCAGGCGATCGCAGTTTGGTGCAACAATTTAATTCGTCGTCTGAAGCGAGAAAGTTTTTAAATCATACGCCGGGGTTAGTGCGAATTGTGGTTGACGCACTTTTAGACCACTCAGCCAACGGCATTTTAGCAACAGCCTATAGCGAAATAGCTAGGCATTACGGAGCCATGAGCCGTCCTCCCAATATAGAAGTCGGCTATCGCCGGACAACTCTGACTTTTAGATTTGATAGCGACGAGCATTTATTGCCAGCAGCTTTTTTAGCGATTGTTCCTTTTAAGGATGCCTTGGAAACTCAGAAAAATGTGGTGGCGGTTGGCAAAACTATCGCAAATCAAAATTTAGAAAAAAAACGGATAATACAGTTATCTAAAGCATTGAATGCAGCAATGGCTAATTTAACTGATGTGAAAAAAATGCTGGAAACAACAATAAATGTCTCTCAGGAAACAAACTTTTTTCAGTCACCTACCCAAACTATTTTAATTAGTTCGGGGCAGGAGAGTTTTACCGTGCAGTCTCATCAGGATTTTGGTCGGCGAAGTGGAAATAATCAGGAGAGTAAATTTAGTTTGGCTGTGGGTCAAAAAGTAGTTGATTTTCTGGCAAGTTTTGATTATCTTGATTGAGAAATATCAACAGTGAAATCGATTGATTGAGGTAGAAGTCCATAATTCGCTGCTCCGCTTTTTGCGATCGCACTCCGAGCCGCGCTGGCCCCACCATTTAACGATGGCGCGGTTGGTGGCGCGGGCTTTGCGCTTGGGGCGCAGCGCTTTGATCCAAACTGGGCTGCCGGCGTCCGCTTACCGACAGCGGTATCGAGTCAGCTATTTGATGCCGATTTTGATGTGGCCGGATCCGGTGATTTTAGTGGCGCCGACACCGCTGCTGGAACATTTGCAGGAGGTGGAAATTCCGCGATTGCAAGAGTGGCTGCAAACTGAAAGACCGTTAGCGAAGCCCTCGAAGAGGATCGAGATTTATTCCCATAATGCCGCGGGACGAGGGTTGATGCTAGCCGATCCGCAGTCTTGGCTGGCGGCGCGCTTGGCAGGAAATTCGCAACTTCACAACAATATTCCGACAATTATCGACGGTGTGGATGATTTGGAAGTTTGGACGCGACAGCAATTGACGGTGGGTTTGGAACCGGCTGACTGGAATGATTTAATGGAATCTGGGCCTTTGGAAGCCGATGCAATCCTTCAAGCGCGGGTGTTGCTAACGCGGGCTGTGTTTCAGCATCCAGCTAAGCCTGATGAGTGCTATTTGCTGGAAACGGCAGAGCAAAATATTTTGCAAGGGCTGTTTGAAACGATCGAGCAAAACCCTGGGATTCCGCCTGCTTGGAGCAATTTTTGGCAGCGGTGGAACACAAACGGGAAACTGCGGTGGGCACAAATTCATCGCTCTGCTGGGTCATTTTCGCTGTTCTGTGCGCCGGTGCAGGTGGCCGAGGTTTTGAGCAAAATTTGGTCTGCCGTGCCTGTGGTGTTGATTGGGGGGGCGGTGGATGTGGAACAGAAGGCTCCGATCTTCCGGCAAATGATGGGATTGCCTGAGTTGACGAGTGTGAAGTTTTCGCCCGATCGACAAAATGAGTTAATTCAACTGTACATTCCCAACTGGCTGCCGCTGCCGAATACGCCGGAATTTCAGGGTGTTTTAATGGAAGAAATTCGGACTTTGCTGTTGATGAGTGCGTCGGTGGCGGGTTTAACTGTGCTGATTGTGGGCGATGTACCGCTGAAGGCTCGGATGGCGGCGATTTTGGCTTCTGAGTTCGGTTCTCGGGTGCAGGTGGAAAAAACCGAGGTGGGCGACAATGCGATTTTGGTGACTGGATGGGAGTTTTGGCGGGAACATCAGGGTGAGTTGAGTGCGCCTCACTTGCTGGCGATCGCAACTTTGCCGCTACCTTCTTTGGAGAATCCTTTGGTGACGGCGCGTGTGGCTTTTTATAAGGAGCAGCGGAGGGATTGGTTTCGGTTGTATTTGTTACCGGCGGCGTTGAATGAGTTGCAAAGGGCGATCGCGCCGGTGCGAGAACGTCAGGGGGTTGTGGCGATTTTTGACAGTAGGGTGATTCACCGCAGTTACGGACAGCAAATTTTAGCGGCGCTGAGTCCGTTTGCAAGGATTGATTATTTGGATACGACTTGGTTGACTCAGGCTTGAGATGACCTGTTGGCGTATAATTTGGTTGTTATCGAATTGAAATCTAATTTAGTAGACAAAGATTATGGGCGAATCTAAGCGTCGTAAAGAGTCGATCGGCGATGGATACGGTAAAGAAGAGCGTATCTATCCCTGGCTACCAATTACGAAAACTCAAAGCGAAGATTTTCTGAAGTGGACATCTCGCGGAAGCTGGGCGGGGATTAGTCTGTTGGTGGGTTGGTGGATTGTGGTGCGGTTTGTTGGGCCTGCGGCGGGTTGGTGGGTGGTTGATTGATGGTGAGGTGCGATCGACAATTGGGCGATCGCACATTGTGTCGAGTTTTCACTCCGAAACCAGCGGCTGATTTTTTAGGGAAATTTTAGTTGCCAATGGGGAGTCAGTATGTTATGATACTTATCTGCGGGCAATTAGCACAGTGGTAGCGCACTTCCTTCACACGGAAGGGGTCACAGGTTCAAATCCTGTATTGCCCATTCAAAATTTATGGTGACTCATTAGACATCTCCAAACAATAAAATATTCTGTCGGAGTGCGAGCCAGGTTGGAGGGTGAAGCATTTGGGAATAAAATTACAGGTTTTCAACATAAATTGTCGCCCAAATGCTTCACCCCTACAGGTATCAAACGGCTTGAGATTATTTATAGAGGTAACTTTATGATCCAAATAATTCTGAACTCAGAACAAGAAAAGTTATTGCAACAACTGTTAGAAACAGGGAAATATACAACCCCAGATCGGGTAATTACTGATGCTTTAAAAGCTTTATCAGAAAAGCAATATCTTAATCAACCTCGGCAAGTAGTAAAAATTCTTTCAGGAAAACCTGCACAAGAGTTACTAGCAGAAAAAATTAAAACGAGCTTGGAACTTAAGAATAATTATCAGCCCGATCCGCACCGACAAGCTTTAGCTGAAGATTTTAACAACTTATGTGAAGAAACTCAGGCTTTACACGCCGATAGTCCTTTAACTGATGAAGAAATTGCCGAAGAAATTGCAGCTTATCGGAGCGGAGAATGAGAAACAAACTGGAAATAAAGAGTAATTGACGTTTAGCTTAAGCTTCAACATATTCGCAAATAGAGACAGGTTCGGGAATCGGAAAAGCATCCTCTTGTAGTCCTTCAATATGGAATGCGATCGCCTCTTTAATTAAATTTCTCACCTCTTCTAAACTTTCAGCCACAGCTACACATCCAGGTAAATCGGGAACATACGCACCGTAGCTAGTTTGACCTTTTTCAATTACCACAGCATAACGCATTAATCTTCCTCCTCTAGTTGAGATTGTCGCAAAACACTTTTAAGCGTACCAATTGGCATATCAATGCCTAAATTACCTGACACAGTTACAGTTCCAGCCTTTTCTGGGTGTTTAAATTGACGATGACTGCCCCTTGTTCTAGCTAAATACCAATCATCATCTTCTAACATTTTAATAACTTCTCTAACTTTCATTGTTCATCTATCTATAAAACTAATCAACTCCCGCACTTATATCTCCATAATACGATCTAACTTCAGCAACCTCTCCATTGTAACCTGCGCGACTGATAAAAAACCTCATCCTGGTCAATCTGAAGACACTGTTCAACACAGCCAAAACTGCCGTAGCACGGGCTGTAAGCTCCCAGCGATCGCCCAAACCCCCCTTTTCTTTATACTACACATATGCTACAATAACATTGTAGCTCGTGTCTCCGCAGGAGGTTTCCTCGTGACAAACCCCAATCTTCCTCAAAATTTCAACCTAATCGTGCCCGCCGGAACCCAAATTGTCACCAAGATTGAGGTCAAAAACCCCGGCGGCGACCAATCTTGGAAACAAGGCGCAGTAGGTGTGATTGTCAAATCGCCTACAGACAATTCCCACGCATATTTAGTCAAACTCCCAGACGGAACACAAGTTAGTCTGCGGCGACACGAATTCAGCATTCGCAAACAGTTTCAAAGCGAAGGATTGGAGTCAGGAGGAGATTTTCTCGCCGAATACAACCTCTACGATTCTGTAATTTACCGCTGCATAGTTGGTTCGAGAGCTTACGGTTTGGATAACGAACAATCTGATACAGACAGGCGCGGAATTTACCAGCCGTCGGCAATTCTTCATTGGTCGCTTTATGGCATTCCAGAACAATTGGAAAATAAGGAAGATCAAGAATGCTATTGGGAACTGCAAAAGTTTTTGGTTTTGGCGCTCAAAGCTAATCCCAATGTACTCGAATGTTTGTACACTCCTTTGGTAGAAACTGTTTCTCCTGTAGCAGCCGAATTGCTGGAAATTCGCGAAATCTTTCTGTCGCAATTGGTTTATCAAACTTACAATAGTTACGTTTTGTCGCAATTTAAAAAAATGGAGCAAGACCTCCGCAATACTGGGGAAATTCGCTGGAAGCACGCGATGCACTTGATTCGCTTGCTCTTGTCAGGAATTACGGTGCTGAAGGAGGGTTTTGTGCCTGTGAGAGTGCAGGATTATCGATCGCAATTGCTATCAATCCGCAATCAGGAAATCTCCTGGGATGAGGTGAATCGCTGGCGGTTGAGCTTGCACGTAGAGTTCGATCGCGCTTTTGCAGAAACTAAGTTACCGGAACGTCCTAATTACGAGCAGGCTAATCTGTTTTTGATTAAATCGCGTCAAAGTGCGATCGGGAGTTGATTTATAATTCGGCGATTGAAATCGCTTCTACACAAACAAAGTCCGCCTCCGCGGACTGAAAGAATTGATGATTTTTATGTGTGAATTTTGAAAAATTATGGTAGAATACATCTCCGAATTAGTCAAGATTATCTCCGATCGACCTTACCCGCTGCTGTTTGCGACTGTCAGCGGATCGCACTTATACGGTTTTCCTTCCGCAGATTCCGACTTCGACTTGCGGGGAGTTCATATCTTACCGCTACCAAAAGTAATCGGACTGATTTCTGGAGACGAAACAATCGAAGTTTCTGAAGTTCGGGAGAAGATGGAACTCGATTTAGTCACTCACGATATTAAGAAGTTTCTGGAGTTGCTGTTGAAGCGCAACGGCTACGTGTTGGAGCAACTGTATTCGCCACTTATAGTTTACAGTAGCGAGGAACATCAGGAGTTAAAGGAGCTCGCCTCGAACTGCATTACCAAGCACCACAGCCACCACTATCTCGGTTTTGCTCAAACTCAATGGCGATTGTTTGAGAAAGAAAGCCCGCGTCGGGTGAAGCCGTTGCTGTACGTTTACCGGGTGTTGCTGGCGGGGATTCATTTGATGCAAACGGGGCAAGTTGAGGCGAATTTGGTTAAACTTAATGACAAGTTCCAGTTACCGTATATTCCCGATTTGATTGCTCGCAAGCTGGCTGGGGCGGAAAAGTCGGTTCTGGAGGATACAGATATTGCATTTTATCACCAGGAGCGCGATCGGCTAATCAATGTATTAGAAGATGCAAGTTTTAACAGTCATTTACCGTCAAATCCTAATGCAAAGGTTGCTCTCCATGATTTTCTGGTAAAGGTGAGAATGGCATCTTTGAATTAAGCTGTTTCATATCTCATTGTCAGAATTAAGACGGGCGGGACGCGTATCCCACTCATGGTTGGGGAAGGTTTAATTAGTTGGTGGGGGACGGGCGGGACGCCCATTCCACTCATGGTTGGGGAAGGTTTAATGATTCGGTGGCGAGAGACTGTAATTGAGTGCAATCGAATCGGCGCGAAGCATGGCGTCAGCCCGATCGCAAATTCATAAAATGAGATACAGTAAAAGTATTGTCCAACCCTTGCACCATCAGAGGTCACAATGCAAATCACCTTGAGTCCAGATCAAACCCAAGTCCTTGAAGCTTTAGTAAAGCACGGTCAATATTCCTCTCTTGAAGAAGCAATTAACACAGCTTTGCTGTTATTAATTGACGACATTACTTTATCCGATAGCAGCAACAACCCAAACTATTTAGCTTGGGTTGAAGAAACTCGGAAGAAAATCGATATAGCACGAGAACAGGCGCAACGCGGTGAGTTGCTCAATGCAGATGATGTATTAGCTCAACTTAGAGATAAGGTGAAAAAAGCTAGAGAAGTAATAGTATGAATCGCTTGCTAATTACAATAGAGGCGATCGCTTTCAACTGCTCATCTACCTGAGAAAAGCGATATCTAACTGCCTCCGTTGCCGCGACTACGCAACTGATCTAATAGATACTGCCAGATTTGCTCAATTCTTTCTTCAATTTGTTCTATCCGGCGTTCCACAGCCATAAAGTTAGCTTTGAATTCAGCAACGTCGATGGCAAAAATTTCTGATATTTTGGTAACAGCAGAAGTTAGGGCGTCGGTTCTTTCTGTTAACAAGTTAATTTTTCCTGTTAACAGGCTGATTTGCTGCTGGGATTCCTGCTGTTGTACGGCTATCTGATTAATGCGATCGGTTAACTGCTGTTGCGATTCCGCTAACTGCTGTTGCGACTCCGCTAACTGCTGTTGCGATGCGCCAAACTGGTTAATGCGATCGGCAAACTGTTGTTGCGATCGCGCGGTTTGTTCAAGAATAGCCTCAATTCGGTCTAGGCGATCGGTCATTTGCTTATTTCCTCAGTTTTTGCTGCTTTACTCCGCTTGGGCTTTGACTTTGGCGAGGTTTCGTTTTTAGATGGGCTCTTATTGCTGATTTCTGGGGTGTTTTCTGCAAGCCAGTTTTCTACGAGTTCCAATAAAACCTGGTTCATAGAAGCATTTTGGTAAGCACAAACCCATCGAAAGCGCGATCGCAAATCGTCATCGCAGTAAAAGCAGAGCTTGACTGGCTTATCTTTATCGGTATCGTTCATAACCTGTACTGGTGTCACTGTTTCTAGAGTGACACTAATGCCAGCTTTGTTCTATAGCAATTTTAGCTATTTAGTGACTTAGTGTTAATAGCGCTATAGCGTCAATATGCCAGATTCTTTAGTCCGCGGAGGCGGACATCGTTTGTATAGCAGCGGTTTCAACCGCCGAGTTTTTTCTTATTTCTCGTACCTGCGCGGTGTGTAAACCCAAATATCTCCAAATTTCCGAGGAATAATCCGAGTTTGACTCGAACCGACAATTACTAAAGTTCTCATATCCGCGTCTTCCGGCTGGAATTCGCCAAGAGTACAAACGCGCACCGATTGGCCCGATCGCCCGAGGTTTCGCCCCAATACAACCGGGGTTTTCGCATCGCGAGTTTCTAACAAAATCTCGATCGCCCTTTTTAATTGCCAAACCCGCTGTTTCGAGATTGGATTGTAGAATGCCATAACTAAATCCGCAGCAGCAGCCGCCGAAATCCGCTGTTCTATGACCTCCCAAGGCTTGAGAATATCCGAAAGCGAAATCACACAAAAATCGTGCCCGAGAGGTGCTCCGATCGCAGCAGCGGCCGCCTGCATGGCAGAAATCCCCGGTGCTACCCGAATGTCGATGCCTTCCCATTCGGGTTTAGCGTCAAAGTCGATCGCCTCAAACACCGCCGCAGCCATCGCAAAAATCCCCGGATCTCCCGACGAAACCACGGCGACGGATTTACCGGATGCTGCTAAATCTAAAGCAAAACGCGCGCGATCGATCTCTTCCCGGTTGTCGGAATCGTGCCTGTTTTGTCCTTCCCGCAGAGTTCCGGCTAAGTCGAGATAGAACTTGTAACCCACCCAATCCGTGGCTTCCCGCAGAATTTCCTTAACTTCCGGGGACATCCAGGGTGCGCCTCCGGGGCCCGTACCGACGATCGCCAGTTTGCCGCGACTAACGCCGATCGCACTTGGATCGATCGGTTCGGTAGCAAGTGCGATCGCGCAACTAAAGGCGTTTGTGCGATCGTATGCGATTAACTGACTGTTTGCACCCGCTGCTGTCAGGCTAATTTGGGCGGCGGTGACATCAAAACTGGAATTATATTGTATTAATTTAACTGTGTCGAATTCCACAAGTTCGGGAAGATTCAAAAAACGGACTGGCACTTTAAAAAATTGGCTAATTGCTTCTAAAGTCGGATTTCCCATATCATGTTTTAAGGCAAAAAATCCGGCAACCGAGGCTGCTGCTAAATCTGCGTTTTCTAAGATTTGCTGCACGTAGGAAATTGCTATTTCCGGCTCAACATAGGATAGATTTGTGAGTGCAAATGCGGCAATTTGCGGGTGGTAAACTAAACAGTCGGGCGTCGGTACAATGGCTTTTTCGGTGACGCGGATGGTTAATTTGGCTTCGGGGGCGATCCTCTCCGTTGGCGTAGCCCCCGTAGGGGCGGGCTGCGCTAACGGCAAATTGCTCTCGGAAAGCCAGTTAGCAGCCCCTTCTAGCTGTACTTTCGCCCCAGCGAGCAAATTTGAAATAAAAGTCTTCGCGTCCTCTGGATTCGCCAAATAATAGCCTTGGGGAGGACTCAGCAGCGCCGTGCGAAACCGGATATCTCCCGTCGTGGTGATGGCGGGTTGTACGCCGAGGGCTGCGGCAATTTCTCTCGCCAAGTCGTTGACTCCGTGTAAACCTCCTAGCAGCGGTACAACGGCGCTTCCGTCTTCGGCGACGGCTAAGACTGGGGGTTCGGCGCGTTTGTCTGACAGCAGCGGGGCGAGGGTGCGGATGATGATTCCGGCGGCGCAGATGGCGATGATTGGGGTTTCTGTGGCGAATAGTTCTCGCAAGGTTTCGCCGAAGTTGCTAAAGTTGATATCTGTGTCGGATGTGCGATCGACTAAACCGTAAATCTGGGAACCTGGGAAGACTTTGGAGATTGTTTTGGCGATCGCTAGGCTGTTTTGACCTAGGATAATTATTGCGGGCGGAAGTCGATTCACGGTTTTATATATGGCTGTGTTTGGATTGGTTTGATTATTTTAATCTGTTGTTACTGAAATAAAACATATTTGACGAACCGCGAAGGCGCGTTAGGCGAAGCCACGCGTAAGCGCTAGGGCGCGAAGGATGAGTAAGAAAAGAAGAAAGATATAGAAGAAGTTTATTTTTTTTTCTTCTCTATCAGTGGCACCGAATAGCAAGGGTTTGAAGCCCCAGCATGAAGGCAGATTGTGATAAGAACGGAGTTTAAATCTCCGCTTTTATCACTTCGCTGTCAACTGTCAACTGTCAACTGTCAACTGTTTAAAGGCGTCTTGCCTGTGAATTTCTGAGATTAGTTGATTTTACCAACTTTGCCTTTAATATCCAGTTTATTGTTCTGTAAATTATTTAATTTGCGATCGTAAGTTGCGACAGTTATGGGAGTTGTATAGCGGATCTAGCGAAAGATTAGCGAAGGTTGTTGGTAAGAGAGCTCTATACGTTTAAGCGGTTATATAAGCTGTCAGTCATACCTCATCTTTTTGAGAAAGGCTATATGAATGAACTGATGAGAAGATTGAAGGGGTGGTTGTAGTTTCTTGATTGATGTTTCTCAGGTGCGATCGCCCAATTGCACCTACAAACCTGATAAACTGGGGCCTGTATAGTAAATAGGACTTACACCTAACCCTCATCAACCGGGTTTCTTAGCCGAAGTTCGAGTATAAATAACCAACCGAGTCTCAATTAGTTGCGTTTTAGAATGAGAAAATTTTTAGCATTAGTTGTGTTTGGGATGATACTTGCCCTCTCTTCTGTAGCTGTGGCCGCTCAACCTTTGTCCGTCGCTTATCCTCCCGCTAACCACAAAACAATCGCCGATCGCATTTTTCTGATCGGTACAGCCCCGCCAACCGGACAAGTATCGGTAAATGGCCAGCAAATTGCGCGCACCGCCGCCGGCCATTTCGCCCCGACTTTTCCCCTGCAAATCGGCGAAAATGTCTTTAGCTTGCGTTACCAAAATCAGCAAGTTCTTCTTAAGGTGACGCGCGAGTCTAATCAACCACAAGTCCCCGCAGGCTTGGCTTTTGCAAAAGATTCCCTGACGCCGAAAGTCGATGTAGCCAGTTTACCGGGGGAATATATCTGCTTCGGCGCGATCGCTCCGGCGAATGCGCGAGTTGCGGTAAAATTGGCTGGCGTTGATATTCCTCTCAAAGCGCGATCGCAAGTCGAACTCCCCGATAACAAATCTGTCTTGTTAGGCGAAAACTCCCCCATCAAAAAAGGCAGTAGCGAACAGTATCAAGGCTGCGCTATTACCCCGGAAAACTCCGGCGAATCTAAGGCAGAAAAAATAGATTTAGGAGTGCCAATATTTTATCTAACAATGAACGAGCAAATTATCACTCAACCAGGTACTGGCAAAATTTCTATCCTCTCTCCAGCCGAGTTAGAAGTAGCAGAAGTCACAGCAGATCCGGGTGTTGCTAGAACCGGGGCGAGTACGGATTTCTCTCGGATGACACCGCTGCCCAAGGGAACGCGCGCCACAGTTATCGGGCGCGAGGGAGAATGGATTCGGCTCGATTACGGCGCTTGGATTAAAGCATCTGAGGTGCGAATTGTCAAAGATGCAGTGCCTGCGCGATCGATTATTCGCAGCGCCAAATCGCGTCAAGTTTCCGGCTGGACAGAAGTTTTATTCCCCTTAGAAATACCAGTCCCAGTCACGGTACAAGAAGGAGAACGCACCTTCACTTTAACTCTGTACAATACCACCGCTCAAACTGACATTATTCGTCTCGACGACGATCCAGTAATTTCGCGTTTGGCATGGCAACAAATCTCGCCACAACAAGTACAATATACTTTTAATCTCAAATCTGCCCAGCAGTGGGGATATAAATTGAGATACGAAGGCACAACTTTAGTGCTGTCTTTAAAACACCCGCCGACAAATACCAGCGCGGTGCCGATTTCATCAGAAAAACCGCTGTCAGGAATTAAGATTCTGATCGATCCGGGACACGGCGGCCCGCAGGATTCCGGGGGGGTTGGCCCTACAGGCTACCGCGAGAAAACAGTAGCTTTAATTGTGTCGAAATTGGTGCGGGAGGAATTGGTAAATCGGGGCGCGAATGTGGTAATGACGCGGGTGGAAGATGTCGATTTGGATTTGCCGCCGAGGGTGGAAATGATTCAAAAAGAAGAACCTGCGATCGCAATTTCGATACACTACAATGCTTTGCCAGATAACGGCGACGCGATAAATACCAAAGGCGTCGGCGCTTTCTGGTTTCACCCGCAAGCGCACAGTTTGGGAATGTTTTTGCACAATTATTTAGTTGCAAAACTGAACCGTCCGAGCTATGGTATATTCTGGAACAATCTAGCGATGACTCGTCCTGCCGTTGCTCCATCTGTTTTAATGGAATTGGGATTTATGATCAATCCCGAAGAGTTTGAATGGATTGTGAATCCGACAGAACAGCAGAAGTTAGCTTCTGCCATTGCCCAAGGCATTACCGAATGGTTTGCTTCGGTAAAATAACATTTCGCAGTAAGGACTTCAGTCCTTCCAACCCAAGGAGATTAAATAAATGTTGAGTTTGAGTCAATCAAAAGCCTTTTTCATTGCAGCCGCCTTTGCAAGTTTTAGTTTTTCACTTTACAGCTTTCCAGTTTTCGGGAAAGAGCAAAGTCTGGCACCGGAAAAAGTAGAAGCTTTAAAAAAGCAAACTCAATGCTCGTTTATTACAGGTGAAGGCGGCCCGGTTAACATTCGCAAAGGCCCCGGCAATAAGTACCCAGTTGTAGCTAAACTCAAAAGAGGAGACGGAGTTCGGGCTGTTAGCAGACAAGGTAGTTGGGTGAAAATTGCGGCCCGAACTTCTGGGAATGCTCCTAATGAAACTTTTACAATCCTTGACGGTTGGGTGAACAATAAATTTATCAATGGTTGTTCCGAAGACCAATTTGATAGATGGCGGAAATAGCTCGATGATTGTTGTGGGATGGGCGTCCCGCCCGTCCTTTCTGCACGGGCGGGACGCCCATCCCACAAATTTGCTTAAGTTATTTAATTTCTATTCCTAAGGTACGTAGTTGCGCTCTTTGCGCTCTAGGTCAAAGAGCGCTCAAGCGCAACTACGTACCTTATCAATCTGAAGACCAATTTGATACATGGCGGAAATAGATTCAGTCTTCGATAAAAGTTTCACAATACTTCTGAGGTATGTAGTTGCGCTTCAGCGCTCTAGGTCAAAGAGCGCTCAAGCGCAACTACGTACCCTTATTTAATAAGCCTCGTACAAATATTTTTATGATACAATAAAGAGGTTTGCTAAGAGTTGATTGAATCCTAACTCCAACTTATTTTCACTCTTGTCTTTCTATAAAGTGTCATACTCTAAAAACTCAATTGGTAATTAATAATGCACAAGATTCCTGTTACAGTGATCACTGGTTTTCTCGGTAGCGGCAAAACCACCCTAATTCGCCATTTATTGCAAAACAATCAAGGCCGCCGCATTGCTGTTTTAGTTAACGAATTTGGCGAAATCGGAATAGATGGAGAATTGCTGCGCGATTGCCAAGTTTGCGATGAAGAAGAAACTGTCACCAGCAATATTGTCGAATTAACTAATGGTTGTCTTTGCTGCACTGTGCAAGAGGAATTCTTGCCGACTATGCAGGAATTGTTGAAGCGCAAAGACCAAATTGATTGTATCTTAATCGAGACTTCGGGCCTCGCACTTCCTAAGCCTTTGATTCAAGCTTTTCGCTGGCCGGAAATTCGCACGGGCGCTACAGTTGACGGTGTGGTTGCGGTTGTTGATTGCGAGGCTGTGGCTAGCGGTACTTTTGTTGGCGATATCGATGCTTTGATGGCGCAGCGAGAGGCTGATTCGAGTTTGGATCACGAAACGCCGATCGAGGAATTGTTTGAAGATCAGTTGGCCTGTGCCGATATGGTACTGTTGACGAAGGTCGATCGCGTAGATGCGGAAACTCACCAGAAAGTTCAAACCTGGTTGCAGCAAGAGTTACGCCCGAGTGTAAAAATTGTGCCTTGCAAGAGTGGCGAAATTAACCCGGATGTCCTGTTGGGATTTAATGCGGCGGTTGAGGATGATTTGGAGTCCCGCCCGAGTCACCACGACACGGAAGAGGAACACGAGCACGATGATGATATTAACTCGACTTTCTTTATTGCCGATCGCGAATTTGAACCAGAAGCTTTGGTGAAAAAGCTGCAAGCCTTGATGCAGCAGGAAGAAATTTATCGGATTAAGGGGTTTGTGGCGGTTCCCAAGAAACCGATGCGGATGGTGTTGCAAGGTGTTGGCGATCGCATAGAATGTTTTTACGATCGCCCTTGGCAACCTTCCGAACTCCGTCAAACCAAGCTGGTGCTGATCGGCAAAGAGTTGGAGCGCGATCGAATTGCAGCTATGATTGGTAATTAATTGTCTGGAGTCATCGGTCATACCTACAAAGGTTCGTAGTGAGGAATGCAAGTCCTTGTTCTATGGATGCGGACTTGCATTCCTCACTACCACCTGCACAATCCGACAGGCTCTGGCGAACAATTTATTAACATTATTTAATATTGTTGCTGCTGCCAACAAGTGTAGGCTAAACTAGCGACAATGGTTATCATTCTACAAAACTAGAGGTAAAATATGGTTACTGCTGGAGCGATCGAATCAGTTCCCGTGACCGTTCTCACAGGCTATCTGGGTGCAGGTAAAACTACGCTACTCAACCACATTTTAACACAGGAACACGGCAAAAAAGTTGCAGTCATCGTCAACGAATTCGGCGAAGTAGGCATCGACAACCAACTCATCATTGATGCCGACGAAGAAATTTTTGAGATGAACAACGGCTGCATTTGCTGTACAGTCCGAGGTGATTTAATTCGGATTATCGGCAACTTGATGAAGCGGCGCGACAAATTCGACCACATAGTCATCGAAACCACAGGTTTAGCCGACCCCGCACCCGTAATTCAGACATTCTTTGTAGACGAAGATATGCGGGATCAACTGCTGCTAGATGCAGTAGTCACTGTCGTTGATGCCAAGCACGTATGGCAACATTGGGATGCCGAAGAAGTTCAAGAACAAATTGCCTTTGCTGACGTGGTTTTGCTGAACAAGACCGATTTAGTAAGTGCGGAAGAATTGGCAGAATTAGAAAAAAGAATTCGCGCCATGAATGCAATAGCAAAAATCCACCGCACTCATAACGCAGAACTAGAAATTGATGCGTTGTTGGGCGTCCAAGCATTTGATTTGAACCGGGCATTAGAAATCGAACCCGACTTTTTGGGCGTACACGTTCACGAACATGATGCAACAGTAAAATCAATGGCAATAGTAGAATCTGGTGCTGTTGATGGCGACAAATTTAGTGATTGGATTGGCGAATTATTGCGAACTCAAGGCACAGATATCTTTCGGACAAAAGGCATTTTAAATGTATCTGGACAAGAAAAGCGCTTTGTTTTTCAAGGAGTACATATGCTGTTCGATGGCAGACCGGATCGAGCTTGGAAAGATAGCGAAACTCCGAAAAATGAACTCGTATTCATTGGCAGGAACTTAAATGAAACTCAATTGCGAGAGGATTTCCGTCGGTGTCTAGTGTAAAAGAAACGGGTAAAAAAAAGAGCAGCCACGGTGAGCTAATTCTGCAATTTCACGCTCAAGAAATGCTATCTGATTACGTAACTGCTGTTACTTGGTCGCCGGATGGTAAAACTTTAGCAGTTTGTTCTGCTGCGGGCGAAGTGATGTTGGCGACAGTAGGGGCAGTTAACAAATTGTCCTTACAACCGCTGCAAAGTGCCACAGGAAAATCGGCAGATTGTTTGTCTTTTTCGGCAGACAGTCAATTCCTAGCTGCGGGCGGACAAGATGGACGAGTGCGAATTTGGCGCGTTAATTCTGGGGAATTAATTGCTGATTTGGATAACAAGCGCGTCTGGGTTGATAAGTTAGCTTGGAGTCCCCACTGCAATCATTTAGCTTTTAGTATGGGCCGCTGCGTTCAAATCTGGAATGCTGATGATAATGTTGTGGAAGTCACGCTGAATTTCGACTCGTCATCTATTCTAGATTTAGCATGGCATCCGATTGTTCAATACCTGGCAGTTAGCGGCTATCAAGGTGTTAAAGTTTGGAGTGGCGATGACTGGGACGAAGACCCAGAATTTTTATCAGTACCGTCTGCAACAGGTGCAATTGCTTGGTCGCCGCAAGGGCAATATTTAGCTTGTGGCAATATGGACAATACTCTAATTGTTAGTGAATGGGGTAATTTGGAACCGTGGGTAATGCAGGGTTTTCCGGGGAAGGTTCGGGAGTTGGCTTGGTCGGATCAAACTAATTCTTTGGGTGCACCTTTGTTGGCTGCTTCGAGTTCTCAAGGTGTTTCTGTTTGGGACAGAGATGCTGATGAAAGTGTCGGTTGGGAAGGTTGGGCCCTAGAGGTGCATGAAAATGTCGTAAGTGCGATCGCCTTTCAACCTAACACATTTTTATTAGCTTCTGCATCCGCAGACGGTCAAGTTTGTTTGTGGTATGAAGCAGCACAATTGCTGCAAGTTCTAGAAGGTGCACAGGGCGGTTTTTCGTGTCTCGCATGGCATCCTGACGGTCAATTTCTGGCGGCTGGCGGGAATGGCGGCGAATTGGTGGTTTGGTCAAAGTCTATGCGCGGCCACGGGTTCGGGCGGCGCTAAGTTGGCATAACGGGCGATCGCGCCATTGTTGCAAAAACATAAACAATTGAAAACTTGGTATTGACAAAATCCCAAATTACCATAACATTTTAGTGGCTGCACAATCCTTAAGGGCGATCGACAATTATGACTCAACAGCAATTTCTCGAACAACTCAACAGCATCCTCGACCAAAACCACCTGCTGAAACATCCGTTCTACCAAATGTGGAACGAAGGTAAACTCGACATCGCAATGCTGCAAGAGTACGCACAAGAATACTACCTGCAAGTTCACAACTTCCCCACCTACGTCAGCGCCACCCACGCCGCCTGTGACGACATCAAAATTCGTCAAATGCTCCTCGAAAACCTCATAGAAGAAGAAAGAGGCGCCGCAAATCACCCCGAATTGTGGCTGCGCTTTGCCGAAGGTTTGGGTTTAGATAGAAATGCAGTTCTCGAACGCGAACATTTAGAAAAAACCACCGAATCCGTCCGCATTCTCAAAGACTTAGCGCGCAGCGAATCTCCCGCCAAAGGTTTAGCCGCCCTCTACGCTTACGAAGCACAAATCCCCGAAGTTTCCACAACCAAAATCGCTGGTTTAAAGGAATTTTACGGCATCGATTCACAAGCTGCTTTGTCTTTCTTTCAAGTTCACGAAAAAGCCGACGAGTTCCACTCGGAAGCCACCCGCGAAGCGCTGTTACAAGTTTGTGAAACTGAAGAAGCACAACAAGAAGCGTTGTTAGCCGCCCAGAAAGCAACTTTTGCTCTTAACTTACTGCTTGATGGCGTTTATGAAACCTATTGTCAAGCTAAGTAAGCTTCAGTTGACAGTTGACAGTTGACAGTTGACAGTTGACAGCTTCTTTCTGGTAAAAAAGGCATATTTGTAGGGCGGGTTTAGCTAGTGATTGTGACACTCGCAAACAATCTCAGAACAAAACCCGCCCGCCCTCGCTCATTTTCCTCTCTTTCTTGTCAAAATTCCTTGACTGGGACTGAACAGCAAAGCCATTAAAAATAATCCAAAAACAACTAAGACAATTGCCGCACCAGATGGCATATTAAAATAATAGCTAAGATACATTCCAGTCACACTAGCTGTAATTCCAATAATTGCGCCCAATCCCATCATTAAATGTAACTCTTTTACCAACAAATACGCCGTAATTCCTGGCCCGATTAATAGCGAAATTACTAATAGTGCGCCTACAGTTTGCAAACTAGCCACAATCGTCAGTGTAATCGCCGAAATCATCCCCAAGTAAATCCAGTTTACAGGCAAACCAGACGCCTGTGCTCCTAGCGGGTCGAAGGTATAGAATAGCAGTTCTTTGTAAAAGATTTTAACCGCGACTAAAATAATTACAGTTATCATAAAAGTCTGCTGTACGTCAGACGGTGCAACTGACAATATATTCCCGAACAAAAACCCGTCTAAGTCTAGTTTTGTTGTTCGCAAGACGCTAATTAAGGTGACGCTAATTGCTAAAAATGTAGATAAAATTAATGCCATAACAGCATCTATTTTAATCCGGGATTGCGATTGAATCCATGCCATAATTACGGCGCTGATGATTCCTGATATAAATGCGCCGATGGAAATATTGAAACCTAAAGAAAATGCCACCGGCAGTCCTGCTAATACTGAATGGGCAATCATGTCTACCATCATTCCCATTTGTTGTACAATTAAGTATGAGCCGACAACGGCGCACACAATTCCTAGCAAAATGCCGACGGCGATCGCATTTCGCATGAACTCGAATTTGAGCGGCTCAATTAGTATGTTTAACATTTAATTACTTACCTCAATAATCTTATTGTTTTAACCGCAGATAGAGGCAGATGAACACAGATAAACGCAGATATAAGATAATTATCTGCGTTTATTTGCGTTCATCTGCGGTTAAAAATAAATCTTTTTCCAGTCACGCGGAAACTAAACTTAAATCGTATCCATAGGCTTTTTGAATATTGGCGGCGGTGAGGACTTCCCGGCAGGAACCTGTGGCGATTAACTGCTTGTTGAGCAATAATAAATTGTCGTATTGTTTTAAAGTTTCGCCTAAATCGTGGCTGATTACTAGCAATGTTTTGTTTTCAGCTTTGAGTTCGGCAAAAATATCGAAGATAATCTCTTCTGTGGCTTTGTCGATCGCACTAAAGGGCTCGTCGAAGAAGAATAAGTCGGCTTGTTGGGCGATCGATCTTGCTAAAAATATGCGCTGCTGCTGTCCCCCGGAGAGTTCGCCAATTTGTCGATCGCGCAAATCCCACATTCCCACCCGCAGCAAAGCAGCTTTGACTAATTCTTGCGACTGCTTCGAGGGAGTGCGAAACCAACCAGTCTGGACAGTCCGCGCCATCATCACCGCATTGTGCACCGTAATTGGATAATCCCAGTCAATTTGCGATCGTTGCGGCACGTAAGCCACCCGCGATAACTGTTCCTTCAACAACCGCCCCTGATATTTTACTATCCCTCGACAAGCCGGAATCAATCCCAGCATCGCCTTCACCATCGTGCTTTTCCCCGCACCGTTGGGCCCGAAGACACCAGTTAACTGTCCCGGATCTAACTGAAAATTCACGCCGTTGAGGGCCGAAATTCCTCGATAATTCACAGCCAAGTCTTGCACTTCTAACATAATTCCAGATTTTGAGAACGATTCTTATTTCTAGCTACTACAATAGGATAACTCTAAAAGTAATAACGATTATCGTTCCAAAGGTGAAATGTTAAAAAACTTGACGGAAAAAAGCAGCAGATTGTGCGGTGTGGCGGTTTTGGCGATCGCCTGCGGACTGGTTGGGTGCACTTCGGGTTCCAAAACCAGCAAGCCGGCGCCGGAGAGTCGCGCCACCACTCAAACTCAAGCCACTCCAGCCACCAATTTGCCAAAAGTGGTAGCTACGACTGGTGTCATCTGCGACATAACTAGAAAAATTGCTGAAAAGTCGATCGACACCACCTGTCTAATCGAACCCGGAGAAGACCCCCACGCCTACCAAACCAAGCCAGAAGACCGCAAAGTCATTGAAACAGCAAATCTAATTTTATACGGCGGCTACAACCACGAACCCAGCATCATTAAATTAATTAAATCCAGCAGTAATTCCGCACCCAAAATCGCCGTACACGAACTCGCCGTTCCCAAACCGTTGATGGGCGAACACGAACACGGGAAAGAGAAAGAACAAGAAAAGTCCCACGCCACCGAAGAAAAAGTCCCCGATCCTCACGTTTGGCACAATCCTAAAAATGGTATCCGCATGGTAGAAACAATTCGCGATGAATTGATCAAAGTTTCCCCAAGCAATGCTCAACTATATACCACAAATGCCACAAAATTAACAGATGATTTAGCCAAAATAGATACTTGGATTAAAGCACAAATAGCGACAATTCCTGCCCAAAAACGCAAATTAGTTACAACTCACGATGCCCTGAGTTACTATGCCAATGCTTACGGATTAGAGATTGCGGGAGTTTTGCAGGGAGTGACAACAGAGGAACAGCCCACAGCCGCCAGAATTGCCGAATTATCATCAGAAATTAAGACAGCAGGAGTTCCGACAATTTTTGTAGAAACCACGACTAATCCGAAATTAATGCAGACTGTAGCGAGGGAAGCAAATGTCAAAATTTCCGACAAAGAACTTTACAGCGACGAGTTAGGCGGTTCCGGCACCGGTGCTGATACCTATGAAGGAATGCTAAAAACCAATACTTGTGCAATTACCTCCGGCCTCGGCGGCAATTGTACTCGGTTTGCAGGAGAAGTAGCACCAACTTCTAAACCATAGAAAAGTCGGCGGTTGAAACCGCGTCTAGACAAACAAAAACCGCCTCCGCGGTTTGAAGACAGTTAAAATTATATTATTTTCTTTACACCGCGGAGGCGGTCGCGCTCGCGAACTCGAAGTGCGGACTTGGTTTTTATAGGTGTGGTTTCAACCGCCGTCTTATCTGCGATGAATTTAAGGCAAATTGCCGTCATCGGTACTGGGGGGTTTTTGTCCAATTCCCAATTGCTTCTTAGACGATTTTAAGTCTTTCCAAAGCGCCTTAATATCTTTATAGGCTTTCTCGGCGCTAATTTTACCCCCTGTTTCCAGAGAGCAAATATAAGTTATTTTCTGAGCAAATTCCTGCAAGTTGGCATTAAACGCCAAGTTTTCAGGCGTGAAATCACCGTAGTAGCGACTGCGAGGATGTAAAAAATCTTCCCGCTCTTTCATTGCCCCCTCCTAATTCAACTTTTGGTTCTGTCTCTGCTATTAATAGTAGTCTTTGCACTTAGTATTGCGACGCTAACTTACTTTGATTGTATTCCCCAGGTAACAATTGTGATTTTTCCCTGTGTACTTAGTCGATTAAACTACTTTTAACCTTTGATTACCCGTATTTTAACCTCAATTTAACCTAAAAACACAAAAATTGGGAAATGCGCTGTTCGCATCTCCCCTTAGATATATTTTTACAGAGGTTCCTTAACCTTTTCGGAATCGGAATATTTATTTGCTGCACTCGCAGCCGATGTGGCCGCAGCCGCTACCGTTGGGGTGTCCGTCAGCGCAAGCAGTCGAACAGTAGGATTTGCCGCTTTTTTCGATCGCTTCAGTGAGGCTGACAACGCACAAACAAGAAGGACAGGCGCATTTCATTTGGGTGACAGTGGTCATTTTAAATTCTCCTGGTGTGTTTCGCTCTATTAACATCTGAACATATATTCAGATATATGTCAAGGAGATGTAAAAGTTTTGTAACAAAAGGTGGGTCGATCGCGCTAATATGAAAATGAGAATTAAAATCAGCCGGGAAAAGATGTCACCGAAGTCTGCTGTTAACGGAGCGATAAGTCAGCCTGACCAAGAAAACGATACACCAACCTGCGGGCGATCGCACGTAGTTGAAAGTTCACGGGTTGGAGACATCCAAACACAAGTGCTGAACACAGCAAAAGCCCAGCGGATGGCAGAGTTTTTCAGTCTTTTGGGAGATGCGAATCGGCTGCGGCTGCTGTCAGTGTTAGCAAAACAAGAATTGTGCGTGTGCGACTTGGCGGCGGCTTTGAGCATGAGCGAATCGGCTGTATCGCACCAGTTGCGGGCGTTGCGGGCGATACGTTTGGTAAGTTACCGCAAAGTTGGCAGACAAGTTTTTTATAGTTTACTCGATCGGCACGTTTTAGAACTTTACCAAGCAGTCGCCGAACATTTGGACGAAGAATCTTAATTAGTCAGTTGTTGGTTGTCAGTTGTCAGTTGTCAGTTGTCAGTTGTCAGTTGTCTATGCGCGGATGCTGTAGGGGCGAGTTCACCAACATCTATGATGCACATCCAGAATATGTGTAAACTCGCCCTCCCCAACCAAAGATTCAGGTAAGCGATTATCTGTAAATCAGCCCTGACTGCCAACCAGGGGTTATCCTACTATTAGGCTTCTAGAACAGTGTGACCGGAAGCAACCACAGCTTGTTTAATAGACTCTTCCGAGGCTTTAGCTTCCACAGTCACAGTCTTGGCCGCTAAATCCACATCAATCTTAGCTTCCGGTTCCACGGTTTTGATGGCTTCGGTAATAGTGTTTCCGCAGCCGGAACATACGATCGAGGGAACATGAAGTTTGAGTGCCATAATTAAGCGATATCTTGTAGATGACAGGATTGATTCTGCTTTTATTTTAATCAAATTTTGCTTTTTGGGACAGGCTAGAAGCCCATCCCACAAGAAAAAAAATTTGTGGGATGGGCTAGAAGTCTGTTTTTGGGACGGGCTAGAAGCCCATCCCACAAGAAAAAAAAGTTTGTGGGATGGGCTTCTAGCCCGTCCAACTTTTCTTGAAAGAAATATTAAGTCCAATGACTAATGACTAATGACTAATGACTAATGACTAATGACCAATGACTAATGACTAATAACTAATGACTAATAACTAATGACTTAGCCTCCGGTACGAACCGCCCGACGGCCGCCGCCACAGGCCGCAAACTTGCGACTAAATCAATCATATCCGGCAAAGAAAGAGCTTGCCGCGCGTCAGAAACCGATTTTTCGGGTTGCGGGTGACACTCAACAATTAACCCGTCAGCACCGCAAGCAACCGCTGCTTTTGCTAGAGGTGCGACTAATTCCCGCTTGCCGGCGGCGTGAGAAGGATCTACAATTACTGGCAAATGAGTTAACTGTTTTAGCGCTACGACTGTACCTAAATCTAAGACATTGCGGGTGTAATTGTCGAAGCTGCGGATGCCTCTTTCGCACAGAACTACATCGGGATTTCCGTGGCTGAGAATGTATTCGGCGGCCATCACAAATTCTTCAATCGTGGCTGACAAACCGCGTTTTAGTAAGACTGGTTTTCCGGCTTGACCGATCGCCTTTAGTAACTCAAAATTTTGCATATTGCGACTGCCTACTTGCAGCATATCAGCATAGGCGACAACCGGATCGATTTGGGCGATCGACATTACCTCTGTCACCACGGGTAAACCGTAACTGCGGCTGACATCAGCTAAAATTTCCAGTCCCTCAATTCCCATCCCTTGGAAAGCGTAGGGAGAAGTGCGGGGTTTGTAGACTCCCCCGCGCAAAGCCTGCACCGGTGCGACTGAGAGTTTGCTGGCGACTGTCTCCATTTGTTCTGAACTTTCGACGGTACATGGGCCACCGACGATTAACAATTCTGTGCCCCCGACTGAGACTGTTTCTGATAGTTTGACAATAGTTTGGTGTTCGGGATGAGATTTGGTTGCGAGTTTGGCTTCTAACATGATGGAATTCTCCTAAAAAATCGAGTGATTGGTTGACAATAAAAAACCCGGAACCTTTAAGGAGTTCCGGGTTGGCGCGAAAAGACAGCACGACAATTTACCCAGAACTCCTGCGGGGCCAAAAATAAAAGCCGTAATACCAGTTACTGAATAATGTCATTGCTGTTGTTTTCGCTTGCGATGATTGGTGGTTGGGACAAGAAGCTAGAAAAAACAAAACCGCAGGTGTTAGTCTGCGGTTCGCCCGGATGTTCACAGTAAGCTGTAAATTCACTCCGGGCGAACTTGGGGATGCCAAAAATAAAAATAGCTGTTGGTTGCGAACATCATGTGAAGTGCTGGGATTTGTGAATTAAACACAATACTATTCGTTAGTATAGCAAAGAGTGGTAGGAATGTCAAGGCCTTTTTGCAACAGGTAGGGACACGGCACTGCCGTGTCCCTAATAAAGGTATGTTGTTGCGCTTGAGCGCTCTTTGAGATATATGAGAAAGAGCGCTTCAGCGCAACTACGTACCTTTTAGTCCCAGCCTCCGTCTCGATCGCACAATTGAGTTAATCTCTGATTGGGCGATCGATCGTATTCCCTCAATTACTCGTATTTTGATACATCTCTCAAAGAGCGCTGAAGCGCAACTACGTACCTTTAGAGCGC
>RDXX01000074.1 GCA_004292955.1 Oscillatoriales cyanobacterium | reverse complement strand
TGTACCACTAGCTTCAGGTACACTGGATGTTGGTTTATCACTCAAGTTAGAAACAATTTTCATGAATCTATTTGTTCTTCTTGCATCTCCCAATTGAGTATTTTCTAATTCTTCCCTTACCCATTGATTGATCATTTTAATCTCATTCCTGGGCGAGCGCCCGATTGTTTAACAGCACAGATGTTGATTTTTGTCAAATTTATTGTTAAGAAAGATGTTTATAAAGCATAGCTTTTTAAGGGGGGTTAGGGGGGATCTGTCTTAAGTGAACAGTATTGGGTTATATAAGAAGATAGAGATGAATACAGGACGATGCAATCGGATTTGATATTATTTGTTAGTTGGCAGTTGTTAGTTCCCACCAATGCCCAATGCTCAATGCTCAATGCCCAATGCCCTGTTTGGCCAATGCCCTGTTTGGCCAATTCCTAATTCCCAATTACATCAAAATTGGGGAAGATTCCGGCTTGCTGGCGTGACAAATACGATTTTTGCCTTCGGTTTTGGCTTGATAAAGGGCGCTGTCAGCGCTGCGAATTAGGATGTCGGGAGATTGCTGGGCAGAAGGAATCGCTGTGGCAATTCCGCAACTGACGGTAACGTAGGAGCCGATCGACGATCGCGCGTGGGGCAGTTGCAAGCTGGCAATGCGATCGCAAATTTTCCGGGCGACAATGTTTGCCCCTTCGGCGCTGGTGTTGGGCAGCACTATGGCAAATTCTTCGCCGCCGTAGCGGGCAGGCAAATCCCCAGCCCGCTTGGTACAAGAGGCGATCGCCTTAGCAACTTGGCGCAAACAATCGTCGCCGCCGAGGTGCCCGTAAAAGTCGTTATAAAGTTTAAAAAAGTCGATGTCAAACATAATTAAAGACACTGGCAGTTCCTCTCTTGCCAATCTGCGCCACTCTAACATCAAAACGCGATCGAACTGGCGGCGGTTGGCAATGCCCGTCAGTCCGTCAGTAGTGGCCAGTTCCTGCAATTTTTGATTGGCTATTGCTAGCTGGCGGTAAAGTTGAGATTGTTCGATCGCGATCGCCACTTGATTCGCCAAGTGCTGTAAAAAATCTATTTCCCACTGCTGCCATTCCCTCGTCTCGCTGCAATTGTATGCTGTCAGCATTCCCCACAAATTATTGCGATTTTCTCTCTCTAAATCCGGCGCACTTTTTCCCTGCACGTGCGGTTTGCCAACAGCCGGCAGCGAGAGATAATTTTCGGCTGCATATTGATTTTTTTCTGCATCCCAAATACTACCTTCTAGTCTTTGGTTTGCCGTTTCCCAGTCGCCCGATTGCCAAATTGGCACGCTTAAAACTGCTGCAATTTCACAATCTGCCAGCAATTCTTTGCAACTCCCAGACAATGCGGCCGCGTTCACATCTGCTATTGCTTGTACCGACTGGGATTCGAGCAAGAAAAAGCATGAAACTGCCAAAGCAGCATTAATATTTTGGTTTTCAATATAACCGTCTGGTAAACCGTCACCTGCGACGATCGCACCTTTTTGCTCTTCCCCGTCAAATTGAGACGCCCAATCCTGACAGCGATAAATTAAAACCCGGTCTGTGTTGAGAAATTGGCGCACTTCTGCTACGGTACTTTGAAGAATGCTTGCCGCGTCTATTGACGATCGAATATGTTCGATCATTTGTCCCAACAGCCGCTCTCGGATCGCCTGCTGTCGCAATTGTTCTTCGACTTGCTGGCGTTCGATCGCGTAATGGATTGCTCGCACCAGCAGAGTTCTCTGAAATCTTCCCTTTACCAAACAATCTTGAGCGCCCGATCGCAATACCGACAGCGCCGTATTCTCATCATTGCTATCCGTCAGCACCACAACTGGCACTGTGGGCGATCGGGCTTTCAAAACGGCGAGATCCTCGCTTCCCCCCAAGCCGTCTGACACTGACAAGTCTAATAGTACGGCGTCAAACTTTTCTGCTTCCAGACACGCCAGTCCCCTCTCCAGAGATGTAACAGTTTGGAGGCGAAACACAGCCTCGCTGAATGACCCTAAAAGATCTTCGATCAGCGTTGCATCTGCGAGGTCATCCTCAACCAACAAAATTTTCAGACATTGGTTACGTGTTAACACAACTATAGCGTTTGGAGCGGGTTTAAGGAAACTTTCTTGTTTTGAGAGCGATACTGGCGATCGGCACTAAACAACAATAATATCTTCTAGCGGCGGGTTGAACCCGGATTTTTTCTAGCCGGCAGTGGAGCACTGCTCTCACCCACCCTCCCCATCAGCCTGTTTATTTGTACATACCTACTGATTTGCGTTTGCGATCGAGCCAATATGTCGGTCTATCAAATTCAGTTTACACTCAAACTATCGATCTAGCCATCAATTAAAGCTTACAGATCCGCAGGCGGGAGCGAAACGATTTCAAACCAATACTGGCATAAAGTCTTCATTACTTCCACCAATCCTTGAAAAGTGACTGGTTTAGATATGAAAGAATTCGCACCCAAGCGGTAGCAAAGCAAGATATCTCCGCTGCGGTGCGACGTTGTGAGAATCACCACCGGAATTTGTTGAAACTGGGGGTCAGATCTGATCGAAGTTAGTGCTTCTCGCCCGTCAAGCCTCGGCATATTCAGATCCAAAAGTATCAGGTCTGGTCGATGCCAATTGCTGCCACCAGCATATTGACGGCGACGGTACAAATAGTCTAGCACTTGTTCTCCATTTTCCACAAATTCGCTTCTGATTGGTAATCGAACTTCTCGCAGTGCTTCCTCCACCAAAAAGCGCGTGTCCTCGTCATCGTTTGCTATTAAAATAGTAAATTTTTTCTTTTCATTTTTCTTTGGATAATTCACGGCTTGGCCTCACGACTAATTGATTTTGTGAGGTAGCGGGACTTGAAGCGGTTTGCGATCGCCTGCAAAGCATCTGTTGCCACGACGATCTGGCAAATCTGGCCCATAACACTGAATTTGTGTTGCAGCAATTGGCGGTTTTGCATAATTCGCAAATGTTTGTCACTAATCTTTGTTTCACTTGGCAGTCTCTGGGAGAACCGGCAAACGGCAAAGACATCAGAAATGCTTGTCCGGAAATTCCTACTAAAACTACTGTATCCCAAAGCCAGGTGCTCTGGATACAGTTGAAACAAACTGACAAGTCTGGCGCACACCGCTGATTTTTAAGTTGTATAGGGAGCGAGCTAATATCTTTATACTGAATGATTTTTAGCTTGATGTCATCAGTGAATATGCTAAAATTTATGAGTATTTGTATAAAAAAATGATAAATATATTTAGAGTTTAAGCAAATGACTGCTCACCGATCCAAGCAGAATGCTGATTTCAATGTGTAACAGGAACAGAAAAATAAAAAGTCGAGCCTCGACCAGGTGATGATTCTACCCAAAGCCGGCCGCCATGCCGATCGACAATTCTCTGACAAATCGCTAAACCGATACCTGTTCCCGAATACTCTTTTTGGGTGTGCAAGCGCTGAAAAATCTGAAAAATTCGTGGATGGTGCTGTTCGGGAATGCCAATACCGTTGTCCTGCACCGCAAACACCCAGTTATCCCCCTGAAGCGAAGCGCCCACCTGTACCACCGGCGCCTCGCTGCTACGGTATTTAATGGCATTGCCAATTAAATTTTGAAACAGTTGCAACAGTTGAAAACAGTCACCTCTTACCATTGGCAAATCGCCCCTAGTTACAGTAGCTTGATGCTTGCGGATTGCCAACTGCAAATTAGCGCAAGCATCCTCAAAAACCTGATTGCAATTTATCAGCTCAAAAGGTTTTTGACTGCGACCGACTCGCGAATACTCCAGCAAGTCATCAATCAGCGCCTGCATCCGCACGCAAGAATTAACAATATTGCCGACAAATTTATTCCCCTGGGCATCAAGTTGGTTTTGATAACGCCGTTCTAATAGTTGAGCGTAGCCTGCAATCGTGCCCAAAGGTGCTTGCAAATCGTGAGAAGCCACGTAGGCAAACTGTTCTAATTCGGCATTAGAACGAGTCAGTTCTTCAGCATAACGGGTTTGAGTTTCTAAACTTGCTTGCAGCAATTCTTGTACCAGCTTGCGCTCGGAAACATCCTCGATCGCACAAATCAAATATTGCGCGGTTCCCTCAGCATCGCGCATTACCGAAACAGTAACATTCGCCCAGCACACTTCCCGATCTTTGCAGATCAAACGCTTTTCCCGAGAAAAAGTTTGAATTTCCCCGCATAACAGCAACCGCACGTATTCTCTGCCAGCTTCGATGTCATCAGGGTGAGTAATTGCCTGCCAATCAAGCTGCAACAATTCCGATTCTGCATAGCGGACAATTTGGCAAAAGCCGGGATTTACTCGCAAAAATTCACCTGAAAGTGTAGTTTTAGCGATGCCCACTGCTGCTTGCTCAAATATCGCGCGGAAACGTTCTTCACTTTCTCGCAGGGCAATTTCTCCTCGTTTGCGATCGGTGATATTGCGAAATGTTACTGCCAGACCGTCGTTTAATTTGACGGCGACAATGTGCAGCCAAGCACTTGTCTCTGAATTGTGTTCGTAATAAAATTCTTGGTCTAAAATTTCTCCGGTTTCTACGACAGAAACGTACAAATCAAATAACCCATTATTGCGAATTTCGGGAATTTCTGCCAACAAATGATTGCCAACTATCGCATTTAATGGCCGACCAGAAATATTGTTGGCAGCAGGGTTGACTAACAGCCACAGGAAATCTACAATCTTTCCCTGACTGTTGCGGACGGCAGAATAAGCCACCACACCGTCTAAGGAACTATTTAAGACGCTAGCAAGCAGCGACTGCGACTGTTGCAGTTCAGTGTTTTGCTCTTTTAGTTGCTGTTGCAGTTTTTGCAAGCAGACTTGCTTGTCGATGCGCGCTAAAACTTCTTCTACTTGAAATGGCTTGAGAATATAGTCGGCGCCGCCCACTCGAAAAGCTTGTAATTTATCATTAATCTCATCTAATACACTTAAAAAAATCACCGGAATTTGTTCAGTTTCCGGTGTAGCTTTCAGTCTCCGACAAACTTCATAACCGTTCATTTCCGGCATTCTGATGTCGAGCAAAATTAAATCGGGGCAATGGGCGATCGCAGCCTTCAACGCCAGTTTACCGCAAATAGCTCGACAAACTTGATACCCCTGGGCAGTTAGCAGCTCGGATAAGAACCGCAGATTGCTCGGTTGGTCGTCAACCACCAATACTTTAATTTCACTATGCTCCATTTATTTTAAAATAGATTGAGTTAAATCCATTATCCTATCGAGTCGGTAATCTGCCAGCAAATCTTTTAAAGCCTCAGCTAACGTTGGATGAGTTTCCGAAATGCGATCGACAATTTGAATCGCCAGCTCTTCATCAACATCATTAACTGCGTCGTAGAGTTCCTGCACCCAACTTCGAGGCATCTGGGCGAGCAGCGGCGAGAAAAATGAATCTGGTTTTTCGCTCACAAAATAACGCCGTAAAGCCCCGACAGGGAGCGCGGGCAATTCTTGATAGATATAGCGCACTCCCAAGTAAGAAGCGATCTTATCAAAGAGCATTTGCTCTTGAAAAGGTTTCCGCACAAAATCGTCGCAACCTGCGGCAAGAATTTCGCCTTTTTTTTCCTCAAAAGTGCTAGCAGTCAGAGCAATAATTACAGTTCGACGCTCAGATGGTTTCTCTTTAGCTCTAATTTGTCTGACGGCTTCAAAACCGTCCATTACAGGCATTCGCGTATCCAGCCAAATTAAATCAGGGTGCCAACTTTCCCAAAGTTCAAGAGCTTGGAAGCCGTTTTCCGCTTCTCGGACTTCAAAACCAATTGGTTGCAGCATTTTCACCAGCAGCAGCCGATTTTCTTGATTGTCGTCAACTGCTAAAATCCGATAAATCGGTTGATCTGGTTGTAGTGCGATCGCCCGCTGCGATGTCGCCACTGTTATTTCAGATGAAGTAGCGGGAAATACTCGGATATTAAATTTAAAAATGGTTCCCTCACCTAAAACACTTTCTACCTCAATATCTCCGCCCATGATCTCTACATATTTTTTAGTGATTGTCAAACCCAATCCCGTACCGTCAGCCGCTTGTTTGCCAGCTTCTGTTTGCACGAAAGCCTCAAATAACTTGTCAATTTCTGCTGTTGCTATGCCAACTCCCGTGTCTTCAACTTCAAACAAAATAAAATAGCAATCGTCCGAAGTAGAATTAGGATAAACCTCCGATTTTGCGGGCTGGTGGTTGGCTTGCACAGCGCGCAGCCAAATACTGCCGCAGTTTGGTGTAAATTTTAGGGCATTTCCCAGCAAATTAATTAAACATACGCGCAGCTTTTTTTCATCAGTTTTGATGTATTGGGGAACATTCGGCTGCACGGAAAATCTTAGTTGCAAATTTTTGGTTTCAGCTTTGATTTGAAACATCTCTTCGAGAGTGTCGAGGAGTTGATAAAGGTCAAAGCTGCGTTCATCTAAGCCAATGATCCCGGCTTCTATTTTGGACAAGTCTAAAACATCGTTAATTAATTCCAGCAAATGTTGACCGCTGCGGTTGATAATTCGGAGATTTTCAATATTTTCGTGGCTGAGTAAAGAGTCGCGGCTCATGACTTGGGTAAAACCCAGGATGGCGTTCAGGGGAGTCCGCAATTCGTGGCTCATGTTGGCAACGAATTGACTTTTTGCTAGGGATGCAGCGGCTGCGGCTTCTTCGGCTTTTTTGCGTTCTATTATTTCTTGTTGCAGTTCGGTATTGCGATCGATCAATTGTTTTTTCAGTCTTTGGATGGTCAGTTGATGTTCGATTCTCGCTAAAACTTCTGCTACATGAAACGGTTTGGTTATAAAATCTACTCCTCCTACTTTAAAGGCGGTTACTTTGTCTAATACTTCATCTAAAGCGCTAATAAAAATAACTGGAATTTCTGATGTTTTCGGATCGAGCTTGAGCTGCGTGCAGACTTCATAGCCGTCCATTTCCGGCATTTTTATGTCGAGCAAAATCAAGTCTGGAGAACCTGAACGCGCTGCTCTGATTGCCATTTTGCCGTTAATTACGCCCCGGACTTTGTAGCCGCGATCCGACAGCGTTGCTGATAAAACTTGCAAATTTTCGGGAGTGTCGTCAACAATTAATATGTTGCCTTTATTATTTTCTGTTTTATTGGTGGTCATCGATGGTATTTTTTGTTAAATTGATAATTGCTGAAATTATGAAAACCGATTAAATCGTCATTATAGCACTCGCTCCAGCATCAACTACTTCTATATTTACAGAACTTACCTACAAAAAAACGATAAACCGGGTTTTTCAACCAAGATAGAGAGCCTTCAACAGTTGACAGTTGACCGCTTGACAGTTGACAGTTTGAGAGCGACCTCTACCTATAAAGAAGAGGATTGGAGTAATGAATAGTCTGATTTTAATTTCTCCCTCGAAGGCGGGCGGGCTTTCAACCAATTCTTTCTGGTAATACGATTTTAGATGGGGAATGAATGATTCCATCAGGGTTGGGAGCGCTGGCAAAGCAGTTGCTTTTTTTGTGTAACTGGTATAACGAGATATTTTCGTTATAAAACCCAGTTTCTTCGTCCACCTTTATACTGATTTAAATAATCATCAAAGATAGTTTAGCCGATCGCCCACGAGCAAGTTTAGCAATAGTCGATCGACCTCAACCATCAATAATCCTGAGCCCGCCCCTCTCCTCTCCCCTCTCCCTTCCCCCCTCTTCCTGATGACTGATGACTAATGACTGATGACTGATGACTAATGACTTCTTCCTTCTTCCCTCAAACATTTCTAAATTCCTCAATCAAATCAATAATCCGATCGCACCGGAAGTTATTCGCCAAATCGGCGATCGCGCTGCGGTAAGGAGCATCAACAGGAGGAATCGACAACAGCAGCCGAAAAATCTCCTCGTTATCAACCGAATCCGCCGCCTCGTACAACTCATCAACCCATTGGGGAGGCATAGCTTCAAAAAATGAAGAATTCAGCGCAACAGGCAAAGGAGCCGTCACAGTCGGCGCCGAAACGTCACCACCAGCCACAGCATCAGAACTTAGCGAAGCTTCTCGATCGTAAACATAGCGGACACCCAGATACTTAGCCATCTTTTCCAGAATGACTTGTTCCCGAAAAGGCTTCGCGACAAAATCATCGCACCCAGCAGACAAAATCACCGATCGCTCTTCATCAAAAGCACTCGCCGTCAGAGCAATAATCACCGTTGCTTGACCCTTCAAATGCGCTTTAATCTGTTTAGTAGCTTCGTAGCCATCCATCACCGGCATCCGCATATCCATCCAAATCAAATGAGGTTCCCAACTCGACCACATGGACAAAGCTTCAACGCCATTTTCAGCCTGCCGCACAGTAAAACCGAGACATGACAGCATTCTCACCAGCAACAAACGGCTTTCCAGGCGATCGTCCACAGCTAAAATGCGGTATTCCGGCTGTCCGGGTTCCAGGCCCACAACGCGACGAGTTGTTTGAGCCACCTGAATTTCCACTTCATTAGGGAGCGAAACTTTAACATCAAATCTAAAAATGCTGCCGTTACCGACGCTGCTTGTCACCGTCATTTCTCCTCCCATTAACTCAACGAACTGTTTGCTGATCGGCAAGCCTAAACCAGTTCCTTCATGAGCTTTTTTCCCGCTTTCTGTCTGAGCAAAAGGCTTAAACAAACTATCCATTTCTTGGGCAGAAATTCCCGCCCCCGTGTCTTCCACTTCAAAGAGCAAGCAGCAATTTGCGATCCTCTTCGAGGGCTGCGCTAACGGCGGAATCTCTTCGTTATTTCTATTTGACAACAGCTCATGTTTGATTCTCAAGTTGACACCACCTTCCGCCGTAAACTTGATCGCATTTCCCACCACATTAATTAATACTTGACGCAACTTACTTTCATCTGTTTCTACATATTGAGGGAGGTTGGGCGCAGCATCACAAATTAACTGCAACCCTTTTTTTTCGGCTTGCAGCTTCAGCATATCTTCAGTATTTTCTAGCATTCTGTGCAAGTCGAAGGTGCTGTTATTGAGTGTCACCAGCCCGACTTCGATTTTTGACATTTGCAGAATATTGTTGATCAGATCGAGCAAATGTTCCCCGCTGCGGCTAATAATTCCTAAATATTGCTGTTGGTCACTACCGAAGGCTGCGTCGCGCGCCAGCAGTTGAGTGAAACCGAGAATCGCGTTGAGGGGAGTTCGCAATTCGTGGCTCATATTCGATAAAAATTCACTTTTCGCCCTGTTCGCTCTGTCGGCTTCTTCTTTGGCTTTTTGCAGCGATATTTCTGCTTGTTTGCGCTCAGTAATATCGCTGGCAGTGCCTGTGGTGCCGGTGATATTTCCTGCTGCATCCAATCGCGCGATCGCCTTTGTATTGACATCTATCTGCCTGCCGTCTTTCCCTAATACTATACTTTCGTACTGAAACACAGCATCTCCCGTCAGCAAGCGCTGCTGAAGTTCTCGGTTCCGGTCTATCTGTGCTGGTGCTAAGAAATCGCTAAAAGAATAGCCGAGCATTTCTTCCGGGTCATAACCGTAGATTTGTTTGACAGCTTGGTTGACAAAAGTCAGGTGTCCTTGGGCATCGCAAGACCAGATAATATCTTGGGAAGTTTCAACTAAATGACGGTATTTTTCTTCGCTTTCTGCTAATGCTATTTCCGCCAGTTTGCGGGCAGTAATGTCCATCAAAGTTGTGAAGAGTTTAGTCACTTGCCCTTGTTTGTTGACAACTACTTCTCCTCTGGATTCGATGTAGCGGATCGAGCCGCCTTCACTTGTCTGTGACGGGCAAGTATCCGCAGCAATTGTCGATTCCGGGCGCAGGATGCGATATTCCAAACTGTAGGATTTGCCGCTAGCAATAGCAGCGTCGATCGTTGTTTGCCATTTTTGGCGATCGTCCGGATGCACGTATTGCGAAAACTCACTTAGTGTTGGCGCAGCCTCGGTTGCATCGAGATCGAAAATATGAGATAATTCTTCCGACCAAGTAGTTGTATTGGCAGAAAAATCGCATTCCCAATTGCCGACGCGGGCGATTCTCTGCGCTGCGGCTAAAGATGCAGCTAGAGCCCGGAGTTTTTCTTCTGCCAATTTGCGATCGCTAATATCTTGAATCACCGAAATCACGCAGGTTTCGCCGTGAATGTCAATGATTTCAGCAGACACCAGCCCGGTTCTGAGTTCCCCAGTTTTAGTGCGCCAATCAAATTCGTAGTTACGAACAATTTTTTGTTCGTCTAACATTGCAAACAACTTGGCGCGGGCTTGTGTACTTTCCCAAAGATTCAAATCAAGCGCCGTGCGATCGATAATTTCTGCTATCGAATAACCAATTGTCTGACAAAAAGCCTCATTGACTTCTAAATAACGACCGTCTTTAAGTCTGGCAATAGTAATCGGGTTGGGAGAAGAACGAAAAGCTTTAGCAAACTTTTCCTCAGACAAGCTCAGTTGTGCAGTCCGCTCCTCAACTAAAGTTTCCAATTCTTGATTCAGCTTTTGGAGTTGAGCATTTTGTTCCCCTAATTGCTTCTCCATAAAATAGCTGTTGACCGCTTCTTTTAAGGTCAACTTCAAATCTTCTGACTGCCAAGGCTTAGATATGTAGCGGTACAATTTAGCATATTTAATAGTATTCGCCACAGCTTCGAGGTCTGCTTGCCCCGTCAGCATGATTTTGATGGTTTTTGGTGAAATTATGTGAATCTGCTTCAGTAATTCGTCCCCTTTGATATTGGGCATCAGGTAGTCGGAAATCACAGCCACGATTTCGCAACCCTCTTCCAGCAATTCATCTATCAACTCTAAAGCCTCTTCGCCGCCTTCGGCTGTTTCTAATAAATGTTCTTCTCCCAAGGCTTTTTTTAACTCAATCTTCAAACTTTCAAGGATGATCGGTTCGTCATCCACGCAAATAATCACAGGTTTATTGTTCATATTTTTGCTAAACCAGATTTTATAGTTTCTACTAATTCTTGACCGTCCCACGGCTTGTACAAACAGCGGTGCAAGTTTGCCTGCTCTTTCACCCGTTGTATTGCTATTTCATCAGCTTGCCCGGTCAGCATAACTTTCACAATATTGGGATATTTTTGGTGAACCCGGATCAAAAATTCATCTCCTTTAAGACCCGGCATCAACCAGTCAGATACTATGACCAAAATATCGCTTTCCTCTTCTCCTTGAATTTCCTCAATAATTTCGAGAGCTTCATCGGCATTTTCTGCTACTTCATAGAGGTAATCATCACCAAATTCTTTTTTCAGTTGAATCTTCAAACTGTTTAAGATTACAACTTCATCGTCAACACACAAAATTACTGGTTTTGGCATAAAATTTTACTCTTTTTTGATTTTAAAATTAACGGGCATATTGAGCCAAATTTTAATTATTGGTCTCAGTGATTTCGATAGGCAAGGATACAGTAAATTTGGTTTGACCAGGCACGCTTTCTACTTGCAGTTTACCTTGGTGTTTTTTAATGATTTTATGAACGATATCCAATCCCAAGCCGCTGCCTTCTCCAGGAGGTTTAGTAGTGAAAAATGGCTCAAAAATTCTAGGCATAATCTCTGGAGGAATGCCGGGGCCGCTGTCGGTAATACTGACTGATATTGCGTTATCTTGGTGTTTGACCTCAATTTTTAACATTCCTTTGTTGCCCATCGCTTGTAAAGCATTATGAAGCAAATTTGTCCAAACTTGATTTAGTTCATCAGGATAGCATAGCATAGAGGGTAAATCATTAACATAATTCCTGACGACTTCCACACCATGTTTGATTTGGTAGTGGTAAAGCGTTAAAACAGTATCAATCCCGTCGGTAATATTGGCGATCGCCTTGGAACCCGACTGGTCGTAACGAGAATAGCTTTTCAAGGCAAAAACAATTTTGGCTGCCCTATCTGTCGCAGTAACAATATTTTTAGTGCTTTTTTGTACCGTAGCAAATTCGTAAGCGGTTTGTAAAATATTTGGACTTGCGCTGTCTTTCAACAAAGGTAAAAAACGTTCTAAATTATTGCAAATACCAATATCTAACAAGGTACAAGCAAGGCTGTCAGCGTCGTCAATTTTTTCTGATTCTAATTGCCGCTGCAAAAGTTTTTTCAACTGACGTTTTTCTTTACTAGATAAGTTGTCTGTTTCCTTACTTGAGTTGTACAGCATGGCAAAGAAATCCTGCTGCCGTTCCGGGGATAGTTGCTTGAAAAATATCGGTAACTGGTGCAATTGTTCGGCCCAGAAGTCGGCGATGTTCTGCACCGAGGAGCGAATCGCCCCTAAAGGAGAATTGATTTCGTGGGCAACTCCGGCAATTAACTGTCCGAGGGCTGCCATTTTTTCTGATTGAATCAGCTCTTGTTGAGTGCGCTTCAGTTCTTCTAGGGTATGAGCTAATTCTACATTTTTTTTGCACAGCGCTGACTCTGCTAGTTTGCGGGCGCTGATGTTGCGGGCAACCCAAATCACTGCATCTTTTGAGAACAGAGAAATACAGGCGGAAAACCAAATTTCGCGATCGCCAACTGTTAAACTGTAGTCGAAATTGAGGGTTTGTTGCGTCTCTAACACTTGCTGAACTAGCATCCACCAATCATCGGGGTTGTCGTCGTCAAAAAAATGTTCGACCGTCAGGCTGACTAGATCGCAATCCGGCTCATAAACTGCCGCCGTATTAGTCGGCAAAACCTCTATGTTTCCATGAATATTTAGTACGAGAACGATGTCTGTCATCGCTTCAAAAACTGCACGAACTTTGGTTTCAGAAAAGTGTAATTTTTCTTCTAGCAATTTGCGATCGCTAATTTCTTGCTGTAATTCTTGGTTGCTGGCTCCTAGTTGAACCGTGCGTTCTCGAACTCGCTGCTCCAGTTCGGTGTTGAGGCGGCGGACTTCAGCTTCAGCGGTGGCGCGGTCTTGTATTTCCTTCTTTAACTGACTGTTCGTGTTAATTAATTCTAAAGTACGCAGCTTAATTTGCTCTTCTAGATTTTCATTTAATAACCGCAACTGTTCCTCTATTTCGGTTCTGCGAAGCGCTTCTTTTTGCAATTGTTCGTTCACTTTTTTTAACTCCAGGATATTTTCGGCAACTGTTTCCTGCAAAAGCTCGACATTCGCGTGCATTTCTACCGGATCTAAGGCGTGCAGCAGGCTACTTTGGGTGACAATTCCGGCTAAATATCCTCCATCGTCCACCACCACCAACCGCCGGATGTGGTGATCCTGCATGAACTGGTGAGCCTCCCACAATGTGGCTTTTGCCTGCAACGGCATCAGGGGAAAACTCATCGCGGCGGCGGCGCGAGTGCCAGCGAAATCGAGTCCGGTAGCTTGGAATTTAACAATGTCCCGTTCTGTAATTATGCCCACTGGTTTCTGATTTTTGTTGTCGCACTCATTGCAAATGACTATGCAGCTTTTGCGCTCAGTTGCCATCTGTTTTGCCACTTCTAAAACTGAGGTGTTAGTTGAGGCAATTCTTACTTCTGCGGTCATAATTTCTTCGGCGCGCCGCATTTGCAGCAAGTCGCCCGGTTTCAGGATTTGACGGATGCTTTCTCCGGTGATGGCGCCCAGCAAGTTTCCGCTGTTGTCTGTAACGGGCAAGTGACGGATTTTTGCCGATCGCAATATACTCAATATTCTGAAGATATTCCCCGCTTTATCAAGGGAAATCGCGATCGGCTTTTCAGTCATTACCTCAGCAATTATCAGCCCTGCTAGCGGTATTTCGCTCGCAGTTATTTTCACAACATCGCGCTCCGTAAAAATTCCGATCAGTTGCCGCTCAAACGCGATTAAAATGCAACTAGCCCTCGCCTGAGTCATGGCGGCGATCGCGACTTTCAAGGGTGTATCTGGAGGCAGTACCGGCGGTTTGCGGTCGATCGCCTGTTCTAAGAAGCTTTGGCTATCAAAAACTGTTATTGACATGGGCAAATCAAGGGGGAGATGCAGGTGGAACCGGCAATTAATGCCATTTTAGCTTTGAGCTTTGACAATGACTGCACCCTGACCGCGATCGAAGTCTGACATCCGTCTAAAGTTGTATTTTTGGTCGCGCCTCGGTATAATTTTGGGGAGCATCTCAGTTTTGTAAAAAACATTTTTTTTCTTTGAGTGCTGTCCCGGCTCGCGAGTTATAGAATACGCGAGCCGGGACAGCACTATAAAAGCAAAAATGAGATGCTCCCTAATTTTTATTGTAATAGGGCTAAACGGCGATCGGAATTGACACGATAAAGCTCGTTTGACCGATCGCAGATGTTACTTCTATCTTACCCGAATGTTTTTCGACAATTTTCTTAACAATATCCAGTCCCAAGCCGCTGCCTTCTCCAGCGGGTTTTGTGGTAAAGAACGGTTCAAATATGCGCGGCAAAATTTCCGGGGGAATTCCTGTGCCGTTATCCGTAACGCCCACCAACAGGATCTGATTTTCTACTCTGACATCTAATGTTAAAATTCCGCAATTGTTCATTGCTTGCAGGGCGTTGTGAATCAGATTTGTCCAAACTTGATTGAGTTCGTCTGGATAGCACAGCAATTCAGGCACTCCATCTTCATAATTCCTGACAACTTCTACTCCGTGTTTGAGTTGGTTATAATAAAGAGTTAATATAGTTTCAATTCCCTCAGTAATATTAGCAATTACCTTTTCTCCCGTAGAGTTAGAGCGAGAATATGCTTTTAAAGCAAAAACTACTTTTGCAGCTCTATCTGTAGCTGTGATAATAGTATTCGTACTTCTTTGCAAAGCAGTAAATTGATAGGCTTGCTGTAAAACATCCGAGCTAGTGGGGTCTTGCAGCAAAGGCAAAATTGATTCGATATTGTCGTAAATGCCGATATCAACTAAAGTGTCTGCTACTGTTTCTGGATTTGCCACAGAATTGTTTGATAGCTGCTGAATCAAAGCTCTTTTAAACTGGCGTTTTTCTCGGTTGGAAAAGAGCATCGTCCGCGACTGGTATTTGGGGAGCAGCGTCAATAAATCCGAGTAACCTTCTGGGGACATTTTGTGGAAAAAATCCGCGATTTGGGCCAGATTTTGATTGAAAAAATCGGCTAAATTCTCGACAGACGATCGAATCGCACCCAGGGGAGTATTGATTTCGTGAGCCACACCAGCAACTAGCTGTCCCAATGCTGCCATTTTTTCGGATTGAATGAGTTCTCGTTGCGTTGCTTGCAGGTGTTGCAGGGCTTCCGAGAGTTCTCTGGTGCGATCGGCTACTTGCATTTCCAAGGTTCTGTTGTACTCTGCTACCAGTTTCTCAGCTTGTTTGCGATCGGTGATATCGCTGAAAGCAGTAATCGCATAGACAATATTGTTTTTGTTGTCAAAAATAGGTTGCGAGTGCATTTCCAAAGGCACAATCTTCCCGGATCTGCGGACTTCTAAATTATCGGCGATCGCACTTTCGCCATTGAGAGCTCGCCAAGCCGGCAGTTGTTGTTCAGAACAGGGGCTTTCCTTTCCTGATATATAAATTTCAGAAGCTGATATCAACTCTTCACCTGTAGCTGACGGCGCCAAAATTCGATCCAGCAACCGCTGTCCAGTTTCATTGATGTAGGATACCTTACCCTGGGGATTATGTACCGTTATTCCCACAGGTAAAGCTTCTAAAAACTGCGTCAACTTGCTCTGACTTTCCCGCACTTCTGCGTAAAGTTTAGCGTTAGCAATAGAAACAGCAGCCTGCGTCGATAACAGTTGCAAAACCTCTACCCTGTCATCAGTAAAAGCACTCGTAGTGAGATTGTTCTCTAAATAAACCATCCCAATTAATTGACCTTGATTCAGCAAGGGCGCGCACAATATAGATTGAGAATTATGTCTGACAATATACGGATCGCGCGTAAATCTTCCTTTGTTAGCTGCGTCACTTTCTACAACATTTTGTTTCCTACGAGCGACATAATTAATAATGGAAACAGGCAGGCACTTTTCAGCAGGAACCGACTGCAAAACATCCACGCGATCGCCATCTAATTTTCCCGAAGCTTCTACCAAAAACTTACCTCGGCTTTCCAAAATCAAAAAACCATTTTCTGCCCCCGCATTTTGCAGCATAATTCTCATCAACTTCGCCAGCAACTTGTCCAGCACAATCTCGCTAGCGATCGCACCAAAGGCTTTCATCACTGCCGCCAAATCAAAAGTTTGGCCCGAATCGTGGCTGCTGGAAATATTAGTAACTGTAGCGCTGTCGCTGGCAATGCTAGTTGACACTGGAATTCTGATTAAAAATTGGGGATAGTGTGTTTCCAAATCCTCAACTTTAGCTTGAGCTCCCCAGTGAGTGTAACCATAGTGAGCATCAGCCAAATAAACTCGTGCAATCTTCTCTTTTCCCCAACCGATATAGAACTTAGCTGCAAGTTCGTTAGCGAGAGCTTCTTCGTTAAGATATTCGTTTTGCTTCGCCAAACCAATCGCGCGATCGTACTCCTCCATTGCCTGAAAATTATCGCCCAAAACCCGATATTTCTCAGCCTCAACCAGATGAAATTTGTGCAAGTGATTCATGGGGGCGCGTGCAGCCCATGTCTGCATTTTCTTTTGGTTTTCTCCTACTCTTTCGAGCAGCATCTCTCTCTCCAATACATCCGCCTCAGAACAAGCAGCTAGTGCAGCCAAAGAATCATAAAAATGAAACACCGGCACAGTTAAAAAACCAGTTCCTCCCATTAAACCTTGTCTAAATTTACCTGCATTTTCCAGTGCTTGGCACAAATCCCCGAATAAATAACACAGTATTAGCTTGTGCAAATAAAAGTAATGTATTCCCGTGCGATCGTTCGCTTTCGCCAGCAACGGTAGCAGATGCTCTTCTTCGCAAGCTGTCCCCGATAAATTGCAAGGATTCTCTGCTTCACCCAGCAAGTTAAGCACCGCTTGATGAAATATTTGATTGCACTGCAAGTTGATTGATTGCTTGAGTTGAGCCAGCAGGTTGCTAGATTCAGCAATTTCGACTTTTAGATTTGTAAGTTCTTGCCCTACCAAATAAGCATATTGAGATTTTTGTTTGGCACAATAAGCGACAAACTCAAAATCTCCGTTTTTGAGTGCACTTTGATAGCTTTCTCGGAACATTGGCAGGGTTTCCCTGACATGATATTTGCTGTGAGCGATACAAGCTGCTACTATATATAATATTTTCCCTTTGAGGTTTTTTGCATTGAACATTGATGCTAAGTTTAAAGCCAATTCCCCTAACTTATTTGCCGATTCAATGTCTTGAGATGCGTAGTTCATAACTACGCCCCAAGCTGCGTAGAAAAAGGCAGAAAGCGGTGAATTTCCATACTGAATACATGAATTAATCTGTGACAAAACCAACGGAGTTAATAGTTGAGGATCGCAGTGAAATACCGCAGGAACTATGCTTGCTGCGATCCGCCTTGCTGCCAGTTGTTCGGGAGATGTCATCAAAGGCAGATTAATTAAGTCTTCGATCTTCTTTCCGGCTAATTTTGCCGCTGTTTGCTCTAATTCCCGCTGAATGTTTAACTCGCTAGGATTGTCGGGAAAAGTTACGCCAAATTGTGCTAGCACTTCTCGGCCGATCGCGATCGCTTCTGGCTGTCTCCTCTGCACGATATAAGCTTGAATTTTTACCTCATAAACTTTGATTTTGTCCAGCAGAGTTCTGCCTTGTTGCAGCACAGTCCCAGCTAACTGTTCCATCAGCTCAAATGCGCCACTAAAGTACGCCACCTCAACGGATTCTATATAAAGATTTAAAGTTAACTCGTACTGATTTTCCCAGCTCGAATCTGCCAGCAATCGACGGCTGACAGTTAAATACATCACCGCATCAGAATACGCTGTTGCCGCCTTAGCTTTTTGGCCAGCAATCAAATTCAAATTAGCGATTTTATCTCGCTCTTCCTGAGTAAATGTCGATGTTAAATCTAAACCATTTTCTATGCCAATGTTAATCTGATAGACTATTTTAAAAATATCATCTGTCAGCGAATTTCCCTCCGTATTTTTCCATAAAAAGCAACCTATTTGCCAGTGAACTATTTTTTTATAGCCCTCGTCAATCAAAGCATAAGCGGCTTGCTGTACTCGATCGTGCAAAAACTTAAAATTCACAATTAACAGCTCGGCATTTACCTCAGAAACTGCTAAAATCAAACCCGATGCCAGTGCTGCCTGGAGGTCAGAAAACACTAACTGGGGAGACTTTTCGCAAATCACAGACAGCACGTGCAAATCAAAATCTATTCCCACGCAAGCTGCCAAGCGTAAAACTTGCTGCGTTGACTCTGGCAGTTTTTGCAATTTGCCAATCATCAACTCTACCACATTATCGGTAATTTTTATCTCCTCAATTTGAGCTAGATCCCACTGCCAGCCGGCTTGAAATTCGGCGCAATTATTGACATAATCTGAGGCAGAAGTTGCGAATGAGGTAGCATCAAAAGTCAACTGGGGACAGCTAGGAAAACTAAAATTTATTAAGTTTTCGGAGTGCAGCATTTTCAGGAATTCGCTAACAAAGAAAGGATTGCCCCCTGTTTTTCGCTTCACCAATGCTGCTAGGGGTGCTGCTGATTTTTTGTAGCTGCGTAATGTGTCAGCAATCAAATTAGTAATATCTGCTATTTCCAACGGAGGTAAGGTAATTTGATTTACCGTTGCTCCCTGGTTTTGCAATTCTGCCACTGCCAGCATCAAAGGATGAACAGGACTGACATCTTTGTCGCAATATGCTCCAACAATTAATAAATTTTCGGGCTGTACCAGAGATAAATTCTCAAGGGTTATTGGTTGGGAAATTTCAATATTTTCGTAGTTTGGGCTTGTCATTGGGCCCGCCACCATTAGTTGAATTAATTTGAGGCTAGCGGAGTCAGCCCACTGCAAATCGTCTAGAAAAATAACTAGGGGATGTTTCTCTGAAGAAAATACCCGCAGAAATTGGATAAATACTAAGTTAAAACGATTGGTATCCTCATTGGGTTCTAATTCTGGTACAGCAGGTTGTTTGCCGAGAATCAATTCTAAATCCGGCATCACGTCAATAATGACTTGAGCGTTTGGTGCGATAGCAGCTAAGAGTTTGGCGCGCCAGTCTTGAAATCTATCTTCGCTTTCGGCGAGAATTTGTTGGAGGAGTTCTTCGCAAGCTTTGACGAGGGCACTGTAAGGAAGTTTTGGCTGCGATTTGTCGAATTTTCCAGCGATTGAATAGCCCTGTTTTTCGATAATTGGCTGGTAAATTTCTTGTACTAGCGATGACTTTCCTGTACCGAAATCACCTGCTACTAACATCAATTCTACCCGTTTTTGACTGGGAAAGCGGGGGTTATTGTTGGTGATTCGCTCAAATGCTGCCAGTAATGTTTTAATTTGTGTTTCGCGTCCGTACAGTTTTTGCGGAATTTGAAATTTATCGGAAATATCTTGGTTGGCTATGGAGATTTCTGATATTGTACCGTGGGTGTTTAATTGGTTGAGACATTCTTCTAAGTCTGCTTTGATGCCCCAAGCACTTTGGTAGCGGTCTTCTGCGTTTTTGGCTAATAATTTGGTGATGATATGAGAAACTGCTGCGGGAATTTGTCGATCGACTTCGGCGGCCGGTTTTGGCTGTTTGGCAATGTGGCAATGTACTAATTCTAGGGCACTACTGGTTTCAAACGGCAGTTGGCCCGTCAGCATTTCATAGAGAGTTGCGCCGAGAGAGTAATAGTCGGTGCGATAATCTAGGCTGCGGTTCATTCTGCCAGTTTGTTCTGGAGAGATGTAGGCGAGAGTGCCTTCTAGAATATGGGGATGCTTGAGGGTGGGTTGTTCGGTTAATTTGTCGGGCGCGAAGACGCTGGCTATCCCAAAGTCAATGATTTTGAGTTGGTTGGTGCTGGGATTGAAAACTATGTTGGCAGGGTTGATATCTTTGTGTATGATGTTGGCGCTGTGAATGTCGCCCAAAATGTCGGCTATTTGAATGGCGAAGCTCAGAGATTCGGATAGAGTAAAGGGGCGAGAGTGCATCAAGCTTTTGAGAGATTCTCCTCCGAAGTCTTCGAGAACGATCGCCAAAGTGCGATCGTACTGTTCTAAGCTGTAAGCTCGGATGACTCCTGGGTGATTTAAGCTGCGGATGATGTCATATTCTTGTTTGTGACGGGCGAGTGCAGCCGGAGTGGGGTACTCTTGCTTGAGTATCTTGAAGATTACGTGCTGGCTGTCGGTCGATCGCACGCCCCGGTAAACTAGAGATCGATCGCTTTCATAGATTTTCCTGAAAATTTTGTAGCCTGGAAAGTGGAGCATAACCGCAGAATCTTAGAGAGCAGCAGCGTTTATCCTAGTGTAGCCACTGATATGTGTTAATCGCTACCACCACAAATATTCTCAGACTTGCCTGTAAGCTCTCAACCACGAGCTCGATCGATCGCAAATCCTCAATCTAAAATCCTCAATCTAAAATCTTCAATCTAAAATCTAAAATCAAATAACCCTGCCTTTGTGTGCAAGCATTCAAGGCAGGGTTATTATGGAATATTCGGAATTCTGAGCGAGTAGTCCATGGCGGGCGAGGCCGGATTCGGCTGCCAAGCGTTGCACTACTCGCCCAATCGAGTTATTTTAGAGCTACGTTCGGCCAACATCAGCACTATATAAATAGTCATTACATAACCGGCGGCTAGAATGGGAATAATTAGAGGAATATCGCGATAAATCATAATTAGAACCAAAAGTCAAGGACGAGGAGGAGGACGGGACAAGTTCAAGACCTACTACATTAATTCAGCACGCAAGACTATGCCTTGGTTCTGAAGGCTACTTTTCCATATCAGGCTTGCCGAAAAACTTAGGCGTTCCCGGTGAGTCGATTTGAGATTTTCCATTTTTCGATTTTAGATTTACTCGGCAGATAAATCTGGGAGCTTCAACTAAGATCTAAAATTTTGGGCTACCCACGACAATTGTCGTGGCTTCTACCCGTTTTTGGGCGAGGTCAATAATGATTTACTGCTTTACAGATGCTTGAACAGCGTAAAACCATCCACTTTAGCTGCTTTGAGCTACCGTGCACATCTCATGCGCTAGTCTTAACTCCTGAAAATTTTTAGCCACAAGAAACTAAAAATCTGTCCCAGAAATTTTCGCTGCGATCGACTAACAAGGCTGGCTCTACGAAACTCTTACAGGCATCTGAAAGCTACCTGCCAGCCAGGCTCAATTACAGCCTGTACTTAATGTATAGAATTGTTTAAATCCTTAATACCTATAATAACACAGCGTTTCTGGGATTTAGTTATTTTTTGGCAGTGTGCTTAACAATTCGATACAATAGGAGCAACCCCTCTGGCAGCAGGCTACTCGCCTCTGGCAGTTGGGCGAGTCCTCGCTGGCGACAGACCACAAATAACTGCCGATCGCCTAGATTTTTGTTCCCTATTGCAGAGAATTGTCTTAAAATAAAGATATGATATGTAAAATTTTGTTACTTTACGGCTTGAGTCGGCGTATCCATGATCTCTAGCACTCTCCTATTTTCCTCGGTTGAAGAAGACCTGCGACTGTTGACAGAAAACTTAAAACAGTTAGTGGGTGCCCGTCATCCCATCTTGTACGCGGCTGCAGAATACTTATTCGGCACAAAGGGAAAACGGGTGAGACCCGCAATAGTCTTGTTGATGGCCAAGGCGACGATGCCCGATCGGGAAATCACCGAAAAACACCGCCGCCTCGCGGAAATCACAGAAATGATCCACACAGCCAGTCTAGTCCACGACGACGTGGTGGACGAGTCGGATCTGCGGCGGGGAGTACCGACAGTACACAGTCGGTTTAACAACCGAGTGGCAGTATTGGCGGGAGATTTTCTGTTTGCTCAATCTTCGTGGCACTTGGCAAATCTGGACAACCTGCCAGTAGTCAAACTGCTTTCAGAAGTGATTATGGATTTAGCTGAGGGCGAAATTCAACAGGGACTAAATGGATTTGACACCAGTTTGTCGATCGAAGCGTACTTAGAAAAAAGTTATTACAAAACAGCGTCTTTAATTGCCAACAGTTCTAAAGCAGCGGGCTGTTTGAGCGAGGTTTCAGCAGAAATAGCAGACGATTTGTACAACTACGGTCGCAACATTGGTTTAGCATTCCAAATAGTAGATGATATATTGGATTTCACTGCTTCAACGGAAACTTTGGGGAAACCCGCAGGCTCTGATCTGATTAGTGGTAATTTGACAGCACCAGCACTATTTGCCCTAGAAGAAAAGCCTTATTTGGAAGTTCTAATAGAACGCGAGTTCGCCCAAGAAGGAGATCTAGAGCAGGCTCTGGCGCTGGTTGCAGATTCTCAAGGTATAGGGCGATCGCGAGAACTAGCAACAAATCACGCACAGAAAGCTGTCGAATACTTAGCTGCGCTGCCCCATTCAGAATCCCGTCAAGCCTTGATTGATTTAGCAGATTACGTTTTGAGCCGGCTGTATTAGAGGTTAAAAAGTTGCACGGTAGGGGAATTGGTAATGGGGAGTTGGTAATGGGGAATTTCCTATTACCAATTCATCAGAAATTTAATTATCGCGCTTCTTAAGGATGGCGAATTAAATAATTTACACATATTTGTGGGATGGGCCAGAAGAAGCATAAAACTTGTGGAAGTTATTTAATTTTCATTCCTAAGTGAGTTCCCGAGAGCGCAAGCAATGAAATATTACCGATTACCTATTACCGATTCCCGATTCCCGATTCCCTGACATACTTCACTGCCATTGAGAAAGGGAGAATCTCATTTTTGTAAAAAGCATTTTTTTCTTATAGTGCGAGCGTCCCCGCTCGCGTATTATACGATACGCGAGCGGGGACGCTCGCACTATCTAAATGCAAAACTGAGATGCTCCCTTGAGAAAGGCTATATTTAGGCAATATCTGGTGGTGGAGCCGATCGATACTGTTGCAAGTAAACATTGATTAAGTCTTGCACTTGTCGGCGAGGGATTTCCGTCCCGACTTCCTGATTGCCGGGATTTTCAAAAAAAACAATACTGTCGAGACCTTCAAGAGCAATCATCTGAAATAAAATGTGAGTGACAGGCAACTGTACGGGCTTGACGCTCCCGCCCCCAGCCACGGCAGCGGAGGACGCATCTTTAAGAGTGGGAAAAGCATAAATCACCTTCTTCTCCTGTCCCGGTTGCTTGAGATTGCTCAAAACTACGATCGCCCAACTTTCGTCTACCGATTGCAGGATCGAGTATTCGAGGTGCTGTAGCTGTTGGGCAATTAAAACCAGCGCCGGGGCGATCGCCTCTAAGATTTGTGGCGTCGAACCGTCAGGCGGAGCTTGCTCGATTAGTGCTTTAATCTGTAAATCTAAATCCATCAGTCAGTTAATTTGAGATTTGAGTTTAAAAATGTCAGGGTAACAGGTGCAGGTGCAAGTATCTGATACCTAGCACTGCCACATATTAAGCTAAAATGCGAAATCTGAAGTCCCATAAATTTGATTGATAAATATGAAACATATACCCAAATATAGCCTTTTTTAGCAAAAATTCTGGATTTTTTAGATTAATTCACGGTTTACCCTTCAAGTCGAAAAATATCGTGCCTCATGCTCGATTTATTTGATGCGGGTGTCGGTGGCGGAGGCAAATTTTATACTTATGTACGAAAAAAAAAGGTTTCTGCTCAAAATTATCTCGTCCTCACCACCAAAAATCCCTGGTTAAACCTGGTTGGTGGCGGATAGTACATTTGGGACACATCAAGAAAAAGCAGCCGTCAGTGTTTTTTTGACAAACCTCTGCCTAAAGGCGAGAGGATTCTTGCTTCAGTGGGATTCCGACGAATTTACCCTCGGCAAGCATCTTGACCGTATGCCCTACGGCTGCAAGTCCT
>RDXX01000159.1 GCA_004292955.1 Oscillatoriales cyanobacterium | reverse complement strand
GGTGATTATGCGGTTCCTACTTTGTTTAATGGGAATTTTGATGCTGTAGCGGCTCAACTAGATTCGCAACCCATTCCTGGTTGGTCTTTGTACAATGGCCATAATAAGTCTGTGTTGCAAAGCTCCTTGGTGAATCGGAACAGCATTACTACTTTATCTAACCCTGTAGTAGGGTCTAATTCGGGTTCAATCAATTATGCTCTAAAATTAGGTACAGGCGACAGCATCACGCACAATCCCTTTGTCGTACCGGATTGGGGAAATTTACGATTTGATGTTTTTGCTCCCACTCAAAGCGGAACACTAAATGTCAAGCTTGAAACGATAGATGGACAAAGTAAAAATGTAATCATCAATCTGGCACAAGATGCAAACTTTCAAATTGATGCAGCCAACAACAATAACACCGAGTCTATTAAGAACATCTATTCAGACATTGAAAATAAGATTGGGTTTGGCAGAAAAGGATTTGAAACCTTCCAACTTAAGTTAAACCTCACTGATTTAGAAATAGCAGATTTCCGAGGAAAGTCAGCGAAAATAACTTTTTCTTTAGACGGCGGTGACTCCGTTTACATAGATAATGTTTTCTTCAAGAGCGAGCATCTCAAATTTGGTAATCCCACTCAAGCTAGATGGAATCCTAGCAACAGTACATATAAAAACAACTTGCTGCTTGAAAAACCACAGTACGCGGTTTCTTACAATGCTGATACTAAAATTGCCAACTGGGTTGGTTGGAAAGTAGACAAAACATGGGTGACAAGACCAAAAACACAGCCGGGAGAGTTACCCAATGGGTTAATAAAAAGACCTGAGTTTATAGCCGATCCCGATTTATTCGCTAGTGGCTTGTCTACCTATGATGGAAATATCTTTACGGGCTTAGGAATGGATCGAGGTCATTTGTCTCCTGACAGAGATAGAAGAAGACATCCCAAAGACCAATTAGCAACGTACTTAACAACCAATTTGATTGCCCAGTCAATGGATAATAATCGTTTCTTTGGAGACAGCGATAATCCAGATGAGACTTCTGCTTGGTTCAATATTGAAGATAAAGTGGTAGATGAAAGAGCCAATCAGGGGCAAGAGCTCTACATTTTTGCTGGGGCTATCGGCAACAATCCAAATACTCAAAAGAAAACGAATGTTCCTGAGTTGCTTGATGACCTTTTCAATGGAGAGTTGATCAATCAGGGAAATACAAGCCCTAGCAATTTGTCAAACCGACAAATTCACATCCCTAGATGGACGTGGAAAACAATCATGGCTGTGGAACAACCAGGAGTTGATGTTACTTCGTCAAACATAGAAGCTTTCGCATATATGACGCCTAACATAGCAGAACCAAATTGGAATAATGTATCCTTAGATGGGATTGCTAATCCGCTTAACAATGATATGTTTTCTCCCTTTTTGGACAGCGTTCGCAGTAACATAAAGAAAACGGATTGGAGGAACCCAGATACTTGGCGAGTTACTCTTCCAGAACTCACAAAGATTCTTAACGAACGTAACAAAGTTCGTAACTATGACTTTAAGTTTGATTTCCTGTCAAATCTGCCAGAAGATATTCAGTAAGCTCTGAAGAATCAAGGGAGATATTCTCCTCCTTCTTAACATTTTACTTCTGGGCTAAACGGAACTTGGCATTACAGGAGGAAGTTCCGTTTAGCCCAGAAGTAATCATACTCTCATAACTTTTTAGGATATTATTATAATCTCATACTTCCCTGTTAGTATTGCTACAGGAAGAGCGATACAGATTGGAAGTGAAACCAGAAATAAAAACTCCGTCATGGCGAATAACGTCCCAGTAGTTACAAGGGTCTTCGCCAAAGCCCCCAAGCTTCGCACCTTGTAAATTGACTCTAGTAAAATTAACCGAGCTTATGTCGCATCTACTACTGTTAAATTCTCTCAAGTCACAGTCAAAAAACCTACTGTATTGCAAATGACTTGAGGTGATTCTAGCTTCTGTAAAGTTACAGTACCAAAATTGAGCCGAACCCAACTCGCACCTATGCAAATTGAGTCGGCTCAAATTGACATAGTTAAATTGAGCACCACTCAGGTTAATATTTTGCAGTTCAACTCCGCTCAAGTCAGCATACTCTAAAATGATGTTTCTAAAATCTCGATCGCCCGCAGCATAGCGTCTGAGTAATTCTTCTACAGTAATCCTTTCTTTTTCCATAACTCAACTCCTGTATCTATTTACACCTTCGATAATAGCGCACTCGCCGCTACATTTTGTTGGTTTCGGTCAAGGGGCTGTTGTTAATAGTGAAATTGTCCAGCGTTTAGGTACGTTTTTACCTGATGCTGGTGGTACGAGTCGGGCAAATCGCGACTTTCAGATGACGACTATTGACCCTTACGATTACGATGATAATTCTTTTGAAGGAACTTACCTTAATATTCAAGACCCAGAAATTAAGGTTTGGAATAATGTCACTTATGCTGACAATTATTACCAAACAAAGGGTATTGGGAATACGATTAACGGTCGGGAACTTGCTGGAACGAACTGGAAATCTGATTGGAATGTTTCTTTAGGAAACCGGGCTGGTTTTACGCCGGATGATGGGGAAGGTGCTTCTCATCGGGCTGCTTTGGCTTGGCGGGAACTGCTAATCTCACGGGTAGCAAACTGCCATCGGAAAACGGTGACACAATTTACCGCCGCTTGGGCGATTTGGAGCAAAACAATATCACCGATGTTACTAAGACTTGGTATACTCCTGACCATACTAATGCTAGTTTTACTCAGGGAGATACTAAAGCTCCTTGGGAAGGTATTGGTACGGGTTGGTTTGACTCTGTTTTAGGTGGAGGTTCTCAATTACGGCCTTATTTTGATGGTGGGAAGAAGACTAAAAATGAGTTGGGTGACTTTGAGGATTATTTGAAGAATAATCGGGTTTCGGTGTTAGAAGATAACACTTACTCGGCTAGGATGCGGGGTGATTATGCGGTTCCTACTTTGTTTAATGGGAATTTTGATGCTGTAGCGGCTCAACTAGATTCGCAACCCATTCCTGGTTGGTCT
>RDXX01000073.1 GCA_004292955.1 Oscillatoriales cyanobacterium | reverse complement strand
CCGAAAGCCTGCGTGTTTTGCCATCAAGGTTGCTTCAGTATTATTTAATTTGAGCGCTCGCTTGACGGCAAACATGGAACTGACTCTCAGCAATCAACTGTAGATAAGTTTAGCAGACTATTTGCCACTTAAGTCTTGCTCCGCTGCGCTACATCCACCTGCCTTTCATCCCCAACCTTCTTCGTTGCGGAAGACGCTACGCTGTTCCTACACTACGAGAGGATGGGGAATTCCCGGCGAACTCGTTAAATGTTAAGTTTTTGCAGGCGACAAATCTCAAGCCAGAAATTTTCGATCGTCAATTGGCCGCATTATGACATTCTATCTAATCGATCGATCCGTTTGAACAAACGCAACAGAGCAAACCCAGCACCCGCAGCCAGCAAAGCCACAGCGACAGCGGGCCATACTTGATTGCTGACAAACAAAATTGTCGCCGACAAAGTAAAAGCACTCATCATCAAAGTATAATTAGTGCCCATTTGAACGTTGCTCATGCGGCGCATCAATCGCTCAGCTTCGGAAGAACGGACTCGAATCCGTAAATCTCCCTGTTCGAGTTTATCAATAGTCTCCTCAATCCGGCGGGGCAAACCCAAAGCAGTCGAACTCACCTGAGCCGCCTGACGGCCTAGTTCGTTAAAAATGCTGCTCGTTGCATCCGGCCCATTTCCATTAGTCATAAGCTGCATGGCAAAAGGTTGTGCCACCTCCATAAAGTTAAACTCGGGATCTAAACCCCGGCCCACGCCTTCAATCGTCGAAAAAGCTCGCATTACAAAAGTAAAGGTAGCTGGGAAGCGAAAAGGTTGGTCGTAGGCAATATCGTAAAGGTCATCGGTAATCGCACTCACGGACTGCTCTTCAAAAGGCTTATCCATGAAGTTATCGAGCATATACTGGATGCTGCGGCGCACGGGACTCATATCGCCTGTGGGAACCAAAGCGCCCAAGTTGATCAGAGAATCCATAATCCGCTGTCCATCCTTGGAAGCAATGCCGTAGAGAGTCTCCATCAGTCCTTCGCGGACGTTGGACTGGATTTGACCCATCATGCCGAAATCGTAGAAAATCAGAGATCCGTCAGCACTCACAGCGATATTGCCGGGGTGGGGATCTGCGTGGAAAAAGCCATCGTTGAGCAACTGCCGCAAATAAGCTTTAGCGCCTAACTGAGCAATTAATTTGCGATCGATCCCGGCTGCTTCGAGAGCTTCGTAGTGGCTGATTTTAATCCCTGGTAGGTATTCCAAAGTCAGCACTCGCGGAGCCGCGTAGCGCCAATAAACTCGTGGCACCTGCACCCAGTCGCAGTTGCTAAAATTGCGGCGAAAAGTATCAGCATTGCGGCCTTCATGGAGATAGTCTATTTCCAGCCACAGAATGCGACAACATTCCTCATAAATCCCCATCCAATCTCGGCCGCGGCCCCACTTAGGATGGTTTTGAAAATAGCGAGCAATCCCCTTGAGAATTTGCAAATCTATTTCAAACAGCTTTCGCAGTCCAGGGCGTTGCACTTTTACTACAACTTCCGGGCCCGAGTGCAGTTGAGCTTTGTGTACCTGACCCAAACTGGCAGCGGCCAGGGGCACAGGATCGAAGCTGCGGTAGAGTTCCTCAACAGTCTTGCCCAAATCTTGCTCGACAATTACCTCTAACTGTTCGTAGCTGAAAGCAGGCACTTTATCTTGCAGCTTAGAAAGTTCCTCGACAAACTCTGCCGGGAACAAGTCGGCGCGGGTGGAAAATAATTGTCCAACTTTAATGAAAGTCGGGCCTAAATCCAAGAGTGTTTCTCGAACCCAGATAGCTTGAAAGCGGCGTCTGGCAACTTTCTTTTCTTCAGTTACACCTCCCCAGTAGCTCCAGTTTTTGCTGTCGAACCACAGCGAAGCCAGCCAGAGCAAGACAAAGGCCCAAATGTCGAAGAAGCGTCGCTGCCGGGAATATTTTTCGCGATTCCAGCGATAAGCTTTACTTTTGTAGGATTTACCAGCAGTTTTTGGCTCATCGGCGTCGCTAGTACGCTTGGGGGAGCGCTGGCGATTAACAGAGTCATCAAGGAGAGCAGACACTTGGGTTCCCAAATTGCTTATTTTATGTTGTTGCTTTGATTGCAGGTAGGAAGGAGCGCAGGAGCGCATTGCTTTGCGCTCGTGTAACAATCAGTAGTTGTTGCGATCGTCACTTCGGAGCTATCGTCCGCTGGAATCGTCCTTTGTTAAGGCAAACTGCTGCGGTAGCGCTGCAATTCCGATCGCACGAGAGCGACTTCGGCGCGCAGCTCGTCGATCGTTACTTGCAAGTCTGCGGGATGGATGTCTTGAATGTCAGTAGTAGTGCTGGTGGTTCCAGTACCAGTTCTGGTCTGCATCGCCTCATCGGCCGCGCGATTGGCCCGTTCTACAACTTTATCTGTGAACTGGCGCAGGCGTTCTCTTTGTTCGGCGTCAAATTTGCCGAGTTCGGAGAAAGCGTTGGTTGCTGCGCTTTCTAATTGCTCGTACAGTGCTTCGGCAACTGCTCTTCCTACAAAAAAGGCATGAACTGGGGGTTTACTCATATAGAAATCTCTGTACGCTTCCGCAACAAATTATAACTTGCTTATCCTCGATGGCGCTTGTTCCCAAAGAAAGGAACTTTGCCCGAATCGATCGACCACCCTGGCTTGCACCGAAAAAAACAACTGTTTGCACCGATCGCGATCGCATATAGGGCGCCACCACGGTAACTCACGGCATTCTCGGCTCTAGTTTTACTCAAACCTTTCTCAAGCTTAGTAGGTTTGGCAGAACTAATGGGCGACCTCGAACAACCTAGCCGTCCGGTCTCAATATTAACATAATTTACCACAAAATATCAAATATTTATAAATTTTGGGGTTTCCATTCTGATTAGTTAGGTGATAGAAAATATTCGATAATTTCCGGCAATGGCTATTGATATTTTCTGAGTCTATCGCAGGTTGTGCGAAATTGTCTGTGGTTTGGAATGGCGTTATTCGCTCCACAATCGATGGATATTTAGTCAATCCTCAAACCAAGGATTAGTTCGCCCTTTTAAGCAAAAAAAAGAATACTAATTTGTCGCAGGTTCAGGATAAGGCACTGTCGGTTCTGGCACGGGGGGCGGCGAGTAAGGTGCGATCGAAGTACCGGAATTGCTGCCGTTTTGGCTTGGTATTGGCGGTTCGATCGATCCTAGGGCCGGTGACGGTACTGTCGGTGCGGATTCTTGCTGTGGGAATGTTTCAGAACTATTGGCAGCAGACGGGGCGGGTGCGGGTACGGGAGGGGAGGATCTGCGGGATTCGGGTGGCAGGGGCGGAACTTCTGGTACAGGTGCGGATGCTGCTTCGGGTGCTGGCTGGGTTTCAGTTTTAGGTTCTGGAATGGGGTACTCAGAGATCTGCGCTTCGGGATCGGGAGTTGGGGATGCTGAAGGTTCAGGATCTGGGGCGGGAGTCTCCGGGCTTGGGGAGGCAGAAGGTTGGGCGCTAGCTGTTGAGTTGTCGATCGGTTCTGGTATGCTGCTGTCTGACGTGGGTTTGGGGCGCTTGTTGAGTTGGAGTGGAACCAGAGGGCTGCTTTCGACAGACGGCTGCCCGAACATCGGCCCTGACAAATCACGGGATTTGAGCAAATCTTCCAAAGATGGGAAGGATTGAGTTGTGGATCTGTTGTTGCTGGCACTGATGCTGTGGTAGCGCCAGGCCAAGTCAAAACCCATCCAGCCAGCAATTGCAGCCGTGACGACAAACGCCAGCAAGGTCAACGGCAGGGGGGGAGGTGCTGGCAATCGCAAACTTTGCTTGTCTGTTCTCTGTGCGGGTAATCGCTCTGTTTCTTGCAGCATAGTAAGCCAATTTTCCACTGTCTGGGGGCGTTTCTGGGGGTCGGTTTCGAGTCCCTGAAGGATTGCTCGCTCAATGCCGGGGCTGAGGTTGGGCTGAAATTGCCGCAAAGAAGCCAGGGGAATGCGATCGCGCAGGGGTGCTGCTACGGGTGGTACGCCGGAGAGCAAGTAGTAAAGGGTGGCTGCGATCGCGTAAACATCTGTGGCAGGCGTACATTTACCGTCATAGAGGTATTGTTCGAGCGGCGCGTATCCTGGGGAAAGCAAGTTAGTGTGAGTTTGTTTCGTGTCGGCGATAAAGTCGCGAGCAACACCGAAGTCTATCAACATTACTAGATGAGAATCGGCTCGCCGGATCATATTTTCTGGATTGATGTCTCCGTGTAGCAATCCGCTGTGGTGAACTGTACTTACCGCTGAGGCTATTTGCCGAATGTAGTGCAGGGCCTGGGCTTCTGGTAGCGGCTGACTGGTTTCGACTATTTGGGCGAGAGTTTGGCCCGGAATGTAGTCCATCGCGATAAAAGACTGTCCGGCTTCTTCAAAAAAGTCAATTACCCTGACGATGTTTGAATGCTGGCATCGAGACAGGCGCTGGGCTTCGGCAATAAACTGCTGCTGAAACTGGGCAGAGGCTGGGTGTTGGCGCAGACTTTCGTTGAGGGTTTTGAGTACGACGGTTTGGTTTAATTGGGTGTGGGTAGCTCGGTAAGTGATGCCGAACCCTCCTCTGCCTAAAGTCGCGTTAATTGTGTATTTGCCCTTTTGCAGGACTGTTGCTGGCGCTAAGTTCATCTTTAGTTGATGCCGGTTCCCAAACTATGCTACCGCCTTTGGGTTATGAAAGCAGAGTTAGGGGTGAGGTTCGATCGACGATCGGCGCCCTAGGGCGTCGGTTTTGCTCTGCCAGGTCATCTTTGCCTCTGGCGGTTATTTTATCTGTAGCCGTCGTCTCAAAACTTAACACAATTTTTTGCCAATAAAAATCCCGCTCTTGTGGAACGGGAAAGCCATCAGGGTGCATCTATATGACTATGACTATAGCCCATGGGGGGTATAACCCCTCTTGCCTTTATCAAATCTTTACCAATCGCAGGCTTATGTAAAGATTTAGGTTTTTATTTGACTTGTGGTCACTGTTATGATATATCTTTTCAAAAAGATGAAGTATTGACCAATCAATCCCTCAATCCCCAATCTCAAATCGAAAAATGGAAAATCTCAACTTGTACCTCCAGAAAGCTGAGAAAGTCTATAGAAGGGAGTCCTACTTATACCATTTATCAAAAGTAGTGCTACAAAACAAGTGTTCGGTTTGTTCGATCGACTCTGTAGGTAAGATTCGTTGCCGCTCGAAAAGTGAATTAATTTTAGGGATTGTTGATGTATCCGCACCTTACGAATAATGTTGCCAGAGTTTTGAAAATTCATATTACAAACATGGTTGTTTGGTGAAAGCGCAATGGCACAGGTGCGTCGCTACTTGAAAATAGAAAAGTCTATTTTTTTGACTAATTTTTAATAGCAGTGTACCTTATACTATTTTTCTAGCTCTCATATTCGCGGACGTTGTTGGGAAGAGAGCCCTCTTGGTTTCAGTGGTTATATAACCTGTCAGTCATACCTCACCTTTTTGAGAAAGGCTATACGACGACAAGAGATTGTAATTTATAGACTTTCCGTATTTTCTAAAGTCTGTTATAAATTTAAAAAAATGGTATTAGGACTCCAGCGTATTGAACTTTAATCTTCCTTACAATAAAAAATTTGTTTAAAGCCTATGGGTTTGGCGTATAAATTAAAATCAGACGATTCATTACCCCAATCCTCGGGCTTCCAGGTAGAAGTTGCTGTCAATTGTCAACTGTCAACTGTCAACTGAATTACCGTGCTTCGGCAAATGGTGCAGCAAATACCAAAACACCGCTATATTTGCGATAAAAACCACCAGCTTAAGTACGGTAAAACCATGAAATAACTCATATATTTCGGGCGGGATACTGATACCTACCAGCGCTAAAACCAAAATAGTCGCCCACCCTTTTTCGTACCACAAACCAACTGCTTCAAGAGCAGTTAAAGCGGCATAAAGTCCGGCGGCTAGTCCGCTAAATAGTAATGTTTTAGGCTTTACACTTAGAACTTTATCTAGTAGAAGCTCAATTATTTTTAATTTACTTTCCAAGAAGTACGATTCCGAAAAATCTTCCAAGGCTTGATGATTCTTCAGCGCTAAAAGTAAAGCGACGGAAGTTACTGTCAAGAGGGCTGCTACAAAAGTTTTGTAAACGACAATTGCGATTAAACCAGGAGGACGCTGTTTTTTCACGTAAATTCTCAAAAAATCTAATAATGTGCGACGATCGGCTTGTGAATAAGGAAGAAAAAAGTTCGGCAACGAATTCGCTGGCGCGAGATTTAACGGATATAAGATGGCTGTGCGGCAACGAGTCAGTGTACCCGATTAACGGATACAAGATGACGGTAAAATTCAGCAATTATTAGCCGATATATTTACAAAAAATAACGTGCTGCTGACATATATAGCCTTTCTCACAAAGATGAGGTATGACTGACAGCTTATATAACCCTTGAACTAAGAGGGCTGAAGCCCAACAACGTACCTCATATGAGAGCTAGAGCCGCTATAGCAGACTAAGATTGAGGGTAACGTTGTGCTAAGAAAGAGATCGCGCTAGCCCGATCGCCCAAATCGCCATCCAACGCAGCCGCCAACAAATCATCCAACATTACCTTAAACCCAGGCCCGGGCTTGTAACCCAAAGCCTTCAAGTCATTGCCGTTTAAAGGCGGCTCAACATTCGCCAACCGGGTGATATATTGCCAAATCTGGCGGCGGGCGCTGCGGGGGCTTTGCAGGGCGATCGCAATTAACAGCGGCAACTCATAATTCCTCAACATAAACACCAATTGACTGGGTAAATTACACTTCAGTAAATCCTTTGCTAATTCCTGATTTCCAGCTTCCAAAACTTCCAGCCGCTTAATACTGTCAGCAGGTAACTGAAGATTTGTAGCCACTTTAACCCGATATTCCGGTGCTAAATAAGCAATCAAAACTTCCAGCCGCATCAGCCAATCTGGAATATTGATAATTGGGAATTGGGAATTGGGCATTGGGAATTGGGAATTGGGAATTGGGAATTGGGCATCGGGCATTAGGAATTGGGCATTGGGAATAGTTTGTTCCTTCTTCCTTCTTCCTTCTTCCTTCTTTCCTCTTCCTTCTTCCTTCTTCCGACTTCCCTCTTCCTTCTTCCGACTTCCCTCGGATTTCTTCCTTCCATTCAAACATCGATCGAGCAAACGCAGTCGCCGCCACAACGGACGATCCAAATCTAAAGTAGGATGAATACAGCGCAAAGCTTGCAAATCTCCCAACATCTGCAAAGCAACCTGCCAATAAGGAGCTTGCAAAATGTACTTCAATTCACTTTTGAGGCGAGTTTCCAAAGCCGGAGTTCTGCCGTTTTCCCCCTGAATTCGGTAATAAATTCCGCTTTCCAAAGCGTGGCGGATGTATCCTTCAGTCTGCGATTCAATGGAAAATCCCAGCCGTACCGCAAACCGCACCGCCCGATAAATCCGCGTCGGATCTTCGATAAAACTGTTAGCGTGCAAAACTCGAATTTGCCGCGATTCCAAATCTAGCAAACCGCCAAAAAAATCCAACAATTCGCCGCTGCGGGGAACTCCCAACCGCACAGCCAGCGCATTAATAGTAAAATCCCTGCGGTACAAATCTTGGCGGATCGAACTCGCTTCAACTTCGGGATTTGCAGCCGGATAGGGATAAAATTCAGTACGAGCCGTAGCGATATCCAGCCACAGCGAGCCGAAAGCAGAGTCTTTGTGCCACAATAGGGCGGCGGTTTGAAATTGACCGTGAACGTCCAAACGCGAGTTGGGGTAAAGCTTTTGCAGGGCTGAGGCTAATTCGACACCGGCACCGGAATCGTCGGTACCGCAGTTGCCATCGACTACCAAATCAATATCAGTTAGGGTAACAGGCAAGATGCCTGTTCCACAAGAGTTTAATGTTGTGGGGTGGGCATCTTGCCCGCCCTTGGTGTCATTCAAAGCTAATAATAAATCGCGGACTGCTCCACCGACAATATAAAGTTGCCAGCCGCGCTGTTGGGCAATGTTGGCTGCGATCGACAATAATTGCCATAATTCGCTACTAATGCCCGATCGCAACAACTGCTCAACCGACTCAGATACAGGATAATTAGACAACTCAGCATTACTTCCACTATCGCGCGCTTTTTGCTGGTGCAATTCCCGCAATACGTCAGTGCGAGTCACAATTCCCACCAGTTGGCCGTTTTCCAATACCGGCAAACGCCCGATATCGTATGTCACCATTAAAGCTTCAATTTCTGGCAGCAAGGTATCCGGGGCGATCGTTTTTAGCTGCGGAGTCATGTAACCCTTAACCGGAGCGTGACTGAAACCGTGGTGGAGGGCGATATCAATGTCGCGGCGCGAGATAATGCCTGCCAGTAGATCGCCCGTATCGACCACTGAAAGTCCAGAATGTCCGTAACGTAGGAGGATACGGTGAGCCTCTCCCACGGAGATTTCCGGGCGAATGCTCCTCACTGGGGATGACATTAATTCGCGGGCGGTGGGAGGGTGCGGGATTTGAGCTTTGAGTTCGTCGGCTAATTGATTTAAAGTCAGCAGGGCGTCAACATCTCGGGTGGCGAGGGATGCGGCGCGGGCGTGGCCTCCGCCGCCGAAAGGTTTGAACAATTCGCTGAGGTTTGTGCCTTCGATACGCGATCGACCGATAATAGCTAAGCGGTTGGAAACTGGCGATTGGGCGATGCTGCGGTTGTCGTTTTCGCTAAATTTATAAACATTGCCTAAAAGTAGAGCATCGGTTTCAGTTAAATCTAGCAAGCGAGAAGCCAGCGCGGAAAGTCCGGGCACGTAGGCTTCAGTAGAAAGTAATACCCAAGCTACTGTATAACCGTGCAAGGTTTGCGATCGCAAATTCTCCAATGCTTCTCTGAGCAAATCCTGCAATTGCGGAGACAAACCGGGTTCTACATATTCAGAGATTACCCGCAAACTTGCTCCTTGTTCCATCAACCACGCCAAAGCCATTGCATCTCGCGCGGTTGCGCCGTCGAAGGTGAGGGAACCGGTATCGACGTGGATACCGAGGGCCATGACTGTGGCTTCTGAAGGTAAAAGCCGGGATACTGTATCGCCGTTTTCTGCTGAATTTTTGAGTTTTTCGCGGAGTTTTTCGACAATTAATGTGGTGGTTGCGCCGACAGCTTCGATTTGGGTAACAGTCGCGGGGATGTCCAAATCGGCTTGCAGGTGGTGGTCAAAAACCGCTATTTCGTTGAGGTGTGGCAAATCCAGCCATTCGGCGGCTTTTCCTAAACGATCGCGCCCCGAGGCATCTACTATAGTAATCGATCGAATTTGTTGCGGATTGACCGATCGGCGTTCGATCAGCGGGTACTCGTCGCGGTGCAGCGCCAAAAAATCCCGCACTGTCGGGTGACAACCCCCAGTCAGCACAATTCTGCTACCGGGGCGCAGCACGCAAAGTCCCACCGCTGCTCCCAAGCTGTCAAAATCTGCTGTTGTGTGGCACAAAACTAAGTCCATAGCCGAAAATCTCGCATCTCTCACCCTCACATTAGCAATTTCTGGGGCTTTGATACCGGGCGATCGCACTATAGCAAAACTTACGCATGGGGCTAGAAACCGGGTTTAGGTAAAAAAATTGCGACGAGGAACCAGAAATCACCTAATAAACCCGGTTTCCGAGGTTTAATGCGACCTCGACTGCTTAACTCAGCCTTCAGCCTGTCTTGAACCCAGTGTTCTGTCAAGTAGCGAACAATGATAAAATTGATGTAAATCTCAAGAGCCGCTGGCGCCTGTTCGCGCAACGCCCGAATTTGCAAAGTCTCTTTCGTATCAATCAACCGACAATTTCTGGATTAATATCGGGATACAGTCAGTCGATTGTAGATTGTAGATTTTAGATTTACTCCACAGATCGATCTGGGAGATGCAACTTTGGTCTAAGATTTTGAAATCTCCACGACGTAAGTCGGGGAAGTGAACCCGTTTTTAAATGGGTCAAAAACTATAATCTGGAATTTTTATCCAGATTATTACAAACTATTTCTCGTCAACGCACGGCTATATCGAAAGGAGAAAAAATGTTATCAATTCTGTTTCAATTGGTTTTACTGGCTCTCGTACTGCTGTCTTTTGTGATGGTAGTTGGCGTGCCTGTTGCTTATGCCTCTCCCCAAAACTGGAATCAGTCTAAATCCTTGATTTTTGTAGGTTCAGGTCTGTGGTTCTTGCTGGTTATTGCAGTGGCTGTATTGAACTTTTTGGTAGTTTAAGCTCGCCCATCGCTCTCGAATAAAGAAGGTAAAAGATAGAAGGCTGAAGGCATTAACCAGAATTTTGAAGGTATTCGGTATTCGGTACCCACTAAAAAATTTCCAATCCGCGCGATCCTGTATGTTTGTGCACTTGAGATTAAAATCAGATGTTTCTGCTTTCTAAACTTTACCTTCTGGCAAACAAAAATCTAAAATCTAAAACCTAAAATCTAAAATTAGAGCACTATGGCAGTTTTCGAGGGAAATTTTACTCAAACAGAATCTTTGCGATTTGCGATTGTCATCGGTCGTTTTAACGATTTGATTGTCAACAAACTTTTGGAAGGATGTCAAGATTGTTTGAAACGCCACGGCGTTGATATCAATCCTCATGGAAATCAAGTTGATTTTTATTGGGTTCCCGGATGTTTTGAAATTCCTTTGGTGGCCCGCAAAGCTGCTCTTTCTGGCCGCTACGATGCGGTAATCTGTCTGGGTGCGGTAATTCGCGGTCAAACTCCGCATTTCGATTTTGTAGCTGGTGAGGTTTCTAAAGGAATTGCTGCTGCTGCTTTTCAAAGTGGTGTCCCGGTGATTTTTGGCGTGGTGACGACTGACACGATGCAGCAAGCTTTGGAAAGGGCGGGAATTAAGAGCAATTTGGGCTGGAATTATGGGATGAGTGCTCTGGAAATGGGCACTTTGATGCGTCAAGTTAATAGTTTGGGTGGAAGTTCTTACGATCGATTACCGGAGGCTGCTGCTGTTCAAGTGCTCCCGGGCGATCGGGCTTAATATATCTTCTCAGATAACTCGGCGATTGAAATCGCGTCTACAAAAACAAAGTCCGCGCAACGCGAGACTAAGAAATAAAGTAGGTAAGGAAAGCTACGAATAGTGTCACCGCGAAAAGATTCTCGATCGCAGAATATCACCGTTTGGGAAAACTGGGATTTTTCGCTCCCGATGAGCAAGTAGAATTGATTCGCGGAGAAATTATCATCAAAGCTGCTAAAACTACGTTTCATTCTGTTTGTAATTCGCTACTATTAGGAGAGTTGTGCACGCTGGCGATAAAAAAGGCGATCGTGCGCGGTCAAGAGCCGATAATTTTATCTACTACAGATAGCGAACCAGAACCTGATGTGGTTATCGCCCGCAATCGTTCCGATCGTTATTTAGCTTCTCACCCGGAGCCTGCGGATATCTTGTTAGTAATTGAGGTTTCTGATTCTACTTTAAAGTACGATCGCGAAACAAAGCTATCTCTCTATGCCGAATCTGGAATTGCTAATTATTGGATATTTAATTTAGTCGATCGTCAACTCGAAATGCACAGCGAACCTTATCAAAAAAGACAAGGTGATTTCAATTATCGATCGCAAAAAGTCGTTCTGCAAAATGAGGCTGTCGTAATTCCGGGGTTTCCCGATTTGTCTCTGGATTTGTCTTTGGTGTTTCCAGCCTAAGCTGAATTGACTTTAAAACACTCCCTGAATTTTCAGTATAATTTTATACATTTATTGTCAATCGCGATCGCCCTTTTGGCTTACTGAGTATCCTAGAATACATAAACTCCCTCAAATACTGATTTATCTGTAAATTTTTTAACTAAAAATCGCCCATTATCTAATATTCCTCAACAGTTTTATGAGATTTATCTAAATTTGGTTGCACAAATATGAGAAATTCGTTATGTTAAGTTTTGTGTAAGCATTGAGGCCGTCTCAACTCGATCCTAGGATGGCTTTCAGTACAAATGCTGTACAAACAGTATTTAACGTATTCTTAACAAACAGGTTTGAAAGTGAACTTTCAGGTCAATTGTTAACGTAATATTAAATAATTAATTTGTCCAGTTAATACCTAGGAAGCTTACCAACAAAGGGATTGATAATTTTGAGGTTCGCCCGGATACTTACAGTTACTTACCAACATGAAAGTGAAAAAAATTTATGGGTGACATTCAAGCTACGTTTACAGCTACCGATCGCGCTTTTCACATTGAAGGGTACGAAAAAATTGATTTCAGTCTACTCTATGTAGATGGCGCTTTCAAACTCGAAAATCCAGAAATTGCGGATAGCTATCGGCAATTTGGTCGCTGTCTAATGGTTGTAGACCAGACAGTGTATGGTTTGTACGGCAAGCAGATGCACTCTTACTTCCAGTATCACGAGATAGATTTAACCGTCTTTCCAGTGAGTATCAAGGAACCAGATAAAACCTTAACCACCTTTGAAAGCATCATAGATGCCTTTGTTGATTTCGGACTGGTGCGGAAAGAACCTGTATTGGTGGTTGGTGGTGGATTGACTACTGACGTAACAGGTTTTGCCTGCTCCTCCTATCGCCGTCGGACTAACTACATTCGCGTACCAACAACCCTAATTGGGCTGATTGATGCGAGTGTGGCGATCAAGGTAGCTGTGAATCACGGTAAACTAAAAAACCGCCTCGGTGCTTACCATGCTTCGCAGAAAGTAATTTTAGATTTCTCCTTCCTGAAAACTCTGCCGATCGACCAAATACGCAACGGCATGGCAGAGTTAATTAAGATCGCGGTTGTTGGCAACAAAGAAATCTTTGAATTGTTGGAAAACTACGGCGAAGCATTGCTGCACAGCCACTTTGGGTATCTAGATGGCACATCAGAACTGCGAGAAGTGGCGCATCGCTTAACCTACAATGCGATTCAATCAATGCTAGCCTTAGAAGTACCAAACCTGCACGAGCTAGATTTGGATCGAGTGATTGCCTATGGTCACACTTGGAGTCCGACGCTGGAACTAACACCGGAAATTCCGATGTTCCACGGCCATAGTGTCGCCATCGATATGGCTTTTTCAGCGACTATTGCTCAACAACGGGGCTACATTTCGATCGCCTCGCGCGATCGCATCCTAGGATTAATGAGTCGCCTCGGACTAGCAATTGATAGCCCTCATCTTACATCAGAATTGCTCTGGAAAGCAACAACATCCATCGCCCGTACCCGTGACGGTCTCCAACGTGCGGCGGCTCCATGCCCCATTGGTGACTGCTTTTTCATGAATGATTTGACTCGGACTGAGTTAGATGAAGCCCTAGCGGTGCATCAAAAAATCTGTCATGGCTACCCACGCAATGGCGATGGCGAGAATATGTATGTGGTACTGAACAAAGTTGGAACTCGTTCCACAGCAGGGGTATAAAGATGAGACCTGTTACCCCAGTTGGGATTCTAGCGGCTAAACTCGAAAGTCTAGTCCAGCAGGTAGAGTCTCAAGATGCGATCGATTCAGCTTTCAAGGCAGAATTACAACAAGCCTATGAGTTGGCAAATGGTCTCGATCCTTACCTGAACCTTTGTACCACAGCCGAATCTCCGGCATTAGCCACCTTAGTCAAGCGCACCCAATCAGAAGATTGGAGTAAGCGATTCTCCGACGGCGAGACAGTGCGCCACTTGGAACAAGAGATGCTCTCCGGCCATGTGGAAGGGCAAATGCTCAAATTTCTCGTCCATCTGACGAAGGCACAGCGCGTGCTGGAAATCGGGATGTTTACTGGCTACTCAGCACTAGCGATGGCTGAAGCCCTGCCGGTTGATGGAGAAGTGGTAGCCTGCGAAGTCGATGCTTACGTCGCTGAATTTGCCCAGAAGTGTTTCGACGAATCGACTGCTGGCCACAAAATATCAGTGAAGGTGGCACCGGCTTTAGAAACCATGAAACAATTGGCTGCTGCTGGAGAAGTGTTCGATTTAGTGTTTATCGATGCTGATAAAGGTGGATACACAGATTATCTCGACTTACTTCTGACGACTGGTTTGTTGGCGCCCAATGGCTTGATTTGTGCCGATAATACTCTGATGCAGGGACAGCCCTATTTGTCGGATACTGCTACTGCTAACGGAATTGCGATCGCTAAATTCAACCAGGCTGTAGTTGACGATCCGCGCGTAGAGCAGGTGTTAGTGCCATTGAGAGATGGGATTACCTTGATTCGGCGCGTTTAGCAAAATTAATAAGGAGACGGCAATGCCGTGTCCCTACCCCAAAATAATATTGTAGGGAAACGGCACTGCCGTATCCTGATTTCCGGCAACATTAATGAGGAGACAGCAACATTAATGAGGAGACGGCAATGCCGTGTCCCTACCCCAAAATAATCAGGTAGGGAAACGGCACTGCCGTCTCCTGATTTACTGCTTATGCTATAGTTAAGTAGAAATCTTTGTAATTACCAATTGCTAAGATAATGCAAGCTAAAGAAATATCAATTTCCCTACCACAATCACTACTACAGTTCATTGAAAGCTACAAAATTGCTAAAGGATGCAAATCGCCATCCAAAGTAATTGAATTAGCTTTAGAATTGTTGAGGAATCAAGAACTAGAATCTGCTTACCGACAAGCATCTAGTGAAGTAGACTCCGTTTGGGATTTAACGGTTGCCGATGGATTAACAGATGAAACGTGGTGAAATTTACTACGCGAATCTCAGTCCTACGGTTGGTTCTGAGATAGACAAACGCCGTCCCGTATTGGTGGTAAGCAATGATGCTAATAACCGTGCCGCCAATACAGTTACAATTCTACCAATTACCTCGAATATAACCCGTATCTACCCTTTCGAGGTATTGCTAAATCCAGAGGATAGCGGTTTATCCAAATCTTCTAAAGTGCAAGCACAGCAAATACGGACAATTTCTAAACAGCGAATTACCAGCGATGCAGTGGGAAGTTTGAATGAGGAAATTATGCAGCTTGTAAATATTGCTCTAAAACTGCATTTAGATGTCGATTAACATAGAGAATTAATTCGTCAGAACCAGAGATTTACTGCCGGAAGGCTTCCCCCTACGAGTATATTTTAAAAGTAGGGATCTCCCGTTAGTATGTCATACCAGAAAATTATTATGAAAACAAATTCAGTTGCAACGATGCCATCTGAACCAGAAATAAAAGTGGGAAGTATGGGATTCCAAACAGCAATTAAAACCATAGCAACTCTGACATTATTGCTATTAGTAATGCCCCTGAATCTAACTTTGACAATGGTGGCATTGCTGAGATTCATCATCATCAAACCGTTCCAGTCTCGATCGCCCGCAACCAATCCGCAAACGATTTTGATCAGTGGCGGCAAGATGACTAAGGCATTACAGCTAGCCCGATCGTTCCACAAGGCCGGTCATCGGGTAATTTTGATAGAAACTGAGAAATACTGGCTAACCGGTCATCGTTACTCTTGGGCAGTCGATCGCTTTTATACAGTACCAAATCCCCAGACAGAGGAATACCCGCAAGCACTCTTAAAAATCGTCCAACAAGAGGGAGTTAATGTTTACGTGCCCGTTTGTAGTCCAGTCGCCAGTTACTACGATGCCGAAGTCCAAAGCGTACTTTCTCCCCACTGTACGGTAATGCACGTAGATGTCGAAATGCTGCAAAGATTGGATGATAAATATACATTTGCCGCCGCTGCGGAAGCCTTGGGGCTGCGAGTTCCGAAGTCTTACCTAATTACAAATCCCCAGCAAGTAATTGATTTTGACTTCACTGGTGCACAGCGCAAATACATTATCAAAAGTATTCCCTACGATTCTATTCGCAGATTAGATCTCACTAAATTACCGTGCAAAACCCCAGCCGAAACTGCCACTTTTGTCAACTCTTTACCAATTTCCGAGAGTAAACCTTGGATTATGCAAGAGTATATTCCGGGACAAGAGTTCTGCACTCACAGTACAATCCGTGATGGTCATATTCAGTTGCACTGTTGCTGTGAATCATCAGCATTTCAGGTAAACTATGAAAATGTCGATCGCCCAGACATCGAAAATTGGATTCGTCAGTTTGCCAAAAGCCTCAATTTGACTGGACAAGTTTCCTTTGATTTCATTCAGGCGGCGGATGATGGACAGATTTATGCGATCGAATGTAATCCCCGCACCCATTCAGCCATCACGATGTTTTATAACCATCCCGATGTCGCGAAGGCTTATTTAGATCGCGACTCTTTACCACAAACTGTGCAGCCCTTGGCATCTAGCCGCCCGACTTACTGGATTTACCACGAAATTTGGCGATTGGTGACTAATTTGTCGTCGCCAAAGCTAGTTTCTGAGCGGTTACAAATTATCGCCCAAGGTAAAGATGCCATCTTCGATTGGAACGATCCATTACCATTTTTGATGGTGCATCATTGGCAAATCCCATTGTTATTATGGGGCAATTTGCAGAAGCCGAAAGAGTGGATTCGGATTGATTTTAATATTGGCAAACTTGTGGAAATAGGAGGAGATTGAGTATGTCAGTATTACGAGTTTTGCATTTAGTTGGATCGGCAGTCAGTGATTTTTACTGTGATTTGTCGCGCCTTTATGCTCAAGATTGTTTGGAGAATACGGCTAATTCAGCACTGTATGAATTTCATATTGCCTATGTTTCTCCCGATCGCACCTGGCGTTTTCCGACATCTCTCGATAAAAGTGCGATCGAGGCCGCTCATCCCATGTCTTTAGCGGGCGCTGTGCAGGTGCTGACCGACCTCCAAATTGATGTAATGATCCCCCAGATGTTTTGCATCCCAGGCATGACTCAATACCGCAGCTTGTTCGATCTGCTGAATATTCCTTATGTGGGTAATCCCGCAGAGTTAATGGCGCTGGTGGCTGACAAAGCGAGGACTAAAGCAGTGGTAGCAGCCGCTGGGGTAAGTGTACCGTTGGGAGAAGTTGTCCGTGCGGGCGATCGAACTTTGATTGATTTCCCGATCGTACTTAAGCCAGTGAATAGTGATAATTCCATTGGAGTGGCTTTCGTGAAAAATGCTGCTGACTATGATGCAGCTTTGCAGAAAGCATTGACTCATTCAGATGAAGTGCTAGTAGAAAAATTCATTGAATTGGGTAGAGAAGTTCGCTGTGGAATCATCGTCAAAGCAGGCGAGTTAGTCTGTTTGCCACTAGAAGAATATGCTCTAGATGCCGATACAATGCCGATTCGGAGTTATGCCGATAAGCTGAAACAAAATGACGATGGCAGCTTGGGTTATGCCGCTAAAGATAGTACCAAATCGTGGATAGTTGACATCAGCGATTCGGCAACTGAGAGAGTTTGGGATATGGCCAGAAAATCTCATATAGCTTTGGGTTGTCGCCACTATAGTTTATTTGATTTTCGCATCGATCCGCAGGGAAAACCTTGGTTTTTGGAAGCGGGGCTTTACTGTTCTTTTGCTCAGAAAAGTGTACTTTCTGCGATGACGAAAGCATCGGGAACTTCTCTGGATACTTTTTTTGAAAGTATGTTGCAAAATGCTTTATGTAAAATCCCAAATAACTAAGGAATGATATAGAGGAGACGGCAATGCCGTGTCCCTACAGTATTATTGTGGGTAGGGACACGGCACTGCCGTCTCCTAATTTCTTGAGCCATAATACAGTTTCTGTAGGGTGCGTCGCGATCGACTAATTCAACGCACAGCGACAATCTCATGGCGACGCACCTGACAATCACGGCGGTGCGTCGCCATGAGATTATGGGAGGGAGATTACGGAAAAATTTGCCAGCGACGCACCCTACTTTCTGGGGGTCAACTAAATACTGATTTTTGATTTAGTCGATCGGCGCGATCGGTATTTTGATATTATGGACACGAGACTATAGCAGACTTCACTTCCTATGTCAAGAGTTACTGATATTGATACGAGTAACTCTTGTGTAATATTTGAGCTTTCCGCATACAACAATCACGTTTGATGAGTTCGTTGCTTGGTATCCAGAGAACTCTGTCCATAAGTACGAACTACATAATGGAGTAATTGTTGAAATGCCTTTAGGAACCGGCGACCATTCGGAAGTTACGGGTTTTATACACTCAAAACTAGCAGTTGAAATTGACCGTCGTGAATTACCCTACTCAATTCCAGGTGACTGCCTACTCAAGCTTTCCCGTGACGAAGCAGGTTATCAGCCAGACGTAATAGTCCTAGACAGAACCGCACTTGCAAATGAACCACGCTGGAAAAAAGAATCTATCATCACGATGGGGTCTTCGGTGCGATTGGCTGTAGAGGTTGTCAGCACGAACTGGCAAGATGATTACCTGGTTAAAGTAGCTGATTATGAAAGATTGGGTATCCTGGAATATTGGGTTGTGGATTATGCTGCTTTGGGCGGCAGACGCTTCATTGGCAATCCGAAACAACCTACTATCTCGGTTTACCAGTTGGTTGACGGGGAATATCAAATCAGCCAGTTTCGGGGAGATGACATAGTTGAGTCGCTGGCATTCCCAGAGTTGAAATTAACGGCAGAACAGATTTTTCGGGCTGGTCTGCCTGCAACCGAGCCAAGTTAGAATGAATAAGGCGATCGGTATCAAAAGGATATCAAATGGGGTACAAAACAACCCCAATTTTTTAACAAATCTGCGTTTTGTACCAAGTGCTGTTCTGTCAGGACGGGCGATCGGACTCACATCAGCTACAGTCCAATTTGTCAATGAAACAATCACGTTTGATGAGTTCGTTGCTTGGTATCCAGAGAACTCTGTCCATAAGTACGAACTACATAATGGAGTAATTGTTGAAATGCCTTTAGGAACTGGCCGCCATTGCCGCGTTATAGCTTTAACCAGGGACGAAATCATCGCAGAAATCAGGCGACTGAAATTGCCTTGCTTTATCCCCGCCCACTACCTGCTCAAACCCGTCCGCAACGAGGCGGGCTACCTGCCAGACGCAGTTGTCCTAGACGAAGCAGCTCTCACAAAAGAACCGCGCTGGGATAGGGAATCCATCATCACGATGGGGTCTTCGGTGCGACTGGCTGTAGAGGTCGTCAGTACCAACTGGCGGGACGATTACCATCTCAAATTCGCCGACTACGAAGAAATGGGCATCCCCGAATACTGGATTGTGGACTACCTCGGTTTGGGCGGCCGCAAGTTCATCGGTACTCCCAAACAACCCACACTATCGGTTTGCCAGTTGGTTGACGGCGAGTATCAGGTAAAACAGTTTAAGGGCGATGACATAGTTGAATCGCTGGCTTTCCCAGAGTTGAGGTTGACTACCGAGGTGATTTTTCGAGCCGGTCTGCCTCCAACCGAGCCGAGCTAGAACGACTGGGGGGCGATCGGATATTAAAAGAATATCAAAAATTGTACTTTGTACATTGTGTAATCTTCTAGCTTTCCGCATACTAATCACCAGACAGAGGAAACCGCAACATGATCCAAACCATATCCAAAACAATCACGTTTGATGAGTTCGTTGCCTGGTATCCAGAGAACTCTGTCCATAAGTACGAACTACACAACGGAGTAATTGTTGAAATGCCTTTAGGAACCGGCGACCATTCGGAAGTTACGGGTTTTCTTTCCAGTGAAATCAATTTTGAAATCAGACGGCTGCAATTGCCTTACTTTATCCCTGGTGATTGCCTAATTAAACCCGTCCGTGACGAAGCAGGTTATCAACCAGACGTAATAGTCCTAGACAGAACCGCACTTGCAAACGAACCACGCTGGAAAAAAGAATCCGTCATCACGATGGGATCTTCGGTGCGATTGGCTGTAGAGGTTGTCAGTACGAACTGGCAAGATGATTACCTGGTTAAAGTAGCTGATTATGAAAGATTGGGTATCCCGGAATATTGGGTTGTGGATTATGCTGCTTTGGGCGGCAGACGCTTTATTGGTAATCCGAAACAACCTACTATCTCGGTTTATCAGTTGGTTGACGGGGAATATCAAATCAGCCAATTTCGGGGAAATGACATAGTTGAATCGCTGGCATTCCCAGAGTTGAAATTAACGGCAGAGAAGATTTTTCTTGCTGGTTTGCCGAACTAACCAAAGCTGTTATTCCTAGACTTTCTGGTGTGATATAATCTGAAAAAGTGCGATCGATATTTATAAAAATTTATACCGTGCCGTAATGACTACGCCGCCGAATCCGCTGACTCCGACTCCGACACCATCCCAATCGAGTCCAACTCCTGTAGTGCCATCTCCTCCAGTAAGTACGAAATTGGGTACATTCACGCAAAAGTTAGTGATGAATGTTTTAGAGGTTGTCGATCAGGTGTTATATGGGTTAATGGGTCAACTTGGGAGAACAGTTTTTGGGTCAATTCAGGATGCGATCGCGATCGGTATTCTTTTAAAACTTCCCGGTTTAATCGGTGAAATTATTATCGGTAAAGATTTTTCAGGTTTCGATATTTGTCTAAAAGAAAGCCCTTGGGGTGTATCTCGTTATGCTTGTTTCATTATTGTAGCTTCTGATTTTTTGTTGTGGATAGTTCTCGCAGGTCGAATTATTGGTAGATTTTGGGCAGATTTAAAAGATTTGAAAAATAATCCCTAGGAGATATTTGATATGACTTTAGTCAACCGCAAACAAATTAGTCTTTATGAAGAAGCTGAAGCTGGATTAAATTCTTTAGTCAAGCAAACGGCTCAAGTTGGTGTTGGTTTGTTGGGGATACTGTTGCTGACAGGAGGAAGTCCGCCAGCTTTGACAGTAGGGTTAAGTGTAGTTGGGGGAATTGCGTTTGTTGCTTGGAGCGAAGAGAAGCGACTGACTAAATTTTATGCGAGGCAGACTCAGCTAATACAGAATTCTGTCATTGCGAGTGAAACGAAGCAATCGCAACTCAAACATCATCCTGTCATTGCGAGTGGAACAAAGCAATCGCAAATTCCTAATACCAGTGAGTCTGAGCCGACTAAATTTGAGGGACGACAATCGCAACTTCCTAACTCTAGTGAGTCTGAATTGCTTGCAAATGACATCAAACAAATCCTTGAAGCAGATACAGATAATTTATCGGAATTGATGAAACAGGCTGGTCTAAATCCAGATAAAGATTTAGCAGGAGCTGATTTAAGTAGTGTTAAAGCAGTTGGCTGCAAATTGAGCCGATTCAATCTCAGTGGCGCTGACTTAGATAATACCGATTTGAGTCGTACCGATCTGAGTTTTGCGAACTTAAGCAATGCTAAACTAACAAACGTAAAACTTTGTCGCGCTGACTTAAGTGGTGCTGACTTGAGAAATGCTTTGCTAATGGATGCCGACTTGAGTTTTGCCGACTTAAGCGATGCGGACTTGAGCGGTGCCGATTTGATTAATGCTGACTTAAGCAATGCCAATTTAAGCAATGCCAATTTGCACAATGCTAATTTGACAGCGACCAACCTGAGTACCGCCAATTTGAGCGATGCTAACTTGAGCAGTGCCAACTTGAGTGATGCCGATTTGAGCAATGCCGATTTGAGCAATGCCGACTTGAGCAATGCCAATCTGAGCACTGCCAAAGTAGAAAGTTCTCGATTTGGTAACAATGCCGGACTATCTGAAGATGCAAAGTATGAACTACAAAACCGAGGTGCAATCTTCCCGCAAGATTTCCCGCAAGACGAACGGATACTTGAATACGAGCTATAATAGTTGGGTAACTTTGGGGTAAGTAAAAAACTAACATGAATCAAACTTCTACAGTTACGATCGCCAATACATTTTATAAAATTCTCGCAGAACTCTCTGCAAGCTCTGGAAAATCAATCCAAGCAGTTCTCGAACAAGCGATCGAACAATACCGAAGACAACAATTTTTAGAAGCAGCAAACCAAGCTTATATTACTCTACGCAATAACCCCGAAGCTTGGCAAGAAGAACTTGAAGAACGATCGCTCTGGGATACCACTTTAGTTGACAGTTGACAGCCTTTATTTCTTAGTCCGCGAAGGCGGACTTCGTTTGTGTAGAAGCGGTTTCAACCGCCGAATAATTTTAATTCCCGATCGCACCCATCCACCCATAGCTTGCAAATTGTCAAATTGTGTGATACCATAAAAAGTTCTCAAAACTATCGCAACAGCAAATATTACTGCATGGCAACGAAGCCAACGATCGCATTTACTCACCTCGGTTGCGAAAAAAATCGCATTGATACCGAACACATGATTGGCTTGCTGGCTCAAGCAGGCTATGAAGTCGATTCTAATGAAGAATTAGCCGATTACGTCGTCGTCAATACTTGCAGTTTTATCCAAGCTGCGCGAGAAGAATCAGTCCGCACCCTGGTAGAATTAGCCGAAGCTAATAAAAAAGTAGTCATCACTGGCTGCATGGCACAGCATTTTCAGCAGCAATTGCTGGATGAATTGCCCGAAGCCGTCGCAATTGTCGGCACTGGTGATTATCATAAAATAGTCGATGTGATGCAAAGGGTCGAAAAGGGCGATCGAGTTTCCCTCGTCTCTAGTGAACCTACTTACATCGCTGACGAAACTACTCCTCGCTATCGCACAACATCGGAAGGTGTCGCTTATCTGCGAATAGCCGAAGGCTGTGACTACCGTTGCGCTTTTTGCATTATCCCGCACTTGCGCGGAAATCAGCGATCGCGCACCATAGAATCTATTGTCGCTGAAGCTAAGCAATTAGCCTCCGAAGGGGTAAAGGAAATTATCCTAATTTCTCAAATTACCACCAACTACGGCAAAGATATTTATGGCGAACCCAAACTAGCCGAATTACTCCGCGCTTTGGGCGAAGTAGATGTACCTTGGATTCGGATGCACTACGCCTATCCTACAGGTTTGACTCCGCAAGTTGTGGCGGCAATCTGCGAAACTCACAACGTTTTGCCATACTTGGATTTACCTCTACAACACTCGCACCCGGAAATTCTGCGGGCGATGAATCGGCCTTTCCAAGCTGGGATCAATGATGCCATAGTCGATCGCCTGAAAGCATCAATTCCTGGTGCCGTGATGCGGACAACTTTTATAGTCGGCTTCCCTGGCGAAACAGACGAACACGCAGCACACTTGCTGGAATTTGTCAAGCGCCACGAATTCGATCACGTCGGAGTATTCACATTTTCCGCCGAAGAAGGCACCCCAGCCTACAGCTTGCCAAATCAACTCCCAGCAGAAAAAATGGAAATTTGGCGAAATGCAGTTATGGCGGCACAACAACCTATATCATTAAAAAAGAATCAAGAATCTGTCGGTCAGGTAGTTGATGTCCTGATAGAACAAGAACAACCAGAGACAGGTGAGTTGATTGGTAGATCCGCCCGGTTCTCCCCAGAAGTAGACGGACTCGTCTATGTGACAGGAGAAGCACGGCTGGGATCGATCGTACCTGTGAAAATTACAGACGCAGATTTCTACGACCTTCATGGTCAAGTAGAAATCGCTCGAACTGTCTCGTTAGCTAAAGCAGTATCAGCCCCCCGCTAGGAGCGTAGCCTCGCGTCGGGATGAGTGCCAGTGAGTTGACGATTCCACTCCCGCGAGTCGAATTCCAAGCCGTGCTGTGGAACAGCGACGGGGTGGATGAGGAAACGAGCAATTCTTCTGATAAAATTGGTACATCTTGACCACCAATGCCGTAAGCGAAAACCAAGCTCATAGGTACGTGTTGCCAGAAAAAGTATGGGTCTTGGAAGGACTCCTGCCCGGGCGAGGCAATGTAAGACCAATAGAATTACGGAGTTCTGGCGGCTGTTGCCAATGAATTGGGAAGCCCGTGCTCTACCGCAGGTCAGCGTCGGGTAGTTCACTGTTTTGTTTCTGAATGTAAAGAGTTATGCTAATATAAAGTCAGAAACCAGCGGGGAGAATTTGAGATTGCTTCGCCGTCCGCCCTACACCACAACGGTATCCCGAAAGAGTGTTGAGATGGATAGGCGGTAACGGTAGTCCAAAAACGGATAGAAGCCGCCGACGCCAGGAGTAGAGAGATTAAAATTTTAGACGCTAGTTCAAGCTGCCAGATTCATCTGTGGAGTAAATCTAAAATCTAAAATCTAAAATCTAAAATCGACTGACGGTCGCTACATACCCTGTTGAATCCCGCAGGCGACGGATTGCGGGATAGCGCCTGAACCAACAAAACTGTAACTACTATATATGTAGTAAAGTGGGGCTGGTCATCATCCTCACTATAAAATGCCCTAGAGAGAAAGCTTGCAAGTACCTCAAAGGAAGTCCAATGTACTGTTTAAAGAATGTTGGAAGCCGATAACCCCACCGCTGGCGGTTGGTATCGGTGATGTCAGAAAATCAAAGACGGCTGTCGAATCGGTAAATTAGTCACCATCGACGGAGCTGCCCTATACTCGATTGCTATTTGAAAAGGTGCGCGCAGGCGCAGCACCATACAGAACTCACAATGAGTTCCTGCCCTAGAGCAGAAATCCGCATCCGAGTTGGGCAACTTAGAAGGCTAAGACTCGTTATTAGGAGAATTAATGAATTTATTGTTTGAAGGTTTGGGTCTTTCCGAAGAACTCGTTCTCCATCTGGAAACACTCGGCTTTACAGAACCTACTCCCATCCAAGTACAAGCAATTCCGCACCTGCTAGCAGGCCGCGACGTTGTGGGTCAAGCTCAAACTGGAACGGGCAAAACGGCAGCATTCTCGTTGCCCATCTTGGAGCGGATTGATTTAGATCTAACTGCGGTGCAAGCATTGGTGCTCACACCGACTCGTGAATTGGCCATGCAGGTAACTGAAGCCATCCGCGATTTGAGCGGTATCAGCAGCGACGGCCCGGTAAAAGTCGGTCGCTCTCTGCAAGTTCTGACCGTGTACGGCGGTCAATCGATCGATCGCCAAATGCAGCGTTTGAAGCGCGGCGTTCACATTGTTGTCGGTACACCCGGACGCATATTGGATATGCTCAGCCGCGGCAGCCTGAAACTCGACAAGGTACAGTGGCTGGTTTTGGATGAAGCTGACGAAATGCTGAGCATGGGCTTTATCCAAGATGTGGAAAGAATCTTGGATGCTGCACCAAAAGACCGTCAAACGGCATTTTTCTCGGCGACGATGGAAGCTTCTATTCGGAAATTGGTAGCGCGGCATTTGCGGAACCCAGTCAACGTCACCGTAGAACAACCAAAAGCAACGCCGAAACGCATCAGCCAAGGCGTGTATATGGTTCCCCGCGGCTGGTCTAAGGCAAGAGCTTTGCAGCCAATCCTAGAAATGGAAGACCCGGAATCGGCGCTGATTTTTGTGCGGACTCGGCAGTCGGCGGCGGAACTTACTAGCCAACTGCAAGCAGCAGGCCACAGCGTTGACGAATATCACGGTAATTTGAATCAGGCACAGCGGGAACGTTTGCTGCATCGGTTCCGCCAATGTCAAGTCCGCTGGGTAGTGGCGACTGATATTGCTGCGCGGGGTTTGGATGTGGATCACTTGACTCACGTTATTAACTACGATTTGCCCGATAGCGTAGAAAGCTACGTTCACCGGATCGGACGCACGGGCCGGGCCGGCCGCGAAGGAACTGCGATCACGCTGATTCAACCAGTGGATCGCCGCAAATTGCGCTTGATTGAACGCCACGTGCGATCGAGCTTGACTGTACGAAACATTCCGACACGGGCTCAAATAGAAGCTCGTCAGTTGGAAAAGATGCAGGGTAAAGTTCGCGAAGCTTTGGCTGGCGAACGGATGGCATCTTTCTTACCTCTGGTGTCTCAGTTGTCCGAGGAATACGACTCCCATGCGATCGCCGCAGCAGCTTTGCAAATGGCCTTCGATCAAAGCCGTCCGGCTTGGATGGGCGCGGATTACGCTCAACAAGAAGATCCCCCTATTGGTGGAGAAAACAGCGTCAAGCCAATTTTGATCAAGAAGCGGGCTAAGACTGGCGCGCCGACTAATTCAGTCGGTTCGAGCGTTCCTGCTCCCGTTCCCCAGAACAGCTAATTAGTAGGGTGCGCGCTGCGCGCCTTATTTTCTAACTGGTAGGGTGCGAAATTCGCACCTTATTTTTTTATGTGTGGAATTAATCTATAGGTACGTAGTTGCGCTTCAGCGCTCTTTCATAGATATAAAGAGCGCTGAAGCGCAACTACGTACCTTGACTGCACGTGATGCTCAATACTTGTTTTCAGCAAACCTAAAAATCCTCTGAAGTAACAAGGACTGAAGTCCTCACTACAAACCTCTACAGGGGGATTTTTGGAAGGTTGTGTAGTATTTTAGTTGAGCTGCGTGCCGACAATAATCTTTTGCACGCGATCGCCCTTCAGTTCCAAAACCAAATTAGAAGCCTTTTGGTCGTTGCTGTAAGTCAACCGACTCACTCCACCCTGCACGGATTGCGAGCTGTAACCGTAAGTTTTAAGGACTTTTTGACTTTTATCTCCTACCTTAATACTACTCGTTGTTACGTACTTGGGATTCGTAGTAGAAATTAAATAAACTTTGCCATTCCAGGCTGCTACCGTCAATTTCGAGTAGGTTAGCGTGCGAATCTTGCCACCCATAGCCTTGCTACCCGGTTTAGTTTCATCCCGCTGCGGTTTGCCCAACTTGCGTTTAGCCTCTTCTACAGACATCCCCAAACGAACTGGGCCAATCCCCAAGCGCGAATAGTCGATCGCCGCCGGCTTTTGTGTGGCGTTCAACATACTTTCTAGAGCCACAACAGTTTGATTCATACCCACAACAGGGCGAATTAAAGCAGCAAATCCGAAGCTCGAAATTGCGATATTGAGCATGATGCCAGCAACGGCTGTTGTCACAAACAATCTTACCATTTTTTTATACCTTTATTTTGCAGTTTATTCCTGCAATACCCTGTTATATCCGGATAAATACTAATGATTGCGGGCGAATACAATTCGCTCCTAAACAGGCAAAGTCCGCCTGCGAGGACTCAAGCAGTAAGGATATTCATCCCCAAAAATATAACATAGAGAAACCCGGTTTCAGCAGGGGGCGTACCCCCGTGTTCGTCTTGATTCGGGGTTTCTGAATACCAACACCATTTTACGTTTAATTAGCGCGAATACTTCATCACCGGAATGGGTGTGATATCCTAACAAAAGCCCTTTCTCCATAAAATTTGCAATTTAGATGACCGCCATAGATTCCACTAAACACCAGAAATCTAAAGCCCTGAAACCGGGCAGCCGCCGCCCCGCTAAAGAACTTTGCAGCGAGTGCGGTTTGTGCGATACATATTATATCCATTATGTCAAGGAAGCTTGCGCTTTCTTAACTCAGCATATCGCAGAACTGGAAGAGGAGATTCACGGGCGATCGCGCAATCTCGACAATCCCGACGATTGGTACTTCGGCGTCAGTCAAAATATGATGGCGGCCAAGAAAAAAGAACCAATAGAAGGCGCTCAGTGGACGGGAATTGTCAGCTCAATTGCGATCGAAATGCTGGAAAAAGGCATCGTTGAAGGCGTTGTCTGCGTCCAAAATACAAAAGAAGACCGCTTTCAACCAATGCCGATAATTGCGACAAATCGCGAAGAAATTCTCGCAGCAAAAGTCAACAAACCCACTTTGTCACCCAACCTTTCAGTATTGGAACAAATCGAAAAGTCGGGGATGAAGCGGCTGTTAGTCATCGGAGTCGGCTGTCAAATTCAAGCATTACGCACAGTCGAGAAACAACTCGGTTTAGAAAAGCTCTACGTTCTCGGAACTCCCTGTGTGGATAATGTTAGCCGCGCGGGCTTACAGAAATTCCTAGACACGACTAGCCGTTCTCCCGAAACAGTGGTGTCTTACGAGTTTATGCAAGACTTTAACGTTCACTTCAAACACGAAGATGGTTCTACGGAAAAAGTGCCATTTTTCGGATTGAATACAAAAGAATTGAAAGATGTGTTTGCTCCTTCTTGTTTGAGCTGTTTTGATTACGTTAATTCCTTAGCAGATTTAGTGGTGGGCTACATGGGTGCACCTTTTGGCTGGCAGTGGATTGTGGTACGAAATGATACTGGGCAAGAAATGTTAGACTTGGTAGCGGATCAGCTAAACACTCAGCCGGTGATGTCTCAGGGAAATAGAAAAGAGGCTGTTCAACAAAGTATTCCAGCTTACGAGAAAGGTGTGACTTTGCCGATGTGGGCGGCGAAGTTGATGGGAGTGTTTATTGAGAGAATTGGGCCGAAGGGTTTGGAATATGCTCGGTTTTCAATTGATTCTCATTTCACTCGCAATTATCTGTATGTGAAGCGGAATTATCCCGAAAAATTGGAGGCTCACGTGCCGGAATATGCTAAGCGGATTGTCGGGCAGTATAAGTTGCCAGAGGTTTAAGCTGGTAGGGTGCATGATATTATGCCCTGTTAATTACTATTAATAAAAAATGTTTGTAGTGAGGACTTTAGTCCTCGGATGGATGCGGACTAAAGTCCTCACTACAAACCAGTTTTTTTGTGGTAGCTAACTGACGCGCACTACTCCTTGGGCGATTGAAATTATGCAACTCCAAAGCCTGTATATTCGCGCGCGTAAGTTGGCTGAAGTCCTAGCACAATATCCTCTTTGGGTATTCCCATTTCTACCAATTCGTCAGCAATCTGCCTGTCTGTTTGATTTCGCTGAATCCAGATTTTGCCATTTTTAATATCCAAATGAAACACACAGTTATACACGCGGCGGTGTGTGTCCCATCCTAAATCGATGACAAGATAGCGATCTTTTTCTTTGTCAAAAATTGTTTCTACTTCAATTTCTCCGTTAATTGGTGCTATCTTGCTGTCTTCAATTAGCAGCTTTTGAATGCACTGACGGTAATGCTCTAGTCGATCCATTTGACTATTGCCTCCTGAGTTGATTTTAAATAGATATGTAAACTTGTAGGGTGCGTCAGCTAGAAGCTGCTGGATGATTCAACAAATAATCCTACTGACGCACCCTACGAGTCTACGCCTGAGCCGTCAGCTCCTTGCAGTAAACTATCTTGTCATGGCCTGCTTTGTAGAAGTCGCGAATCCGCGCTTCTTCGTCGTAACCGCACTTGCGGTAGAACGATCGCACGCGATCGAACTCCGGGAGTCCCGACGTTTCCACCAGCAACACGCGCCCGCTCCGCGCCATCAAGGTTTGTTCCATGTAGCGCAGCAATGTCGCACCGCGTCCTTGTCCCTGGCGATCGGGTAAGATGGCGATTAATTGCAAGTTCCACGTGCGATCGGTCATTGGTTCGAGCTCGCAGTAGGCGACACCCACGGGCCCGCCGTCGTCATCGGTAATCCAGAAGCGATCGCCATCGTTGTTAGTGGCGAAGTAATCGGCTAGCACATTCCTACAAATCAGCAGCGTGTTCCTTCAACTCGTTCAAAGAAACGTATTCCAAAGTTAAGACATGAGTCGCCGACAAAACCACAAGTGGCGCACATCCAGCATCCATTGCTTCCTTCCAGCGCGAAGCACACAAACACCAACAATCCCCTGGCTTCAATCCCGGAAATTTAAAATCGGGAACCGGGGTACTCAAATCGTTTCCCATTCTTTTGGTGTACTTCAAAAACTCTTCTGTCACTTTTGCACAAACGGTGTGAGCCCCTAAATCTCCGCCACCCGTATTGCATTTTCCGTCCCGATAATAGCCTGTCATGGGCGATGTGCAGCAAGTTTCTAATTTTGTTCCCAGCACATTTGTCGCTTCCGTAACCATCGCAGCTCCTCCACACAACTCTGCGATCTAATTTTACACAAAAGGTGGTTTGTTTATATATTTTTTTCCATTGCAAAGTTGATGAATTTTTGTCCTCTCCGCTCTACTTCTTGCTTTTTGATCGTCATAAATCCGTGGGTTTCAAAAAAAGGTCTAGCTGTAATGCTGGCTTCGGTAAATAACTTTCTAAGTCCTAACTCTTTGGCTTTTAACTCGATTTGTGTTAAAATTAGCGTCCCAACTCCTTGTCTTTGAAAGTCTTTGTGACAGTAAAAGCGATCGATATGGCCGTTGATTTCTAATTCTCCAAAACCTGCGATTGTATCGCCCTCTGCTGCTACGAAGGTAAATTTACTGCTTAAACTTTGCATCCACTTTTGAATGTCGGTATCTGCTGGCGCCCAAGCATCTACTTGGGCTGTTGTGTAATCGCGGATATTTACTTCGTGCACGGTGTCGTAAAATAGTTTGACAATTTTTTCAGTGTCGCCGATTTCGTAGGTTCGTACTTTCATGAGATTTAAGGTGCAGATTCCCACGATCGATTCGGGGCTTTTATGTGGAGATTGATGGCGGGGTGTTTTGGATTTCTGGCTCAAATCGCCGCGACAAATTGACTCCAAAGATAATTTTACTGCACCCCTTGACAAGCTCTGGTAGTCTGTGCAACATTAATTATAACAACTGTTCGATATACTTATATTTTCCAATATCAGCCGTCAAAAGCTTTTTTTGTAGTCGGTTATACTATATCGGATGTTCGATATAGGAATATTTGGTCGATCGCCCTTAAATCTCCGATAACCTAGGATCTAGAATCAAAAATCTGAAGATCGATCCATGCCAAAGATAGTTGACCGCGAATTGTACCGCAAAGAATTACTGAACAAAAGTTTTGAGCTTTTTGCCGAAAAAGGCTATTCCTCCGTCACAATGCGAGAAATTGCCTCAGGAATTGGAGTTTCTACAGGAACCCTTTACCACTATTTCCCGAGTAAAGAAAGTTTGTTCGAGCAGTTAATTGTATATTTGAGCTATGAAGATACAAAAGAAGAAGCACTGGCTGAGTTAGGAAATCCACCAACTCTCGGAGAAAAAGTTGAACAACTGATGAATTATCTCAGCGGAATTGAAGATTATATGCTGAAGAATCTGTTAATTACCTTCGAGTTTTGCCACCAAAAAACTCGCAAAGAGATTGATAGCAATCAAGCACTCCAGCTAGCAGGAAAGCGTTATGAAGAGGCACTTATTTGCTACCTGGGTATCTCCGATCCAGCGCTCGCTAAATTTGTCATTTGTTATATTGACGGTTTGGTGGCAAGAAGATTTTATCAAGGCGAAAGGATATCTTTTACAGAACAAGCGAATGTATTAAAAAATATATTACTCGCTTATTTAGAAAAAAAACAACCGCAAATTTAGGAGGAATATGAATTTTCAATTTTTCATCAAGCCTAAAAATCCATTGGTAATCGGATTGGTAGTTGCTGGCGCTGCTATTAGCATCGGTACAACTTTTTACGGTATTTCTCAGTTTGGATCTTTAGCTAAAAATGCTGAACCTTTACCCGTAGAAACACCGCCGCCCAGGAAAATCACGGCTTTGGGAAGACTGGAACCGCTGGGGGAAGTGATTCGCTTGGGGGTGTCGCAGGCGTTGGATGGCGATCGCGTGGCGAAGCTTTTAGTCAAAGAGGGCGATCGCGTGAAAGCAGGGCAGTCGATCGCAATTTTGGATGCGGGCGATCGGCTAAAATCTGCTTTAGACGAAGCCAAAGAAAAAGTCAAAGTTGCTGAAGCCAGTTTAGCAAAGGTAAAAGCCGGGGCAAAGTCGGGAGAACTTGCAGCACAATCTGCGACAATTGGCAAGCTAGAAGCCCAATTGCAAGGAAACCAGGCGGCACAACAAGCAACAGTCGATCGCATTCAAGCGCAATGGAAAGGAGAAAAAACCGCACAGCAAGCAACCATCAGCAGAATAACCGCACAATGGCAAGGAGAAAGAAAAGTACAAACAGCCACAATTAGTCGCATAACTGCACAATGGCAAGGAGAAAAAACAGCACAAACAGCAGCAATTAACAAATTAAAAGCCGAGTCAAATAATGCCCAAACCGAATACCTGCGGCACAAAGAACTTGTTACCGAAGGCGCAATTTCTAACTCCGTCATGGACAGCAAACGACTGTCATTAGAAACAAGTCGCCAGGAACTTAAAGAAGCCGAAGCAAATCTCAGCCGCATCAACAGTACGGCCAAGCAGCAGCTTAAAGAAGGCGAAGCAAATCTCACCCGAATTAACAGTACAGGAATCCAGCAACTCAACGAAGCAGAAGCAAATCTTGCCAGAATTAACAGTACAGCAATCCAGCAGTTAGCAGAAGCAGAAGCAACACTTAAGCGCATCAAAAATAGTGGCAGCGAAGAACTAAAAGAAGCCCAAGCAACTCTCGACAAAATAGGCGAAGTGCGCCCGGTAGATATCCAAGCAGCCCAAACCGAAATCAACAGCGCCATCGCCCAAGTCAAGCGCGCCGAAACCGAATTAAATCAAGCTTACATCCGCACTCCCAACGCCGGAAAAATCCTCAAGATTCACACCCGCGCCGGGGAAAAAATTAGTGATGACGGCATTGCAGACGTAGGAGAAACTCAGCAAATGGTAGTCGTTGCCGAAGTTTACCAAACCGACATCAGCAAAATCAAGGTTGGGCAAAAAGCAGGTGTTACCAGCCAAGCATTTTCAGGAGAATTGCCGGGAACTGTTAAAGAAATCGGCTTAAAAGTCAGCAAGCAAAACGTGTTTAGCAACCAGCCAGGAGAAAACTTGGACAGCCGAGTTGTGGAGGTGAAAATTCACCTGAATCCTGAAGCTAGCAAAAAAGTTGCGGGATTGACAAATTTGCAGGTACAAGTAGCAATTCAAAATTAGGGAGATTGAGAAACATGGGAGAATTGGGGCCAGATCCAAACCGACCGTATCCGATGGTAGACCAGCGCCGGGTTTGCTTTATCAAAAACTTTATTAAATCGCCCAATATTATTGTCGGCGATTACTCTTACTACGACGATCCGATCGATCCTGAAAACTTCGAGAGAAACGTACTTTACAATTACGGGAGTGATAAATTAATTATTGGTAAATTTTGTGCGATCGCCACCAACGTCAAATTCATCATGAACGGTGCAAATCACAAACTCGATGGCATTTCTACCTATCCATTTCCAGTCTTTGGGAACGGCTGGGAAACAGCTATGAATCTATTAATCGAACTACCAACTAAAGGCGATACAATTATTGGTAATGATGTTTGGATAGGTTACGAATCGGTGATTATGCCGGGAGTTAAAATCGGCGACGGTGCAATTATTGCTGCTAAATCTGTTGTAGTAAAAGATGTTCCCGCTTACACCGTTGTCGGCGGAAATCCCGCTGGTTTAATTAAGCAGCGTTTCAGCGATGCTGAGGTGGCGCAATTATTACAAATGCGCTGGTGGGATTGGGAAGTTGACAAGATTTCGCGCCATATTAACTTAATTATGCAATCCGATATTCAAGCGCTGAGTAATGCCGATCAGACTTAGGCAATCGCCGACAAAGAAACCGGATTTTTTACCGATATTAAAGGCTGCGATGCAATATCTTCGCAAAAAACCCGGTTTCTGCCCACCGGATGAGCCCAATTACCGCACTCGCCGACAAAGAAACCGGGTTTTTACCGAAATTAAAGGCTACGATGCAATATCTTCGTAAAAAACCCGGTTTCTGCCCACCGGATTATCCCAATTCCCAATTCCCAATTCCCAATTCCCAATTCCCAATTCCCCAAATATTATGTTTCGCAAAACACCCCTTGCTTGGTTGCAAGTAACCAGAGAAAAAACCCGCCTCGCTGTTGCTATCGCCGGAATTGCCTTTGCAGATATTCTGATTTTTGTGCAACTCGGCTTTCAAGATGCACTCTTCGATTCTGCTGTTAAGCCGCACGAAAGTTTACAGACAGATTTAGTGTTAATCAATCCTCAATTTGAAACTTTTGCTGCGGTAAAACAGTTCAAAAGAGAGCGACTTTATCAAGCACAAGGAGTCGCGGGAGTCAAGTCTGTCACTTCTTTATATATTGGGATGGGACAGTGGCGAAATCCCACAAACCGCACTACGCGAGGAATTTTAATTTTTGGCATAGATCCTGGCAACACAACATTTATTTTGCCAGATGTCAATCAGAATTTGGCTCAACTTCAAAAGTTCAATAATGTGTTATTTGACCAAGCTTCTAGACCTGAGTATGGGGAAATTGCCAATATTTTTAATACACAATCTACCCTCGAAACTGAACTTAACAAACGAAATATTCAAGTAGGAGGAGTATTTACTCTCGGTACTTCTTTCGTGGCTGATGGCAATGTCATTGCTAGCGATTCTACTTTCATGAATTTATTTCCAGAACGCAAACCAGATGAAATTGATGTGGGTTTAATTCAGTTGCAACCGGGGGCTGACATCCTCAAAGTTCAATCAATGTTGAAAGCTATTTTGCCGGATGATGTGAAAGTTCTGACTTTAGCAGAATTTGCGGAAATTGAAAAGGCTTATTGGGGAAATGCTACTCCGATTGGTTTTATTTTTGGATTTGGTACGATTATCGGATTCATTGTTGGTTTGATTATTGTTTACCAAATTTTGTATTCAGATGTTTCCGATCACTTGGCTGAGTACGCGACTTTAAAAGCTATGGGATATAGCGATCGCTATTTAGTCGGAGTTTTAGTTCAGGAAGCTTTGTTATTAGCTATTTTGGGTTTTATGCCGGGAATTGTTTTGGCTAACGGACTGTATTCCCTAGCGCAGTCTGCTACATTGCTGCCAATTGCAATGACAACAAATCGAGCGACTACTGTGTTGGGTTTGACGATTGTGATGTGTACTGGTTCTGGGGCGCTGGCTTTGCGGAAATTGCGATCGGCCGATCCGGCAGATATTTTCTAAGCTGTTGTGGCATTTTAATTTAATTTTTGGGCGGGCTAGAAGCCCACCCCACAAGAGATGGAAGAAACAGGATTGCCAAAATTAAATGTGTACCAGCTTAGAACCAAACAAAATACCTCCATTAATTGTGGCACGGGCGTCTCGCCCGTGACTTATAGAAAAAACACAAAAAATCACCATGCAAACCCTAAACTCTCCCGCCAACTTCGACGAAACCATAACAAATCAAGCTGTAATATCAGTCAAAAACCTCAACCATTACTTCGGTAAAGGTTCCCTGAAAAAACAAGCTTTATTTGATATTAATCTCGATATCAACTCTGGGGAAATCGTAATTATGACGGGGCCTTCTGGTTCGGGTAAAACAACTTTACTGACGATGTTAGGCGGCCTGCGTTCGGCTCAAGAAGGGAGTCTCAATATTCTGGGGGAAGAAATACGCGGCGCTAGTAAGAATCAGTTAACTAAGTTGAGAAAGCAAATTGGTTATATTTTTCAAGCGCATAACTTGATGACGTTTTTGACGGCTAAGCAAAATGTGCGGATGTCTTTGGAATTACATAAGGAAATGCTAAATCAGAATATGGATGCTTTGTCAATATCCATGTTGGAAGCTGTTGGTTTGGGAGAACGGGCTAATTATTACCCAGAAAATCTGTCGGGAGGACAAAAACAAAGGGTGGCGATCGCCCGGGCGTTAGTCAGTCGGCCTAAAATAGTCTTAGCTGATGAACCTACGGCGGCTTTGGACAAACAATCCGGGCGAGATGTGGTGGAGATCATGCAGACACTAGCAAAGGAACAAGGTTGTACGATTTTGCTAGTGACGCACGACAATCGGATTCTCGATATTGCCGATCGCATTATCTACATGGAAGACGGACGTTTAGTCACAAATTTAGCCGATCGACCTTAATCAGATGTCAACAAATCTCTTACAAAAGTTCTTTTTATCAAATTTTGGGACGGGCAAGATGCCCATCCCACAATATTTTCTTTTATTGTGGGATGGGCATCTTGCCCGTCCTAATTATTTTTGTAAGATATTCGCTACTTGGCCGGGCCCACGGCCTCGATCGCAGCCTCAAGGGCGATCGACACATGAGTCCAATGAGTACCCCCTTGACAAAAAGCCACATATGGTTCTCGCAGAGGCCCGTCTGCGGAAAATTCCGAGGTACTGCCATCAATAAAAGTACCACCAGCCATCACCAACTGACTCTCGTATCCCGGCATCGGCGCCGGCACGGGATCTAAATACGAACCCACCGGGGAATTTTGCTGCACCGCCCGACAGAAAGCAATTAACTTATCAGCAGAACCGAATTCGATCGCCTGAATTACATCCCTGCGCCTCGCCAAAGGAATCGGATTCACCCGATAACCCAACTTATAAAAAACATAAGCCGTCAAATGATTACCCTTCATCGCCTCGCCCACAAACCCCGGGGCCATGAACAAACCCTGAAACAGCAAGCGGTTCAAATCAAAAGTCGCGCCCCCGCTGCTGCCGATTCCCGGCGCTGTCAAGCGACAAGTTGCCGCCTCCACCAGATCGGCCCTCCCGGCCACGTAACCGCCCGCAGGGACGATCGTACCCCCCGGATTTTTGATTAAAGAACCCGCCATCAGATCTGCACCCACAGCAGTAGGTTCGCAATCATCAACAAACTCGCCGTAACAATTATCAACAAAGCAAATTGTGTTACGATTCTGATGTTTGACTAGATCGACGATTTTTTTAATCTCAGAAATAGACAGACTCGATCGCCAAGAATAACCGCAAGAGCGCTGGATCAAAACCAGGCGAGTTTTTGTTGAAATAGCAGAGCTCAGTGCCCGCCAATCCACAGTTCCTTCGCGAGTTAGAGGCAACTCACGGTAGCTAATGCCGAACTCAATAAGTGAACCTTGACCTTGCCCCCGCAAGCCGATCACTTCTTCTAAAGTATCGTAGGGAGAACCAGCAACTGCCAACATTTCGTCACCAGGACGTAGGATGCCAAACAGAGCACAGGCGATCGCGTGAGTACCCGAAACAAACTGTACCCGCACCGCTGCCGCCTCGGCCCCTACCACTTCGGCAAACACCCCGTCCAAAGTCTCCCGCCCTAAATCATCGTGGCCGTAACCCGTAACACCTGCAAAATGGTGGACTCCAACCCGGTGGCTGCGAAAAGCTTTTAAGACTCGTTGAAGATTTTGCTTGACTGTCGCGTCAATACCAGAAAAAATCTGAAAGAGTGCCTGTTCTGCTTCCTGTAGCCGTGAAACGCTATTCATCTATACCTCGCTCACCATTTGCGTGCGCGCTGCTGATTATCGCGTAAATGCGGCCCCTAGTTTGTAAACATAATATCTTCATGACGATTGCAACTTCCAAAAAAACTTCTCCTGATTGGCCTGTTGTAGGCTTTATGGCCTTTCTGCACACCGGCGCTCTATTTGCTTTGCTGCCGGGTAATTTTAGCTGGTCTGCTGTCGGCCTAGCAGTATTCCTGCACTGGGTAACAGGTGGTTTAGGAATTACTCTCGGATTTCACCGCCTCGTTACCCACCGTAGTTTTCAAACACCGAAATGGCTAGAGTATTTTCTAGTTATTTGCGGTACTCTGTCCTGTGAAGGCGGCCCGATCGACTGGGTAGGAATGCACCGGTTACACCACATCCATTCCGACACCGAAGAAGATCCCCACGATTCTAATCAAGGCTTCTGGTGGAGCCACATGGGTTGGATGATCTCAGATTTGCCGATGAGAGTTCAAATCCCCCGCTTTACAAAAGACATTGGCGACGACCCAGTATACAAGTTTCTCCAAGCATATTTTATCCCCATCCAAGTTGTCTTCGGTGTGTTGCTTTATTTATTAGGTGGCTGGTCTTTCGTGGTTTGGGGAGTGTTTATGCGGATTGTGGTGGTGTTCCACTGCACTTGGCTGGTTAACAGCGCTACCCACAAATTCGGCTACCGCACCTATGAGTCGGGCGATGGCTCTACTAACTGCTGGTGGGTTGCTGTCCTCACCTACGGCGAAGGTTGGCACAACAACCACCACGCCTTCCAATACTCTGCTCGTCACGGTCTCCAATGGTGGGAAATCGACATCACTTGGATGACAATTCAACTGCTGGAATCGCTGGGTTTAGCTACCAAAGTGAAGTTAGCAGAAAAATAGGGCGATCGGCAATTTAGTCATTGGTTGTCGGTCATCAGTTCTGGACTAATGGCTCGTGACCAATGCCTAATCCTGTTTTTGCGATCGCTAAAGGTTGGGTTGAACTGAGATTGAATCATCTTGTGCGATCGACCCAACCAAAACCATAATCAGTTATAATAGATTTGGGAAGAAAAATTTTTGTTTGGCAGCCAAAAGTTTTATTTTCAAAATTAAACCGTAAATTTTTCAAGTTTCATCCTAAATCTATAATTCATTCATTTTTGATTCGTTTGGGCAAGTGTGCACCAAAAAAGTTTACTGCTCAATCCAAACTATTATGCGTGAATCCCGGTCAGCATCTCATCACTAATCAAAAAAAGAATGACAATAGCAACGCAAGAAAAACTCCAATACAATTGGAAGCACGTTATTAGTTTAGCAGGACTGCATATCGGCGCTTTGTTCGCACTGCTACCCAGTAACTTCAACTGGACAGCAGTTGGTTTAACAGTATTCATGCACTGGATCACCGGCGGTTTGGGAATAACTCTCGGATGGCATCGTATGCTCACCCACCGCAGTTTTCAGGCACCAAAATTCGTAGAATACTTTCTAGCATTTTGCGGAGCCCTGGCCTGTCAAGGAGGAATAATTGATTGGGTTGGGCTGCACCGTTTGCACCACACCCACTCTGACCAAAATGCGATCGACCCTCACAATGCCCAAAAGGGTTTTTGGTGGAGTCACCTCGGCTGGATGCTATATAAAGGCCCGGCTCACGCTGAAATTCCCCGCTGTACAAAAGACATTGCCAGCGATCCATTTTACCGATTTTTGCAAAACTACTTTCTCCCGATGCAAATCGTCTTTGGCGTGTTGCTTTACTTCGTAGCAGGCTGGTCATTTGTAGTTTGGGTAATCTTTGCCCGCTTAGTTTTGGTATATCACTGCACTTGGTTTGTGAACAGTGCAACTCACAAATTTGGCTACCGCACTTACGAAACCGAAGATAGTTCTACTAACTGTTGGTGGGTTGCAGTTTTGACTTACGGCGAAGGCTGGCACAACAACCACCACGCTTATCAATACTCTGCCCGTCACGGTATGCAGTGGTGGGAATTTGACTTTACTTGGGTAACAATTCAAGTCTTGGAAGCATTAGGTTTGGCTAGTAAGGTGAAATTACCACCTTCCCGAGCGGAAGGTTAGTTATTGTAGGGTGCGTCAGGTGTGAATTTGACTATACGCAGATTAAGAATTTTCCACGCTAAACACCTGACGGTTAGTTAGCACCCCCCTTAGGAATGAGAATTAAATAACTTACAATTTTTATTGTTCTTGTGGGATGGGCGTCCCGCCCATCCCACAAATATGTGTAAATTATTTAATTTTCATTCCTTAGTAACGTCGTTGCTTGCGATCGTCAATCGGCGTGGTGCACTTTGAAAACTTCTAAGGAAACCGATCCTTAACGCGGATTAACGCAAATATTTTGTAAATGCTATAAGGTGCGTCGCTCGCTCGATTGTCGATATTGAGTTAGAAATTTTCTGTGGCGACACACCCTACGACTACGACTGTCAACTGTCAACTGTCAACTGTCAACTGTCAACTGACTAATGAGCCTGTTTTTGATCGCCCTTGCCGCGCAAATATTCCGCTAAAAACGCCAATCCTCCCGAACCGACTATCAACAGCACGCTCAGAGCATTAATATCAGGCTTCACACCAGTCCGAATCCGGCTAAAAATTTCCATCGGTAGAGTTGTAGTCCCGCTACCGGCGGTGAAACTCGCAATCAAAAAATCGTCCATGCTGAGCACAAAAGATAGCAGACAACCAGAAACAATTCCAGGTATTAATTGAGGTAGCAAAACCTGAATAAAAGCTTCAACAGGCGTTGCACCCAAATCCAAGGCAGCTTCTTCTAAATAAGGGTTTAAATCTGCCAATCTAGTAGAAACAGCTAGAGCGATGTAAGCCAGACAAAACACAACGTGGGCGGCGACAATTGTCCACAAACTTAGAGGAATAGCTAGCGCCGCTAAAAATACCAGAGTAGCAACAGCGCTCGCAATATCTGGAATAATAATCGGCAAGTAGGAAACTCCCTGATATAAATTTTTGCCGGGAAAGCGGTAGCGGGCTAAACCAACGGCCATTAAAGTGCCGAGTACAGCGGAGATGGCAACTGCACAAACAGCAACTGTTAAACTGTTTCTCAGGGCAATTAAAATCCGCGTATCGCTAAATAATTTAACGTACCAATCTAAAGTAAATCCTTCCCAGCCGGCGCTAAAACGGGATTTGTTAAAGCTGTAAAATGTGAGTACCAGAATGGGCAGGTACATATAAAAAAACATCGAAACGGTAAATATTGCCTGCCAAGAAATCTTAAATTTAGGTTTTAAGTACATATCGGGTTGTATTTCCTCCTGTGGATTGTCGGCGGTATTTTCCATATCTCGTTAATCGGGAATTGGTAATTGGTAATTGGTAATCGGGGAATTGGGCATCGGGCATCGGCCAAACAGGGCATCGGCCAAACAGGGCATCGATTTGAAGAGAATTTGTAGCGACTAATTAATGACTAATAACTAATGACTGCTGTCAACTGTCAACTGTCAACTGTCAACTGTCAACTGTCAACTGTCAACTGTCAACTGTCAACTGACTAAACTGCATTACGATCGCCATATTTGAGTAAAAGAGCAATTCCGATACTCACTGCAAAAATTAATACCATACTCAGAGCCGAACCTAGCCCCCAATTTTGAGTCGCCCCCAAAAACTGATTGTAAATTAAACGAGCTGCCGTCATGCTCGAAGCTCCACCAAGCAACTCCGGATCGACAAAATCGCCCAAACAGCTAATAAATACTAGCAAAGAACCCGCTGCAATCCCCGGCATTGTCTGGGGTACTGTCACTTTCCAGAAAGTTTCTAGTGGATTCGCGCCCAAATCCTGAGATGCTTCTAGCAATCTGCGATCGAGCTTTTCCAAGGAAGCGTAGAGAATGGTTACGATATAGGGCAAATAGCTGTAAGCCATGCCGATTAGAACGGCGGAACTTTGATTTAACAATTCTAGAGGAGGGATGCCCAAAAGTCCCAGGAGCGAGTTGAGAACGCCCGTAGGACGCAGAATTGTAATCCAAGCATACGATCGCAACAGCGAAGAAGTCCACAGCGGCAACACAAAGCCCAATAACGTTAAATTCCGCCACTTGGGCGAGACATTGAGCGCGATCCAGTAAGCGACGGGAAATCCCAGCAGTAAACACAGAATAGTCGTTCCGGTGGCAAAAAAGAGCGATCGACCCATCACCTGCAAATTCAGCGGCTCAAACACCCGCAGGTAGTTGCCGATTCCCGAAGGATTTACCAAATCTCCCGGCTTAATATTCGGCACCAAGCTAAGTTGAAAAATCACCAGAGTTGGTATTACTAATAATAAAACCAGGAACAAGCCAGAAGGGCCGAGCAATGCCAGCGGGCCTGTCCACTTTGACCATGGGGGGACGCTTTCAGGCTTGACTGGAGCAGTGGGAGGAATCGGAGGGGGAGCTTTGGTAGAAACAGCCATAAATAATAGTTTGGATTTTTGAGCGGTAGGGGCGGGTTCACCAAAATCTTTAATTTCAAAGCCCGAATTCGTATAAACCCGCCCCCACCCAACGGTAAATCTAAATGTACCAGATCGACTTATTGTCGGAAAAATTGATGCGGGCGATCGACTGTGGGGGCGAGAGTCAGAGATTGTTGGTCAAATTTGCTCCTACAGGTTAGGGTTAACCAGCGGTTAATTTAGTCCAATAGCGATCGTACACTTCCATAAATTTCCCTACTGGAGCCACACCTTCGCAATTTTTCAAAACAGCTTCCGAAGGGAAAAGAAGCTCGTTTTCGCGAACTTCCGGCGTCAGCAAACTAAAAGCATCTTCCGAAGGAGTTGAAAAACTGAGCCGTTCGACTAAAGAAGCAGCGACATCCGCTTGCAACATAAAGTTAATCCACTTATAAGCTGCATCGGGATTGGGAGCACCTTTGGGAATTACTAAAGTGTCAGTCCACAAAGAAGAACCACTTTTTGGTACGACATACTTCAATTTGTCGTTATCTGAAATGACTTCATTGGCATCAGAAGAATAGCACATGGCTAGCTTCAAATCCCCTGTCAGCATTTGCGGCCGCCAAGCGTCTGTCGTAAAAGATGCGATCGCAGGTTTGAGCTCCACCAGCTTTGCGTAAGCTTGTTTAACTTGATCTTGGTTCGTAGAATTCAGAGAATAGCCCAGCATTCGCAACGCAGCGCCCATGACTTCTCGAACATCGCTCGCTAGCGTCATTCGCCTTGCTAACTCTTTTTTGTGTTCCCACAAATAGCTCCAATCTTCAGGAGCTTCTTTGAGTTGTTCGCTGTTGTAAATCAAGCCTGTGGTTCCCCAGCTCAAAGGAACGCTGTAGCGGTTTCCTGGGTCGTATACAGGGTTTTGGAACTGTTTTTTTAGTCGATCGAGTCCGCCCAAAATTGAGTGGTCTAATGGAGTCAACAGCCCCAGTTCCGTCATCTGAACCACCATGTAGTCAGACGGGTAAATGATGCTGTAGGCGCGGCCGCCACCGGCTTGAACTCTAGCCAGCATCTCTTCGTTGGAGCTAAACACGTCGGCGACTACGCGAATGCCGGTTTTTTCAGCAAAGCGATCGAGCAAAGGATTGTACGTCTGCAAGCCGCCAGCCGCAACTGGAAAGGGCTAACCCGGAAATTGTCGCCGCCGAATTTTTTAGGAACTGACGGCGTGTAGAATTAGCCGGGAAAATCCTGGAAATTGGTAGATTTGTCGGAGGCACAGTTCTAATTGGGATTTTAGATTTGGGATTTAGGAATTAGCTGATTTTAGATGTTCGAGCAAACGCAGATAAACGCAGATTAATACTGATGCTATTAGATACTGGTTAGTTTTGTCCAGTAACGATCGTAAACATCTGCAAATTTTCCTAGGGGTGCCACGCCTTCGCAGTTTTCTAAAGTAGCCTCAGCAGGAAAAAGAATTTTGTTTTTGCGAACTTTTGGAGTCAGCAAATAAAAAGCATCTTCTAAAGGAGTTGCAAAACCTAATCGTTGGACTAGGGAAGCCGCAACATCAGCTTGCAGTATGAAATTAATCCATTTGTAAGCTGCGTCTGGATTGGGTGCTCCATTAGGAATTACTAAGGTGTCAGTCCACAGGGCAGATCCGCTTTTCGGCACAATATACCGAAATTTAGGGTTGTTTGCAATTACTTCATTGGCATCAGAAGAGTAGCACATTGCTACTTTCAACTCTCCTGTCAGCATTTGCGATCGCCAAGCATCTGTGGTAAAAGAAGCGATCGCTGATTTGAGTTCTTCTAATTTTTCATAGGCTTTTTTAACTTGTTGTTGGCTTGTAGAATTGAGAGAATAACCCAGCATCCGCAGCGTCGCGCCCATTACTTCTCTAACGTCGTTTAGCAGAGTCATTCGCCTTGCCAATTCCTGTTTGCGTTTCCACAAATAACTCCAATCTTCGGGAGGTTCTTTGAACTGTTCGCTGTTGTAAATCAATCCAGTTGTCCCCCAACTAAAAGGCACGCTGTAGCGGTTTCCGGGGTCGTAAACGGGGTTTTGGAACCGCTTTTTGAGCCGATCTAGTCCGCCAACGATCGATCGGTCTAATTGAGTTAGCATCCCGAGTTTTTTCATCTGCATCACCATGTAGTCTGACGGGTAAATGATGCTGTAGACCTGGGGAACACCGACTTTAAGTCTCGCCAGCATTGTTTCCGTGGAGTCTAACACGTCGGCGACTACGCGAATGCCGGTTTTTTCAGCAAAGCGATCGAGCAAAGCTTTATCGGTAGATTGTACGTCTGCAAGCCGCCAGCCGCAACTGGAAAGGGCTAACCCGGAAATTGTCGCCGCCGAATTTTTTAGGAACTGACGGCGTGTAGAATTAGCCCTGCAAAACCTGGAAATTGGTAGATTAGTCGGAGGCACAGTTTGATTTTAGATTTTAGATTTTAGATTTTAGATTGGGGAATTGAGGATTGGGAATTGGGAATTGGGAATTGGGAATTGGGAATTGGGAATTGGGAATTGGTAATTGGGAATTCTTCCGATACTTTTTTGCTAACGTTTACTAACAAACACATAAGTTAAATCGCTAAACAGCTTTTCAACCAAGGCGTATCAACCAATGCCCGAAGGAAGATCCCACGAGCACCATTTAGATCTCGGTTCATCTGATTTCCATCAGAATCTTTGATCATTCTGCTACCACCAATCTTTTTGACTTCTCCAGTCCATGAAACAGTCTTTGAAGTGTAAGCTTCGTTGATAGAAGTTAAAGCAACTTTGCCTTGCTCCCAAGCTTTCCACTCTAGATGTTTTTTAAACTGGTAATGACTCAGAGTCAGCATTTGACGAACAGTTTTAGAGCGAATCTTGCGACGTGACTTGCTCACCATCTGAGACGACTCAAAGGATGGAATTAATATCACGTCAAAATTATCAACTAAAAACTTAGCAGTCTTGTGATGCAACTCTTTGACAAGATGTTGAATCTTAGACTTTAATCTGTCCGCTGCTTTCTTGAATCTTTTGCGTTGCGGGCTATTCGTTTTACTCATCCTTGAGATCAACTTGTCTAACCTGAAACACAACTTTTGGATCAAAAGATTAGAATCATTCCCAACCCATCCATAAGATGACTCAGAAAAGAAAGTCATGAACGTTCTAACACCGGGGTCTAAGGCAACCACGCGACCTTGGTTATCGGTCTGACGTGGTTGCACTTCTTCAGATACAACAATGTAATACTCGCCATAGGCAAGGGTCAATCGTCCATCACTGAAGCCTTTGGGTAATGCCTCTTTCAGCTTTGACTGACCCAATTTTGTCGGATAAATTCCTTTCGTCCCAATAGCAGACTTCGGAATATAAACAGACTGTTTTGTATCTTTTCGACTGCGAAACTTGCAGCTACAAATCTTGCCAGTTTTCTTGAAATCTGCTTTGGCTTTTTTGACGGCACCACAAGCATCTTTAATGGCAATAGATTTAATTTGAAACGGTACAGGTTTTGCCCAATCAGGCAGCCCATTGAGTATTTCCGTTTTAATTGACATCCAATTGGCTTTAGTGCCTGGTTGCTGCAAGTATTTGATAGTTGCGTTGTAGACAAAACGACTAACTCCAAACCATTGTTTGAGCATTGCCTTTTGTTCAGGGCTTAGGAATAGTCGGATCTTCTTTGATTTTCTGGCTGTAGCTTCTAAGACCGTGCATTCGGCAACTAAACACGTGAAGGATGGCAAGAAGATCGGCTGTAAGTTCGGATTCGCTCGCGTGAACAGGATTTGAGAGAACCACGATTTCTCCACCGTTTTGTTTTGCCATGAACTCGAATAGTTCAAATCCGAATCTACACAATCTGTCTCTACAGGCAACAACAATCGTGAGCTGATCTGGGCGCATAAATCTGACCAGTAAGGCTTGCAGTCCTTTTCTTTTGAAATTGAGTCCAGAGCCGATGTCTTGGATGATTTCCGAGTCGGGGTATCGCTGTCGCATGAATTCGACTTGTCTAGCAAGATCGTCTTTTTGTTTGGTACTACTGACTCGGCAGTAGCAGATGATTGAGCAGATGCTTCCATCTTTTTGGTATGAGTCAACGTCGTAAAGGCGTTGCCCTGCTCCATTTTTGATTGATTTAATCTGCCCTTCATCTGCGTACTTCCTTAACGTGTTTGGATGCAGACCTAGAAATTCGACAGCCTTTCTAAGTGGTATGTATGCCATTCACCAAATATCACCCATCTAGTAGTGTATGTGAATGATTGTTAGAAAAATTGATACTGTGCGTCAACCCCTCTCCCCTCTCCCTTTCTCCCTTTCTCCCTTTCTCCCCCTCTCCATCGTTAGGATCGATCGCCCAAAGCGAGACAATCAGTAGTTCCCCAGTAAGCATAAATCGGCGTCTGCGGGTCTGGGAAAGAACCGCCCGTATTGGGTTGGCGCACCGTAATTTTATCGCCCGACGCCAATTCAACCACGTAATGAACGTGAGTGCCCATGTACATGATATTTTTGAGCCGCCCTTCAAAACAGTTAACCGACAATTCCGGCTGGTAGAGATTCAAATATACTTTTTCAGGCCGGACGCTAACCACCACAGAGTCACCGATGACACCATTCCACATATCCGACTGCTGAACGACTATTTTCAGATTGGCTGATGTGCGAACTGTAATAGTCGATCGGTCGATCGCCTCCACCGTACCAGAAAACAAATTCGTATCCCCAATAAAATCCGCCACAAAAGCCGTCTGCGGGCACTCATAAATTTCTTCAGGCGAACCAATTTGCTCGATCCTGCCCTCGTGCATCACCGCAATCCGGTTAGAAAGACTCATCGCCTCTTCTTGGTCGTGAGTCACCATCACAAAAGTCAAACCCAACTCTTGATGCAAATTCGACAATTCCAACTGCATCTGCTTCCGCAACTTCAAATCCAGAGCTCCCAGCGGTTCGTCCAGCAGCAGAACCGCCGGTCGATTTACCAGAGCTCTCGCCAAAGCCACCCGCTGCTGCTGGCCGCCCGACATTTGACCCGGAAACCTGTTGGCGAAAGATTCCATTTTCACCAATTGCAAAGCTTCCCGTACCCGTTCTTCTACTTCCGATTTCCCCAGCTTTTTAATCCGCAATCCAAAAGCGATATTGTCCCAGACATTCATGTGTCCGAACAGGGCGTAGCTTTGAAACACAGTATTTACCGGACGGCGGTAAGCTGGAGTATTGGTCATCGACTGGCCGCGAATCATCAATTCGCCCGCCGAGGGAGTCTCGAACCCAGCGATTAAGCGCAGCGTGGTAGTCTTACCGCAGCCGGAGGGCCCGAGAATGCTAAAAAATTCTCCTTGACGAATGCTGAGGTCAACTCCGCGGACTGCGGTTTCGCCATTAAATACCTTAAAGACCTTGCGGAGTTCAACGTCAAGCGCTGTATCCTTTGCTGTCGTACCTTGGTTGAGTGCTGTCTGAAACATATTCGCCCGTTCCTGGGGTAATGCACGCTATTTTAATACAGTTTAACTTTAGACTTTTCTGTATTTTAGGCGAGGAATGTTGGAATTGAGAGGTTTTAGAATTTGTTCTTTAGATTCTATCTCAGAGTGTTGCTGGGCAAGACCAAATCTGCTGTGTCCCGCACCAAATTCAATCCACCGATCATCTATTGATTTTCAGGATTTGGCGTGGGAGATGGCGTGGGAGAGGGTGTTTGCGGTTTCTCTGGTTTGGGCGCTTCTGCTTTTTTCCATTCAGACAAAGGTCGTTGGACGGCATTTTTAAAGTCAAACGGTACTAGCAGCACGGGCAAAGTTTCTGCCCCATTTTGAGGTGGGGCTTCCGCCGGGTTGGCTTGGGCGTACAAGAAGCGGCCGCTAAAGTCTGTTTTGCCTAAAACTAGGCGGTGAGTTTCCTGGTTGTCCAGCTTGACTGTGACTGTGGCTTGCGGTTGGTCGAGACCGAATTCTGGCAGTTGAGCGGCAGTAATATCTATTGTGCGATCGCTCTTTCCTGTTCCCAGCCTATCTAGCAAAAAATCCACCGATGCCTGACTCGCGTGTGCTTGCACCGGCAATTTCATTTCCCAGCTAGACTTACCTCCTTTACGAGCATAAACTCGTTCAAAAGTCAATATCTTTTCCGGAGTTTTGACTGTAAAGAATTGTACGCGATCGGACTTGAAAGTAAAAATTTTATGTTTTTCGTCCTTAGCCGCCTCCTGTTTTGGGGACACTTGCGTCTCGTACAAAGAAACCAACCCCGCCATGGTCAACGCAACAGCTATCAATATAAATGTATTTTTCTGCAATTTCATAATAATGAGGAATTCGGCATGGTCAGCAGTCATTAGTCATTAGTCAGCAGTCATTAGTCATTAGATTGTAGGGTGCGTCAGGCTTGAATATTTTGACACCGACTAATAATTTTTCCTCTGACGCACCTACGGGAATTAGTATCAGATTGTAGGGTGCGTCAGGCTTGAATATTTTGACACCGACTAATAATTTTTCCTCTGACGCACCTACGGGAATTAGCAATTGGTGGAAAAACAAGCAAGAAGCAAAGTAGTTATTGTAGGGTGCGTCAGGGTTAAATATTTTGATTTCAGACTAATAATTCCCCCCTGACGCACCCTACGGGAATTATGGATTAGGAATTGGAAATTGGGAATGGGTTGAAAAACAAGAAACAGGCAAATAAATCCGTTACATCCGTTAAATCCCGTACATTGCTCGTTGCCGAACTTGCTTCATAATTATCTTCTTTTCCACCAAATAGCGCCACCAACGCCCAGTCCCAGTAAAGGCCAAATCAGCCAAGCTAAAACCAACAATCCTACTTGGACATCATTCATGTTAATGCGGCGGTTGGTAGCTTTTTTCGGGCTGATAGAAAAGCTTTGCTGGTCTGGTTTGCTCAACCAACTCACTGAATTGAGAAACACGTCGCTATTGAGTTGTTGGTCAAACCAACCGTTAGTCACAAATTGAGATGTACCAATTACTACCATGCGCGATGTTTTTGTAGGAGTAGAAGGCACAGAAGGAGTTGTGCTTGGACTAGGAGATGCTGTGGGAGATGTTGTTGGTGTTGGTGTGGAAGATGTTGTTGGTGTTGGCGTGGGCGAACTTTCAGGAGATGCTGTGGGAGATGTTGTGGGTGTTGGTGTTGAGGAACTCTCCGGCGATGCTGTGGAAGATGCTGCCGGTATTGGCGAAATTGTCGGTACTGCTGGAGGGGTAGCTTCCTGGGAGACAATCACCGAGTAGCTGATTGGGGAAGCTGTCGGCGAGGTTGTTGGAGATGGCGAAGTTGTTGGTGATGGAGAAGTTGTTGGTAATGGGGAAGTTTTCGGCGATGGTGAAGTTGTTGGTGTCGGCGATGGTGTCGGTGATGACGAAGTTGTCGGCGAAGTTGTCGGCGATGCTTGGGGTGAAGGCGATGTTGTCGGGGAAGTGGTCGGAGATGGCGAAGTTGTCGGCGAAGTTGTCGGCGATGCTTGGGGTGAAGGCGATGTTGTCGGGGAAGTGGTCGGAGATGGCGATGTTTTCGGCGATGGCGATGTTTTCGGCGATGGCGATGTTGTTGGCGATGGCGAAGTTGTAGGAGATGGTGAAGTTGTCGGAGATGGCGAAGTTGTCGCCGATGGTTGGGGTGAAGGCGTGACTGGTGTTGGTGAGGCTGAGGGGTTTAACGGAGTGCTCTCAGAACCCGATCGCACCAAAGCCACACCTAATAATAACGGGCCTTGTCGATCGGTCTTCGGATCGAACTCCAATTTTTTAGTCGTCAAATCGCTTTCCGCCCAACTTTCCTGACTCGTCCAAATCAGCGGTTTTTCCTCTATCCCTACTACAGGCGAAGTTTCCAAAGCGCGTGCAAACGGATAAAATGAAATACCGCTACCGAAACTTTGAGTAATCGGATGTTCCCCGTAACGCCTGACTGTGGGAACCGTCGCGCCCAGGCCGAATCTTTGACCACTACCCGAAGCATCGATGGCCAAACGGGAGTCTAGTTTTACACCCCATTCTTGCAAAAATTTGTCTAATCCCGTATTAATTGCCGGGTCTACCATTAAGAATAAACTGCCACCGCGATCGAGATAAGCTTTTAGTGCTTTAATTTCTACATCCGAAAAAGGTTTATCCTGTCCAGGAACAATTAAAGCATCTGCATCTTCTGGAACTTCTTTGCGTTCGCTCAAATTCAGCGTTTGAGAGTTATAGTATTTATCTTTCAGAGCTTTTTCAGCTTGCTGAATTCCGCCTTGACCTTCTTTCAGCGGGCGAGCTCCTTTGCCTTGCAAAAAGTAAACTGTAGGAGTACGAGTGCTGAGAATTTCTTCTAAGCCATTTGTAAGTTTTATCTCCGAAAGACCTTGATTCGGGTCACTACCAAAAGCAGTACCACCTTTTTGCAGCACTTGTTTTTTTTCACCGGATTGCAAGTAAATTTCTCCGATGCTGGTAATACTAAACTCCCGGATTTTTCCCGGTTGGGCCTGGGGGTCAACAAACTCGTATTGAAACTTTTCGCCTCCCTCGCGTTTGTAACTTTGCAGCAATTCTTTAATTTGCGGATTTTGGATGGGGTCAAATACCCAAACCTTGACTGTTTGTTGCAGGTTTCGCAGGATTTGTTGAGTCTGGGGGGCGAGGGTAAATTGTTGGCTTTCGGTTAAGTCGATGCGGAGGGGATAGCGAAAGGCTATGAAGTTAATTACTCCCAGAATCACAAAGACGGCGAGGGTAGCAATCAGGGCGTTGGTACTCGCTTGAGTGGAACGTCGCCCCCAAAAGCCTTGTTCGTAAGTCAAGGATAGCAGCCAAAGTGCGATCGTCACTATTCCGGCAATAACTAAACCGACTGTCAGGGGTTCCCACGCTGCGGATACAAGTGCTGCTGTTACCCCCGCTGCGGTGAGGAGAGGGCCCAGCCAAAAAACGTATTTCCAATTTGTTTTGGTAATTTTCATAAGCTAAATATTGTTTGTGTGAGCAAATTCCGGTTCAAGAATGTTATTCTATATTGAATTAGTCTGCTCCAACCAGGCTGTTAAATCTGAGAGACTATTGAAATCCAGGACGGCATCTCCTAATTCTTCTAATTCCTGTAATCCTAATTGACGGATAGAGTTTTCTAGTTCCGGTTGGATTGTGCCTAAGCGTCGCACAAGTTGACGCAATATTAATGAGAGTTGAGCAGTTTTTGTCAGTTGTTCTCTTGCTACTTCTATCGCAATCTGCTGGTCTTGAATCCACTGTTCTTGGTTCTGCAACTCTTTTAATTCTTCTTGACTAAAATTGTCCTTCTTGGCAATTTTAAAAGCTTTCTGAATTTCGGGAACAGCACTCAGTGTTTCGGGGACTGTCTCCAGAATACTGGTATTTTGGAGAAAGTAAATCCATTGGTCGGCTCCTGTTTCTAATTGTGCTAATTCTTTACTGAATTTTGGCAGCTCCACAAATACTAATTCTATTTCAGTATCTGGACAATCAAATTTTTGCTCTTTTTCTTTGAAAACAAACCTAGTCATAAATTCAGGCTGATTTTCAAACATTTCAAAGTCGGCAATTTTCAAGGAAGTTACTGTTTTTAGTCTTTCATAGCGTTCTTCTCCTGTTAATTGCCCGCTGTAGGCTTTGGCAGCATTGTACAACACTCTTTTCTCGAAGGAAGGCACGTTGAGCAGTTGGATTTCAATCAGGGCGATTCTGCCACCGTTAATTGTGGCTTTGACATCTAGGTGTGTGTCTGGGACTCCAAAAGTTTTATTTCCCGGTTGGGAGTCGATTATTTCTAAGTCTTTAATGACAGGCTGTGCTTCATAAAGGATGGCGTTTAAAAAATTAATGAGGATGTATTTGCTGTCGCTGGAACCGAAGATCTTTTTGAACGCAAAGTCGATTTTGGGATTGATAAATCTCATTGTTTGATTTATTTGGTAGAATCATTTACCCTGAAAATATAACCGAATGTTGAAGGAAGAAGGAAGAGAGAAGAAGGAAGAGGGAAGAGGGAAGAAGGAAGAAGGAAGAGGGAAGAAGAAGGAATAAGTCAGTAGGCAGATTAATGCCCGATGCCCGATGCCCGATGCCCCATGCCCCATGCCCCATGCCCCATGCCCCATGCCCCATGCCCGTTGTTTTTAAGAACGCTGATATCGCAAAGCGTCGATCGACTGTGCTGTGAGAAATACTCCTAGAATGATGTAACTGGCAAAGATAATTATACTGCTAGTATCAAAAACTCCCTTGACAAGATTAGTGTAATGTGTTAGGAGTGAAAGCTGTCCTAATGCTGCTCCGAAGGGCCCGCCGATACCGACGGCGGCTGCATCGATTACCCACAGAAATAAGACTAGAGCGAAGGTGAGGATGGCGGATAAAATCGTGCTGTCTGTAAGGGATGAAATAAACATTCCGAGGGACAATATTCCGGCTGCTAGTAAGATTAGGCCGCCGTGTCCTAGCAGCACGACGCCGGGGGGTACGGGTGGGGTTGAGGAACTTAGGGCGATCGCCTCGCAGAAGAGCAGTGGCAGCAACATTGTGGTATAAAATGTTAAAACGCCGAGGAGTTTGCCGGTAGCAACGACCCAGTTGGTTAAGGGGGATGTGGCTAAAAGTTCTAAGGTGCCGCGCTTGCGTTCTTCTGCGTAAAGTCCCATGGAGAGTGCTGGTAATACGAACAGTGAAAGGGAACCCATGATTCGCAGAAAAAGTTGCAGGAATTCATAGGCTATGTCGATCGCAGGTTCGGTAATTCCCATTCTATCTCGCTGGGTGATTTGAGGAATTAGGCCGTCGGGGGCGAGGAGAATGGCGATTAAAAAGTAGCCGGTGATCAGCCAAAAGACTGCTGCGATAGCATAGGCAAATGGTGATGCAAAATAGCTTTGCAGTTCCTTGCGGTAAATGGCGATGATATTACTAATCATTACTAACATTTAGGAATTGGGAATGGTTCAACAGTTGACAGTTGACAGTTGACAGTTGACAGTTTGAAAGCTACTTCTACCTAGAAGGATGAGGATTGGAGTAATGAATAGTCTGATTTTAATTCCTCCGTCACTCGTGTTCCGGCTTTCAACCAATTATTTCTGGTAATTGGGTATTGGTAATTGCTTCATTCTGAGTCGCCTCCGGGTCGTGTTTCGCTGTCGTTGCTCTCTTGTTGCTTTCTTTCTATTTTTCGCTTTCTGTTGACAGGTGGTTGTTCTCCTTGAGAATCGCTACTCGGTTGTGCCCTTTTTTTAACTTGCCGATTTTTGACAACAGGTTCGGCTTTAGGTTCGCTCGACTCCAGGATTTCTGCAACAGGTTCTGCAACAGGTTCGGATTTTGGTTGAGGAAGCTCGATCGACTCTGCAATTTGGGTCACAGGTTCGCGAACAGGTTGGCTCGACTCTAGGATTTCTGCAACAGGTTCGGCTTTAGGTTCGATCGACTCTACGATTTCTGCAACAGGTTCTGCAACAGGTTCGCTCAACTCTACGATTTCTGCAACAGGTTCTGCAACAGGTTCGGATTTTGGTTGAGGAAGCTCCCTCGATTCTACGATTTGGGCCACAGGTTCGGATTTTGGTTCGATCGACTCTACGATTTCTGCAACAGGTTCTGCAACAGGTTCGCTCAACTCTACGATTTCTGCA
>RDXX01000016.1 GCA_004292955.1 Oscillatoriales cyanobacterium | reverse complement strand
CAACTCCCGTGGCTTTGGTTGCTCCTTCCATCAACGGTTAATTTTTAACTCTTGATTGACAAAAAGCGCTCCTAGAAATAGGGGCGCTTTTTGTTTGGGAAAATATATTTTTATCAGGTTTGTAGTGAGGACTTTAGTCCTTTGATGCGGAGGGCTGCCGCTTCTTCTCAATATACTGCTGGTGGTAATCCTCGGCCATATAAAATTCACCAGCGGGTTTGATTTCGGTGGCAATATCTTTGTCGTATTTACCGGAAATTTGCAATTTTTGTTTGGATGCGCGGGCGGCTTTTTCTTGTTCCGAATTGTGATAAAAAATGACTGACCTGTACTGTTCGCCTCTGTCGGGGCCTTGGCGATTGATTTGGGTTGGATCGTGACAGTTCCAGAATATATCTAGCAGTGTTTCGTAACTGATTTGCGATCGATCGTACTCCAAGAGCACTGCTTCAGCGTGACCGGTAACTCGGGCGCAAACGTCGAGGTAGCAGGGATTCGGCCAGTGACCTCCTGTGTAGCCCGCAGCAGTCGAGATGACACCCGCAACGGCGCGAAACTTGTGTTCGACTCCCCAAAAACAACCGGCGGCAAATGTGGCTTTTTCCATTGTGTTAAGAAGAAGGAAGAGTTGACAGTTGACAGTTGACAGTTGACAGTTGATAGAAGGAAGAATAGAAATGGAAGTCGGAAGAAGGAAGAACAGAAATAGAAGTCGGAGGACGGCTTTAGTTATCGTCCCGAGAGAAGTGATAAGACATATACAGCAAGCTTTTTAGCGATCGATATTTTATTTTTAATTAGGTGAATTTATTTAATTATTGTATTGGGCTCAAACTTGGCACTCTTATTATGGTTGACAGATTCCCATTAGTGTGCATTCCCAGACTAATCGCGGCTGTACGTAGTTTAGCAAATATTGTCGGGCTTTTTCTAAGGGTTCTAAGGGCGATCGGCTAATTCGGCCTGCCAAAAATTGCTGCCAGTAACAATGCTGTAAATAATCAATTAACCACAACTGAGATTCAGTATCTAAAGTTTTATCAATTTCCTTAGCCAATTCCAAAGCCGATCGCAAATTTTGAGGCAACTGCTTGACTTTTTGCAGCAAATCCTCGGGTATTGATTGCAGTTGTTGCCAAATAGCAATTGCTTCCCCAGGACTTCCCTGCGCCATCCCGATTACCTCGGGATGGGATAAAATTTCGGCAAATCCCCCTTGCTGCAAAACTTGTCCCATTGCTTCGGGATTCAGCCGCGAAAACTGGATTTTTTGACAGCGGGAAATCAACGTGGGTAGCAAAGCTTCCACAGTCGGAGCAATTAAAATTAGCGCTGCTTTTCCCGGTTCTTCCAAGGTCTTTAACAAGCCGTTGGCGGCTCCTTCACCCATTGTTTCTGCTTGTTCCAAAACTACGACTGAACGCCCAGCTTCTAGTGGTGGCCTACTCAGAAATTCGCCGATTTCGCGAATTTGTTCTAGGCGAATTTGGGGCGGTGCTTTTCGCTTTAATCCTGCTTCCTCTGCTTCTTTTGCGGAAAGCCGTTTGCCTTGGTTCATGTAGGTTGGTTCTACCCAGAGTAAGTCTGGATGATTTCGCTGTCGGACGCGATTTTGCAAGGATTCTATCGATCGCCTTTCGGGAAGATTTACTGAGAATAAAAGCTCGATGAAACACTGTGCTGCTAAGCTTTTGCCGGTGCCGTTGGAGCCGACAAATAGATAGCCGGGAGCAATTCGGTTGCGATCGACTGCTTGGGTCAGCAATTCTACTGCTCGATCTTGCCCGATCAATGATGTGAAATATTCCATGTTTTAAGAGTGATAAATACAGCGTATTCCAAGTTTATGAGGTACATTGACAAGTTAAATTACTAACATGAAGGTAACATTAACATCATTCCATTTAGTTTAGTTGAGATGACTGCCCATGATATACTCGCAATACAGTTGGCATTGTAAAAATTAGAATTGTAAAAATGTTTATTTTTTATGTTTAATTTAACAAAAAATATATTTCTCCGGTATCTACTTGACTTTGCCCCTAATCTTGTTGTATATTATTTAATGATAGGAGGTTTGCCAAAATAATATTTTGACATAAGATTTAAATCATTAAGCAGTAAAATTAGTTAAAGTGTTAGCTTTTCTGCCCATTTATGAAAACAATTCCTCTGCTCGCCATAAGTTTTTTAGTAGCAATTTTAGCAAGCGCGATCGGCATAATCTCAGTCCAGAACGCCGCGCCAGTAGCCTTAAGCTTTATCTTGTTTAAATCCATACAGATTCCTGTAGGATTAGTATTGGCCATGAGCATTAGTGCGGGACTGATAGGCGGTGCAGTGCTACAACCGCTTTGGAACCTTTCAGATTCCCAAGACTCGCGTCCTAGATTTCAAGCAAATCCCGAAGACTCGGACACCGCAGAATATTAAGTTAATTTTTCACACCTTCGATGGAATAAACCTGACCTTCAATCAGCAGCCGAGTAATTCCTTTGGCTAGCAAGTAAGGCGCGGCTTTTTGCAACAGCCTGCCGTCGGGAATCTTGAAAACTCTTTGATTGCGAGTAGAAAATCGGCGCGCCACTCGGTGATTATCAAAAACTGGTAGGGTTTTCTCGCGAATTTCGGCCGCCGGAATTTGACCGAGTTCGCCAAATGCTTTCAGAGGTCTGGTGATTAACTCTGCCGCCCGATCGACTACTAAATAGCAAATTTTGGGCACAGATGCTTCGCTTAAAGGCAAAACTTGAATCGGGCCTATAGCCCGAAGTTCTATCGACTCTCCGGACATCGAACCCAGCAGACTCCCTTCAAACAGAGAATCTTCATCCTCTAAATCTTCGTCGAAGTCGTCATCATCCTCATCCTCATCCTCATCCTCATCCTCCTCATCCTCATCCTCATCCTCATCTTCGTCGAAATCGCTAAAATCTTCACCACCAAGCATTGCCTGTAGTTCCCCAGTCACAACAGCACGGTGGCTGGGTTCGGCAAGATTGCCTGCTGGGGCATCTGGTAAATCAGAAACCTCGAAATCCGACTGTAAAGTTCCTGGAATTTCGATTTCTGGTACAGGTTGGGTGGCTGATACAGAACGCTTTCGGATCGTCGGCCTCGAATTTGGGGCTGACTGCGTGACGGGGAGTGACTCAGACAGGGGAGTATCTCCAGGGGCGATGGAGTTCTTAGCCGGCGATTCAGCAGCCGTTTCTGTTGGTTGAGAAAGGCTGCTGGTGCTACGATCGGACGAACGCTTTTGTTTTTGCTGGACTAGAAATGCGTATTCTAACTCGGACAAAGCCCCCTGAATGATGCGCCTTACAGTCGAACTACTCACTCCGTAGCGCTTGGCCAGAGTGATAGTATTCTCGTCCGACTGTCGGTACAGCCGGAGGAGTTCCCGTTTGTCTGAATCGGAGAGTTTTGTGGGCGTCATGCCAAGTTTTCCAGCAAAAAGACGTGAAAAGACGTAGGAAGTGCGATCGGCAAAGTATGATTTTTTATTTTCGATTTGAAGCTGAGAGATGCAGGCAAGGGCAAAAAAGCTTTCACGTTCCCCTCCCTTGCCGAAGCAACCCCAATCTCAAATCGCTACGCGGTGCGACGAGTCCGCCTGCTTTGACGAGAACGGGTGGAGATGTCATGTTCCAAAACAGCTCCTATTCCGAACAGGATGCCACTGAAAACAAAAAAGACTTCCAGCAAACTGCCACTTTGATAACTACCCTCAGCCTGAGTATCGCGCCATTTGAAGTACATATCTGCGATGTAAAGCGAAAAAGTTGCAGCCGCAATCATTCTCCAAGATTGGGAGAAACGTCCTCCCCAAAAGGCCAGCAGCAGCGCAGTAGCAATAATCAGCAGAAAAACGTCCCCGACGATGTAAAACAAATTGATTGCATAGGCGTAAGGTGATAGTTGCTTGTCAAGTGCCATCACCCATTCGGGAGCTTTAGTTACCTCTGCTGATTCTTCCGATGCCGATTTAGCAGCCGCTGCTGCCGTTCCTTTTGCCTTTGACTGAGCCGAATTGTCCAAAGCAGGGGCTTTTCCTTTGGCAGCCGTTGAGTCAGGTGCAGATCCTGTAACTACTTCCTGGGGAGCTGCCGGAGCCATTCCTAGCTGTTGTCTCCAAGAGTCGGGCGCAGCAACCCAGATAGCTACAGCAATCCCAAAGGCTGCTATTGCCGCTAACAAACCCCATTGCCAAAATTCTAGATTCAGTCGCTTGGAAGTCACAGCTAGAACCATGCCTCCGATCAGTACCACATAGCTGCCCAGATAAAACGCATCTGCTGGGGACACATCTGGGTCTAACTCGAAATAGAGTTCCCAAATCCCGAACAGCACGCCGGCGATAAAATAGAAGAGCATCCCCAAACCAATTCCCAGCCAGACGTTACGCCCGCTTGCCATGTGGGGGCTTTTCCAGTTTCTCAAACAGACTAAAGACGCTCCAAGGTATGCCCCGCATTCAAAAACATAAGTGCCGATCGAGTACCAAGGCGGTAAACCATCTTGCTGTGAAAGCGGAACACTGAACAGCAAAAAGAACAGCAGCGCCAGGACAGCCCAGACAATGCCCACAATCACGAGGGTCTGAGCTGATAGTAAAGATGTAGATGTAGATGACTTTTCTGAAGTGCTACTCATAGGGATTTCACGATACCTAACTAGCGGTTGAACGCACCCCATCTCAATCTTTGATTGTAGATGAGGATTCTTTCGCCAAAGAACCTTGATCTGACGCTCCGGGAAAAACTGCCGTCCTCAGCGTGTCATCGGGACTTTGGCCTTCGTACACTCTCGGAAGACTAAGCAAGAATAGTATCTATTTACTAATTCAAAGAATTAGTTCTTAGTCGATATTTCCCCCGGGAATAGATGATAAAAATACGGTCTGCGCCTTCACCATTAAGGGTTTTACCGTACCTATTAAACTCGGAAGTTATATCCTCAAATGTTGTTTTCTCTGTTTTTGGCTTTCACACTCCCCCACTCATATCAATGATTCTGGGTGGGAACTGCGATCAAAATTTAGTTAAATTGCCAGACTGTAGCTGGCCTCTTAACTGATTTAACAGTTATGTCGCTCGATCGATACAAGTTGGCAATCCAACCTGTATCTCCCTTGCCCCCGACAGTGAAATTATCTCAGCTCGATTATCTGGGCCCAATTGTCAGAGCAATTGTCAAAGATTTTCTATGCTGCGATCCACAACTTGTTGAGGGCTGATTGTTTCAGCCAATCGAGAAACTGAGTGCGATCCTGTGCTGGCATATCTTGCAGCACATCGCTCACTCCCTCAGCGAAGTCGGTATTGCCAAAATATGATTTGCCCAAACGGTGAAGTTCTTGCAATAAGGTTTTGAGATGTTGCTCTTGCCAAGGGGGCACCTTATGATTTTGCAAGGGACTAACGGTCAGCCAATTTTTGATCGCATCAGCGGAGTCTGCCTGGGGGAAGTTTCCTTGCTGAAATACCTTGGTGATATCTTTCTGAAACGATGTGGCTTGCCTTGCGCCTAAGAGGTCTTCTACGTCAAAGTAAACAGCTTGGAGGAGTAGCAGACAACCCTGCGCGAATAGCGGTGCTTTAGCGGATTCTGTACCTGCCGGTTCTTCACCGGCAAGCTGATCTAGACGGACTTTTCCCCAGACGCTGTATCTATCCGGCTCTTCTAGCAGAACACAGGCTTTGCCTCGGTTGTCGGTTAAATCCCGCCACAAGGCTCTGGCGTCTTCTGCTTGCTTGCCGTTGAAGGCGCTAATGAGACGAAAAGTCTGCCCCTGATAATTGAGAATGGGAATTTGTTGATCCCGTTTTGGGTGTTGAAAATTGGATATTTCAACATCCTGCCGTTTCAGAATAAACATGACACTGCGATTTGACTCCTGTCATGGCCGAGGTGCTGTGCTTTTGAAGATCTCCAGGCTTTTAGGCTCGGAGATGCTTGATTCAACGATTTCACTTTAATTAGCAGGATTCCCCTCCTCAAGCGTTCCGATACTTTTTTGCTAACAAATGCTAACAAGTATCTAAGCTGAGATTGTCTCTCAACCATGGCATATGAACTAATGCACGAAGGAAATTCCCCCGCGCACAACTTACGACTGCTGTACTGGCAACGCTTGATTTTTGAGCTCGTGCCGATCGGGCGATTGACTATTTTGCTTTGATGCCGTAGAGGAAGCTTATATATAGGCTCCCTACCATCAGGGATTTTCACCTGAGTCTTTCAATCCTAGTTCTACCACATTTTTCTCAAATATCAAGTCGAGCAGAATGTTGGCAAACATCATCAAAGATCGGCAAAGATCGGCAAGTTAGTCACGATTGCCTCAACTCATGCCTAAAATCAGGGGAGGATTTCTGGTTTTTCGATCTTGTGGCCTACGTTTGAGGCTTTGTCACTATCGAATTTTAACAATTGTGTTGTTTGCAGGTGAGTCCCTCCAGCTTTTGTGAATTGCTATCCTGGACGCAAGGGCACTCTCATCACTAGCGTGTTCGCTCCCGATCGCGCCGCGCTCCACATCGTAGTTTTTTAGATAGAACCGGTTTCTGTCTAAGTTAAAAAATATTTACTTGCTCGATCGCACACTCCACCGATACAATGATACTGTTAAAGATTTTTTGAGTTGGGTGCGTAACTCAGTTGGATAGAGTAGCTGCCTTCTAAGCAGCGAGCCGCAGGTTCAAGTCCTGCCGTACCCGTTAACCAAACCTATACATGACAATAGTTTCAGACGTTTTCCCCAAAGCTGACAGACTACCTGAAACCTTGTTTGTTTCGCAGTTGTTGCGGATTCGGGCATCCAAAACACCATGAAATTCGTCCTGAAGCCCGACCTGCCAAATTTGGCAAATCTTCCGGCTTCCGCGCGATCGACACTCCTACGCCTCTTCCTCTTATGTTTGACAAGCGAATTTCTGCATGTTCCGCCACGTGATTTATCGGTGGAATCAATCCCAAATCGAAAATCTCAAATCCTCTCTTCCCCCGAATTTATCCGTGGGGTCGCCTCTAAAATCTAAAATTTAAAATCTACAATCTAAAATCGATTGACACACCGGATGTGTTATCATAAAAGGTCTTTTGTGTCAATAGCCGATCGCCCAAAAGTTAAAACAGCAGCAGGCGATTGTGGGTCGAGAAGCCCTCAGGAGTTATCCTTAGTGATCGGGCTATTTTTGGACAGGTTTGGATATGTTAAGAGCAATTTTATTTCATATACCCCAAAATTTAATGCTATTACTAGACCGCAGCGCGATCGACCAGTTACAGCCGATATTGGCGCAAGCAACCGGAATGCCGATCGTGGCATCGGAAAATACCGCCACAATTGCACTGGTATTGGTTGCTGTGGGAATTCTGGGTTGGGGATTTTATCGCGCCAGACCTTTTGGCAAACTGGGAATGTTAGCTTGGTTGCAGTCAGTGGTGCTGATGAGTCCGTGGCTGCTGTTCTTTGGTTTGTTCGGTGCCGGGATTTACCTAAATCTAGTGGCGGTATTGTTGCTGCTGGTGACATCCACGGGATTGTACATTTATCTGGGCAGGCAATTGCGGAAGGCAGCAGCCGATGCAGTGATCGACTCGCGCCCCGATCCGGCCCAGATCGAGTCCCAAAGCGATGGAAACTCCCCTGCAAACGAACAACGGGTACCAGCAAAAGAAATTATTAAGATCGTCACATCGCCTGCAACTAATGAATTAGAAATAATTCCCGTTCCAGTTGAAGACCTCAAGGCAATTCAAGGCATCTTTGGCATCGATACTTTCTTTGCTATAGAAACGATTCCCTATCAAGATGGGGTAATCTTGAAAGGCAATCTCCGGGGAGACCCAGAACAAGTACACTCGCGTTTGACGGCAAGTTTGCAAGAAAGATTGAACGATCGCTACCGCCTGTTTTTAGTAGAAAATCAGGACGAGAAGCCGGTAGTTATTATCTTGCCCAGCACAAATGACCCGCAGCCAACTACCCTATCTCAAAAAATCCTCGCAGTCGTACTGCTACTAGCAACAATTGCTACCAGTTTGGAAACAGCCGGTTTGCTGCTGAGTTTCGATTTCTTTAACTCGCCTGGTAGATATCCAGAAGTGCTGCCAATTGCGGCGGGAATTTGGGCGGTTTTAGGTTCAGGCGAAATTGCTCGCCGAGTGCTGGCAAATCAGTACAAGGTTGGCTTGAGTTGGCCGTTTTTTATACCAACTTTTCAGATAGGTTCTTTTGGGGCGATCGAGCGTTTTGAGTCGCTGCTTCCCAACCGTAAAGTTTTGTTTGACATTGCTTTTGCTGGGTCAGCCGCTGGGGGAATAATTTCTCTGCTCATGCTGGTAACGGGTTTGCTGCTTTCTCACCCCGGCAGTTTGTTTCAAATTCCCGCAGAGTATTTCAAGGGCTCGGTTTTGGTGGGAACTTTGGCAAAAGTGGTTTTGGGTGCGGCGTTGCAGCAACAGATTGTTGACGTTCACCCGCTGGTAGTTATTGGTTGGTTGGGCTTGGTAATCACGGCGATTAATTTGATGCCTGCGGGACAGTTGGACGGAGGTAGAATTGTGCAAGCAATCTACGGCCGGAAAATTGCCAGTCGCGCTACTTTGGCGACGTTTGTGGTGCTGGCGATCGCTTCTTTAGTTAATCCTTTGGCTTTGTATTGGGCGATCGTGATTCTGATTTTACAGCGGAATCTGGAGCGGCCGAGCCTTAACGAGCTGACTGAACCTGACGACGCTCGCGCAGCTTTGGGTTTGTTGGCTTTGTTCTTAATGATTTCTGTACTTTTGCCCTTGACTCCCGCTTTAGCTGGGCGTTTAGGAATTGGCAACTAATCATCTGACCATTGGTGGGCTGGGTGCGCTTGGGCGCACCCCAGATATTTATGAATTAACCCAATAGAAAAGCTCGGAATTTGTTTAAACTTAATTTAGCAAGTAAAAATCACGGATATGAGCATCTAGGCTAAAGTTATGGCTAATCAACTTCCTCCTGTATTGGTAACTTTTGATGCGGATGTTTTGATGGCTGGCAGAACCCAAGTTTGGCAAGAATATGCCAAGGTGGGAAGTTGCTATCTCCCGGAAGTAGTGTATGACGAAATAGATTATCTGACAGGGAAAGCGGTAGAAAAAGCTCAAGAGCAAGTGGCCAGAGAGTTTATGCGCTTTTTTGCAGATAGTGGCTGGATTGTGACTGATGCTCAAGAAACGCATCGGGGCCTAGAACCCTCGATGAAAAATCAAAGCGCACAAGCAATGCTAGTAGTAGCTACAGCTCAGTGCGTTTACGGTCTGGCTCAGGAACATCCCGACGCACTGGTGGTGTTTGTGTCCAACAGTCAGCCTCTGCTGAAGCGGATAGCTTCTGTGGGGGCTGCGAATCTTTGCGGCATTACTGCGGCGATGCTGTTAAATTGGGCGAGGAAAGCGGAACGCCCGCCGGCTGCGACTCAGCAATTGCAAAGTTTGATGCGAACTTTAGCCGATCGCCAATCAACTCAGCGCTCTAACAGTAGAATACAGAATGCTGGTGTTGGCAAAACCGGGACATCTGTTAGCAAGTTCACGATGCGTGGCGCTTCTGATTTGGACTCGCCCAGTAGTTCTACTAAAACTAATCAAACGGGTTTGAGTGGGAGCCCCCGTAAGAGTTCGCGCACCAATGCCAAAAAGCCGGTGCCCAGTCGCGAGGAACGGAAAGATTACGAGCCGGCTGTATATCGGATCAAACACATTACGCCTCCGAAAAAAAGGGATGGCGGTTTTCTGTCTGGTGCGTTCAATTTTTTGGGAGCGTTATTTTTCTTGACGGTAGCGGTGGGTATTTTGTGGCGAGTGTTGGATGCTCGGGGTTTTAGAAAGACTTTTGTACCGGCTCTACCGCAGCCTGTGCAACAATTTGTCAAGTCGATCGACCCTAAATGATATATCGGTCTGAAAATTCCGCTTTCTAGCTTCAATAAGGACTATCACCATCGACAGCAAGTAGCAAAAGTCTGTGATAGCCTTAATCTGTAATTGCCAGCCCGGTTAATTGGTAACTATTCACAGATTGAGAACACATCAAAATAAGCGAGAAAGCATTAGCGGAATTAGATTTTACATCTTTGGGCGATCGCAAATTTTTTCCTTCTCCTGTCTAATTTATTAATTTTTATCATTTATAAGGTTTGATCGTTCGGACTTCAGTCCGCATCAAAAATCAAAGGACTGAAGTCCCATGGCAAACGCATCTAATACCAATTTAAAAAATCCTTGCTGCAACACTCTTAGTTGACTTTGTTTACTCAAGTATTGTCGCGCTTTGTGTCGCTGTCAGATTTTCTGTATTTTTTTTGTACGATCGATGAATCCACACCCTACCAATATTGTTGCATTAATTTTTCAAATTGGCATGAATTCTGTAAGCATTACCTAGCAAGGGTTTCAGCATTTGGGAACACAAATGCACAATAGCCCAAACCTTTGTCTAGCAAGCATCCTAAAAATAAGATGCGTTTGTTCTGAGAAGTCCGAACCCTCAAACCTATTTTATAGGGGTTGTTCGAGCAATAATCCGGACAGTTTTTTTGGGGTGGTGGCTGAAACTGGCATTCTACCGTTAAGATTTCAGCGTCTGAAGAAGCTGAAACCCTTATTATACCGTTCGCGATAAAAAAATGTCCGGACTATTGTTCAAGCCGACATAATATTAATTAAGATTTCACTATTTGCGCCGAATTTAAAAATGCTGAACTGGAACGAAATAATTAGTGGATTAGCCTTAGCTATTGCGGGTTTTATTTATGCTGTATTCTTTTTTGTAGTTCTTCCCTTCAGACAGTACGATTATGCGGCACCGATTTGGGCGATAGGAATTGCGATCGGCCTTACAGTAGGAATGAATTGGCTACTATCTGAATCCTTGCTGAGTGGGTGGATTTGGGTAGCTGCATTATTTGGTTTTCAGATACCCCTGATGCTTTTTTGTAGCGAGTTTCTGGGAGATGGACTCTTGCTGCCGAGTCTGTTATTTTTCGGAACAATGGTAGTAGGAGTTACGAGCGTTTATACCAATTTTTCACAACCAAAAACACTGTTGATTGTGAGTTTCTGTACAGTATTTTTCCTAACTTTAATGTACATATCTTTCATTGGTGGCTATGTGCTCAGAGGCAAAAATCCGTTTCATGGTTCTTCAAAGCAAATGCTGCCGCTGTTGAATCAGAAGGTAGAAATTCACACTGACGATCCCAAACAATTGCAATTCAATGGTAAAACAGGCGAACTCACTCAGATCGATCGCTATGAAGTGACAGTCAGGCTAGATGATGATAAAGTATTCTGGCCTTATGTCCAACTTTGGTGGGAAGATGTCAAGCCTGCTAACTAACAGAAATCCTCAGAGTTATCAACCCTCAATAACTTTCTCCCCTTGTCTTCTCTGTGCGCCCTCAGCCCCATCTGCGGTTTATTTCGAGCCCCGAATTCTGTCAAGCAATTTTAATAAACCCGCACTGACTAAGCCTCCTGCAATTCCCAAAAGCAGACTCAACACGAGAACTTGACTGGCCGACATCGGATTTTCCGGGCTAGCGGGGCTTTTGATTTGGCTGGCGTAGATGCTGGCGGCGACTCCGCTGGTGCCAATTCCCACGCCCACTGTACCAATGGTAAAGTTTAAAGTGCGATCGCTCTTAGCCCTCTCAATCTCGATAATCCCCTCAATCGTCTGAATCGCATTTTCCAACAACCGCAAACCCGCACTCAAACTTCTATTATCCGCTTTAACTTGGGTGACATACTTTTCCTCAGCAAAATCGCTGAAACTTGCCATAAATTTTAACTCATTTTTGTCATTTCCCATTCTTTCCGCTATAGTTTCTAGCCGTTTATTATAGTTATTTAGATTAGTTTTAATTGTATTTTCTTGTTCTTCCAATCGACTAATATAATTAGCATAAATCGAGAAAATTGTCAAGCAATAAACAAGATTTTTCTGCAATTGTTTCAAGTCAACTTTAGCAGCATTGACTTGTTCTGGCAGTTGGCTGACAATTTCTTGAATCTTCCGCGAAGCATCCTTGAGATCCGACTTAAGTTGGCGGCTTTGTTGATAAGCCCAAATCACTTTATTGCGGTATCCAAATAATCGGAGGAACTGCGGATAAAGTTTAGTCATTTTTTGGCTAGTAGTGCTAATTGATGCCTCGCCGCTGTTAGGAAAAAAGCAAATTAACACATGATAATTTTGGCTGATATTGCCTCTATCTCCCGGAGGTAGCCACAATTCATAAAAATTTGCCCCTAAAAATTGCCCTGATGCTTTTAAATCCCGATCCCATTTAGCATTCGGGACTAACTCAAGTTTGTTGTAGCAATCTTTGGCAGTTTTTAAAGCATCTTGGCCGCTAGTCAATTCACCCCAAACTAGCCAACTTTGACCGATAGTAGCAGGTTGATTGAAGCGCGAGATGATTGTTGATTTGAGCCCTTCTAAACAATCGATTTCTTTGGGTGCAAATTTCTTATCGCTGTCGGGTTCTATTTTGCCGGATAAGTCAAACTGCACCGCATAAGTATCGCCGAATTTGACAGGATAAGCATAGCCATCGAGGGGAGATTCAAATGCTGCTACTTTTTTGTTGCCGAGTAAATCGATGTAATCACCGATTTCGGTTTCAGCTTGTTCGATTTGTGCTTGCTGTGGCTGCGAGAGTTTGTCGCCATAGATTTTTTGCCAAAACTGCTGGCGGTTTTGGCTGATTTTGTCTTCACTTTGTCCGATACCGTCGGCTAAATCGTAGACAAACAAATCGACGGTAGGGTAAATCAGCCAATTTTCGTTAGTCATGGGTGAAACTGTCTGCTATTGACGATAAAATTGTATCGCGACTTGCTTGCACTGAATCCCCAGCTTGCAAGATTTTTCCGAGAATTTTTTTTAACCCTCGCGGCTTAGCTTTAGTATCAATTTCATTGATAATTTTTCGCAAACTTGGCAAATCGCTGATATCGCTGGCGACGTTACTAATTTCGGGGTTAGTAGTGTTTTATTTTTCAGATTCACTATCCGGCAAAACATCTAATCCTTTGCTACGTTCATTGCTATGATACATCAACCAATTATGAGTCTCTTCATAAGCAGCTAGCAGAGGGGGATGCAATTCGGCAAGTCTTTCGATATCGATAATTGTGAAAGCTTCATCAATTTTATTAAACTCTAATTGAACTGGTGCGGGTAGCGGTTCTGTTTGTTGGAGTACCGCGCCAATGAAAGCTGTAAAAATATCGTCATTATTATTTTTCATCATAATCCCGTTAGAGTGAAGGCTGCCCAGTAATACGGATGTTGATAAGGTTGGTCTGATTCCATTTTAGCCAAGTTTTGCTGATTGCTTTTAAAGAATCGGCGCAGGCTAACTTCAGCTACAGAAAGTTCGCTGCTGTTTTCGGAAATCTTGTCAATTTCCCGCTGATACCAAGCGGCTAAATCTTCGCGGGTGGCTGATTGCAGCCATTTTTGAGAATTTGCTAAGGCGACGGGTAGCGAATCGCCCTCTTCTCGCCACCGTCGGTAAAAGTCTATCATTAATAACGTACTCGCCCCGGATTGGACTGGCCACAGGGTACTGACGACAAAGCCAACTCCCGCCCGCATAAAACCGCTAGTCAATCCTACATATTCGGCGAGAATTGTTTGCTTGTCTGTGACTGCGGTTTCGCAGGCGGAAAGGCAGATTAATTTGTAGTTACTGAGGTTGAGTTGGATGATTTCTTTGACTGTTAATCGGTGAGTATCGCTTAAGTATAAAGTTGATTGTTGAGGATTGTCAAAATCATAGCTACCGTGTCCGGTAAAGTGAAAAATGTTGTGGGGCTGTGGCAATAATTTGGTGACTTCATCGAGGGTAGCTGCATTTTCTCCCCGTCGGGTAGAGTTGGCAAACATTCGGCAAATAATTTCGGATTCTATCTCGGCGGCTGGTAAAGGAAGCAATTCTTTTCGTTTGCCGTTTTCATCAATGATTATACTGTTGGGATTTTCGATACTGAGGATAGAATTCACTTCCCCTTCTTCAACCCGCGGAGGCGGGTTTTGTCTGTGTAGCCGCGAATTCCATTCGCCGACTGTATTTGGTGTATTTGCTGTATTTGCCGCAGTTGGAGGATTCAACCGATGTTTCAAATTCAACCCAAATTGAGCGCTAGGCAAATAACTAACCACAAAATCCCGACTAAACAAAGCATGAATCGGGAAGCGGTGCAAGTCCCGATGCGGAATCAAAATTAACTGGGTAATTCCCTCTAATTGCTGTTCAATCGCATCAATTTTCAGGATTGCATTGAGTCGGGCAAATTTACTTGCCATTCCCCCACGCCAAGGATGATTTACTTGACTTGTTTTCTCCTTAGATTGATAGTCGGTGTATTGTTGATTCCACTCCTTCACCCATTTTTCAAGTTCATCGGGAAAATCGCTGAAACAGGTTTCGGGAGACAACAAGCCATCGGATTTAATGATGAATGTTGTCAGGGATGCGTCGCTGAGATGCCAGTAAATCGCGGCTGTTGTCGGATTGAGGAGTTGCTGAATTTGGGCGTGAGTGACTGTCTCTTCTGTTTCGTAATCGGGAATTGGCAAGGCATCCACCAGCCAAGATAAGCAGACATTTTTATCGGTTTCTGCTGTGGCTAAGGCTTCGGCAAACTGCCCAGATTGCATGAATATATTTACGGTTAATTGTTCAAAGCTAACTAATTTGTCGGTGAGTTGCTGTTGGGTGAGTTGGGAATAGTTTTGCTGTTTCAGTAAGCGTTGCAATAAATCGGTGGCATCTCGTCGTAATTTATTTGCTTCATCAGTTTGCTTTAAGCTGACTAAGGTTTTGATTAATTTCTGCAATACTTGTAGATGCAGTTTTAGGAAAGTATCTGGTGTTAGAGTTTTGAGGGATTCTTGGTAGTTGGTGGTGGCTTTATTCCAATAGGTGTTGGGAGAAGTGAGTTTTCCGCGACTATAATGAGCATCTCCTAGTGCTTGATGCAGTTCTCCATATCCTTCGGGGTGGGTATTTTGTTGGCAATACTCTAAGCCTGTTTTTAATGTTAATATTTGACCTTCATAGCCGCGCTGTGTCAGGTTGTGAGTTATGAGAGTTCTGGTTACTGGTGGAGATTTAGGGAATTGTCCCTGTAAGATTTCATAAACTAGCAGCCTATGTTTAGGTGCATTTTCGACTGCTATACTCCGATTTTTCCAGGCTGCGTGGTCATCTGGTTTGATTTCTAAAGCTTTGTCACAGGATGCGATCGCCTCTTCTAACTTTCCTAAATGATACAGTACACCGCTCCGATCGAACCAGGCTTCCTCTTTATCTAGTTTAATTTCTAAGGCTTTGTCGTAGGATGCGATCGCCTCTTCTAACCTTCCTAACTTACGCAGTGCAAGGCCCCGATTGAACCATGCGTTGTGCTCATCTGGTTTAATTTCTAAAGCTTTGTCCCAGGATGCGATGGCATCTTCTAACTTTCCGAAATTATCCAGTGCAATGCCCATATTGTACCAGGCTTTGTCAAAATCTGGTTTGATTTCTAAAGCTTTGTCGAAGGATGCGATCGCCTCTTCATATTTGTTGAAATTGTCACAAAGAATACAGCCCCGATTAATCCAGGCTTGGTAAAAATCTGGTTTGAATTCTAAAGCTTTTTCGTAGGATGCGATCGCCTGTTCAAACAAGCCTAAATCATTTTGTTCTTTCCCTCGCTTATACCAAACCTCAGCCTCCAGCCCCCGCGCCAATTCCTGAAGCGATGACACCGCATCCGCAGACGCTGTACTCCCCTGCGCGCCCTCCAACAATCGAGATCCAAACCTCGGCAACCAAGCCGCCAAATCACCATTTTTAATTTGTTTTGCGATTAAGAATTCCGCAACATCGCCTCTTCCCCAGCCCTGATTCACCCATTCTAGAAGTTTCATCAACTTCGCCTCGTATTCCGCATCAGTCAAAGTTGGAAGAACCCCCCTCAGTCCCCCCTTGCTAAGGGGGGAAGCAAGATTTGTTCCCTCTTTCCCCCCCGCTGTTGCTAAGGGGGGAAGCAAGATTTTCTTTCTTGTCCCCCCCCTTACCAAGGGGGGGGGCCAGGGGGGGTTAAAATACTGAGTATAAGCGCACAAAATCCGCTGAATTAATTGTTTGAGGAAGCGCCAGATTTTATCTAACATTGGTGAGATGGTGAGGCGGTTGGTTTTTGTTATTGTAGCAATAATTGTGGGGATTCGCGATCGCCTTGAGCACCCGGCGGTTGAAACCGCGTCTACACAAACAATGTCCGCCTCCGCGGACTAAGAGATCAGTCATTGTAGGGTGCGTCGCCCTAGAAAATCTCTGAATTAGAGCGATAATCTCATAGCGACGCACCTTTGCTATTCAAGGGCTTCTGGAAATAAACCTAATACTTGTTTTTACCGGATATAGACATGAGGTGCGTCGCTATGAGATTTTTCATCTTTTTTTGAGATTGTTGATGGCGACACACCCTACAAGTATTATGGTAAGTGGCTCGCGCCGGACACGGTAATGCAGTTTCCATACAAATATTATCAATTCAATGCGGGGGCTGCGCCTTCTACTGGCCTCACAATTGCGGGTTTATTAGTAGATTTTGGCTGAAAAAGTGCCTTCAGTGCCTTATCGAGATTCTCCGCCATCACAATTCTATTTTCGTAGGCAACAATCACTCTAATTAAAGTTGGCAAACTATTGCGTTCAGCCTCCAAATAAAGAGGTTCCACGTACAGCAAAGATTGTTCGATCGGAATTACTAATAAATTGCCTTGAATCGCCTTTGAACCCTGCCGATTCCACAGAGATATTTGTTCGGAAATCACCGGATCTTGGTTAATCAAAGCTTCTATCTGTTCCGGGCCGTAAACTAATCGCTGTTTGGGGAATTGATACAATAGCAATTTACCATAATCATCGTCATCCGATCGCCCTGCAATCCAAGCAATTAAATTATTACGACTGACTGGCGTAAATGGCAATAGCAAAATAAACTCTTCTGATGTTTCTGTCGGTAGTTTTGTAATCAAATAATACGGTTCTACGGGCTGCTGTTTGCCACCATAAATCTCATTAGGAACGCGCCACAAATCCTCCCGATTGTAAAATACCTGCGGATCTTCCATGTGATAAGTTAACAACCGTTCCGATTGAATGCTCAACAAATCTACGGGATATCTAATATGTTTGCGGAGTGCCGGAGGCATTTTGTCCAGGGGTTTGAAGAGTCCGGGAAAGATAGCCATCCAACTCTTAATAATCGGATCGGAAGGATTGCTAACGTAGAAGTTGACAGAGCCGTTGTAGGCGTCAATGACGACTTTTACCGGGTTGCGGATGTAGTTAAATTCATTGCTTCCTGGATCTGAATAAGGGTAGCGATCGCTCGCTGTATAGCCATCGATAATCCAGTAAAGATAGTTGGGAGATTTATCGTTTACCGAGGGTGAAGGTTTAATCTTGTTGCCAATTTTATCCGGTTTTTTTTCGATTTCGCCTTTGCTGAGATTGGCGTTTGCTACTACCAAATACGGGTCGGAATCGTAGCGCAAAAAAGGAGCAATCGCCCGGACTCTTTTGTTAATATTGCGGCGATAAAGTAACTTAGTTTCGGGTGTGAAATTGCGGGTTAGCGCCATTTGCCAATTTTTGAGATAACTCGCAAACAGCAAGCGCTTCCATAGAGAGTCGATCGCAATTCCGCCCGTACCGCTGTAGGTATTGTAAACATTGTCTTGGCCGCTGGGATAGTCGAATTCCTTGACTTTTGTCGGTGCGATGGCGTCTGTATCGGTGACTTCGCCGTAGTAAATGCGCGGATAGCCGATCGGGATACTGGCCCGAATGCTATCTTTAGTGACATCTAAAACAGTATCTCCTGTCTGGGCTGTCACCCCAATATCCTTGACAAAATAATCGGGTAAACCGCCGGCACCGACTGTGTTTACGGGAGATAGAGTAAAGCCGTAACCGTGAGTGTACACGAGGTGTTCGTTTACCCAAGTTTGAGCTTCCGGCGCCACCGCTGTGTAATCTAATTCCCGCGCCGCCAGAATTACTTGCTGGCTTTCCACATCTCCCTTTTTTGCTGTGGCGTTTTTGATTGTATAGCGATCGATATCAGCATCAGGAAATGTATAATAAGGTCGAATTTGCTGTAACTGTCGGTTGGCTTGCAGCAGTGGCTGTTTGTCCCACAGCCGGATGTTGCTAATAGTAAGTTGATTTTTTTCTAAGTCTTGATATGTAAGTTTTCCGCCTGGATCGAAGGTTTTGATTTCAATTTTCTTGAGGTCAAAAGCTTGTTGAGTAAAGGCAATGCTGCGCTGGATGTAGGGCTGTTCGCGGGCTAGTTCGTTGGGTTTGACTATCAGTTGCTGCACGATTTTTGGCAGCAGCAAACCTAGAGATATACTTAAAGTTAAAAATGCTAAGATGATTTTTTTTAAGTTATTATTGTTGATGTTTAATTGGAAAACAGGCCAAAGCATGAAAAGTGCGATCGCCCCAGCCACCACACTCAAAAAGCCATAGACGGGAAGCCGCACTGTCACGTCAGCGTAACCAGCCCCGTAGGTAACGTCTCCGCGCGAGTACAGCAAGGTGTAACAGCCCAGCCAGTACCGGAGCGAGATGGCTACCATGCAAGCTGCTCCCAAGCCGTACAAGTGCCGCTGTTGCGATCGCGAAAACCCCAAAAATATCCCTTGACTGAGGCTGTTTCCCGCCAGCAAATAGGTTAAAGTGCAAGATACTAAACCGTACACAGATACAACAGTCAGCCCGAAACTTAGCAATTCTAAGATGGGCAAGATAAATACATAAAAGCTAATATCTTGATTAAAAATCGGGTCGGTGATGTTAAAATTAGTAGGGTGGAAATAGTGTAAAAGTTTAGTCCAGCGACTAGCGGCAATTATCCCGATCGCCAAACTGAGCAAAAGAGCGATCGCCCGCAACCAAAAATCCGGCTTAATTGCTACAGCGAACATCATCCCCAGCAGCAAGCCCAACTGCCACCAATCAGACGATAGCTGCACCACGCCAACCTGGATTGACTGAAATCCGAAGTGAATTGGCGGCGCAGACAAACCCCCGACTATCCTAAAATCGCCGATGCTACCGGCGGCTAAGAGCCCGCAGTGAATTACTGTTAAACTTGCGATCGCACTTAATCCAAATATCGCCAACAACAGCCAGGGAAACGCAATTTGAGATTTAGCAGCAGGTGATTGATGATTTTTCTTCGTGTTTTTGCCACTTGCGGGCGCGATTAACTGCCTAAAAACAGGTGATTTAATGTTTTCGGTGGGAAGTTGCAGGCGGCGGGCTAGGGCTAAATTTCCGAAGAAGAAGGCGGAAGATACCAAAAGTGCGATCGCGCCCAGCAACCCTTGAGTTTTCAGTTTTAACAGCAAAACCTGAAGATATCCAACTTCCTCAAACCACAGCATTTCTGCCGCAATCCGCGAGGAAAACTCAAAAACTAACCACAGCCCTACAAGCAATAGAATTAATTGATGAATTCGCTTAATAGTCATTAGTTGTTAGTTGTTAGTTGTTAGTTGTTAGTTGTTAGTTGTTAGTTGTTAGTTGTTAGTTGTTAGTTGTTAGTTGTTAGTTGTTAGTTGTTAAACTGGTTCCCAGGCTCTGCCAGGGAACCGATATCGAGAGGCTCTGCCTCATCCAAAAATGGAGGCAGAACCTCCGAATCTGCGTTACCAGGCTCCAGCCTGGTAACAAGTAATATTTTTTGCGGTTACATCTCACATCTTGCCGCATTCTCAATAACAGGCAAGATGCCTGTTCCACAAAAATTAAATTTTCTTGTGGGATGGGCATCCTGCCCGTCCGTGAAAGGCTAGTTAAGAATGGTGCAAGATATCAGTTACATCGGAATTATACAGTGCTGTCCCCGCTCGCGCGACTCGCCAGCAGGGACAGCAATGCACAAAATGATCGTTCCAATGCAAACAGAAAGGATATAAAACCCTAAATTTGAGTTAAGAAACCCCATTACTTAATGAGCAAATGGGTAAGTCCTAATTACATTAAAAGCTGATGCAAAACATCACCAATGACAACTGTCAACTGTCAACTGTCAACTGTCAACTGTCAACTGTACTGCTGATTTACATCAACATCCAAATTAAACAGAGTTTGCAAAGTGTGCATCGCTTGTCGGCGCGCCTCAATATCCTGCTGCGCCCGCAACTGCACCATTGGATCGTGCAAAATCTTATTCACAATCCCTCTTGTTAAAGATTCAATCACATCTTGATGTTTCTCCGAAAACTCGGACCCCAGACGCGACAAAGCTTTTTCTAACTCTTGTTCCCGAATTAATTCGATCTTATCCCGCAAACAGCTAATGGTAGGAACAGTTTCTAGACTGCGCCACCAGACATCAAAAGCCTCGACTTCCTGTTCCAGCAAGCCCTCAGCTTCCATTGCCATTTTGCGGCGGCTTTCGTGATTTTGAGCTACCACTGCTTTCAAATCGTCCACATTAAACGACTTCACGTTAGCCAATTCCTTAGCATCCGAGTCAACGTTGCGCGGCACAGAAATGTCCACCAACATCAAAGGGCGATCGGGTTTTAAGACAGCTTCTAATTTAGCTTTATTTAACAGCGGATCTGTAGCGGCTGTACTGGTAAACACCAAGTCAGAATCCGCAATTACCTGCATCATGTCCGAGAGCAAATGCAAGTGCAATGTAGCATCTTTAAACAAACCCGCCAATTCCTCAGCGCCTCGCATCGATCGATTGACGATCGCAATATGACTCGCTCCTTTCGACAGCAAATGCTGCACCAACAAGCGCGACATCTTCCCAGCACCAATAATCGCAATCCGGCTAGTTGCTAAATGCTGACCTTTTAATTGAGCCAATTCCGCCGCCGCCGAAGAAATCGAAACCGCACCAGTACCAATGCTAGTTTCTGTGCGAACACGTTTCCCGGCTGTCAAAGCTTGCTTAAACAAACGTTCTAAAATTCTGCCAACACCTTTGTACTGCTGGGCGAGTTTGTGAGTTTGTTTCACCTGAGCCAAAATTTGTCCTTCTCCGAGCACCAAACTGTCGAGGCCCGCAGACACTCGCATCAAGTGCATCACCGCATCTTCGTGCAGCAAAATGAACAGGTGAGGGCGCAAAGACTGCAAAGGAAGTTTACTGCATTCCGAAAGGAACTGCATCACTTCTCGCACTCCCGGCTCTGACTCTGTGGTAACGATATAAATTTCTAAACGGTTGCAAGTGCTGAGGATTGCAACTTCTTGAATGTGGGGGTAGCCGCGCAATTGGGCGATCGCCGCTTCAATCTTTTGTTCTGGAATGCTGAGTTTTTCCCGAACTTCAACCGGCGCTGTTTTGTGGCTGAGACCTACGACTGCAATATTCATATCTGTCATTTGTCACTATTTATTTCTTAGTTATCTACAGTCACCTGTGATTAACTCTTAGTTTATCGCTAATTGCTAATCACTGGTGACTGTCAACGGTTAATAGTCAAAAATTAACATTTAAAATTTAACTGTTAACCGCTAACTAATGATTATTTCAATTGCAGAGATTTAGGCTGGTCAAACATATGGATTGTATCCACAAACCGAGCAGTCTTCGACTGAGAAGAAATAATCAAACTTTCAGTACGAGCGCCGCCACCAAAGAAGCGAACTCCTTCCATCAGCGTTCCGGGAGTAATTCCGCAAGCCGCAAACAGAACTGTTTCTCCAGATGCCAATTCTTCAGCATTGTAGATCTTGTCTGGATCTGTGATGCCCATTGATGTAAGTCGAGCGATATTGCTCTCTTTACTTTCACCGATCAAACCAGTTTTTACAACAGCCGGATCGTAAATTAACTGTCCTTGGAAGTGACCGCCCAAACAGCGCATGGCTGCTGCGGAAATCACACCTTCAGGTGCAGCACCAATACCCATCAGGGCGTGGATGTTGGAACCAGAAAACGCACAAGAAATCGCAGCAGAAACGTCGCCGTCGCTGATCAGTCGAACTCTTGCACCAGCTTGGCGAATTTCATTAATTAAATCTTTGTGACGAGGGCGATCCATCACCACAACCACCAAATCTTCAACACTACGGCCGAGACAATCAGAGATAATTTTGAGGTTTTCGGTTGGTGTCTTGCGAATATCTACATGATTTCTGGCAGCCGCAGGAGCAGCCAATTTGTTCATGTAGAAATCGGGAGCAGCAAACAAACCGCCTTTTTCAGAGATTGCCAAAACAGCCATCGAACCGTTTTGACCGTAAGCAACCAGGTTAGTACCTTCGCAAGGGTCAACAGCGATATCAATTTCGATCAATTCATCTATGTTGCAGACATCTTTAGCATCTTCACGAGTACAAATACCCACTTGTTCGCCGATGTAAAGCATGGGTGCGTCATCGCGTTCGCCTTCACCGATCACGATGCGGCCGCGCATATGAATTTTGTTCATCCGCTCGCGCATTGCTTCTACAGCCACTCTGTCGGCTTCATCTTTCTCGCCTTTGCCCATCAATCGAGCGGAGGCGATGGCTGCCTGCTCAACTACTTCGATAATCTCTAAACCGATTGCATTATCCACGAACTATATACTCCCAACTAAGTCTTGCGTGCCTTGTGCTTTTTGCACTCCCAGCCATCAAGTTTATCAGAGGCGGGGATCTGTGCGAGCGCAAGCAGTTGGTTTGTTTGTGTTAACTTTTACTTCTTTGAGACTGGGGCTGATAAATTGGGCAAAATAAGCTGAAGGCTCGATCGCCCGAATGCTTGACTCTTGCGATGGCGATCGTCCTACACAGGCGGGCCCGATCGTCCAAGAGCGGACTCTCGGAGGCGGAGGCGATCCCAGGCGTAAGTTGCGATAGTCATGGTAAATCAGGCGTCCCACAATCGAGATACACTCTAAGTGTATGAGCTGGGAGCAAGAAAAAATGATGATGAAAGCCCAAGATATTATGACAAAGGAAGTTGTCACCATTCGTGGTTCGGCAACGGTAGCTGAAGCAGTGGCGATGATGAACGAACTGTGTCTGCGCGCGCTAATTGTGGAACGCCGCCACGAACAAGACGCCTATGGCATAGTCACAGAAACGGATATTGTTTACAAAGTAACAGCCTACGGAGTAGACCCGCAAAAAGTCCGCGTCTTCGAGATTATGACCAAACCGTGCATCACGGTGAATCCCGACTTGGGCGTCGAATATGTGGCGAGGTTGTTCGCCAATACCCGCATCCGTCGAGCTCCGGTGATTAAGGACAAACTGCTGGGCATTATTTCGGTAACGGATATTTTGACAAAAAGTGATTTTGTTGAGAAGCCGAAGAGTGTTGTCTTTGAGGATGAAATTCAAAAGGCGATCGCCGATGCTAGAACAGTCTGTTCAGAGAAAGGTGCTACTTCTAAACAGTGCGCCGTAGCTTGGGACATCGTAGAGGAAATGCAGGCTGAGGCCGCTCACCAGCGATCGATCAAGCTTGAAAAAACGGCTTTTGATGAGTATTGCGAAGAGAATCCCGACGCGGCCGAAGCCCGGATGTACGACAGTTAATTTAGTCAGTTGACAGTTGACAGTTGACAGTTGACAGTTGACAGTTGACAGAAGGTAGAAAGCTGAATTTTTAATTATGCCTTCTACCATCTGCTTTCAAATACTAACGATCTCGCTGGTAAGCTTTAAAGTTTGTTTTGAAAGAGTTCAATAACCTGTTGCCACGCATCAGCAGCAGCTTCTCTGTATCCTATTATATTAGGATGGTGTGCTAAAAACGGGTACTTATCTACGAACAATCCACCAAAGAATCCATGTCCTGCATCGTATCGAAATACACGATGATTGATTTGATGTTTCTGTAATTCTGCCTCAATTTTTTGGTTTTCTTCCTGTGAAACCAATGTATCCTTCGTACCAAAAAATGTATAAATCGTGCCTTTGATTGCCGATGTGCGATCGATAGTTGGAGTATATTCTCCATAGCTAGAAGTTGTAATCCCCCCGCCATAAAACGAAGCAGTTGCTTTGATATCCTGTAAGGTTGCAGCCATATAAGCAATATGACCACCAAAGCAAAAACCAATGCAGCCAATAGAATCAGCTTTAACGTTGGGTAATGTGTTTAGATAGGCAATAGTTGCTTGAATATCGCTGAATATTTCCCAATATTTGACTTGTTGATAGTATTGCAACCCCAATTGGTAAGCTTCTGGACTATAACCAATATCTGGTTCGCTAAACCCAAATTCAAAACCGGGTGCAATACGTTGATACATCGCAGGTGCAATTGCTATGTATCCTTGTCGTGCTATCAATTCGGTAATATCCCGAATATTTTCATTAACACCAAAGATTTCGTGAAACACAATAACCGCAGCAAAAATTCCCTTTTCTACTGGTTGGGCTAAGTAAGCATCGATTTGTAAGTTGTTGTTAAGGATTTTGACTGTTGTGGTATTAATTTCGCGATTTTTCATTTGCTTTTTCCAGCTTCGCTCGTTCAGTTTTCTAATCCTGCTCATAGCTTAGAAAATTGGCGATTCTGAATTCTAGAAAAAAATTGCGGGATTTTGGTAGATTATTGCGATCGCCCTGACTGAAATTGTTTAGGTGTCATCCCCAGCAGGTGCTTGAAACATCGAGTCAAGTGACTTTGATCGCAAAATCCGACTCGCAAAGCAATATCTGCGATGCTCAGTTTGCTATCGCGTAACAGGTACTTGGCTTTGTCGATGCGGCGCTGCAAGATATACTGGTGAGGTGTTATGCCCATGCTTTGCTTGAACAGACGTAAAAAGTGATAAGGGCTGATTTGGGCGATCGCAGCAAGTTCAATTAGTTTTATCTCTTGATGAAGATGTTCGTTAATATATTCCCTCACCTGTTGCAGTTTGGGTTTAGATAATCCATCCGTATAGCTAGAAAGCCGAGGTTGTGTGGTGCAGTAATTCCGCAACAGGTGAATCGCTAATGCGGTTTTAAGACTATCAATCAGCAAATAACCGCCGATTTGTCCAAATTCTAATTCTTGTCTTAAAGCACCGAATATCCCTTGAATCAGGATATCTTGTTCTTCCATGTAATGAGGAATGAGTTCAATGCGATCGCAATTTACCAAATCTTGACCCACTTGTTCCAGGAGTGTAGGGGCGATCGCCAAAATGGTAAACTCAGATAACCTATTCCAATTACAGCGCTGGGAAATACCCGCCGGAATCACCGCAATGTCTCCCTGATTCCGGGCTTCTGTTTTCAGCTTACCATCCAACCATCGTTCTCCCGATCGCTCTCCCGATACCTCAAAAGCAGGACAATGGGCAATAACGTGCCATGAACCTTGATGTTCTGGCGTGTCAAACTGCGGCTGTTGATGGTGTTCGTAATAGATTTTATCCCATCCCGAACTTGTCAAGACAGCAGGCTGAGGCAACATAAAATCTGTTGCCTTTTCTTGGCTGAAATCAATCAGTTTCACCTCTGGTTCTGATGTTGTCATCTTTTATCGTTAGCGCACTGGTAGTCAGAAACCGGGTTTTTACGAGAATACTTGATGACAGTGGAGAAACTCGAAAAAACCCGGTTTCTTTAGTCGGATCCGAAAAATCTTAACTGTTTGGTTCAATCATACAAAACACGTTCAACTTATTTCCATCAAGATCCCGGAAATATCCCGCATAAAACCCCGGCAAAGCGTCTCTCGGCCCTGCTGCTCCTTCATCCTGAGCGCCAAGTGCGATCGCTTTGTTATAAACTAAGTTGACTTTTTCGGGACTGTCAACTTGAAGAGCTATCATTACTCCATTGCCAACAGTTGCTCGGTTACCATCAAATGGTTTTGTAATAGCAAGTCCTGGCATCTCTGGAGAAACGCTCCATGCGATAAATTGGTCGAATTCCATGAATCGTTGAGCGCCAATTTCAGCAAGCAAAGTATCATAAAAGTTGGCTGCACGTTCAAGATTGTTTGTGCCGATTGTAACGTATCCGATCATATTTTTTGTCCTTTCAGTGATGTTAAGATGAAGAAAAGTCTTTAAGAATATCACAACTGAGTTTAACTGTAATACTCCTCGACTTCTTAGTCTGCGGAGGCGGACTTCCTGTGTGTAGACGCGGTTTCACACCGCCGAGTTATAAGGGGATAGCTTGAATGCACTCAGGACTGTCTTTAGTTGGACTGTTGACGATCGCACTTACGGCATTTGCTATCATTGCTGCTGGATCGTAGGGCTTTAACAGTGGCAAAACTTCCTGAGCCTTGTCAACAGAAGGATCGAGCCATTGTTCCCAATCGCTTGCGGGGAGAATCACCGGCATTCGATCGTGCACGGGTTGCACTGTTTCGTTAGCAGCAGTAGTAATTATACTGCAAGATACAATGTTTTCTGCTTCGGCAGATTCCCAATTTTCCCACAAACCGGCAAACGCAAAAGGTTCGCTGTTTGTCATTGTAAAATAGTAAGGCTGTTTTTTCTTGCCCTGCGGTTGCCATTCGTAGAAGCCGTCAGCGATTATCAAACACCGCCTGTGCTTGATGGCGCTGCGAAAAGCAGGTTTTTCTGCTACTGTTTCCGATCGGGCATTAATCGTATGGCTGGCGATTTTCATATCTTTTGCCCAACTGGGAATCAAACCCCAGCGCATAAATTGAAACTGTCGCTGATTTTTTTCGGGAGAAACTGTGACGGTAGCAATTGATTGACTTGGGGCGATGTTGTATCGCGGTTTGATGTCGGGAATTTCCGAGAGTTTGAAGAATTCGGCGATGATTTTAGCTGGAGTATTTAACGTGAATCTGCCGCACATAATTTATAGTTGGTATTAACAAGAAAGTAGATTGCGATTTACCGTTGGGTGGGGGCGGGTTTTTGAGATTATTCGTATTAGGCCGAGATTGTTGGCGAACCCGCCCCTAGGAGACACTGCTAAATTGTGGAACATTTGCAGACAACCATTCGGCGCGCAACTTGTCAATAGCTAATTCTTTGAATTTAGCTTCTACTTCAATCCAAGGAGCATCATAATAGCAATTGGGCATATCTACAATCAAGTCGCTGTGGCGCGGATCTGCAAAAAATTCTTTGCCATTTGATATGTGGACTAATTGCCATTCAGGAACAGGCCAAGAAGTGCGGGCTGCTGCGAGCATTTCGGCAACGTTTGGATCGTTGTAACTTTCTAAATGTTCGTGAATGACGTGGTGGTGCGCGTCAAAAACCATTGCTACGCCTGTATCGAGACAAACGTCTAACAATTCCGACGAACTGTAGGCGTATTCGTCATTTTCAAAGGTTAAGCGCGATCGAATAGATTCGGGTAAATCGCGGATGACTGATTTGAGTTGCGAAGTGCGATCGCCCTTACCGCCGTGAATGTTCATCAGTGCCCAGGGCGATCGGGGTTGTCCCAACTTGTCCATAATTAAAGCATGAGTCGCCAGAATTTTAATGCTGTTTTTCACAACATCCGGCTTGTCGGAACTGAGGACGACGAATTGATCGGGGTGGAACACCAAACGGATATTGAGGTCAATTGCGCGATCGCCAACTCTTCGCAATTCCTCATTCATCGAATCTAAAACTGTTTCCCCCAAATCTATATCTGCAAAAGGGAAGAGTGCAGAAGTCATGCGATACAATTTAATCCCATTGGCGTAGCAGAAATCAAGCGCTTTGTCAAGTCTTTTTAAGTTATCTGCATACAACTCGCGCAATACTTTTTCTTGTTCTATTTCTGTAAGTTGCAACAGCCGCTTCCGCGTGACTGTGCGGAAACGAACTGCATCCGAAGTCGTAATGCAGACCAATCCTAATTCAGGCTGTTTTTGACTTAATAACACTGGGTTAAGTTTGCTCATTTAAAATAATATCTATCTCTAATCTTACTTTAACATAGGTTTGTAGTCAGGACTAAAGTCCTGAATTTGGAGGGACTAAAGTCCCTAATACAAACCTGAATCTAACTACAGTTTCTAGTTTAGACTTAGTTGCTGCGGGCGATCGCCTATCTTAAGTCAGAGATGTGCTTAAGTACATCGCACAGCAGAAAGTGCGTATTACTCTGCCATAGATTCGAGCAGACGACCAACTACAGGGTCAATCTGCCAGTAATCCTTACCATCTTGCTTCTGATTTCCTAAATGCGAGACAAGACTGAGGAGTTCAGCCCATCTGAGAGTCTGCTTGACAACTTCAGGCGGTACATCATCAAGAACCTCAATTAATACCTCAATCGCGACTGCTTCTCCCCATTCAGCTAAAGTTCTCATCACCAGTTTTCTTTGAGGTTCGCAACCGTCAAAACCCATTGAATTAATTAATTTGTCAGATTTATTAAATTGATTCTTCAGTTGGGCCAAGGAATCTTGCCAGCAATGCGGATTAGCTTGAGCAAATTGATAGAATTCTTGCAGGAGGTTTGACCAATTCCCTGTAACTGCCGTAATCTTATTTCTAACTTCTAGTTTGCTCGGCAAATTGGCATCTTCCAACCAATGTCGCAGCGCGGCATCGTGCCAAGGTTTGAGACTTAAAAATCTCAGTTCCTTAAAGGAATCAAAACCTGTCCAATTATGAATAACTAACTGCCAAGCCTTCTGAGGATAGGCGACAAAAACAAGCTGGAGAAATGAGTCCTCTTTTTTCAATCTTTTGATTTTCTTAATTGCCTCATCAACCCAATCCTTACTCCAAGAAGTGGTGGCTGATACAACAACGAGCGTCGTGGTATCTTTCTTGCGACGGTTACTAATTTCTGTCAAACGCTGGCTGAAATCCGATCGATCTGAGAGATTTTCTAAATAGTGAACTTTGCAATCCTTCTTACTAAATGCTGCTTCCATAAAAACTCTCAAATCGTCAATTCCTGCGGCTTGGCACCCAAATATAATAGAGACACCGTACTCGCGGAGCAGAAGTTCTGATTCCTGTTTAACAGTTAAAGGACTGCGCTGGGAATCAGCTTTATTTTTAACCAAAAGAGGAGACCGAAAAGTAGCAGGTTCGTATTCATGTGGAGGTTCGCGGTGTCTCAGAAGTTCTGCTTCAATTTCTGGTTGCGTACCCATAAGCAAGGCTAAATTAGAATTTCTCAGAGTGAAGTAACCTGGATTGCTTTCTCGTAAAACTCCTAATCCTATCATTTCTTCTAGTAAAGCAAGAATTTCATCTTCCGATGACCTTCCCGCGAATCCCTCAGACCACCAATATAAGACTTGTTCGCGAATCCAAAATACAGAAAACCCATCCTCCATGCCTGTTTCATTCTCCTGAGAACCATCAGCAATCGAGTAGGCAATTACCTCGTAGCGCGGATCGAGTCCCAGTGTCAACTTAAAGCGATCGCGAATATTATTGCGAAGGTCTTGACTTTGATAAGCTTCTTCTACATGGCGAGAAGTAATCACATAAGGCGGACTAATTTTAGGATCGAAAGTAGGGATATCTGGGTTAGTGATGTGCTTGAGTAGCTGCTCGCAATAAAGTTGAATCAAGCTCGGATAATAGTTAGTCTGCCACAGAATGCGCGGGATTAAATTTGGTGATTCAAAACGATAGCCAAGACTAGCCAGCGGACGTTCTACCAAAGCTGTTGCGGCTCGCATTTCACCATTATTCAGCAGAGGCCCAATGCAGATAGGCGCGCCAAAGTGAGCCAGCGGATGGTTTGCTTGTCTAGTGGTTCTCAGAACGTTGTGCAATCCGGCAAAGACCACCTTAAAACGTCGGTGAGTTTCCGTCATTAATTTTCTGAACTCATCGCAGCGCAGGAAATCCTCCTTACCATCAGCTTCCAAGAAATTATCTGCCTCATCCAACAACAGCAAAAAGCGCCGCTGATTGTCCGATTCTAGCCAACTTTTAATCCGCTGCAAGCTGCTTTCGCGGACGGAATTTCGCCGGTTGGTATCGGGAATTTTTAATTTATCCAATTCTTCGTTTAGTAGATGCCAAATCTTATCTAACAGTTGCTTGCGTCCAATTTCTTTGATATCCAAAAATAGGGCGTTCCTGCCCGCGTCGGTTGCGTGAAAAGTCCGGTGTACATATTTAAGCAAAACCGTTTTACCTAACTGGCGGCCTCCATAAATTAAACAAGAACCTTCTCGATCGATTATGGATTCCCGTTCTCGTACTCGCCCGTAAAACATCTCAGGGGGAACCTCTCCTGCTGCGGTTTTATACGGTTCTAGGAAAGTAAAGGGTAAGGTACAATCAAACAATACAGGTAGGCGTGTTTTTTGTTCTCCGCAAAGATAGAGCATCAGCACATCATCTATAACAATGAAAGTGCTCCGACGCTGCCGACATAAATCAGCCAAATCTCGGCGTCTCTTGACGGTCATTCGCCCAAAATGAAAGACGAAGACCGGCCCTCCAAGAGCAGTTTCTCCAACGGCATTGAGGAGATCCTGTTCGTTCGGTCTATCCCATACGCAAAGAATGCGGTAATGACCCTTCGCGGCTGAACCATAGGCAGACACAGGACAGCGATTTTGGTCAAATATCGGCTCAGCTTTAACGTCAATCCAGGTATTTTGTCCTGATTTTTTAAATGTAAGAGATGTTATGTTAAAACCGAGGTTGCTGAGAATTTGGCGAGCATCTTTCTCTGTGATTTCTTGCTTCCTTCCCTTGGCTGCAAACCAAGCGTCTAGCATTTCAGCGGCTTTTTTGGCTTGAGCCCCCTGCGGTATCTGGATTTTGGCGATACTTTTTCCTTTGGAAATATTGGGAATTAGCTCTTGCTTTTTTTGTCGATCGCGATCGCACTCCTCAAGCACTTTTTCGATCGCAGCATACTTATGCCCAAAGAAGTCTTTAAAAGCATCTCTCTTTTCCTCTGGTTCAGGAAGCGATCGCCGCTCTTGCAGCATAGATATATATTCCTTAGCCGTCAGGATATCGCCTTGCTCCAATACACTGCAAATTCTGGTATAATCAGCCTGATTTTCAACTTTTTTTCCTTGCTTATTTTCAGAATTTGGCAGCTCAATCTGAGTTGTGGTTGGCGGTTCTGTTGGTGGAATATCTGGGATATATTCAGGGGTTGGCTGCGCGATCGCCTCCTCTGTCAATACCGAGTTCAACTCTGCTACTGGTGGTTGTTCGACAACAGGAACAGTTTCAGATTCCGGCTCATCAACTAAGGAAGTTTCGTCTAAGTTATTGTTAGTAGAAACAGCAGGCAAATCTGGTATTGCTTCCGCCTGGATCATCAGTTTTCCTCTTACTGCTGCCATCGCCAGAGTTCTTCCAAATGATTCTGCTACGGCATCCTGTAAAGAAGCTAAATGCTCGTCATCTGCTTCTTCCCATTCTGAAATTAGTGTTAGAAGTTTGCAGAATGGATGATTGCCATCAGCCAAGATTTGGGTGTCGGGATGCAAGTCAGACTTGTGGGATTCGGAGATGGCGCGTTGAAGTTCGCGGGCTTTTTCCTGACATTCCAGCAATGACTGAAAATTGCTCTCTACTCGATGGGCGATCGCTAAAATTCGTTCCAGAACCCTCAAAGCAGAGTCGCGGACAAGGGCGATCGCACTTTTTTGCTTCTCGGCCAAATCCACACGCTCAAGTACAGACCTGATATCTGTTAAAGAACAAATTTCTTCAACTTTCAGCGTTGTCGATACTGCCAAATATTCAGCCACTTCTAGCACCTTGTCGCGAAGCTGAATAAACTTTTTATGGGACTCGTCAAGTTCTTGAATCAGCTTTTGAGATATAGGTATACCAGGGTTTAGCAACTTTCGACTCGCCTCTGACAGCCGTTTCTCTAATTGGGAAAAAACATCTTCTAGTGCGGTGAGTTGTTTGAGTAAGTCTGCTGAATTTTGTTTCATCGGTTTAATCGCTTTATTTAAGTCATTTTCTGTCAGTTCGGCAATGTGGAAATTATGCTCGTTCAAATTTGCATAGGTGAGATTGTTTTGACTTCCATCGGCACTTGACAGGTGAGTCTGAGCCAACTTTGTTTGTTCTATATTTGATTTTTCTATGAAATTGTTAAAAGGAATTAATGGTTCGGTCGTATTAGCTGTTTCAACTATTTTATCACGAACAGGCTCCAGTAAGAAAGTGTCGCGGCTGGGAGACAAGTTTTCTGAGATATTGAACTGTCTGGGCTGGCTCGGTTTGGCGATCGGTCTTTTTGTCTCAGTTTGATAAACTGGTGTAGGGCGAATATAATCTTTTAAAATGCTGTTGCGGTTGGGATGGCGCAATCTTAGTAAAGCCTTACCCTCAATTTGCCGAATCCGCTCGCGGGTAAGATTAAATATATTGCCGATTTCCTGTAGACTTTTCTCGCTGCCGTCATCCAATCCGAATCGCATCCGAATAATGTCACGTTGTCGAGGGGTAAGAGTATCTAAAACGCTTTCTAAATCTTCGGTAAACAATTTTTTAGATGCTTGTTCTTCTGGTGTTTCTCCATCGAATTCAATCAACTCTCCCAATGTACAGTCTTCATAATCACCCATTTTAGTATCTAAGGAAATGATAGATTTAGCCGATTGAATAACCAATCGCATTTTTACAATTGTCATCTCCATTTTAGTAGCGATTTCTTCTTCGGTAGGCTTGTGGCCGATTTCTTGAGAAAGCTGTTTGGTAGTTTTCTTAATCTTCGAGATAGTTTCATAAACGTGAACTGGTAGGCGGATAGTCCGCGATCGATCGGCAATAGCCCGCGTAATTGCCTGACGAATCCACCAATATGCGTGGGTAGAAAACCTGGTTCCCTTCGTGCAATCAAACTTTTCTACAGCCTTGATTAAACCGATATTTCCCTCCTGAATCAAGTCTAAGAAATCCAGCCCTCGATTTTGATATTTTTTAGCAATTGAGACTACCAGCCGCAAATTCGACTCTACCATTTTGTCTTTAGCTTTTCGGTATCCGTCTAACTCTAACTCAGCAATTTTTCGAGCTAATTCAATCTCTTCGTCAGCTTTGAGCATGGGAATTCGACCGATTTCTTGCAGGTAAACCCGAAGCGAATCTGACAGTATACGATCTTTTTTAAATTTGATGTTGTCAGGAATAGTTTTATGCCAAGCTTCATGAAATTCGTCAAAGTTGCTAAAGCCATGATTTTCATACAACTCTGTCAAAAAAATATTGAAGAGCATTTTTAAATGAGAGTTTGTCGGACTGGCGAATGGGATATCTTTAATATGTTTGACTTTTCCTAATACATCTTCAGATTCATTGCGTTTGTGTTGGCGACGGTTGATAATGGATAAAGTCAGAGTTTCTCCATGCTGAAAAAGAACGATCGCGGGAATCGGTAAAATTTTATTAATCTCGCGGATAATCCCGTCAAGTTGTTCTATAGTGTACGCACTCCTCCGCAGTGCGATCGCGAAAAACAAGTACGAAGTAAAAAAGGCACTCTCACCACTGCTAGTATCAAATTCGACAAACTGGTCATTATCTGCAATTTCTGTCCCGGTAAACTGGAAGAGAAAATCAACCGACAGCCATTCCTCTAAGAGAGCTTTTTGGGAGTTGAGCTTTTGATCTATGTCAAATTCGGCAATAAAATTCTCCGAACTATTAGGATAAAACGGAAGAGTTTTATCACTGCGGTATCCAAGAGTAAAGAACAAATTACGGGCGTTATCCGCTAGTTTTCCCTTTGCAAAACTACTTAAAGCTTGATTGATAGATGCTTTGGCTTGTTGTTCGCTGACGCTCATTTAATCACCAGCCAGGTAATCAGTTCAAAATCCGTTGTTGCTTTAACCTGATGCGCTTGCTCAACCAACACAGCACGGCGGCTAGACAGCAGATTGCCGATGCTCCGCTTCTTGTAAATATCTGCAATTGAATCAACGGCCAGCTTGAGCAAATCGTTATACAAACTCATATCAAATCCGTTATTAGTTTCTCGATCGAACAAATTGCACAACTCTTCATAGGGAACCGTACATCCCGCGCACAGCAACCGATATATTTCAAGTATTTGTTTGGGTTGAGCAAAACTCAATCGCACTTCCTTATTTTCGCGCACGTAAACTACAAAATATGGTTGCAGCGGGTTGACGGTTTTATTATCAAGAGAATCGCCTTTTTGTTTGAGGCAAAAAATTACGCCAGGAGCAATTATCGGGTACTCCGAGTTAGTTGGAACTACTGCATAAAGTCCTAAAGGAGCATCTTGGAGTAGTTTGCGGTTGCTCTCAATGTATTTGGCTAGTTCCATTCGGAAATCATCGAGAGTGAATTCCGTTAGGGCGACACTTTCGGTGAAATCTTCGATATCCAGCACCTCGTCTCTCAATCGCAGCAACTGCTTGTCGCGGTATTTCAAATCACTCTCAATTAGTTCTTGAATCTCCTTTACCTCCAGCAGATTATCTTCAAATGTACCAGCTATGTCCGCTAAAGCCATCCGTGCTTCTACTCGATTTTTCAGATTGATGTACTGATCCAGGTCCTCTGTCGGCCAAAAATTGATTAATTGTACGGTGTGATTGGGGCTACCAATGCGATCGCACCTACCGAACCGCTGGATAATTCGGACTGGGTTCCAGTGGATGTCGTAGTTAATCAGATAATCGCAATCTTGTAAATTTTGCCCTTCTGATATACAATCTGTGGCAATTAATAGGTCAATCTCGCCGTCTTGCCGCATAGATGGAATTTGGGCGCGTTTCTTGGCGAAAGGTGAAAAATTTGTCAGGACGTGATTGAACTCATTTTTGCCAAAGGTAGTCTGATTTTTCGCCGAACCACCAGTCACCAAAGCTAAGTTAATTTTCAAGTCTAATGTAGCCCACTCCCGCAATCCTTCGTAGAGATAGACTGCGGTATCTGCAAAGGCAGTAAAGACTAAAACCTTGCGATTTGGTTGACCATGCTTGTTAGTCGTAGGATGCTTGACTTTCTCGGCGATTAGTGATTTTAACTCAGCCAGCTTGGCATCGCGTTCAACAGAAATGCTTTGGGCAGAATTGTAGATTTGTTTAAGCTGTTTCTTGTCGTTTTTTAGGTCTTTTAACCAGGTTTCGACATCGAGGTGCAGCATTTTAACTTTTAGCTTGCCAACCTCCCACGCCGCTCGTAAATCCTCGTCTTCTTCTGCCTCAAACTCTAAATAGTTGAAATCAATTACCGCGTTTTCGTCTTGCCAATTCTTGAAGGATTCGAGTCGTTTTTGTAACTCGGATATTTTGTCAATAGTCCGCTGCATTGTGATAGCGAAGGAATTCACCGAGCTTTCCAGGCGTTTCAAAAAATTAACCTTTATCATGCCGATCAGAGAGCGTTCGCGATCGCTCTGTTTGAAGTTTTGCACTCTTTTATTTTCATAAGCCGAACGGTATGGCGGCAGGACATATTTTGAAGGGTTGAATAGGGAGAGTTGATATTTAGAAATTTCACTGTTAAGCTGTTCGTAGGACATGAACTCACCCTCTCGGTCAATCTCAGGAAATACCGAGATGGGTTTGAGCCGTTCTGGAAAGCCGCCTAATTGGGCGATCGCATCTTTGTAGTATTTTTGAATGTGTTTGCGCGATCGGGCGATCGTCAATTCGTCAAGCAGTTTGAAGAAAGCAGAACTTAGTTCTTCCAGGAGTTCGCTAGTTTTGCGATCGCGACTTTTCTTTGCCCACTTGGTAAATTTCCGCTGAGCATCAGCTAGTGTATCGCGCAGACTAACAATTCCCAGCGATTCCCTAAACGCAGCGTCGCTACCTTCTGTTATAAAATAAAGTTGATTCCGCAAATCCTTTAAATCATTGTTAACCGGAGTTGCTGATAAGAGTAGCACCTGAGTTTTGACACCGCTCTTGATAATATCATCCATCAGCCTTTCGTAACGGCTCTTTCTAATTAGATTGCCAGATTCGTCCCGTTTGCTCTTGATGTTGTTGCGGAAATTGTGCGATTCATCAATAACTACCAAGTCGTAGTTACCCCAATTAATCGTTGCTAAATTAATGTCCCCAGAGTAACCAGAGTCACGACTCAAGTCGGTGTGAGACAGGACTGTATAGTTGAAGCGGTCTTTAACCAAAGGATTGAGATCGCTATTGTTTTGTGCTAGATATACAGTCCAATTATCGCGGAGTTTTTTGGGACAAAGAACCAAAACTTTTTCATTGCGAAGTTCAAAATATTTAATCACCGCGAGAGCTTCAAATGTTTTACCTAAACCAACGCTGTCAGCAATAATACACCCGTTATATCGTCGGATTTTATTGATGGCTGCCTTAACTCCGTCTTTTTGAAATTCAAATAGAGATTTCCAGATTTCTGTATCAAATAGGTGTAGCTGTTCGCTGAGAATATCGCTTTTTTCTAGGTCATCGAGAAATGTCTCGAAGATATGAAACAGAGTTTTGTAGTAGATAAACTCAGGAGAATTATTCTGGTAAAGTTGCTCTAGATACAGCAGCACGTCTTGTGTGACATCTTCGATGAGTTCGGCATCATTCCAGAGTTCATCAAACCAGGCTTTAAGGTCGCGGGTATCCCGTTTACTATCTACTTCTAAATTGAGTTCAATATTGTTGTTTTTCCTACCTAATCCCAGTCCCCGCATGGTAAAATTAGAACTGCCCATAATAGCATTTTCAGTTCCGTTATGAGCAATGTGATACATTTTGCCGTGCAGTAAATTAGATTGCTTGACCGACCGTATCTGGACTTTTTTTTCAATCCATTCTGCACATTCTTTCGCAACCCGTTTTTGCTGCAACCGATTCTGTAGCTGCAAGCCCTGATCCTCAATTTGGAACGCCTTTTTATCGGTTTTACTGGGGTCAAGGGACTTGATGAAGCGCGGTTCACCAAACAAAAATTTCAAGCTTTTAATACCTAGAAGTTGTTCCTTCAAAGCATCAAAGGCATAAATTGTAAAGTAAGCAGAAACAATGGATAGGGTTGAGTTTTTCTCGACCTTGGCTTTCAAAAAATTGCCCACAGTTCCGCGATGACGGTTGTCTCTAATTGCCGACTTTGGGAGAGAAGAATCATGCTGTGACATAGCCTACCTTTATGCGGTTGTTGCATTAGGCTATATTCTACATCTTCCACGATTCTTAGGAACAGGCAAGATGCCTGTTCCACAACACATACTGATCTTGTACCACGATTCTCAAGAACAGGCAAGATGCCTGTTCCACAACACATACTGATCTTGTACCAATCATCCCCGCAAACGGCCAGACCTGAGAATGCTAATAATCAACCAAAAACCCAAAAAACTCGCCGCCCCAAACAAACCATTACTCAGAAAAGATAGCTGAGCAGTTTGCGCGTTAGAAGAAATAATTGCCGCCCCCATAATCAGCGAACCTACCACAATACTAAAAGAAAGTCGGTTGGCTGAATCCCCCAAAGTGCGACGCAGCGGGTCGAGTTCTTTTAGCGTCAAGTTCCACTTCAAAGTTTCGGAAGTAACTCGGTCTAAAAGCACTTCCACCTGTCGCGGAGATTGTAAAGATAAGCTTTTTAGATCCAAAGCAGTTCTCAGCAAAGCTTGCACCGGGTCTTCTCCTAATAACTGACGCCGAAACATATCGGTCATCAGCGGTTTGACCTGTTCTACAATATTAAATCTGGGATTAAAAGAACGCGCTACTCCTTCTAAATTAGCGAGAGTTTTTGCATACAAACCGAGATTACTGGGAAGCCTAATCTTATTTTTGCGAGTGATTTCCAGCACTTCATAAAAAATTTCCGACAAGTTCATTTGCGACAAGCTGACATTATAATACTTCCGCAGCATTCGAGCCAAATCGTTCTCTAGATTAGCTAAACTTGTAGGCTGAGCAAATTCTGCCATTTGCAATGTTAATTGAGCGCAGCGCTGAGCATCTAAATCGACAATTGACAGCAACATTTCTGTCAGATTCTGTTGGGTGCGCGGGTCTAATCTGCCGACCATGCCGCAGTCGAGCAAAGCTATCCGGCCGTCTTTGAGATAAAATAAGTTGCCTGGATGCGGGTCTGCGTGAAAGAAGCCGTCAATATATAACTGCTGGAAGAAAACGCGGCAAAGCAGGGTTGTAATTTCTTCGCGTTCGGCATTTATATCTCCTTTGTGGCGAATTCCTTGCAAATCGCCTGACAAAATTGGGACTCCGTTCAGCCACTCCATGACTAAGAGTTTTTTTGTAGTTAATTCCCAGTTAATTTCTGGGAGGACAACTTGTGTGGGATCAAACCAGCGACTTTTTGATAAATTGCGGCGCAGTTCGTCTGTGTAGCTGGCTTCTTGAATGAAGTCTAATTCTGCACGCAGGGCGATCGCAAATTCTTCTGCTAGGGCCACAATATCGTATTGTTGACCGAGGTCTGTCAGCATGACAAGTTCTGCTAAACCTCGGAGCACGGCGATGTCTTGTTCGATGACAATATCAATACCGGGGCGCTGAACTTTTAGGGCGACTTCGCGGCCGTCTTTTAAGGTAGCTTTGTGGGTTTGGGCGATCGAACCTGCGGCGATCGCCTGAGTGTTAAATTTGGAGAAGGTTTCTTCGATCGACTGTTTGAGTTCCTGGCGGACGATTGCTTCTACTTCCAACCATGATACGGGCGGCACTTCCGCTTGTAAAGAAGAGAGGGTTTCGATGTAAGCAGCGGGTAAAAGGTCGGGACGGGTACTCAACAATTGTCCCAATTTTACAAAAACTGGGCCTAATTCGACGAGGATGTTGCGGAGAACCGCTGGAGTTGGGAGACTGGGTGCGTCGGTTTTGCGGCCGGTGAGGAGACTTTTCATGTAGTCCCAACCGTTGCGGAAGACGACCTCTAGAATTTCTCCTTTGCGAGAAGTGTTTTGAACTAGGCTGAACACGTGGTGGCCTCCGGGTCGATCGGGTTTAAGGGCTATATAACTACTAGGATAGCGCTGTTAACCAAGCTGACCTTGGTCTTGAGGAATAACTTTGGTAGAAATAGCGGGAATGGGTGCAATTCCTGCTGGGGATAGCTGCGCCGCGCGTACTTTGGGGTGTGGGGGAGGGCGATGGCGTTCCGCCCCGCAAGCTACGGTTTTTGGCGGTGGCATTAATCCTCATGCTAATATTACAGTTAAACCAGACACGATCTTTTTATAATTAAAATTATTGAGTTGAAAAATTGTGTCAAAGACTTGAATTAGTAAGTTATTACAAGCCAAATTCTCAATGTGTTTCAAACCCAATAAAAAACATGATTGCCATCCAATCTCCTGCAACCTCGATCGAATTATCCATAGACTTAACTGACGAGCAATTTTTTCAGCTTTGTCAGAACAACCGCGATTATCAATTTGAACGTACAGTATCAGGGGAGTTAATTATTATGCCACCAACGGGCAGCGAAACTAGCAAGCGCAATATGGATCTATCGTATCAACTTCAAGCCTGGAGCAGGCAAAATAATCTAGGAGTTGCCTTTGACTCTTCTGGAGGTTTCACCCTCCGTAATGGTGCCGATCGCTCTCCTGATGCCTCTTGGGTCAAAAAAGAACGGTGGGATGCTTTAACACCGGAACAAAAAGACAGTTTTGCTCCTTTATGTCCCGATTTTGTAGTTGAGTTGCGCTCAAAGACTGATTCGTTGAAAAAGCTGCAAGATAAAATGCAAGAATATATAGATAACGGTGCGAGATTGGGTTGGTTAATTGACAGGCAAAATCGGCGGGTAGAAATTTATCGCCCCGGTCAAGATGTGGAAATTCTCCAAAATCCTGCCACTCTTTCAGGGGAAGATGTACTGCCGGGTTTTGTGTTGGATTTAGTAGAAATTATGTAATTCTAGAATTATAGATATCGAGTAAGGACACGGCAGTGCCGTGTCCCTACGGAATTAGTTACAGTAAATCTTTCAATTTCTCATCTTCTCCCAATACTTTAATCACCTGTTTTATCTCCTGCGTCCTGTCTTTTTTCACAATCAAAGTCACATTACCATCTCTGACAACGACGACATCTTCTAAACCGATGGTGACGATGACTTCATTCTCATCCGCTGCATAGAAAATAGCGTCTTTGGTATCAATTCCGATGTGTTTTGCTAACTCGACATTCGGCTTGTCTCCTTGCAACAAACGGGCGATCGCATTCCAGTCACCCAAATCGTCCCAACTAAAGCCTACAGGTAATACACAGGCTTTTTGCGTCTTCTCCATCAGCGCGTAATCGATGCTAATTTTCGGCAATTCCGAGTAAGCAGCAGCGCCTTTTGCTTCCAAAGCTGCCATCATTTCCGGCACATGATTTCGCAATTCTGTCAAGACAGTGCCAACTTTAAATACAAAGATTCCGCCATTCCAACTAAACTTGCCGCTGGCTACAAATTCCTCGGCGGTGGCGCGATCGGGCTTTTCTGTAAACCTAGCCACACGATAGGCCGGAAAACCGCCAAAACTGCCAATTTCCTCGCCTTGTTCGATGTAGCCGTAACCAGTAGAAGCATAACTCGGCTTGACTCCCAAAGTGGCGATCGCACTTTCCTTTGTCGCCAATTCAGCCGCCGCCTCCAAAGTCTTGACAAACTCCTCCGGTTCCCCAATCCAGTGATCCGCCGGGAAAAACCCGACAACCGCATCCTCACCGTAACGTTTCGCAATTTCGATCGCACTCCAAGCCACCGCCGGCGCAGTATCCCGGCCTTCCGGTTCCGCCAGCAAATTCTCAGGAGGTAGCAGCGGCAATTGTTCCCGCACTCCGTCGGCCAGCATTTCCGATGTTACTACCCACAAATCTTCCCAGCCGTTACCTAATGTTAATAGTCGATCGGCTGTAGCTTGCAGCAAACTCTTGCCGCTACCGTCGAGACTGAGAAACTGTTTGGGGCGCTGCTTGCGACTCAGCGGCCAAAAACGTTCGCCTTTACCGCCGGCCAGAATCACAGGAATTAAGGTTCTACTCATGGTTTAAAGTTTAAACAATTGATGTCTATATTTTAAATTCTACCTTCTATCTTCCACCTGTCACTTTGTCAATCCAATTAGCATAAAATGATACCCGCGTGTCGCCGGAAATTTCGCCAAAACTGCCATTATCGTCAATTTTATCAATATCGCCGATATTTGTTTTGAAAAATCCGCGATCGCTATAACCCCAAGAACTAATCCCCGCAATTTTCCCGTCCACAAACGAAGGCCCGCCCGAATCTCCGCTAGCCGTAGCTATTTCATTTTTCCCCAAACCGCGATCGGCTAATTTAGGAAAATGCCTCCCCAAACTATCGTGTTCGGCGGTTCCATCATCAAAATCAAAAATTAACTGACTCCCCAAGACTAATTCAGACATATCAGATTCAGTAGAACTTTTGAATATTTCGCCTAGTGCATCGTAGCGGTTTTGACCTCCATATCGTTTCGCCTCAGAATTAGAATTCTCATTTTGTCCTTTATTACCCAGGCCGATATATCCATAGCCAATTTTTGTAAACACCTTGCCAATTTCATTTTTATTCCTGTTAATTTCGTACTGTTCCACAGTACGCGGTGCGGTTTTTTTAAGCTTTAAAATAGCAATATCGTTTCCGACTTCTGATTCGTAACCAGTCCATCCCGGATGGATATAATAGTTGCTAACAGGGATAGTAACTTGACCGCTGGGCAATTTAAAAGTTGCCGTTACAGCAGTTCCAGCAGGAACCTTGACCCCGCCTTCATTGAGGCAGTGGGCGGCCGTGAGTACGTACAATCCTCCGGTTAACACCGAACCCGTACACTGCACCGGTTCGAGGTAGGCGACACCTGTATATCGCTCTAAAGCTAGGGGTTTGCGGGAACTGCTATCGCCAAAAGCACTAATTATCGATCGCCCTGCTTCGGCTGCTTCTAAAACTAAAAGTACAGTCAAAACTGTCATTAATAATATTTTTATAATTTGCTTCATTTGATGCTGTTGATAATTCGTGAAAAAATTAGGATAGTTTGCGATCGCACTCCGACTCAAGAAACCGGGTTTTTGGCAGAATTACGGGCTGTAACCAATAATTTTGGTGAAAAAACCCGGTTTCTGGCTACCCGTTCGTCAGAGTCGAGAAACCGGGTTTTTGGCAGAATTCAGCCCTGCAACGATATATTTTGGTGAAAAACCGGGTTTCTGGCTACCCGTTCGTCCTATATAAAATTGCGTAAGTCCTGAATAGGCGATTAGCTATTAGGAATGAGAATTAAATAACTTACACAAGTTTGTGGGGTGTCCCGCCCGCTCTTTTTGGACGGGCGGGACGCCCATCCCACAATAACAATAAAAATTGTAACTTATTTAATTCGCGATCCTTAGCTATTTATTGGACAATTCGATGTTAAGTTCGTTCACGACACGGCGCTTGAGCGGGAGCGATTTTTCTCTAGGAAGCAAGTCGAATACTTTCCGAAAGGCATCATCTACCTTCTCAAAAGGTATTTGTCCTTTTTCATTAAAAACTACTTTTCCCGATTGGTCGAGGATGACAGTTTGAGGTACGAAACCTTCGTAATAATGACCGGGTTCGGTTATTTTTGGTGACGGTTGCGAAGGCAAAGAGTCAATGCTTATCGGCATAAAATCTGCTTCGCGGCCGTAAAATTCCTGGAGGTTTGAGACAACGATCGCGTATTGCTTGGAGTCGCTACTGTCGTCAGTGTAAAAAACTAACAATGCGGGTTTTTTGCGGTTGAAAGAATCTGTGAGCTTGACTTTAGGAGGAACGAGGGAACCGTTGCCGGCGTAGAGAGCGAAGATGGTGCCGTCGAAGCGATCGTCCGTGAGTGTTGCGAAGGCGGGCGGCTGACCGGTGAGCAGTATCAAGCTAAGTGCGATCGCCACAGTTAAAAGACTAGCAGACACGATTCGCCGCAGCCAGCGTTTGCCTGAAGCTGCAATCAAAATTAATTTTTGGGAATCAGAAAATATCATAGGTGGTTGGCAGTTGCTGTAAAGTGGCGAAAAAGCGTGCAAAACATTATTAAGTTTATCAGCAAATGCCTGTATTTACAGTTGAGTAGGTTAAATTGGTTTTTGACAAACTATTTTAATCTGCTTTTATTGGCGATCGACAACACTATGGGTAGGGATACGGTACTGCCCATTGGTTTCAACTTAAGACTAAAACCCTTGATAAATCTCGCTTTTAGTCGAGTCTAGATCCCCCTAAATCCCCCTTAAAAAGGGGGACTTTGAGTAATTTCTTGTCCCCCCCTTAAGAAGGGGGGCTAGGGGGGATCTGAGTTTTATAGTCAAACAGCAATCTCTGACTACGTTTGAGTCTTAAGTTGACACTCCTTTGGTACTGCCGCGTTCCTACAGATATCCCGTACAATCCACGGGATTTGATATCAACCGATCGCTGGTGACTGACAGATAGAAACTGACAACTAGGAACTGACAACAAATGATGATTGCTTTGCTTCACTTATTCGCGCAAACGCCCGTTGCTGAGGCTTCCGGGCCAGCTCAAATTAATATCTTACAGGCTATTGTTTTAGGCATTGTCCAAGGATTAACGGAATTTTTGCCAATTAGCAGCAGCGCTCATTTAAAAGTCGTGCCTTTAGCCCTCGGCTGGGCCGATCCGGGTGTTGCTTATACTGCTGTCATTCAATTAGGCAGCATTGTGGCAGTGCTGTGGTATTTTTGGAAAGACTTAACAAATATAGCTATTGGTGGATTTAAAGCTATTAGGCGCTCAGACTACGAATCCCAAGAGTTTCGGATGGCGCTGGGGATTGGTTTGGGAACTATACCAATTATATTTTTTGGATTGTTAATCAAGATATTGGTGCCAGATTTTGATAAATCACCGCTGCGGAGTTTGGGAGCGATCGCGATTGCTTCGATCGTGATGTCGCTGCTGTTAGCGATCGCCGAAAAAACTGGCAAGCGCGAACGGGATTACGAAAAATTAGATATCAAAGATGGTATTTTAATGGGATTAGCTCAAGCAATGGCAATAATTCCTGGTGTTTCGCGATCGGGTTCTACCCTAACAGCAGGATTGTTCCTCGGATTGCAAAGAGCCGCCGCCGCCCGATTTTCTTTCTTGTTAGGAATTCCGGCAATTACTCTGGCTGGTTTAGTCGAATTGAAAAGTGCTTTGGGTGAAGGCGCCAGCGACGCTGGAGTTGTAGCTTTGATAGTCGGAACAATTTCAGCTTTTATTTTTTCCTATATTTCGATCGCCTGGCTGATGAAGTTCCTGCAAACTCAGAATACGTGGGTGTTTGTGTGGTACCGGCTGGCCTTTGGCGTGGCGATTTTAACTGCTCTCGCAGGTGGTGTATTACAAAATCCACAAGGATAAGATAAATTTTGTAGGAGTGGCAAAAGTCACTCCTACTATACCCGCTAGTCAGAAAAAATGACAGAATTTAACTATGACCGCATATCACGAATCCATCATCGACCAGTTCACCCGTCAAGCTGTACCATTCTCTAACTTGTACGGCCACACAAATCAAGAATCTCTCGATTTACTGATGAAGATGGCAAGCATATCTGACAAGGATACAGTTCTAGATGTGGCTTGCGGCCCGGGTATTGTGGCTTGTGCTTTTGCGGCAGTTTCCAATCGCGTTACGGGCATCGATTTAACACCGGCAATGCTAGAACAAGCCCAGATTTTGGCAGAGCAAAAAAACTTGACTAATCTCTCGTGGCTGCAAGGCGATATCGAAACGCTACCGTTTCCCGATGATAGTTTTTCCATTGTGCTGAGTCGTTACGCTTTCCATCACTTCTTGCAGCCCGATGTTGTGCTGTCGGAGATGGTTCGGGTGTGTCGCGCGGGCGATCGCATTTTGATTGCTGATGTGGCAATGCCACCGGAAAAAGTTGATGCTTACAACTATATTGAGAAGCTGCGCGATCCATCTCATACTCGCGCCTTGACTCTGGAAGAGTTGCCGAAATTAGTCGCAGATGCGAATCTGCAAAATGTCAAATTAGCATTTTATAAGGTAGAATTGGAGCTAGAACAGCAGTTAGCTGCTTCTTTCCCCAACCCCGGCGATGACGATAAGCTGCGACAACTTTTTAGAGAAGATATTGGTGTTGACAGTCTGGGGATTGGCGTACATTTTCGAGGCGATGCAATTCATTATGCGGTTCCCATCGCTGCGATCGTTGGCGAAAAAGCAAAGTTATATAGCAATCCTAAATGATTTAAATCAATTTGTAGGGGTAGTGGATGGTGCGTGCCTACCCCATTGATTTTCTAAATATAATGTGCGTCGCCAGTAATAACTCTCGCTGCTACAACTATTAAGTCCAGGTACGTTGTTGCGCTTTAGCGCTCTTTCCAATATCCCAAAAAGAGCGCTGAAGCGCAACAACGTACCTGCTCAAAAATAAAATGCTAAGTCTTTAATTATAAGAGACGATTCCCTACGATCGCACCAGCAACTCCCCAAATCGAATACCTACTCTAGATACCAACCTCCCGGTTCAACCTCCAAATCCAGCATTGTTTTGAAATCAGCCAAATAGTTGAACATTTCCGAGTTCAAATAATTCTCTTCATTTTTGAGTCCGCCCTGCCACACCTTTTTATCGAAGGTTCCGACAACAAAATAGTCATTTCCGATCGCCTGCGGTGCGATTTTCTGCAAGCCTAATATCAATTCTGCCTCCAATTCATCTTGATGCGCCATAATTAACTCGCATTTAGAGCAGTAGCGACAGGTTTTTCCCTGTATGAGTGGGCCCAGGCCCTCAATCCAGATAAACAAAGCAAATTTCCGCAGATGTGTCAGTTTTTCACACTTCGGACATTTGCTCAACCGGATATCGCTATACGGGTTCAGCATGAAGGAATATCGAGGTTTTAATTTGCCAATGTAAGTTTTAGACTTAGCCATCGCAGTAATCCCTGGAAAAATCAATGATTTAATGTTAGCAGCAAGACATTCGATCGGAGATAAGATGCAATCTTTGTTGCTTTTTGTATAGGCCCGATTGTCGATCGCGTTGCTCCTGATAAATACGATTTACTAGGAGGGTGGATTGCATTGCTGGGCGTTTTGGTGATTATGTACGCACCTCGCCGCTAGCAGCCGGAACCCGGGGAATCATACCATTTTCAATTATTGTAGAATGCAGCGGTATCGAAAAGTCGATCGCGCTCTGGACTTGTTCGCAAAGTCGATCGGCTAAAATTAAACTTGAACTCGGGCGCAGGAGTAGCTATGCAAAAAGTAGCAGTATTTGGCAACACCGGAGGCGGTAAATCCACTCTCAGCAAGAGATTATCGGACATCACTGGATTGCCCCTTCACATCTTAGACAAGATTCAATATCGATCGGGCGGCGCTGAGGTTCCAAAGGAAGATTTTAAGCGCGCCCATCAAGAAATTTTGCAGACTGACAGATGGGTTATTGACGGGTTTGGTTGCATAGAAACCCTCTGGCTGCGACTTGATGAGGCGGATACCCTGGTTTTTATCGATCTACCGCTATACGTGCATTTCTGGTGGGTGACTAAAAGACTGATGTCGGGTTACTTTAAACCACCCGCAGGCTGGCCGGAAAACACCCCAATATTAAAGAGTTCGCTTACCAGTTACCGCGTGCTTTGGTTGTGCGACAAATATTTGAACCCAAAATATCGCGAATATATCGATCGGGCACGAAGTACCAAAAATGTTTATCACATCACATCGACTGAGCAGATTTCGCAATTTTTTGAATCAATTGAAAATGAGTTTAACTTTGAAAATGGTGCAGCAGCCTCACAAGCGGACTAAAATTCTATCATCGTCGATCGAACTTGGAAATTATTGGCGAACTTCCTCGATAGTTTGTGCTTTGAAAGTCACTACATAGGCATAGAAAGCTTTGCGATCGTCTCTGTAGGTGAGAATGTATCGCTTTAATTTGCGATCGCTAATTCCAGCATAATTGACGTTATTCATGGCTCAATATTCCCATCTATTTATAATATAGTATCAAGGGCGATCGCTCTGCGAAAATACTCCTCTTTCGTTCGATCGAAGGCAAATCGAGGGCGATCGTATCCTATTTTTCTCACCTCCTCACTCAGGCGGGCCAAAGCGATCGGGCAAGTCATCAAGAGTTAACCCACGCGATCGCAAAAAATTTGCCAAAGCTTTCATTTGGGCAATTGTGAATGTCGGCACGTTATCTCCGGCTTAAGAGCGACTCACAGTCCGTACCGATGTCCCAATTTGCCGAGCAAATTCTTCTTGGGACATTCCTAACTCATCTCTCAGTTTTTTAAGCAGTGATTCGCCAGCTTCTTCTTGAGGTTGTCTTCGCTTTGTCATTACAAAATCTGACATTGTGTCTAGACCGCTTGACAAGACAATTTTGTCCAGACACTATGTCTATATAGACAGCAAAAGGGCAGAGTACGGGAAATCAGCCCTGCCTTTCTAGTGTCTCATTTTGCCCGCAATCTATGGCAGAACTAGGATGAACTACAAACAACAACTTTACCCGTGGGTGATTTACCGTCACCTGCCCAACCTGCAACGCCTGACTGTGGCGCGTTTTCGCCGCCGAAACGACGGCGAGGAACACTTGCGGATTATCAAAAGATTGCTGCCGCAAGTGGAGTTTGCGATCGCCTTTGAGGTGAATTCGCAGCAGCCAACAAATTGTGCAAGATAGTATAAGAGCGATCGCACTTTGGGAATAAAAGGGCGATCGCATTTCCCAGAATTGTAAATTGAGATATAATAGAGAGCAAGCAAAAACTCTTACAACCAAGTCTATGTTTACTTATAGCAAGGTACTGAATCAAGTTAAAAGCCTCACGCTTGCAGACCAACTGCGGTTATTAGAAGACTTGAAAAAAATGATTCAGTTACGAGAAGAAGTTGCAGAAGATGATGAAGTGATTTCAGCAGAAGAAATAGCAGAGAGTGAAGCTGCTTGGCAAGATTATAAAGCTGGTCGCGATCGGGGGATATCCTCCCAAGAACTCAAATTGAAGCTGTTGGTAGAAAAAATTGCAGCAAGTAATGTCTTTGAGGATATTAGCGATCCGGTGGAATGGCAGCGAGAGTTGCGTCAAGATCGTCCACTTCCTGGTAGGGATGAATAATATCGCACTTTGGAAAGATAAAGGCGATCGCGCTTCCCTAGCTCCTAAATTGCTATAATAACAATCAGCCAAAAAATCTCAACATAAAGCCTATGTCTACTTATAGCGAGGTACTGAGTCAGGCTCAAAGTCTCACTCCTGACGAGCAACAGCAGCTTTTAGAAGTATTGTCAGCTTTGATGCGCGATCGCCTAACAACCCATATTCAGGGTAGCAGTGAAAGATTGTCCAGGAAAAATTTAAAGAGATGGCGCGGTTTTTTGCCGTATCGTGTGGATGCTTTGGAATTCCAGTTGCAACTTAGAGCAGAATGGGATGAGTAAGAGAGGAAAGAAAAGGGGCGAGGCAGTCATCAAGAGCTATAATAATAAAAATAAAGAATAGTTGATATTAGCTATGCAGCGAATATTTGAGGCTATATTGAAGGGAAACCTTTTAGAATGGGCTAATGAGGTTCCAAAACAGGGCGATGAGCCTGTCAAAGTTTACGTTACTTTGCAAGAAGAGCGATCGACTTTAAGTGCTGAGCTTCGCCGTCAGAGAATAGTTGAAATATTGGAAAAAATTGCAGCAAGTAATGTCTTTGCTGATATTATCGATCCTGTGGAATGGCAGCGAGAATTGCGTCAAGATCGTCCACTTCCCTGGTAGGGATGAATAATATCGCACTTTTGGGAAAAAATGGCGATCGGCTCGCTGGTGAAAAGAGACAAGTTGCGATCGCCTATCTGATGACTTAAAATAGAAGAGACATATAGCTCTGTGGTCAAAATGGACAGAATCTCCGTCAACCCTCAAATTCACTTCGGTAAGCCTTGCATAGTGGGTACGCGCATTACTGTACAGAGCGTTCTCGAATTACTAAATGAAGGGCTTTCTTTTGGAGAAATTATCCGAGACTACTATCCCGATCTGGAAATGGATGATATTCGGGCGTGTTTGCGTTATGCGATCGCACTGGTGGCGGCGGTCGATGTGCATTTGGCATTAGCTTAAATTATGAAATTTCTGATTGATCAAGATGTGTATGCTGTTACCATAAAGTTTTTGATTGATGCAGGACATGATGTAATTGTTGTTGCTCAAATGGGTTTAGCGCAAGCAAGTGATGAAGAAATACTGAGAATAGCCCAAGCAGAAAATCGCATCCTGGTTACGCGAGACAGAGATTACGGAAATCTTGTTTTTGTGAGGGCGATCGGAACAGGTGTAATTTACCTTCGAGTCTTACCTAAAATGGTAAATGAAGTTCACAAGGAACTAGCAGGAGTTATAGAAAATTACTCTGAAGTAGAACTAAAAGGGTCATTTGTCGTTGTAGAACCTGATGGACATCGGTTCAGAAAACCTCTGAGATAGGGAGTTAATTAGTTTGGTCTTGGAATAAAAGGGCGATCGCACTTTGGTGAATTTCAGACTATCTGGTATAATCAGGCAAGTAGCTCTAATAATTTTCAATAGCTATGAACTATGAAAACTCAAGAACTTCGCCAGAACCTTAAGCAATCGATAGATAGCTTATCTCCTGAACGGCTGCTCGTTGTGGCTGATTTTTTAGCTTATTTAGCAGAACGTGAAAGCAATGAAGCTACGGTGGAATTATTGAAAATTCCAGGCTTTGTTGAAGCATTTAATAAAGCCAAAAAGGATGTAGCAGCAGGTAAGGTGACGACCGTTGAGCAACTCAAACGAAAATACTGATGAAAATCTGAATTTTTATTCAGTGGTTCTTAGCTTTGATGCTCAGGAGTTTTTTGAAGAAGCATCAGCTTCTTTACAACGCAAGCTAGATCGATGTTTTGAAATGTTGAAAACTGACCCTCGCAGTCATCCAAATATTAAGCAATTCAAAGGCGACTTAGCTGGATACTATCGCTATCGCGTTGGAGATTATCGGGTTGTTTATGACATTGATGAGGAGCAAAAGCGGGTGGTTGTGACTGTTATTGCTCATCGTCGTGAAGTGTATTAGGGCGCAATGCAGGGAAGATAAGGGCGATTTCCTACGGGATAGCTGCGATCGCGCGCAGTCCCCTCGATCCTAAATTGCTATAATGACAATCAGCCCAAAAATCTTAATGCAGAGTCTATGTCTACTTACAGCACGGTACTGAATCAGGTTCTCAAACTTGCACCAGATGAGCAAATGCGACTCATCTCTGAATTGTTTACACATATTCGTCAACGGGTGATTCTATCACCCAAGCGCAGTATTTTAGAATTATCAGGTTTGGGTAAGGAAATTTGGCATGGGATTGATGCTCAAGAATATGTCGATCGGGAACGAAATTCATGAAATGGATAGCTCAGTTACAGAGACAACTGTACTAAAGTTGCTATTATTTATTGATAATCCCACAGACTAGGAGATTAAGATGCAAGTCAAAGATATGACAGTTGAGCAACTGCGGGACTTGATTCGACATACCGTTGAACAGTGTTTAGAAGAATATTTGGGCGATGCTGATGCAGGTTTAGAAGTTAAGGAAGAAGTTAAGCTGAAATTGTTAGAGTCAATGAAGCGTAAACAATCAGGAGAAAACAGTCTTGAACCTGTGGAAGTTCATCAAAAACTCGGCATGAAGGCGATCGCACTTTAGGAAGATAAGGGCGATTCCCTACGGGATAGCTGCGCTTCACTCACTTCTCTCGATACTAAATTGCTATTCTGATGTACTACTTTAATGATGAACTGAAAGTATAGCCTATTTTTGCTGCCACACTGCAATTGTACTATCCTTACTGCCACTAATCAGAGTACGCCCGTCGGGACTGAAAACTACTGAAGTAACTGCTGCGGAATGTACGCGCTCCTTAAAAATATCTTTCTTACTTTGGAAATCCCAAATTTGGATATTACCGCCGTAGTCTCCAGTTGCAAACAAATTCCCATCAGAGCTAAAAACTACTGATGTAATGTCATAATCGAATTCCAAAACATTAGAATTATCGCCTGTTTTTACATTCCAAAACTTGATTGTGTGGTCATCACTTCCACTAAGAAGCGTTTGACCGTCTGGACTAAAAGCTAGTGAATTAACAGGCAGTGAATGTCCTTGAATAAGTATAACTTGTTTGTGAGTTCGTAAATTCCAGAGTCTAACTTCTCCCTTGCTGTCCCCACTAGCAAGAAACCAATTATTCAAATCAACAGCCAGACATTTTACCTGCCCAGCATGGCTTGACAGTGTACCAATTTCTAGCCCTTCTGCTCTAGCATCTAACAACTTAATCCTACTATCAGCACTCCCAATAATAACTGTTTTACTATCGGGGGTAAAGGCTACTGATGTAACTCTATGAGCCAAACCTATTCCTAAGTTTCCTATATCTTTATGTTCCCTTGCATCCAAGTCCCACACTTTGACTTTATTTTGATCGATGTTCTCAATCATAGCAGTTGTAAGGAAATGCCCTGTGGGGTCGATCGCGATCGGAGTGGGATACCCTCCTGTCAGCCCCCTTAAATTTGACAAGGAATAGAGTTCTTGTTTGTCCTGCACACTCCAAACAACAATTTTGCGATCGCCATATCGGATAGCAATATTTTTTCCATCTGGAAAAATTGCAATAGAGTGAATTGCACCTTCAAAACGTTGTGGTTCTGGATACAGGCGCTCCCACTTAGTAGCTGCAACCTTATTACCTGCGACGTAAGGCTTAAGTTTGTTATATTTTAAACCCGTTTCTTCTCCTTTGATCTGCAATGTAAAAGAGTCTGAAGCAACAGCAGAAACCGAATCCTCAGCCTCCCAAAACTTACTATAATCTCCTAAAACCCGCTTGTGAGCTTCTTCCAGATTGTTCGCAGTCGTCACAATATTTGGCACTATTCCTTTTAGAGCGATGCCTTCTATTAAATAAATTTCTCTACCAAAAAGGTCTTTGAGAACGCCGTTACCTGAAATGCCAGTATCTTCTGCTATTGCCTCTATTACTCGGAAAATCAAAGTTATATCTCCGACTTTAGAGTTATGAATTTCTCGGTAGAATGCTGTTCCTTTTTCCGTCAAGTCTCCTTCTGTTACTCTAGCAAGTAAACCAGCTATACCAGACTCACACATGAAATTTGGGGCGACCACTGTTCGGTAGTCAAGAGACTGATTACAACCAACCAAAAAACTCCAAGCTGTAGTATTTTTCATGGCAATTTTAAATCTGATTCTGGAAATTTGCGATAAAGGTCATTTTGAACAGATAGGAAACAATTAAGAGCGTATTTGAAAGCCGTTTCTTCATCCTCTACTTTCTTAAATAATTCTTCTCGTTCCTTACTTAATTCTTCGGATCTTCTATCTGCTGCTTCTTGCTTTTGCTTGGCTGGTGCTTCCGCATATTCACTAGCAAATTCAACCATCTTTAGGACTACATCCTGCAAGGCTGTATATTTTCTAGGTAGGAATAAGTCCCCTAGGATAGGTAGGATGTCTTGCGCTGCTTTTAGCCCTCCGCCAACAACTTGACCCACTTGCTCCCACCATTTTAGATTTGCCTTAACTTCGATCGGACTGTTAAGTTCTTCTCTCATTTTGTCTATGGCCTCTTTGCAATCAGCTTGAATTAAATCGGGCAGGATGCAAGCTAAAGGAATTTCTACTTGAAAGGGTTGGGGCAATATGTTCAGATTTTTTTCCATACTGCCATCTGGTTTCATAGTAACAAAGTCTTTACCCACTGCACTCACAGGAATTAATCTAATTGGTTTTCCAGCCTTGTTATAATTAAAGACTAAATTTTTAAAATGTGGAATTTCTTTCAGCAAACAATCCCGTATCTGTTCGAGGGTGTATTTCTTTTCTACAATATCCCACTTGCTGATTATAAAATGGATCGGTTTGCCAGTTTTTTGCATGATGCTGAGAATTCTAGGTAGCTCGTTGACTGCCCACTTTTGGCCTAGTTTTTCATTTTGCATCAACGCACAAAGTCTTTGACCATCCAGCAAGCCAAGTAAAGCATCTGCTTTCTTGACTTGCTCATCAAATTTCGGATCATCTTCGTCTGTCTGGTCAGTTAACAAACCACCTGCATAATCTAAATAGGTGAACTTGCAAGCTGGATAGATAGGCAGATCCTTCGTTTGTACGCGACAAGTGAAAGTCCATTCTGATACTTCGCTGCGTCGTGTTCCAAGTGGCCACTTTTCTTCAAAAGCTATTTGTGTATAAATATCGTGTAATTGTTTGCTTTTTTCTACACTTTCAAGCTCCAGAAAAAAGCCTCCTTCCCCTTGGGTACATAACTGATTGTACATACTAGCTAAAAATACCGTTTTGCCTGAGCCGCGTGGCCCTAGCATGATGACTGTATAAGTATTCATACTTGACCAATTAGAGGAATAATGAAGAATTATTAAGTATTTGTATATATTGTCTAGCAAAAGGTAACTCTTGTATATCGGTAATGTCGGGACTTTCCTCAGACAAGCAGATCGGAAATGTCGGAATCTTGTCGGAAATGTCGGAAAGATCGGATATAATACGACAAATCCCAGCACACGACTGACTTATGGACATCGCAGAAGTCTTAAAACTCGCCGACGAACTAATCTTCGCGAAGACGGGAGAACATATAGACTATCTGCAAAAAGCTATCCTTGAAGGGACATTCCAAGGTCGGACATACCCACAAATTGCTGAAGAGACTCATTCCAGCGAAGGTCATACCAGAGATATTGGTTCGGAATTATGGAAAATACTCTCAGAGGGATTCGGAGAAGATATTACTAAAAGAAATTTTCGAGCAATATTAGATAGTGGTAAAATTTACAATATTTCATCACCTATAGGCAAGAATTTTGTAGAAATTAATAACGTCAATATTTGCCAAGAAAGGGCGAGAAGTCCAACAAATTCCCAAAACTCCCCACAAACTCCTAAACAACTCCACATAGACTTAGGCGACGCACCGGAAATATTCACCTTTTTCGATCGCACTTCTGAACTCTCCACCCTCGAAAACAGGATAACGCGCGATCGCACACGCCTCATTGCACTCCTCGGAATCAGCGGAATCGGCAAAACAACCCTCTCCCTAAGCCTAATCGATCGCATCAAAACCCAATTCGATTACGTCATCTATCGCAGCCTCCGCTTTTCCCCAACCCTAGACGCAACCCTCACCAACCTGCTGCAAATCTTTTCCCAACCATCCGAAATTCCCCAAAACATCGAAACCAAAATTTCCCAACTCCTCGATTACCTGCGAAAATATCGATGTCTGATTGTCCTCGATGACGTACAGATGCTTTTTAGCAGCGGACAACTCGCGGGACAATATAAAACTGGATATGAAGATTATCAGTTATTTTTTAAACTTATTGCCGAAGTTTGTCATCAAAGTTGTTTGATATTGAATAGTTGGGAAAAACCCAGAGAAATTGCCAGATTATCAAAAGATAATCGTCCCGTGCGATGTTTTGTATTGGGAAGTTTAGGAGTAGCAGCTAAAGAGATTTTGAACTCCCAAAAGTTATCCGATGAGGAAACATGGGAAACTTTGATTGATATTTATCAAGGCAATCCTCTGTGGTTGGAGTTGACTGCAACCCTGATTCGAGAGTTATTTGGGGGGAGAGTTGCGGAGTTTTTGCAGTGCGAAATGCCGATTTTAGATGAATCGCTGCAATTTCAATTATCTCAACCTTTTGGGCGTTTGACTCCGGCAGAGTTGGCAGTGATGATTCACCTGGCTAATCAACCTGAACCCGTTGGTGTGTCGCAATTTTTCAACAAAATACCATTTTCCCCGTCAGAAATAGTCAATGCAGTGCGATCTCTGGGAAATCGGTTTTTATTGGATGCAATAGAAGATGAAAAGATAACTTTGTTTAGTTTGAATCCCGTGATGAAACAGTATGTGCAAAGATGAAACGGCGGTTGAAACCGCGTCTACACAAACGAAGTCCGCCTCCGCGGACTGAAGAAAATAAGATAATTTCAACTGCCCGGTCTTCTTCAACCCGCGGAGGCGGGTTTTGTCTGTATAGACGCGGTTTCAACCGCCGGGTATTATGCCGTGTTCGTATCCGTGCTCGCGCCGGAGGTGGCACTACCGTTTCCCTAGGGTAGCTGATTCTGTAAGCGCGATCGTACCCACTCTCTAAACTCTCTAATTCTCGCATTCTCTCCCTTTTCTGAGTCTAAATTCATAAACTGTGCGAGTTCTTTGACAGGAAACGAGGCAAATGCCAAACTCGTTTCCGACTCGGCATAACCCGTATCAGTTAAAATGTTAATTATTAGTTTTCCTTTCTTCCAAATCCAAACTTCCGGCACTTTAAGTTCCGCATAAACCGCCATTTTATTAATAGATGAGCTAGTCAAATCCATTTCCACAACTAAGTCTGGCGGCGGGTCATTTTTGAGATCGATAGTTAACTTTCCCCGCATTAAAGCTTCATTTTGGATATAAAAACATTCATCAGCTTCGTTGCCAGCTTTTTTCGGTTCCGAACGCCAAGTAGATGATTTTAATCCGATAATTTCAATCCCAATTTCCTCAGAAAGTGCTACAATTAGCCGCCCGAGAGTCCAGCTATACCTCTCATGTTCTGGTAAAGGTACCATGAGTTCTAAAGTTCCCTGATAGTAAGTCATGCGCGGCGTTGAACGTTCCGCAAATATTTCTAACAAGTGTTCGTAGGTTTCCCAACTGATATCATGTAAAACGAGGTGAGAACCTGCAAGCTCTTCTTTACTGTACGTCAGGGTTTGAACCATTGCCAATACTCCACGAGAACTTTAACTCTATTTTACTCTATTGAACATTGGACAGGTGCGATCGCACTTTACCAAATCGACTCAAGATTCAGCACAAATCCGGGGAGAACATCTTCACCTGATACAGTGACTGGAGATTCTAACACTTCAACTTCTTGATTCGGACGATAAATTTCTACTTGTCGAGACTTGCGATTAATTAACCAACCTAAAACAGCACCATTATCTCGATACTCTTTCATCTTATCCTGAGTTTCTTTCAAACTATCACTGGGAGACATTAACTCGACGACGAAATCAGGACAAATTGGGGGGAATTTCTTTTGTTGTTCGGGAGTCAAAGCATCCCAGCGTTCTAATTTTACCCAAGAAGCGTCAGGCGCTCTATTTGCATTATTAGGAAGTTTAAAACCTGTTGAAGAGTCAAACACTTTACCCAGTTTTTTTTGCTGATTCCAAATCCAAATCTGTGCCGTTAATCCTGCATTGCTGCTTCCAGTTTCTCCTCCTGCTGGTGACATGATAATTAATTCTCCCTTAGCCGTGCGTTCCAATCTAATATTTTCATTCTCCTGACAGAGTTGAAAAAACTGCTCGTCTGTCAGCTTGATAATGGGGTTTAGGTTGAGGGTGAGGGTAGTCATAGCGGTATTTTATCGTGGCTAAACGACCTTTATTAAGGATTGTAGCATTATTGAGTGAGTTGTGAGGGCGATCGTGCTTCGTAAGTAATGCTTTTGCTAAATGGTAAACCACAGGAATTGATACAGCATGATCCAGAGGATAATCCACATTTATTCACTGCTTTTTACGTGGTGTTCAACATAAGAGCGCAGCACAGCATTCATCAGAGATTGATAACCTTTTCCTTGACTTTTAAACCAATCTAATACATCGCTATCGACTCTTAAAGAAATAGCTTGTTTTGTTAGCGGTTTTACCAGTTTAGCTGTTTCCCAAAAACTCGCATCTAACTCAGGAATATCAGAGGTATTGATCGCAGATTCTGGAATATTCTCTAATTCTTCAAGTCGTTTGGGCGAGATAGTCATATTCAAACGGCAGAAAATTGTATATACAAAGCGTATTTACTTAGAGGATAGCATAAAGGGCGATCGCCTGTGATGCTATTTCAAGTACGCAAACATCGATCGACCTTTCGGTTGTGGAATAGGGCGACCCAGTGCGTTAGCCGTTTCTATCCACTCCTGCATAATAATCTCTAGATTCTGCACTGCTTCTTGATAATTTTCCCCATCAGCAGCACATCCCGGCAATTCAGGTACTTCTGCAATAAATGTCTGGTCTTCCTCACTCCAGTAGATGATGACTTCGTACTTCATTAGGGGATTTTACCTCACTCAAAAAGGTCGATCGGGTTTCTGTTAATTATTTCTCGTTGTTTTGTGCTAATAGCTGCCATATTTTAAGTCACAATTACAAAATAATTTCGAGTAATGCTTTGGCTAAATGGTAAACCACAGGAATTGATACAGCATTACCCAATTGATGTTTGGCTGTATTTTCATTGTCATCAATCTTGAACCATTCGGGAAATCCTTGCAATTTTGCGTAATCCTGTGCAGTTAGAGGTTGAAAGTTTTTCTTTTCATAAATTTCCCGAATAAATGTTTCCTTGTATGCTGCGGGCTCTTGACATTCAATCGAGATTGTTGCTACAAAGTCTCTAGTTCCAGTTGCAGTTAAAGTTGCGATCGCCTCTGCATGAGGTAAGAAAATTTTAGAAATGCCGTTAATCCCTGAAGATATTTTAGAATTCACAAAATCATAGCCTTTCTCATCTACATTTCGCAAAATTTCCTTGTCAACTAAGTTATCAATTTCTGTTTGTTTCAACTCAGGAATTAGTGTTGCTAACACTTTAAATTCCAAAGGATTACCGTCTTTTTCTCCATAAATATTTTTTCTCCGATTTTTCATAATCGTTTGACAAATTAATTTTTCCCTGCTAGTTGTTTCGATTAAATCCCAAGAATGAATTGCAGTATGTCCATCTCTAATATCAGTAAATAAGAAAAAGTCATTTAATTCATCTAGCTTTTGAAATCTGCCTCTGGAACCGGGTATTTTGCCATCAAATAAAACGGTTGGTGAAAATTTTTGCTTCCTAAAATTGCTACGCTGAATCCCTGGTATCACATCATAAAGCTTGCTCGCGCGATCGATTGGTTTGGGAAATGTCAATCCCCAGCATCTTTCTAGATCATTCCTAATGCCAACTATAAACATTCTATCTCTATCTTGCGGTAATCCAAAATCATAGGAATTTAGCACTTCGTATTTGACAACATAACCAGATGATGTTAAATTATCAATTATGTATTTCAAGCTTTCTATATTTCTTGGTTCTGTCAAGCCTTTGACATTTTCAAATATAAAAGCTTTGGGACGATTAGCTGTTACTACCCTAAATACATCTGTCCATAACTTGCCTCTTGGGTCGTCCAAACCTTGCATTTTACCTGCAATCGACCAAGGTTGACAGGGAACACCACCGACTAATACATCTATCGGAAAAGGCAATTGATTTAGATTGGTAATATCTCCTAAATATACTTCATCTGAATTGGCATCTTTAATAAAATTATCTCGATAAACTTGAATGGCTTTTTTATCAATTTCTGAATAGCCTAAGCATTTACAGCCTAATTCTTCGAGAGGGATTCTAAAGCCACCAATCCCAGCAAATAAGTCTACGAACGTTAATTGCGATCGGGTATTTGTAGAAGTTGGATTGAATAGATCGAATAATTCTAGTTGTTGAGCATACATAAGGGTTGGTTATAAAGGTAGGTACTGAACGCGGTTAACTAAATCTTCAGGTTCGCTAACCTTAGCAACAATTTCCAAGTCACGAATACAATCACCAAAAGTTACATTTTGTTGATGGGCATAGATAACGCCAGCAAAATTTACTGCTTCTTGCTGGCGGCTGTTAGCTATGGCTAAAAAATCTTCGTCTTGTGTAAAAACAACGCGCTGAAGATCCGTTGCGCGATCGAGTATAATATGGTCTGGGGTGTTTTGATGGTTATCTTCTTGAGCTCTCAAAACATCTACATCTCTTTGTCTAAGTCCATTTGCAATCGGTAAAGGCACATTCTCATCCATGTACAAAGCTATAGTCATTTAATTAGTCCTTGGGCGCGGAGTTTTTTAGCCAAAGGAGATTCACCCGCTTCTAATCGCAACTTTTCCGCATACTCGAATCGGCGCTGCATATCTGCATCAAGCTCTTGTTTATGATCCCAATAGTAGGCTAAAGCAGAGTAAATTTTACTCAAAGTTAGGTGAGGATAGCTTTCCAGTAATTCTTCAGGACTCAAGCTGTAAGCTTTTACCGAATTCATTAATTCAACTACTTTCATCGTAGTCCCTGTGATGATAGGCGTATTCTTCTCATCTAATTCTACATATTTATATTCGGTTGCAGTTAGTGACATAGTTTACCTCGTTAATGGAGCTAATTTAATTATCATAAGCTAATTAAGTGTTAATTGCTTGCTCTGCCGCCTTAATCAAAACCTCATCCATCCAGTTGTTAATACTTTTCCCAGCTTTTTTGGCAGCAATAAAGATTTTGCGATGATGTTCGGGAGTAGTGCGGAAGGGAAGTTTACCTGAAAAGGGTTTATCCGGTTCCTGTCCTAATTCTTTGCAAAACTCTAGATAATCATCGATCGAGTTTTGGAATTCTTGGCGAGCTTCTTCAATAGTTTGTGCTTTGAAAGTCACTACGTCATTAATATCAAGCACTCGCCCGAAAAGAATTTCGGCTTCTAAATCTACTTCAATGCTAGCACTGTAACCTTTGTAAGTCATCATGGCTGTTAATTTTTCCTCTTTCAATAAGTGAAACTTGTGGATTATAAATTTTATGCTAATACCCTTGTTGATTTGGGTAATCAACAAGGATTTTCCCGTTAACAGCTAAGTCATTATGGTTCAACCCCCGCTTTTATCAAAAATTCCCTGACAGATTTAACTGCTCCTTTATCTGTTTCTTTTTGAGGATGTGGTTCATGAAATACAGCTTTAACCTCATTTAATAAAATGCGAACCCGCGAACCTGAACCTTGAGTAACAGTAGCACCCAGTGCTGTAAATAAATTTTCAATATCTTGCCAATTAATATTAGCTGGTATAGGATCTGTAAAAATTGATTCTAAAATCTTACGATGTTTATTATTTAGTTTCATAAAAAATTTATTTATTATTATAATTTACTTTATGATATCATAATGTGATATCAATGTCAATAAGGTGAGCTAATCTTGCGATCGCCAAGACTACTTGAGACTGGAACAAACACCACTTTCTTCGAGAATACTCCCCAAAGTCCGATCGGGGAAAGCGGAGGGGCGATGCAGGCAAAGACGATCGCGATCGTACAAGCTTGCGAAACCTTGATCGACCTGCTATAATCATCCTTACTTTCTTTACCTAAAACCTAATCTTCTATTTAATTTACTGTTATGTATTTTCAACTTGAACCAACTGCTTATATTGTTAATAAGCATGACTTATTAATAACACCTTTCAATACACCTATTAAAACAGATTTTTATGATGAAGACACTGACGAAGAAAAAGATATAGAATTAGGCTATATACTAGCACACAGATTTGATTTAGCTTATTCGCCCAGAACATTAGTGAGTTTTGCAGATAACCTTGATTCGGATTTATTTCATATGGCTAATTTTTTATTAGATAATAAAACGAATTATCAAAAAATTTCTGGTAGCAGATATCTCTTCTATATAGATCATATTTTTATTGAACCTCAGTTTAGAGGACATGGATATGCTCTTCAAGCATTAGCGTTGTTCTTAGAACTATTCGCTAGAGGAGAAGTTGTAAGTTGTCATCCTATACCTATGAATGATTTAGAAGGTAAATACTCTAAAACTAAAGGCCAACTCATTATGAGAAAGTATTGGTCTAAACTAGGATTGACCTATTACAGCAAAAAACATAACATACTTTGGCAAGATGAATGGTCTATGCCCAAATGGTTAAAAAGTACAATATTCAAGTCATTCGATGACTGATGACAGTCATTTTGTATACCTCAAATAAAACTAAAATGTAGGGCAGGCTTTTGGGCCTGCCCCAAACTATCCTATTCTACCCCCTCAATTCGATCTTCCACCTCCTGATACAACTCACGCAACCTGTCCAAATTACTCTCCGAAGTCTCCCAATAACCCCGGCCATTCACCTCAAGCAAAGTGCTGACAATCTTGCGGAATGAGTGAGGATTCAGATTCAGCAAACGCTTCTGCATCTCCTCATCTTGGATAAACGTACCGTTCACATCCTCATACACCCAATTATCCACCGCGCCCGCAGTCGCACTCCATCCAGTCGTATTCACCAGACGCTTAGAAATCTCCCGCACGCCTTCATAACCGTGGGATAACATCCCCTCGTACCACTTCGGATTCAACAGCTTAGTTCGCGAATCTAAACGCACGGTTTCTGATAGCGTCCGTACCTGCGCGTTGGCTGTTGTTGTATCAGCAACGAAGGATGTTGGTTTCTTGCCATCGGCGCGCAAACTGCCGATCAATTTAGTCGGATCGGAGTCGAAATAGTGCGACACGTCGGTTAGCGAAATTTCCGCAGAATCTAAGTTTTGGAAGGTGACTTCCGCAGTTTTTAAGGATGATTCAAAAATCTGCCTGTCTTGTTCCATTGTTCCGGGATTGTCGGAAGAAAAGGCGAAGGATTTGCGGGTTAAGTACATTTCCTGCAACTCGGCTTCGGTTTCCCAAGTGCTGTTTTCTACCGCTAAGTTGACGTTAGATGAATAGGAACCGGAAGCATTGGAAAAGACGCGGGTGGCTGCTTGGCGCAGGTTGATTCCCATTTCTTCCGCTTGCTTCAATGCGTGTTTGCGGACGAAGTTCATTTCTAAGGGTTCGTCGGCTTCTGCTGCCATTTTCACGGCTTTATCTAACAAATTCATTTGGTTGATGAACAAGTCGCGGAATACGCCGGAACAGTTAATTACTACGTCGATTCGAGGCCGTCCCAACTCTTCTAAAGACAGCAATTCCAGTTTGTTTACCCGGCCTAAAGCGTCGGGTACTGGCTTCACTCCCACCATCCACATTACTTGGGCGAGGGATTCGCCGTAAGTCTTGATGTTGTCGGTTCCCCAGAGCACAACGGCGATGGTTTCGGGATAGTTGCCGTCGTTATCAGTGCGCTGTCTTTCTAATAGCCGATCGACTACAACCTTAGCAGACTTAATCGCCCCTGTGGTGGGGATTGACTGCGGGTCCAAAGCGTGCATATTCTTGCCAGTCGGCAAAACATCCGGGTTGCGAATCGGATCGCCGCCTGGGCCGGGGATAATGTATTCGCCCTCTAGCGCGCGCAATAGTGCACCTAATTCGTTGTCGGCGCAAACTTGCTGCAAGCAGAATTCCAGATACTCAAACAGCGGTTTAATCAGGTCTACATCGACTTTTTTGTAACCCGCTGCGTGTAAGGATTCAATCCAAGGTGTTTTCTTGCCCATGTTGAAGAAATTCAACTTGGAAACTAGGGAAACTCGACCCTCAGCATCGGTTTGTTCCTTCACTAAAGCGGTGACGGCATCGCGGCAAGCTAAGGTGATGTTTTGCAGCAATTCGACATCGGTTAAAATGCCTTTGTCGTTGTTGGTGTAGATATCGTCAATATTCCGATCGCAACTTAGAGCAATAATCCGCGACAAACTGACTAATCCGTCTTCTTCCCGGTCTAAATTGGCAATGTTGACGAGTGTTGCGATCGCCTCTTCCGCAGTCGGTGGCTTCCCAACAACGTGCAAACCACAAGGTAACAACCGCGACTCAATCTCCATCAACTTGCGGTAAACCAAGCCAACTAAATTGTCCCGATCCTCCGCAGTCATGCCCGCAGCAACGCCTCTTTCCTGTTCCGGAGGTAAGGCGATATCCTTGTCCAAATTGACCAAACGGCATTTTTCGACGATCGCATCCACAATCGGCACACCCCGGCCCGTATCCTTCAAAGTTTGATAGGAAGCAATCAACTCGCTGAGTTCCTGCAAACCTTTGTACAAACCAGCATTTTCAGCCGGAGGAGTCAGATAGCTGATGGTTTCAGCATAACTGCGACGCTTAGCAATTGTTGCCTCGCTGGGATTGTTCGCGGCGTAATAATAAAGGTTAGGAATTTTGCCGATCAAACTGTCGGGATAACAATCGATAGACATTCCCATCTGCTTACCAGGCATGAATTCTAGGGAACCGTGAGTGCCGAAGTGCAGCACCGCATCCGCACCCCAAATGCGCTCTAAATAAGTGTAGTAAGCAGCAAAACCGTGGTGCGGACTAGCAGAACGAGAGAATAACAACCGCATCGGATCGCCTTCATATCCAAAGGTAGGTTGCACTCCGATAAATACGTTGCCGAAATGTTTGCCGAAAATCAGCAAATTTTGTCCGTCGCTGTTCAAATGCCCAGGAGGCGGGCCCCAATTTTCTTGCAAACGTTCCGAGTAAGGAGTGAATTCTTCGTATTCAGCTACCGACATCCGGTAAGCAATATTCAATTCCGGGCTTTGGTATTGGGCTGTTGCATCGTGGATGACTTCTTGCATCAGTTTTTCGGCGGAATCCGGCAGTTCTGGCAAGTCGTAACCGTTACCTTTTAGGGCTTTCAATACTTCGTAAATTGAGCCGAAAACGTCCAAGTAAGCGGCTGTGCCGACGTTGCCTTTGTCGGGCGGAAAGCTGAAGACTGTGATCGCAACTTTCTTGTCTAATTTTGGTTTGCGCCGCAGCATTGCCCATTTCATGGCGCGCTGGGAAATCGCCTCGATTCTATCTTGCAGGGCGATCGCCTTTCCAGTTGCGCCATCTCTACCCGACAAAATAATTGGTTCGATCGCACCATCCAACTCAGGAATCGCCACTTGCAAAGCAACTTGAATCGGGTGCAAGCCCAAATCGCTATTTTCCCACTCTTCCGTCGTTTGGAAAACCAGCGGCAAAGCCACCATATAAGGGCAGTTGAGCTTTTTCAAAGTCTCGATCGCCTTTGGGTGATCTTGTTTCGCCGGGCCGCCAACCAACGCAAAACCAGTCAGAGAAACTACCGCATCTACGATCGGCAGCGGTGCCACACCTTTGGGCCCAACTTCCAAGAAAAAGCTTTCAACCGGTTTCGAGAAGTCCAAACCGCCTGCAAAAATCGGTAACACCCGCGCCCCCATTGCCTCCAATTCCTGCACAATTGCTACGTAGTGCGCGTCATCTCCAGTAACTAAGTGAGTGCGCTGCAACACTAAACCAATGCAAAGTGCGAGGGGATCTTTGAGGTCTGCGGAAATATCTTTGCGGGCATTATACCAGTTCAGATATCCTTTGACATCCTCAAACATGGACGGTGCTAAAGGATGCCAAATCCCCATGTCGGGGTAGACAACAGGTTCTTGAAAAGTTAACTGTTCCTGGCCTTTGAATACATATTTATGTGACAGCATCAGCAAGAAGTTTTCCAAGTTTTCTTGGGAACCGCCCAGCCAATACTGGAAACTTAGCATGAAGTTGCGGGCATCTTGAGCTTTGTCGATCGGCAAATATTTCAGCACTTTCGGCAAAGTTTGCAGCAGTTTCAGCATTCCGTCTTGGAAGGAACTACCGGATTTTTCCTTCCGTTTTTTCATGAATTCGCCGATCGCGCTTTTGCTTTGTCCCAACTGCGCCATCGAGAAACTGCCCATTTTATTGAGTCGCATCACCCCAGGCATCGACGGGAAGACGACGGCGACATCCAAGCTGTCGCGCAGCGGTTCCACAGCCGCTACCACTTTTTCGGCCAAATCTTCGATAAAAATTAGAGAAGCAATAAATACATTGGCATCAGCCACATCCCGCTTGAAGGCCTCGTAATTTTCCGGGCTGCGGAGTTCTTCGATCAGATAGCCGCTGATTTCTATTGCCAGATTCGGATTTTTGTTATTTATCGCTCGAACCGCTGCGGAGAGGGCGCTTTGATACTGCGGTTCTAGTACGACATAGACCACCTTCATGAGCGATCGCCCCTGCAAGTTTTCCGGCACGACGTGGCGAATGGTGGGCTTGACGTGAGTGAACATCCGGTTAGGCTCCTTTAAGATGCTGTTTTCGGCAATCGGGAATTTTTTTGTCCCCTAAGCATTTTTACCAGAAAACGCTTGCCATTAGGCGATTCGATCCTGCTAATTACACAATTCGACAAATTTATTGCAATTTTTAGTTACATTATTTTACAAATTCCTTGAGCAAATGCTCCAAATTATCTTTACAAAAATTTACTTGACATATCTTATAAAATATGTTTAAAGCAAGCTATCATAAAAAAATCCCCAAAAATCAACAAACCTTTGAGAAAAAAAATCCCGAAACAAGCTCGAACTTTTGTATAACAGATCATACTTGCGATAGAGCAGTTAATTGAGGGGGAAAAGGCATAATCTATGAAGATAGAATAAAAAATTCTAGTAATTTGTATGTCACAAAACTCAATATTTGCCTAGGAACTTAAAACCATTTTATAACTTCTGAATTCTATACAGTATATGCCAGGTTTATGAAGTGCAGTAGGGACAAGGCAATGCCGTGTCCCTACCGGAATTTCTCGATCCGAGGCGTACTTCATAAACCTGGAATCTGCTGTAAGTTCCCGATCCGCGATCGAGTCAATGAAAAGCTAATTGGTATTCACAATCAAGCTCATCAAAACCATAGGTATAAAACATGGCTAACTACGCAATTTTCGACGAAAAATACTACCTCGCCCAATATCCTTGGGTCAAACCGGCCATTGATGCCGGAGTAATCGCATCTGGCAAAGAACACTTTGAAAAATTTGGTAGAGCAGGTGGCTTAACTAAAGTATCGCGTTATTTTGACGAAGCTACTTACCTTGCAGGCAACCCAGATCTCGCACCCTTTGTCAAAACTGTCAACCCAAACGCGCCTTTTGCCACCGGCCTCGATCACTTTATTCAGTTCGGTTACGATGAAGGACAGCGCCGCACTAAAGTATCGCCTGAGTACAACGAAGATTTTTATTTGGCAAATAACTCAGAATTGCGATCGTTTATCGGGGCTAATGCACCTTTCAAATCAGGATACCAGCATTTCATTCAATTCGGGGCCAAAGAAGGCCGTTTTGGGACTTCGTTTTTTGAACCGGAATACTTAAGGAAAAATCCCGATATCGTGCCGTTTGTCAACTCTGGAAACTTGAAAACTGGTCGGGAACACTACTTCAATTTCGGGAAAAACGAGCCAAGCCGCGACGCAACTTTTGTTGGCAGCCGTAGCAACGACATTATCACAGGCGTTGGCGTGGGGAATACCGAACTTGTGGGAGTAGAAGTAGGTATCGATCGCAACGGAAACCGGCAGTATGAAAGCTTTGGAACTAATGAATTCGATGTCCTAATTGGCAGCCCGGGAGTTGATACATTCGTCCTCGGAGTTCCTGCATCAGCCGGGAATCCCTCCGCCGCAGCGCTGTATACAGGTAACGGTCAAGCTACGATTCGCAACTTCGACATAGAAAATGATTTGATCCAACTGCAAGGAAATTCTTTAAGCGGTTACAGCCTGACTCCTGTTGGTGGCAATTTGTCAATCCAGCGTTTTGGAGATGTACTCGGCGTGATTGAAGGAGGTGCAAACTTGAATTTGAGTTTCATCCAATCTAATGGTAACGGTACTTTCGCGATCGGTTAGTCATTGGTCATTAATCATTAGTCATTAGTCATTAGTCATTGGTCATTAGTTGATACTGATGATTGATGGCTTTTGAGTTTTCTTGCGATCGCCCTTTTGTGTCTACCAGCAAAAAAAATGCTGCTAGATAATACTTAACTTGACATAATGAGCTAGTAGAGTTAGTAATAGTGGGTTGATTTTAACAAACAAATCTGTAGACTAAAAATCAGGTAAATGGCATGACAAACTATGACATCTTCGACGAACAATACTACCTTTCACAGTATCCGTGGCTGAAACCAGCACTTGATGCAGGAATCATCAAATCTGGCAGAGAACACTTTGAAAAATTTGGTCAAGCTGGTGGCCTCACCGCAGTATCGCGTTACTTTGACGAACAAACCTATCTAGCTCAAAATCCAGATATTGTTCCCTCAATCCGCAACTCAAGCAATCCAAACGCGCCTTTTGCTTCTGGTTTAGACCACTTTATCCAGTTTGGTTACGAAGAAGGTCGCACGCGAGTATCGCCTGACTACGACGAAGCATTTTATGTAGCAAATAATCGAGATTTGTTACCGTTTATTCAAAATGGAACCTTTAAAAATGGTTACCAGCATTTCATTAAATTCGGAATCAAAGATGGTCTGTTTGCGACTTCTTTCTCTGAACCGGATTATTTCACTGGCGATATCAGGTCACTTGTCAATTCAGGAGTGTTTAAAACTGGCAGAGAACACTATCTGAAATTAGGACAATTTGATCCTAATCGTACTGCGACTTTTGTCGGAACTTCTGGTAATGATATTGTTACTGGTTTCGGGGCGGGGAATACCAGACTCATTGGAGTTGAAGTAGGTAGAAGTGTCCCTAATGTTCTCACAAGTGGGATCTTCACGGTTTATGAAAGTAAGGGCGACAATGAATTTGATACTCTGATTGGTGGTACAGGTCAGGATGAATTCCTATTGGGTACGACTACGCCAATGGGTATTAGATCTGCATTGGTCAACATTGAGGTTTTCTACAATGGGCCTGGTTTTGCTACAATTCAGAACTTTACACAAGGTCAGGACAGTATCCGGCTGGGAGGATATTTAGATTGGTACATTCTGTCTCCTATCAACAATAATCTAGATTTACAAATTCAAACAAAATTCTCAGATAGCTCATCTGGTGCGATAGTATTGGACACGATCGCCGTAATTAAAGGTGGCGGCAATTTGAACTTGAATCGATTGCCAGAATCATTAAATAGTTTTTCATACTTTTTATTAGGCTAAAAATCCAGAAGCGATTAATGAGTGGGTGTTGAATTTGATGGGTGGAATCGCCCATTGAAACAAAATGGCGATCGCGCTTTGCTATTCCGGCAACTCGCCAAAGCGATCGCGATATTGAGCCACCAATTCTTCAGCCGTCAAATACCTAGTACCTCGTTCGTCAAACCAGTACAAAACCTCCAACTGTCGTTCCCCATCGCTGTACCGACCTCGACCAATTCCTAAACCCACTTCCGGCATCCAAAAAGGTTCACCAATTTGCTGTTCGTACTCGCCATTTACCAAATGATAAACTTCAAAGGGTTGATGTTGGTCTCGCCGCCAGTAATAGGGATTGTAAATTACGTAGTAAAGCACGCCCAACTTCGCGTAAATATCAATCTTTTTATCGTATTCACCGCCGTAAGTTTGAGAAACAATCTCTAAGGCAAATATCGGGGGAATATTATTTTCTTCCCACAGGACGTAACTGAGGCGCAAAGTATCGCCTTTGAATCTTTCGACACCCAGACTTAGAAAGCCGTCAGGAACGATTGGAACTAGATGACTTACTCCCGTCGTGTGATAAACTCCCATATCCACCGCAAAAAACCAGTCATTCCGCTCGCGCCAGTGAAATTTGAGCAAGAATAACAGTAAGTTGGGAAGAAAGTTTTGATTTTCGTTATCCACGGGAGTATCATCCGAAGAAGGGAGTTCGGCGCTGGTTGGCAAACGCATTTCTCGATCGAATAGTACCATGATATAAAAATGGCAAATTTATTAATTAATTATATCATCCAGAAACCGGGTTTATTTGATAAACCCGGTTGCTAAGTTGTTAATGGCGATCGCGCGCCAGCTTCAAAACCTCAACCACATCTTGGTGCTTTTCCGAAGATGCCCAGATTAACGCAGTCCAAGTATTATTATCCTTGGCTTTGAGATCGGAACCTCGATCGATCAAAACCTGCACAACATCAGCGCGCCCGCTACCCGCTGCACTCATCAAAGCCGTCAAACCAAAAGCAGTTTTAGCATTCACATCCGCCCCCGCATCCAGCAAAAGCTGTACAATCTCGGTATGTCCGGCAGCAGCAGCACTCATTAACGGCGTCCAACCGTCATTATCCTGACTCTTAGCATCCGCCCCTGCTGCGAGCAATTTTTTGACAATATCAGCATTGCCAACCTCAGCCGCAGCCGTCAAAGCCGTCGCGCCTTCCTCATCTTTGGCGTTGATATCTGCACGTTGTTCGATCGCACATTCCACAGCCGCCACATCACCCATCTTGACGGCATCCATTAAATCTGTCATAGAATTCTCCCTTGTATCCTTTTAAATCTTAAATGCTATGACAGTCGATATTTTAATCCTTTCCAACGGGCCCGGAGAATTAGCAACTTGGGTGCGTCCCGCCGTGCAAGCATTGCGCCAGCAATTGGCAAACAGGGGCACAGAAGCGCGCATCTCCGTGGTGCTGTCCCCCTGTCCGCACGCCACGGGAAAAGAAGCAGAAATCGCATTGAGCTACCCAGAAGTGGATAGAGTGCAAGCACCGGAGCATTTTTTTCGATTTTTATTATCGGGCAAAACTGCCCAAAATTGGGATTGGTATGAAACGGGAGTTGTTTTGTTTTTAGGCGGCGACCAATTTTTTACGGTTGTTATTGGCAAAAGGCTAAAATATCGCACTGTTACCTATGCGGAATGGGACGCGCGGTGGTATCGCTGGATTGATAGGTTTGCGGCGATGAAACCGGAAGTTTTGGCTAAAGTTCCGCAAAAATATGCTGATAAATTTACAGTTGTGGGAGATTTGATTGCGGAAGTAGGCGATCGCAAATCGGAGACAAAAGACGGCGTACAACCCCGACGGGAAATAGAGTTAATTGGATTGTTACCGGGTTCTAAGGCGGCAAAATTAGCTTTAGGTGTACCGTTGTGTTTGGCGATCGCCCAATCGATCCATCGAGTCCGCCCTGAAACGCGCTTTGTAATTCCGGTTGCTCCGAGCTTAGATGTGCAAACTCTAGCACGTTTTGCCGACGCTGAACAAAATCCCTGCTTGCATTTATTTTCCAACGCTAGCGCGGAACTTCATTTAACAGAATCGCCGTTTTTGCAGACAGCAAATGGCTTACAAATAGAACTTTGGACGCAAACTCCTGCCTACGATTTGCTATCAGAATGCAGCCTGTGTTTGACTACTGTGGGGGCGAATACTGCGGAATTGGGTTCGTTAGCTGTACCGATGATTGTGTTGATTCCGACGCAGCAGTTGGATGCGATGAAAGCTTGGGATGGTTTGCCGGGATTGTTGGCAAATTTGCCGTTAGTCGGTTCTGTTTTTGCGACGGGGATTAATTGGCTGATTCTGCAATTGGGGAAGGGAAAGCTTTATGCTTGGCCGAATATCTGGGCGGGCGAGGAGATTGTGCCGGAGTTGATCGGGCGGCTGGAAGCGGATGTTGTGGCTGATTTGGCGATCGACTATTTGAGCCATCCTGATAAATTAGCACGGATTGGCGATCGGCTCCGCAGTGTGCGCGGCGAGTCTGGGGCGGCGCGGAAAATCGCTGAATTGGTTTGTGAAGAAGTCGATTTTTGCGATCGTTAATTGTGGTAGGGGCCCTTTCACCAACAATATCTAACGCCAACCAACAATTTACATAAACCCGCCCCCACCCCACAGAAAATATCAACCTGCATTATCTTAGCAATTTTCCTGATTTTCCCAAATATCGTAGGGGTGGGTTAACCAACAATATCGAACACCAACCAACAATGTAAATA
>RDXX01000072.1 GCA_004292955.1 Oscillatoriales cyanobacterium | reverse complement strand
AATGATGTGACGTTCTGTTAGCTGCATTCTCAACCTCCTGACCACATAATACCATGCTTGATTACTTATGCTTACAAACTGAATGAAGTTTTACAATACCCAAATTATCCATTTTGATACCACTTCAAAAAAAGAATGCAACCAAGCGTCGAAATTTTGTAGGGTGGAGGCAAGGCGATGAGCGATTAATCTGTAGCACCTGCGCGATAAATCTCCAACCGTACCGCCACCCAGCACGAACCAAAAACTAAAAAACGAGTAAATTCACAATTTTTGAAACCAGCGCTGTATCAGCCAAAAACCTTCGTACTATCGCGGTATTTTTCGGTCGAAAGCAGTCGCCAACTCCCATCACCCAAAAGTTCCAAAACCTGCTGGTGATATTTCAACAAACTCAATCGGTGGCCCACACTCACAAATGTAGTTTTAGTTGCTTGCAACTGTTCGTATAAAAGTTGCTCGTTCTTCAAATCCAAAGCACTTGTGGCCTCATCCAAAATAGCATATCGCGGTTTCGTCAACAACAATCTGGCAAAAGCTAAACGCTGCTGTTCTCCCAGGGACAAAATCTCGACCCAATCTAAAGCCTCATCAAAACCGCCCAATCTGTCCGGCAAATCTGCTAAGTTGACTAATGCCAAAACGCAGCGCAATTGTTCCTCATCAACCTCGCTGCTGGTATTGGGATAAAGAAGTTGCGATCGCAAATTGCCCAAAATCAGATAAGGACGCTGCGGCAAAAACAGCATTTCTCCCAATTCCGGCCGCGCCAGACGACCCGTTCCCGAGTCCCACAAACCCGCAATAGCCCGCAGCAAAGAACTCTTCCCAGAACCGCTTTCACCGACAATTAACAGTCCTTCTCCCGGCGACACCGCTACCGACAAATCCTTAATCAAAGTCTTTTGATGCTTCGGAGTATCTAAAGTAACCTGTTTCAGCATCAACTGAGAATCTACTACGACATCTATAGTAGTTCCTCCGGCACGAGATACCGCCTTTTTTGCTTCCAAAGTATCTGTAAATACAGTTAAACGATTGATACTAGCTGCAAAAGAACTAAGGGGTTCAATGCGACTGACAATCAGTGAAAAAGCGGCTAAAACCTGACGGAAAGCAAAACCCGCCTGAGTGATGTCTCCAAACTGAATCGTATCGGTTGTGTCGGCAAAATAAGCAGGAGCGAGAAACAAAGCCGGAATAATCACCACAGCATACCCATATCCAGTTGTAAAATAATCCAAATTTCGCTGCCAGCCAATTAGCAAATTAAAATTGCGGAATACTTCCACGAACCGCTGCTTTATTTGGATCGATTCTCGCTCTTCCCCTCCATAAAAGGCAATGGATTCAGCATTGTCGCGAATGTGAACCAGTCCGTAGCGGAAATTAGCTTCTTGTTTAAGTTGCTCGAAATTCAGAGGCACTAATTTTTGACCAAAAATCAGACTGGCGGTCGTCCCCAACATAGCATAGACAATCAGGAAAATTGAAAGTTGTTTCGAGATTGACCACAGGATACCCGTGAAAGATATGATATTAACTATTGAACTCAGGAGCGCCAGCATAAATGTCAAACTTGTACGAGTAAACGATTTGACATCTTCAGAAATTCTTTGGTCGGGATTGTCGATTTCCTTGTGTGAATTTATTTCGTAATAAGCCCGATTCTTAAAATACTTGTCCAGGAACTTATTTGTCATCCACTGTCGCCAGTAGAGACTCAATTTATCTTGGATGTAGCCGTAAATTACCACAATGGGAGTGCCGACTGCAAAAACCCCTGCATAGACAAAAAGATACTTCCAATAATTGAGCTGGTCTTTTTTTGCCAGTGCTGTATTGAAAAAGTTACTGACGTAACTAATGATTACATTCAAACCGCTTACGGACAGGGACAATAACAGCAATAAAGCTAAAAAAAACCACGACTGCCAATGCGCTATCAATCTGCCTTTAAAAAACCAAAAAGCGCTCAAAGGAATAATTAGCATCAAGGCAACAATGATAATTGTCGGGGAATCAATAATCTGCTGCAACAAACTAACTAACCCAGCAGCAATATTATTGACAAAATCCGGAAAAAGAGCGGCACCCCCCAAACATACAACACTAACGAGTACAAACATAGCAGCGAACAGAAATATTAATAACAGCGCTACTAATCCCAGAAAAACCCTGCCTCCTCCAGGCTCTAAAGGATAAAAGTAAGGCTGAGCGATCGCAATAAATTTTTCCCACAACTGACGGTCAAATCGATTCATTTTTACTGTTTGCAAAACTACTTCAACTGTTCTAACATATCAAGTTTGATTCCCCATTGTCGCAGTAATTTATTTGGGAGTTTAGGGAAGAGATTGGTCTCCTATGAGGTGCGCGGTCACGACTACAATTAAATTGGTTTGTAGTGAGGACTTTAGTCCTCATGAAAATCAGAGGACTAAAGTCCTCACTACAAACCAGATCGCGGTTATTTTACCGGAGATGATGTCACTCACAGAGGAATATTTGTTTTCCGATTTAAGTCGTGGAGACGCAAACAGTTTGTAGGTTAGTTGTGGGGTAAATCTAAAATCTTAAATCTATGGGATCGGGAGAAGTGGTGGTTTCGCCGATCGACTCCGACGACGATAGATTGTAGTAAAATCGGTGGCTAATCCCCAAACTAACTTGCTTGAGTACCCAATACAAAACAGCAATAACGACAAATGTTGCAGCCATTACTACAACCGGACGCTTACCAATCAAATCATTCATGACGGTGTTAACTAAGGCATCGGGATTCGCCAGAATGTCCCAAGTGTTGAACCGGATAAATCGGCCTAAATAAATGCCGATCGCCGAAAGTGCGTGTATAGTTATCTCCGTTGCCAGAATAAATCTACCCCAACCCTGTTGCTTCAGATAGTAACCCAAACCCATCACCGACAGTACATAGGCCTCAAATCCCGCCAACATAAACACCAGATACTGCGGAATCAGCGCCAATGTCACCACCCACACCGAGTTCCCCTCTTTAATCTGCTCGATCAGGTGAATGATATCAGTTAAAACGTAGGGTGCATTGGGCAAAAACGCGATAAACCAGAAAAAACCGCCCCACCAGCGGAGAGAGCGAACTCCGCGCTGTCGCAGCACCCAGATATCTAAAGCCATTAGTGCTAGCGTAATCGCGATCGCCCCCAAAACGTAAGTTGTACCCACATCTTGCACAATGTGCTTGAGATAGGACACAACATGGCGCGTGCTGGGCAAAAAAGTAGCGCCCAGGAGAACCCACGTACCCCACAGCAGCCAGCGCGATCGAGGTTTGCGGAAGAGCCAAAAACTCAACGCCAGCGGTACTAAACCTAAAAACAAATTCCAAGACATCCAGCGGACATTCTGTCCCATTGCTGCGATCGCTTCCAGGATTAATCCCATCATGTCAGTTTTTATACAATTAAAGGTTTCATGCAGCACCGCTTTCTCAGCAGCGTGAATCTATCTTAGTCGCTATAGCATTCGGAAGAGTTGACAGTTGACAGTTGACAGTTGACAGTTGACAGTTGACAGTCTGATTTGTAGGGTGCGTCAGCTAGCCACTTCTCGCTCTCCGCTGTCACATTACATAAAGGTACGTTGTTGCGCTTCAGCGCTCTTCGACGATCTATGAAAGAGCGCTGAAGCGCAACAACGTACCTAAGGAACCTACAGATAGGTTTTGCCGATCGGGATTTCGATCGCAAAAGTCGTTCCGCCTCCGACTTGGGAGATACAGTCAATCTTGCCCTTGTGCTTTTCTACCACAATCGAGTGCGCGATCGACATTCCCAAGCCAGTACCTTTCCCCACAGCTTTTGTCGTAAAAAACGGGTTAAAAATGCGATCGATCACCGCCTGCGGAATCCCCGTACCGTTGTCCGAAATTTCCACCCTCACAGTGCCCTGGGCCGTGACACCAGTGCAAATCACAATCCGGCCGCTCTTAGTCGCTGCTTCTGGAACTGACAACTTGTGATATTGTTCTTCAATAGCATCAATTCCATTAGCAATAATATTCATAAACACTTGATTCAGTTGGCTGGCATAGCACTCCACCGGTGGCAGTTTCCCGAACTCCTTAATTACTTCAATTTCCGGGCGCCTATCGTGACTCTTTAAGCGATGCTGCAAAATCAACAAAGTGCTATTAATTCCCGCGTGAATATCGACAGGCTTCATTGCCGATTCGTCCAGCCGCGAGAAATTTCTCAGCGACAGCACAATTTGCCGGATGCGATCGGTTCCCACCTGCATCGAACCTACAAGTTTTCTTAGATCCTCAGTCATGAAATCCAAATCAATCTCTGCAATGCGATCGACAATTTTTGCATTAGGTTCGGGATACTCATGTTCGTAAAGATTCACCAGATCCAGCAACTGTGTAGTATACTGGTGTAGATAAGCAATGTTAGCGTGAATAAAGTTAACCGGATTATTAACTTCGTGGGCGATGCCTGCAACTAATTGACCCAAAGAAGACATTTTTTCAGTTTGAATGAGTTGAGATTGAGCAGAGCGCAATGACCGCAGCGCTGACTCTAGCTCTGTAGCTCTTTCTCTTTCTCGCGCCTCGCTTTGTCGCAGAGCTTCCTCTGATTGTTTCCGAATCGTAATATCCTGGGCAAATCCAATTATTACCTTTGACTGACCCTGAGAATTTCTGCTAAAAATAGTATCCCGACTTTGCAGCCAAAACCATTCACCGTTTGCTGCCAGCATCCGGTACTCAATTTCCCTGATTTCGCCATCTTTAATTTCTGCAAAGCTCGCGTGATATTCCAAAATTTTTGGCAAATCTTCGGGGTTAATTAACTGAGTCATTAGTGATGAACCCATCGCTTTAATTTCATCAAATGTATAGCCAAGAAGCGTGCCCATAGAAGAATTAGCATAGACATTTCGCTGTTCTTCCAAGTCATAAAGATACAAAATGCCGGGAGTAGCATCCGCAATTTTTTGAATAAACTGCTGGCTCTCTTGCAAAGCTAACTCAGCTTGTTTGCGATTCGTAATATCAATAGTGATACCGTCCCAAAGAATATCGCCGTTTGCTTTAGCTTCAGGACGCGAAATTGACTGAAACCAGTGAATTTTTCCTGAAGGCAGCACGAACCGTCCTTCCCAGTACCAAGGTTGCAAAGTTTGCGCTGAAATAGCAACAGATTCGTTATAATCTTGGCGGTCGTCGGGATGAACCAAATCTATTAGCAAAGCCGCATTTTTACGAAGACTTTCTGGTTCTAGCTCAAACATTTCTAGGGAAGCAGGACTGACGTAAGGGAAACTTAAATAACCATCTCCACCAAGCAAACATTGATAAATTACTCCCGGCAAATTAGCCGACAGCTTTTGGAATTTTGCTTCACTTTTTTGCAGTGCTTCCTCTGCTTCTTTGCGCTCCGTGATGTCAGTAATTGAACCAACAATGCGGACAGCTTTTCCAGATGCATCCCACAAAGCTTGTCCGCGACTGAGTATCCATTTGTAGGTGCTGTTGTAGCACCACAAGCGGTATTCGGTGATGTAATGCGGCGTTTTTTTGTCTAAATGGTCTTGGAAAGCTTGCATTACTAAATCTAAATCATCGGGATGCGTGTTTCTGTTCCATTCGTCAAAGTAATCGAGCATGGGGATGTGTTCGTATCCCGTGATTTCTTTAAATCGATCGGACAGAAATATTTCTCCTGTTTGCAAGTTCCAATCCCAAATGCCGTCATTGTTACCTTTGAGTGCTAACTGCCAGCGTTCTTCTGTTTGCATCAATTGAGCAGTTCTTTGTTCGACTCTATTTTCTAGTTCTTCATTGAGCTGTTTGAGACTTTCTTCTGCCTGTTTCCGCTCGATCGCAATTCCCGCTAAATGCCTGACAGATTCTATCAATTGCAGCTCAAAATTTTGGGGAGTGCGCGGTTGGGCGTAATACATACCAAAAGTTCCCAAAACTTGACCCCCAGATGAGACAATAGGAGTAGACCAGCAAGCTCTCAGTCCAAAACTCAAGGCTAAATCTCGAAAGTCTTGCCACAAAGGATCGCTGGCAATATCTGTAACGATCACCTGTTCGCAGCGATAGGCAGCAGTGCCGCAAGAACCGACATTCGGGCCGATGGCTACTCCATTAATAGCAGCATTATAACTTTCTGGCAAACTGGGCGCGGCTCCGTGCAGCAAATGTTTGCCGTCTGGAGCTAGAATCAAAATCGAACCCATGACATTTTTAGATTGCTGTTCGATAATTTTAATTAAAGTATTTAAAGTATCGCCAAGAGTTGCGTCCTGAGCAATCATTTCTAAAATTTGTTTTTGACCTGTCAACCAATTTTCAGCTTGCTTGCGCTCGGTAATGTCCCGGGCAATCCACAAAGCCGTGTTGTCTTTCATTGGCGAAATGGTAGCAGCAAACCACTTTTGTTCGCTGCCAATTTCCAGGTGATATTCACAATTCAAAGTTTGATTAGTAGAGACAGCGATAGTAATTTGCTCCAAAAAAAATTCTGCTGTTTCTGGATCGAATAGATCGTGAATTTTTTGACCTATAACTTCCGTCGGTGGCTTGTACAAAAGTTCGGGATTTGTCTGGGCAACTTTTAGATAGCGTCCCTCAATATCGAACACAAAAATTACGTCGTTCATGGCAGCGAACAATGCCCGCAATTCTGCTTCTGAAGCTTGCAGGGCGAGTTCAGCTTGTTTGCGATCGCTAATGTCGCGCCCCACTCCTTGGTATTCGATCGCCGCACCTCGATCGTCAAAAGTTGCTCTGTCAGTCCACTGTATCCAGCGAATTTCGCCCGTGTCGAGAATTACGCGGTGTTCCCAGGTAATAGCGGGATTTTGTAGGCTTAAAGAATTGAAAATATCGCTGCAAAAGTTTCTATCTTCTTCCCAAATCAAAGGCATAAAAGAATTGCCGATCAGCTCCGATCGCGATTTATTGAAATAGCGGCAGTAGGCATCGTTGACAAAAGTCACAACTCCGCTGGGCAAGAAACGGCAAATAAGTTCGGTTTGGTCTTCAATAATTGCCCGATAGCGAGATTCGCTCGCTTGCAGCGCGGCTTCTGCTAGGATGCGATCGCTAATGTCTGTACCGACGAACAGCAGCCCGATCGATCGCCCTTTGGAATCGACCACAGGTTTGTTTCTCCAGGTTATCCAGACTTTTTCCCCATTGCGGCGGATGTTTTCATTTTCGTGTTTGAAGTATTTGTCCGGCTGTGCCACACAGTCTCGAATCATTATGACTAACTGATTTTCCGACAATGTGGCCGGATCTACAATTGTGCCGATCGCACTTTTGCCAAGAATTTCTGCTTGTGAATACCCGAAAAAATTTTCCGCAAACTCATTAAAAAAAGTAATCTTGCCTTCATTGTCTAACTGCACAATCATGCTGTTAGCGTTCTCAACCAGTTGTCGGTACTTAGCTTCGCTCGATCGCAGCATCGATAGGCCGTACATCCCCGTAAAAACCGCCACCCCGCTCAAAACTGCCAGCAAGCCACCTCCTGAGAGCAACCACCCCCGCCGTGGCGAATTCTCGGGCCATCCTCCTGCGGGAATTGCTGCCAACTGCCAGGAACCGTTGGGCAAAATCACTTCCAACACCACCGGATTGTTCTGAAAAATCGAGTTGTCGCCGAAAAACACCTCACCTGACACTCCCTTCGCGTCTTTCCCCCGGACAGCGTATTGCACCTTGGCTGAGGGATCGTTGAGTCCCGCTTCCTCAAGCAGGACATTTTTTTCGAGGATCACACCGATCAACCCCCAGTAAACTCCTGTTTCGGGCTCGGCGTCGGCGGGGGTCAGAAAAATTGGCGATCGGCTGACGAAGGCCACGCCTCCCTCCAATAATTGCACGGGCCCGGCAAGCAGAGTTTTTCTGGTGTGGATCGCATCTTTGACCATTTGCCGCTGTTTGGGTAGCGTCATCAAGTCAACGCCGATCGCCTTTTCATTTCCATCCTTCGGATAAATATCAGCGATCGTCGTCCCTTTAACTAAAGTGATGTTGCGAATGCCGGTTTGCTGTGCCAGCAGAATTCTCGCCGTAGCTGCAAACTCGGCTGCGGTGATGTCTGGGTTGTGGGAAATGTCAGCTACCAATCCCCGGATCAAAAATAGCCGGGAATTCAAAGAACCTTCCAACTTTGAGCGGACTGTGCTGAGCCGATCGATCGTGCTAGCGCGGTTGTGTTGCAAAAATCGCTCTTGTTCCGATCGGTCTAAAATGCCAACTCCGACCAAAATTGCTACTAATGCCGAAAATGCTGCTAAATACGGTGAAATTTGGAATTTTTTCAGCTTAAAGTATTCCATCTGTCGGCAGTTCAACTATATTTTTAAGTCTTTAGATAGATTTATTTTAGTTTCATTTTCCTATGCCGATGCAAGATTTCCGGCAGACGGAGCTTTTCACAAGTCTGCACGAGTTTTGTGTGTTCTAAGCTGTTGTACATCTCAATTGTTTATTTCAATTTCCTCGCACATTCTCCCCATTGGTGTCAACTTAAGGTCAAAAACTTTTGTATTTTTCGTTCGCAGCCGAAGCCAGATCCCCCTAAATCCCCCTTAAGAAGGGGGACTTTGAGTGCTTCTTGTCCCCCCCGACCTAAGGGGGGTTAGGGGGGATCTGGCATTAATCATCAGACAGAAGACTGGAATTACATTTGACGTGTTTGTTGACACCAATTCCCTCTCCCCCTCTCCCACTCTCCAGACTCGCGCACCCGAAACACGGGATTTGTTGGCTAAAATAAGGTTAGCAATAATTTTTGTCAGCGCTGGGCGCAAATAATTCATAGGGGCAATTTGATGCAGGAACAGTTGATGGAAGCGATCGCACCTTACCGCGATCGAGTAGATTATCTAGAAGTTCGCCTCGAACAAAGCGAGTCAACAGCCATTAGTTTTCGCGGCCCTCAGTTAGATGCAGTCAACCGCAGTTTCAGTCTAGCCGGCGGCATCCGCGCCTGTCACAAAGGCGGCTGGAGTTTTGTAACATTTAACGGTTTGGCTGAATTAAAAGCCCGGATTGAAGAAGCTGTCGTGCAGTCTCGTTTGGTAGGTAGCGAAAAAACTGTACTAGCAGATGTCACTCCGATTCAAGATTATGTAGCGGTGGAATTCGGTCGCGATCCGCGGTCTATTACTCTAGCAGAAAAACGCAAGTTGCTCGAATCTTACAACCAATTGCTGTTAGATTTCGACCCGCGAATTCAGACGACAATGGCCGGTTACAGCGATCGATTCGGGATTACTTATTTTGTGAATTCTCAAGGCACTTGCATTGCTCAAGAGCGTTTGGACGTGACGGGGCGGTTTGGGGCGATCGCCCGCGGGGAAGGCGGTGTCGTCCGTCAAGGGTTTGAATCGATTCATTCGCGATCGGATTACAATGTCTTGACAAATATTGAAGATCGTGTTAAAAGCGCGGCGGTGCGAGCTGTGGGCCAATTAGAAGCAAAACCGGTCAAAGGCGGCCAGTATCCAGTGATTTTAGACCCTTATTTGTCGGGGGTATTTATTCACGAAGCTTTCGGCCATTTGTCGGAAGCTGACGGCATTTACGAAAACCCGAAAATGCAGGAATTATTGACTTTGGGCAAGCCTGTGGCGATCGAACAATTGAACGTAATTGACGACGCAACTTTGCCGGGATTGCCGGGAACTTTGAAATACGACGACGAAGGAGTGCCAGCTCAGTGCAAGCATTTAATTAAAAATGGAGTTTTAGCAGCGAGAATGCACAATCGCGAGACTGCGGGCAAAATGGGCGAAGCTCCGACGGGAAATGCTCGGGCCTTGAGCGCTACTTTTATGCCGTTGGTACGGATGACTAATACTGCGATCGAATCTGGCGCACATTCTTTCGATGAAATGGTGGGCGACATTGAGGAAGGAGTCTATGCAGTACGGATGTTGGGAGGACAAACCAACGGCGAAATGTTTACCTTTGCAGCAGCCGAAGGCTTCATGATTCGCAACGGCAAATTGGCCGAACCGGTGAGTGATGTCACCTTAAGCGGCAACGTATTTCAGACTTTAAAGGATATAGAGTCGATCGGCAACGACTCAGTTTATGCCTACGGCGGATGTGGAAAAGGTGGCCAAAGCGGTTTAGCTGTCAGCGTCGGCGGCCCCCATTTGCGGATCAAAAATGTTGTAGTCGGAGGCAGATAATATATAGCCTTTCGAGCTTTCATATGAGGTACTCATGGGGATAGGGCATAGGGGATAGGGCATAGGGCATAGGGCATAGGGCATACCTCACTTTTTTTAGAACCGCTATATAAAAACTGTTGAGTTTTGAATTTTGAGTTTTGAACTCAACAGTTTTTATCCCCATCGGCGAACCCAAGAGTTCAATAAAAAACCCGGTTTCTTGAAGAAACCGGGTTTTTTTCTACCAACTAAGAGAGGATTGAAAAATTATCGGGTAGAGGTTGCGGGAATTCTGCATTTCTCGCGCAACCCTCTCAACCAAACTACGGGCTAATTTTAGTGGCAGCGACTTAAAGCTGTCTCATCTCATCTTCAAGCACCCGAACCAAATCTTGATTGCCGCTGGCTCTAGCTACTTCGATGCGGTGCATCAGTTGCTTTTGAATGTTAGCGCGGTGGGTTTCAGCGATTTTTTTTACGTTTTGGCGATTTGTGTTCATGGTGAACTTTCCTTATATTAAATTTGGTGTAACTCCTACTTCTTTAATATAGCGCAAAATTTCAAAAAGTATCTAAATTTACAAAAAGTTTACAGTTATTGACCGATCGACCACAATAGTGTATACTATATCGCATAAGTCAATAGCGATATCTTGACATTTCCAATAATTTAAATAGTAGGCGTCGGTCAGATTCCCGATCGCCAACAAAATAATTTCCCAAATCAAAGGTACGTAGTTGCGCTTTACGTAGTTGCGCTTGGGCGCTCTTAGGTACGTAGTTGCGCTTGGGCGCTCTTAGGTACGTAGTTGCGCTTGGGCGCTCTTAGGTACGTAGTTGCGCTTCAGCGCTCTTTGATATAGACAAAAGCGCCAAAGCAAAGGTACGTGCCTTAGTCAAAACTGAAAACTTCCCCCAGCACCTCTAGCAAATGGTGAAGGTGTGCGAGCTCGTGAGTTGCCATCAGCGAAATCCGAATGCGGCTGACACTGACAGTCGGAGGCCGAATCGCCACAGCCAAAATACCCATTTCCTTGAGTTGGCTGCTAACTGCTAAAGCTGTGGCTGCATCTTTTAACAGCAGACTGAAAATTGGGGAGAGGGAATTGCTAATTGGTAATTGGCGATTGGTAATCGCCCCATATTTGAAAGTTTCAATATTTTGTTGCAACCGAACTCGGCGCTCTGGTTCTTGCTGTACAATTCTCACAGCTTCCAAAGCAGCCGCCGTGTCAGCCGGCGTCAATGCTGTAGTATAAATCCAACTCGCGGCTCGATTGCGGAGAAAATCAATTAAAGTAGCGGAGCCCGCAACGTAGCCGCCCAAACTTCCCAAAGCTTTGCTAAGCGTGCCAACTTGAATTAGCGGCAATCCCTTACAGCCGAAATGTTCTGCACAACCGGCACCGCTAGCACCGAAAACTCCTGTAGCGTGAGCTTCATCTACTAATACCATACAGTTAAATTGCTCGCCCAAAGCTAACAACTCCGGCAGCGGACACAAGTCCCCATCCATGCTAAACACGCTATCGGTAATAATTAAACACTTGCGGAATTTAGCACGATTTTGTTCTAGCTTGGCTTTTAAATCCTCAAGATTGCAGTGATTGTACTCTAGCGCTGTTGCACGGCTGAGTATGGCTCCATTTTTGAGACTCGAATGATTGTACTTGTCAGATAATATCAAATCGCGCTGGCCGACAACTGATGCGATCGCCCCTAAATTCGCTAAATACCCGGAACTGAATACTAAAGCGTCTTCAGTTTGTTTTAAATTAGCAATAGCCAGTTCTAGCTGTCGGTGCAAATCGCGGTGTCCGCTGACTAACCTCGAACCCGTCGCACCCGTACCAAATTCCTTAGTTGCAGCCATCGCCGCTTGAATCAACCTGTCATCGCCGGCAAGTCCCAGATAATCGTTGCTGGCAAAGTTAATCAGCCAACGGCTTGCTAATTTTACCACAGGCCCCGGACAGCTTTCGATCAATTGTGGCGATCGATACCAATCGGCCCGGCGAACAGTGTCCAGGGACTTCTCTAGCCAAGCGTAAGGGTCTGCATTCATATTGTCCAGCGATCGAGTAATAAGTTATATTGTCTTATAATCAGTCCCTGCCTATCAGAGAAGCATATGCCACTCACTAAAAAATACAGATTAGTCACCCGCAGTGATTTTGACGGTCTTGTCTGTGCCGTTTTACTCAAAGAACTCGATATGATAGACGAGATTAAATTCGTGCATCCTAAAGATATGCAGGATGGAAAAATCGAAATAACAAATAACGATATTACCACCAATTTACCATATGTTGAGGGAGTTCATCTAGCTTTCGATCACCATTTTAGCGAAACTCTCAGACATGAAAAAATCAAAATCAACCACATCATTGACCCCTATGCAGCTTCCGCAGCCAGAGTGCTGTATAAATATTATGGAGGCAGAGCAAAATTTCCTGATATTTCCGAGGCGATGATGCTAGCAGTTGACAAAGCAGACTCCGCTCAATTTGCCAAAGAAGAGGTTTTGCAACCGGAAGAATGGGTGCTGTTAAACTTCTTGATGGACGCCCGCACTGGCTTGGGCAGGTTTAAAGAATTTACGGTTTCCAATTATCAGTTAATGATGGAGTTAATTGATTACTGCAAAAATCATACCATCGATGAAATCTTGCAGCTTTCTGATGTGAAAGAAAGAGTAGACCTTTACTTCGAGCAATCCCAAAAATTTGAAGACCAAATACAGCGCTGCGCCAAAGTTTACGATCATTTAGTCGTTTTAGATTTGCGTAACGAAGATGTGATTTATGCGGGAAATCGTTTTGTAATTTACGCTTTGTTCCCCGAGTGCAATATCTCGATTCACACACTATGGGGACTGAAGCAACAAAATACTGTTTTCGCCGTTGGTAAGTCAATCTTCAACAAAACTTCTCAAACTAATATAGGGGAGTTAATGTTAAAATATGGTGGGGGCGGCCACCGGAATGCGGGAACTTGTCAGATTGAAAATGATAAAGCTAGTAAAGTTTTGAAAGAGTTAATTGCCCAGATTGAGCAAAAGGGTTAAATTAAATTAACTTGATATTTTTGGCAGTCAGGACTTGAGTCTTTGATGATTTAAATTTTCAGGATTCAAGTCCTTACTACAAAAGGGAATGTTTAGAACTCAAGTCCTTGCTGCTAGCGGGAGTTTAGTCCTCAAGGTTTTGAGGTTGGGGGTTCGGGGCGTTGAAATTTTCTGCACTCTTGCCTTTGACTGGCGGCAAATAATCTACTAAACCCATATCAAAAGCCACATCCGGCAAATCGGCAGCGTTATAATTTCCTGCTTCAAACAATCGCCCAGGAGTAAAACAAGGCTGCTTCAATCTTACCACTTCGCTAGGCGAAAACATTCCCCTAAACATTTTGCGTTCGAGTCCCATAATTTCTGCTCCTAAAACAACTCTCGCATTAATCTTAACAATTTTTTGCCTGTCGCTTCCCAATTAAATAAATCCGCCGTCTCCCGAGCTTTTTGGGCTACCTGAAAACGCATGGGATCCTCCACAATTTTTCGCAACTGTTCGCGAACAGACTCAACATTTGGTTCGGCCCAATGAGGAGCATTTCTAATTTTAAGATACTGAGTATCGTAACATTCTCCGACGGGAATTAGATCGTGAGCAATGGGATAACAGTTAGCACTATTTGCGTACTCCGTCGGGCCACCGTACACAGTCATAGCGACTGGTAAACCCGCAGCAAAGGCATCCAAAATTTTAATCGCAAAACCCTCGCCACGAAACGGAGCCAAAAAAGCATCTGCTGATAAGTATAAATCCGCTAGTTCTGTTTTAGTAAAAAATTTAGGCTTTATCTCTATTTTCGGCTTTAATTTGCCGAATTGTCTTTCCATATTTATGATATGTTCGGTTATGGCATCAGGATTTTTGCCACCATCTTTGACGATCAACTCTACGTTGGCATCATCTTGAAACTCTTGATAAAATGCTTGGATGGCGAGATCCGTGCCAAATCTATACAAGTCAAAAGAATTGGTCATGTGCAGAATAGATTTTACATCGTTCTGGTTTTTTTTAGGTCTGGAAGAATAGAGTTGCGAAATTAAAGGATTGAAACCTAGAGGTATGACGGAGACTTTTTTTGTCGGACATCCAGCTTGGACTAAAACGTTTTTAGAATATTCACTGACGGCTATGATGTGGGATGAATTGTTGACAGCATCGTAAATCCAGTAATCATATTCATCATCATTTCTGGCGAATTCGTAATTGATGGCAAAAAATTCTAAGTTGAGGTGTCCGCTGAGTTCTTTTAAAAAGAAAGGTTTCCAATAATGAGACCATTTTAGCTGAAATAAATCTGATGGTGCGGTGTTCATCCACTTGGCTAGGAGGTGGTTTTCTTCGGCTGTGGAATAGCGTGTGAGGTGAGATGCGATTTCTGAGGGTTCGACTGAAATAGAAATCCCCATTTTGTCTAAGGTTTTCGCCAGCGATAGGGTAATGTCGGCGAAGGAATTAAAATTTTGAAAGCCGACGTTAAAGTGAACCATAATTAGTTATTGGTTATTGGTTATTGGTTATTGGTTATTGGTTATTGATTGTAGGGTGCGTCAGGCGAGTAGGTTTTCAATACAAACTCAGGATTTTTGCCCTGACGCACCTTGGGTTTATTGAGGTGAGAAGGTTTTCAATACAAATTCAGGATTTTTGCCCTGGCGCACCTTGGGGTTTATTGAGGGTTGATTAATTAATACCATTTCTCTAAAATTGTGCAACACTCTTCGACCCCCCCTAGCCCCCCCATGAATCAGGGGGGGAACAAGAATACTGTTATTTCGTTGAAAATTGGTATAAATTATTCATAAAAACATTTGTACAAGCCTCCACGTGAAAGATGCGGATTCATGAGATTGTTGATATAATTTAGGGATGTTCGAGTGCGACGCACCCTACGACTCACATCTCAAAATATACGATTTAAATGCGGTACAGCTTAGGATTTTGCTAAAGTGTAAGGTGCGTCGCTTGATGATTTTGCATATATAGCCTTTCTCAAAAAGATGAGGTATGGCTGACGGCTTATATAATAAACACTAAGAGGGGCTGAAGCCCAACAACGTACCTCATCTTTTTGAACACCGTTATGATTTAGGGATTGTTGATGGCGACGCACGCTACGACTAAAATCTAAGATCGCCAATGGTATGATTTTGCTAGGATGCCGATCGCACTAATATGACTGTACAGTCGCATCCGCGCGCCACAGCTTCCGGGATGTTCCCCTGAATCACCTGTTTCAGCAGCCCTTCGCGACTGGCTCCCAGGACGATCGCATCACATTGATCGTTTTGAGCCAAATCAATTAAAGCATCCGACACCGACTTAGCGCAAACCGCAGTCACTATTACTTCACAACTAACCCGCCCCTGAATAAACTTCGCAGCTTGCTTTAATTCGGCGCGCGAGGGCTCCGCAACAGAAGGCTGGTGCACCTGACACAATTTAATCTCCGATAAGGCACTCGCAGCCACGAAAGCAGGTAGCAGCCGCAATGCCGCAGCTTGCTTGTAACTGCCGCGAATTGGTACTAACCAGCGCTGCAAACCCATCAGTGTGTGCAATCCCAATTCTGGCGCCCGAATGTCGGAATTGGGCGAGGAAAATTCAGTCTCTGGTGTCGCTGATGAATTTGATGTCACAAATTGAGAATTTTCTGCGTCATCAACTCCTGCGGCATTTAACTGCCATTCTGTAGACGCATATTCCCGCCCGCTGCTAGCGGCTGAAAACTCATTTTTCTGGCGTGTTACTAATAGTTTTTCGCTCCATTTAACTAAAACTACTTCGCAGCCTGCTTGCCGAATTACGGTATCGACCACATCGCCAAAAATGCGTCCAGTTGTGGATAATTCGCCTTGCCAGCCCATCAAAATTAGGTCAATGTGACGCTCCCTAATTGTCTCTAAAATCGCGTGAGGCACGTCGTGAGCTACCCGAATTTGAGTGTGTACTGGCAAGTTCCAATTGCGGATAATGCGCTCGGCTTGTTGCAGCAGGCGGCGGCTTTTTGTGGTTCGCACTGCGCTTTCTGAGGGGGAACTGTTGCGCGGTACGATGATGATTTGTAGGCATTCTAATTCATAATTGCGATCGCGCGCAATGGCGGCCGCGAGTCGCAGCAAGGCGGGTGCTGTTTGCGGGTTGGAAAGCGGCACTAATAAGCGGCCGTTTCCGACTTGTGGCGCTCTGGTTTGATACACTACATAGGATGGTTCTGGATGCGGGCCTTGGGTTGTTTCTCCGCTGAGGCGATCGGATTCTACTCGGATTATGTCGCTGCGGGTAATAATTCCAACTAGATGCCGTCCTTCTATGACGGGCAAGCGGCTGATATTGTAGTGATTGAGTCTGTACAGTACCTCGCTTAGGGTATCCTTGGCTTTGACTGCGATCGGCTGTGCAGTCATAAATTCTTTGAGCAGTGTCTTGCCGGACAAATTCTGCTCGCTGGCTTTTGCTAAATCGGTTTGACTGATAATGCCGACCAGTTTACCATTTTCAACTACCGGAAAGCCGCGGTGGTGCGATCGCGAAAAAGCCTGCATCACTTCATCGAAAGTCAGTTGACTCGAAAGAGTTTCAACTCGGCGCTGCATCACGTTAGCTGCGTACAAGTCGCTCAAACCATCAACCGCAGGTTTATCTTTGGTGAGATGAATGCCGCTAAACTCCAAAAGGCGATCGTACAAAGAGCCGCTGTCCACCTTTTCGGCGACTAAATAAGCAACTACAGAACAGATCATCAAAGGTAGCACTAATTTGAAATCTGCCGTAATTTCAAACACAATAACTACCGCCGTAATCGGCGCCCTAGAAACCGCACAAAAAAACGCTCCCATTCCCGCCAAAGCGTAAGTTACCGGCAAACCAACACCCAGCCAATGTGCTTGGATAATTCCCACGATATGGCCGAGTGCCGAACCGAGAACTAAAGAAGGTGCAAACAATCCTCCCGGAGCTCCCGAAGCTGCGGAAAGAATTGTCAAACAAAAGTGAGCGATAAAAGCAATTAAACTGGTGGTTCCGCTAGCTTCTCCGGTTAGCAAAAACTCGCGCAAACCAGTATTATTGCGAAAATTTTCTGGCAAAGCAGCGATGACTATACCACAGATAAACCCCGCACAAGCAATTCGCCAAGGTAAGGCTAATTTCAGCGTTTTTCGATTGAAGTGCAAACCAGCAATAATCCCTTTGCTGAACAAAGCTCCCAGCAATCCCGCTAAAACTCCTAACAGTATATAGAACGGAATTTCCTGAGGAAAAAAACTAATTTTATACTCTCGCAAATTGAGATTTAAACTATCTCCGCCCAAAAGCTGCGAAACAACCGCACCGATGAAAGAAGCAATAATTGCCGTACCTAAAGTCAAGCCAGAAACATCGTGCAGCAGTTCTTCAACTACAAACAAAACCCCTGCAATCGGAGCATTAAAACCAGCAGCCAGTCCCGCCGCTGCACCGCAAGCAATCAATTGGCGGCGGTAGTCTGGGGAAGTCGGCATCAAGTTACCTATCCAGCCGGCCAAAGACGCTCCAATTTGGACGGTTGGGCCTTGTCTTCCCAGGGTTAAACCGGAACCAACTGCTAAAATAGTGGTCAGAAGTTTAACGACAGCTACTCGTAAATTCAAAGAAAGATTGACACCAGCGAGGGCAGCTTTGACGTGAGGAATGCCACTACCAGCAGTTTCTGGAGCGAAACGTTCAACTAAAAAACCTGTTAGAAACCCGCCTAATAAACCGACAGCCGGAAGCAAAATTAAAGCTGGAATTAGCGTTGAGGTAGCAACTCGCCAACTGCCGAGCCATCCGACTCCTAATTTGAGCAAGACGCCAGCCAATCCTGAAATTAAACCGATCAGGCAAGCTTCAAAAATAGCGAGGCGTTTGGGGCGTAAAAAAAGCTGAGATTCGATGACGCTGGAAGGTTCCCTAAGTTGTTTAGGGATAGTAATGTACGGCATAAATAGGGTAGATGACCTAAGAATTGTATGCTCGATTAGACTTTAGCAAACATTCGGTATGTTTGGGGAAATACAGCAAATATTAATGGCTAATTTACTATTTTTTCGATGCCATAATTTTGATTTCTATACTATAGCAGTTCTCGTAAATAATCATTTTACAAGACGACGGTCTAATACATCGATGTCAGGAGGTTGAACAGTTATGGTCAAAGTAGGAAGAGCAGGGTTTATATATCTTTGTTCTTGCCTAAGCATTGTTCCAAAATGAAGCAAATTTAATTAGAGTGGCAACACATTAAAGAAGATGAATTAGCTGCGACATTAATTGAGATTACAAAGTGTTGAAAAATTTATGATTTTTCTTGAATTCTTTTAATTAGGTTTAGTGCCTTTTCATAATCATCTTTTCTTGCTTGTTTCTGAAATAAGTCGGCGGCTTTTTGTAAATCTTGTATCGCACCCTGCTTATCTCCTAATATCGCTCGCGCAATACCAAGGTTGGCGTAGGCTTCAGCATAGTCTGGGTTGATTTTTATAGCCTGGTCGTAATCGGCGATCGCACCCTGCTTGTCTGCTAAGCTCGATCGGGTGACACCTCGGTTATAGTAGGCATGAGCATTGTTGGGGTCAATTTTTAGGGCTTGGTCGTAATCGGCGATCGCACCCTGCTTGTCTCCCAATTGATCGCGGACTAAACCTCGGTTGTAGTAGGCTAACGCATAATTAGGGTCAATTTTCAGGGCTTGGTCAAAATCTGCCTTCGCACCCTGCTTGTCTCCTAATTTTGCTCGGGCGATACCCCTGCCCATATAGGCATTGGCATAATTAGGATTAAGCTTAATTGCTCGATCGCAAGCCTCTACAGCGCCCTGATAATCTCCTTGGTGGTACTTCTGTCCAGCCAAATTATAAAATTCCTCCGCCGTCATCCCAGGCGCCCCAGCCTCACTCACAAGCTGCACGGACAAATCCACTCGATCGTAATGCTCAATCTGTGCGGCCGCGATCGATTTAGCTTCTCTGGCGTCAACTGCGGGGTGGTGGGCGATGAAAATAGTTGCAGTTAAACCAATTAATGTTGCTGGTATTCGGTGATGTAAGTTCATAATTTTAGTTAAAAATTTATTTTTTCCGAACTGTCAAATCTGAGAAATCCTGTGTTATACCAAACAGTAAATATTTTTGATATGGCAATCATAAATCAATACGCTTGGGTTAAGACCGTCCGGTCAATAAAACGATATGAAAAATAGACTCTGCGTTGGCGCGTGCCTGCCCGTTGGCGAAGCCGCCCTGAAAGGGCTAGGGCTTATGCTTCGTTCCTCTCTTCGGACAATTGCTAACCCAAGCGTATTGAATCATAAATGATTTAGATAAATCTGTAGGGGTAGTACCTTTCTTTGCCTACCCTCCTACTTATACTCTTTTTTGCAAAAAGTTGTTTTTGGTAGTGCGAGTTCAAGAGGGCGCACTACCCAAGTTAGCGTGTTCGATGCTCTCTAGATTATTGAGGACTTGACGGTGTGCCTTGAATTTTTTTAATTAACTCTAGCACCTTTTGAGAACTCTCATTGTCTCCTTGTTTCTGAAATAAGTCGGCGGCTTTCTGAAGATCTGCGATCGCTTCTTGCCTGTCTCCTAATTGTGCGCGTACACCACCCCGGCCTATGTAGGCTGGTGCATTATTGGGGTCAATTTTTATGGCTTGGTTGTAATCGGCGAGGGCAGCTTGATTGTCTGCTAAGATATACAGGATAAAACCCCGCTTGATGTAGGCTTCAGCATATTGGGGGTCAATTTTTATGGCTTGGTTGTAATCGGCGATCGCAGCCTGATTGTTTTTTAACCTTAAGTGGGTAACACCCCGGTTCAAGTAGGCTGAGGCATTTTTGGGGTCAATTTTTATGGCTTGGTCGTAATCGGCGATCGCACTCTGGCTGTTTCCTAAATCATCCCGGGCATTACCCCGACCGATATAGGCATTGGCAAAATTAGGATTAAGCGCAATTGCTCGATCGTAAGCCTCTATAGCACCCGGATAATCTTTTTCGCGGTACTTCTTGACACCCAGATTATAAAATTCCTCTGCTGTTTGCTCGTTCCCCAGAGGCTTGCTGGCCACACGCACAGACAAATCCATTCGAGCATAACTATCACTGATTGATTTGGCAGAGTTTGTTGCAACTGCGGGCGGCTGGGCGATGATAATAGTTGCAGTTAAACCAATTAATGCTGCTGGTAGTCGTCGATTAAAATTCATGATTTTAGTTGATGGTTGAGTGTGGTTTTATAACTGTCAAAGCTGAAAGTTTCTGCGATTCTAGCGACTTTCAGATATTAGATTAAGGAAAATTTTATGTTGTCCCTTGAATTCTTTTAATTATCTTTAGTACCTCTTGGTACATCTCTTTGTTTCCTTGTTGCTGAAATAAGTCTGCGGCTTTCTGAAGGTCTGCCACCTCTCCCTGTTTGTCTCCTAAGCTCGATCGCGTAATAGCACGGTTGAGATAGGCAAAGGCATAGTTGGGGTTAATTTTCAGGGATTTTTCGTAATCGGCGATTGCTCCCTGTTGGTCTCCTAATTCATCGCGAACATTACCCCGACTGGTATATACCGCAGCATCGTTGGGGTTAATGTTCAGAACTTGGTTGTAATCGGCGAGGGCACCCTGCTTGTCTCCCAATTGATAGCGAGTTTTCCCGCGGTTGTAGTAGGCTTTGGCATCGTTGGGATTAATTTTCAGAACTTCGTTGTAATCTTGTATCGCACCTTGCTTGTCTCCTAATCTATTGCGGGCATTGCCTCGATTGCCGTAGGCTTCGGCATACTTAGGATTAATTTTCAGGGCTGCGTCGAAATCGGCGATCGCACCTTGGTTGTCTCCTGAGCCTGAGCGGGCAATCCCTCGGTTGTAGTAGGCATTAGCATAGTTGGGGTCAATTTTCAGGGCTGCGTTGTAATCTGCGATCGCACCCTTGTTGTCTCCTGAGGCAGAGCGGGCATTACCGCGATCGTTATAGGCAAAAGCATAATTAGGATTGAGTGAAATTGCTCGACTGTAAGCTTCTATCGCACCCTGATAATCTCCTTTGTCGTACTTCTGTCCACCCTGATTGTAAAAATCCTCCGCTGTTTCCCCTGCCGCCGATAGCTCACTCGCAACTTGGACAGACAAATCCACTCGATCGTAAGTATCAATCTGCCCAGTAATTGATTTAACAGTGATTGATTTAGCTTCTCTGGCGTAAACTGCCGGGGATTGGGAGATCAAAATAGTTGCAGTCACACCAATTAATGTCGCTGGTAGTCGGCAGAGTAAATTCATAGTTTAAGTTGAAAATTGAGTAGTGGGCGAGACAGTTTGATCCTCAAAAGTTTTATCTTGGCATGGATCGATGCGGTCAATAGTTTAGTTGTTTATGGTACAATACGGTTGACTTAAGAACAATCTGACTTTCAAGAAATGCCTGTATTGCCTAGAAAATCTTGAGATGACATTCGTCAAAAAGCGTTAAGTCCACCGTATTGGTTTATGGTGATTCTTGAAGTCTATTAATTATATTTATTGCCTTTTCGTAAAGAACTTTATTGCCTTGTTTCTGAAATAATTCTGTGGATTTCTGAAGATCTGCGATCGCACCCTGCTTGTCTTTTAACCTCGATCGAGTAATCCCCCGATTGTAGTAGGCTAAAGCATAGTTGGGGTTAATTTTCAGGGCTTGTTCGTAATCGGCGATCGCACCTTGACTGTCTCCTGAGTCATCCCGGACATTGCCCCGATTGACATAGGCGGTGGCATTGTTGGGGTTATTTTTGATGGCTTGGTCGTAATCTGCGATCGCACCCTGTCTGTCTCCTGACTCATCGCGGAGATTGCCTCGATTGATATAGGCATTAGCATCATTGGGCTTAATTTTTATTGCCTGGTCAAAATCTGCCTTCGCACCCTGCTTGTCTCCTGAGTTCGATCGGACAACACCGCGATCGTTATAGGCCTCGGCATAATTGGGGTTGAGTTTAATCGCTTGAGTGTAAGACTCTATAGCACCCGGATAATCTCCTTGTTTGTACTTCTCTACAGCCTGATTGTAAAATTCTTCCGCTGTTTGGTTTTGTGTCAAAACCTCACTCGCTACCTGCGCGCCTAAATCCACCTTCGTTGAAGCCAACAATCTGAAATTTTGGTCGATTGGAATTCTCAATGAAAAGCTTTTATTTTCGGCATAACTCGGTTGACAATTTACTAAACCTGTGGTTGTTGAAACAACTAATCCTGTCAACAGTCCAGTCAAGATTTTAAACTTCATCCTAATCTCCACCTTTTGGTAATTTCAAGCAACTATTTTGACATCTGCGGTTATTTAGGCGATCGCCTCCACCAGCGTTGTCAAATCCGGCACTTCTAAATCCGGCTGGGCGCTGGCCGGCAGTGTCGCACCAAATCCTGTTCGATCGTATCTCCGATTTACCCAAACTGTCGATATTCCCATATATGAGGCTGGTACAATGTCGTGATACAGGCTTTGAGCGACGTGCAGGAGTTTTGACGGTGGTATGCCCATTTTCTCGATCGCCATTTCAAAGTTGCGAGTTGACGGTTTGTACGATCGTACTTGTTCCGCCGTAATTACCCAATCGAATTCAACTTTTAAATGTTTGGCAGTACCAACAAACAAATCGTCATCAATGTTGGAAATTACCGCCAATTTATATTTTTGCTTGAGCGCTCTCAAAGCTGCAACTGTATCCGGGAAAGGCTGCCAATTTTTTATCGATTCAACCAAACAATTAATTTCTGTTGCCGACTCTGTTTCTGTCGGTTCAAAACTAAATTTTTTACCAATTTTTCTGACTATTTCTTGCAGGATTTCCCGATATTTGATATACTCACCCTTGTCTTTTTCCAGTTCCGATTCAAACTCAGCAAACATTTCTAAAGTTCCCTCATCGCTAAAATCGATTTCGCGGTTGGACAGCAACTGTTTCAAGACTGGTAATATCCCACTTTCCCAATCTATGAGGGTGCCGTAGCAGTCAAAACTCACAACTTCAAATTGATTAAAATCTAACATCTGTCATTCCTCCTATTTTATCGAGACTGAGCCAGTCCAACCTATAGAAACCGATTTTTTACAGAGATTAAAGGCGATCGACCAGTTTCTTAGGAAAAAACCCGGTTTCTGAGCAGCAATCCGTAAGTCCTGTTGATTCTATTTTACGGTTGATATTCAGCAAAAATTTCAATTTTGCCGACAATATTGCGATTGAAGTCTGCCAACTCTTCTGCTGGAATCCAATACTCTTGGTGAATCGAACTGCCGACTGTTTGGACGGGATATTTATTCAAGAATTCAGCCAAAACTCTAAACCTGGTTACATAACCAAAATATCCCGATGCTGCATCTTTGGTATTCCAATCTCGTGCAATTTGTATGGCATATGCTTTGTGAAGTACGGGATAAAAAATAGGCTGGAAAGACAGTCGCGGCGGAAATACCATAAAATCGCTTTCTTTAATTAATTCCATTTCTTTTTTTCCGACTGCTCTAAACAGAGTTACCGTCTCTTTATCTGATATGTTTATATTTTTAAACCAATCTTTCCAAGCCTCCCAATTGTGAATTATTTTAGCCACTTCCTTGTAACCAGCAGCCCGAGGATGGGAACCGTCATTGTTGGTAAGTTCTTCGATCCAAATCTCTGATTTTTCCAGCGGGGTACAAATATCTAAATAAGGCACATTTAACTCGCTACAAACTTGGGAAAACTGCTCGGATAAACTGGCTATTCTGATTGTGCGCTCGACATCAATAACTGGCGGCGGCCCTATCATTAAGACTGGCACTCTTTCTTTCGCAGAGTTGAGAATATAGCGGAGATTTTCAATTGACTTTTCAAGTACGACGCGAGTTTTTCCGTTTTCAAAATAAGTGTCGTTGACGCCAAAGGAAAATACTATTCTGCCGTCGCAGTAGTGAGGTAAGCGACAAGAAATTTCGCTGAACCACCGAGTTTCTATATCCGTACTGGTTTCTCCCCGCACTCCTAAATTATAGTAGGTGATATCCTGTCTTTGCCCGCTGGCTGCCGCACAAACACGTCCTGTCCAACCAAGATATTTGGGGTCGCCTGTACCATTGACAAAAGAGTCGCCGATAAAACAAATACGCATATTATGTCTGGGAATGGGGAATGGGGAATTGGGAATTGGGAATGGGGAATGGGGAATTGGGAATGGGGAATGGGGAATGGATAATTGGGAATTGGGCGGAGCGAAGGGATTGGCCAAACAGGGAATTGAGAATTGGGAATTGGTTATTTTTTATTAGAAAAACTCCTCACAAGTAACCACTAACCACTAACCACTAACCACTAACTATTAACTACTAAGCTGTTGGGCATCTTAATTGTATTTTTTGGGCGGTTTCTGGGAGCCACCACACGGGTGCATCTCACTTTTGGGGAGGGCGAAGCATGACCGCATATAAATTATTAGTTATAATCCCATATTGACTGCGGTCATGCTTCGCCCCTACAAACATATTTGTTAAAACCAGATGCACCCCACCCACAAGCATTTTATCAAACTTGACTGCACAATTTAAATGCACTTGGGCTTAACCACTAACCACTAACTATTAACTATGACCGATTACCAATTATCGATTACCAATGCCCTATGCCCTATGCCCTATGCCCTGTTTGCCCAATTCCCATGAATTTAGTTTTTGCCGGTGACGGACAATCCCTCTACAATTACAGATGGTGTGTGGCAAGAACCGTTCCACTCGGAGTCTCCTCCTAATTCTACCAATTGTTTGAGGACGCTGTAGACGTTGCCGGCTACCATGGTGTCTTTGATTCTGCCGATTATTTGACCTTTTTTGACTCTGTAGCCGAGATCGACGTTAATTGAAAAATCGCCGGAAATTCCGGCACTGCCGCCGAGCATTTGATCGATGACAATGCCGTCGTCTAATTGAGTGATTAAGTCAATTAACGATCGCTCTCCTGGTTTAATCAAAACATTAAACAAACTCGGCGTTGGATAGCTGCCCAAACCGGGGCGAAATCCGTTGCCGGTGGTGCCGCTTCCCAAGGCTCGACCGGTAGTGCGATCGGTATAAAATAGCTGCAATACTCCGCTGTTGATAAAGACGATCGCCCGAGTGGGAGTACCTTCGTCATCAAAAGGACAGCTATAGGGCCCGATATCCGGCTGCTGCGAGAGAGTGACAAGGGGCGATGTTACTTGTTGGCCCAATCGATCGTTCCAAGGAGAAGCGCCTTCGAGTACCTGTTTACCATTCAACGCCGCACAGACAGTCCCCCACAGCAAATCGGCTGCTTTGGCTGTAAACAGTACCGGCACGCGGCCCGTGGCGGGGGCTACATTTTCTTTCGCCCATTCCAAACGCTGCAAAACGCGCTTGGCGCTGGTGGTTAAGTCGAGGGTGCCGCGTTCGGTTTCGCCATCCCAAATGTTGAGGAAATCTTCGCCGCGGACTAATTCTGCTGACAAATAACCGCTGAGGGTGGTGTCGGTGTGGCTAGAATCCAAGCCTCTGGTGTTCAGCAAGCGGGTGCTTTCGATTTCGCAGTCGAGTTCGGCGGTGCAGAGGCTTTCGGGATAGGCTTCGCGGACGATCGCGATCGCCTCTTTTCCCCAGTTTACTAACTGTTCGGCTGGGATTGACACTCCGCGATCGGGATACACAACTTTGTCACCGGTGCCGAGTTCGATGGTTTCCGGCTCGTTGAGTTGCGAAAGTGCGATCGCGCGATCGACCAAAATCTGCGGTTCCACGGGCCCGTAGGCTACCGCCAAACCCGGCCGCCCGTCCCGCCACAGCCGCAGCGCAATGCCTTCTGCTTGGGCAGTTTCTAGCTGTTTGAGGCGGTTTGCTTCAAAAAAGACCGGCCGCGAGAGCGATTGCGATTCCAATACCTCAGCAGCTTCGGCACCTGCTTTGGTGGCTAATTCTAGCAGTTGTTCTGCTGATTGGTGATTGGTCATTGTTGTAGTTGACAGTTGACAGTTGACAGTTGACAGTTGGCAGTTGACAGTTGACAGTTGGCAGTTGGCAGTTGGTAGTTGACTGTTGTCATTTGTCGGTTGTCATTTGTCATTGGAAGCAATTACCGATTGCCAATTACCAATTACCGATTGCCAATTACCAATTACCAATTACCGATTACCAATTACCAAATTTTTGCGACCGATGCCAGATCGGTTATTGCCAAGGGATCGACTAATTAGTTAGTTAATTAGTTAGTTCGTGCAGCAGCCAAAATCCTGCAAAAGATTCCGATTGTGGATTCGACTGAATTGCTAAAAAATGTACTTGTTTTGCTTGCTTTTTCGCCGCTTCAAATCCTTTCGCTTCTTTCTCAGTTGCTGAGTCTCTGAGATTAGCTATAATCCAGCGATCGTTAGCTCCCGTATCTAATACCAGCCTAGGGATAGGGGCGCTATCATATCTGAGAAAAGCTAATTCCAAACCCGACATCCAACCTGCTAAAGCCGTTGCTCTCGATGAGTAGATGATTAATCCTGGAATTTGTGTTTCCGGGGCGAGGCGTGTCATCGGGAGTCCGAAAGCTTCGCCAAATCCAATATCCCACTCGGACATTTCGTCAAAAGCTGCGATCGGCAAACTCACAAACGACCATTTTTCGCCGATTAAGGCATCCGGCAGCGCTATGGGCGTTTCGGGTACAAATTGAACGGTGGGGTTCACAACCGGCTGATAACCCGGTTCGGCGGGATAAACGTCTTGCATCCGTTCTTCCAGCCACAGGCTGAGGGCGAGGGTGCGGCGGCTGGAGGCTGAGGGAATATCCAATTCCTCGCAGGCTTTGGTAATCATGTTCGCCATTTGGCGGCGAAAAAAGCGGATTTTTTCGGGTGGTTTCGGTGCAGAGGCGATCGCATCTTTAATTGCACCAGCCAGCCACAGGGAATTCACGGTTGTACTGGGGCAGAATTGCGAATAGCGAAACAGAGATTCTGCCTTGTCGCCTACATTCAGCGGGCTTTCGCAAATCAACACTTCCCATTTTTTTTTCTCTCGCTCGTCTAGGATTGGACGGCTGTAAAAGTCGAGTTCCCAAATAGTAGCCATGCCGCGCTGTTAAAAATTAATCCTTTCTCATGTTACCTGACATCGGGCAGGTTTCTGATGAGTGAGAATTTAAGACTGATTTTCAATTGCGGGCGATCGCGCTTACCAAAGAAATGGGTTTAAAGCCCCGTCTTTCAAGACGGCTTTTCTTGATTCTGGATATAGCGTTTGAGGACTTCCAGTGGCGCTCCTCCGACAGAAGCAGCAAAATAGCTAGGACTCCATAAAGCTTCTTTCCCGCAAGGCTTTGGAAACCCCTCTTGTCCATATTTCCTGCTAGAAACGCCCTTGAGTGCATTCACCATAGCAGAAATCGATAGCTTGGGAGGATACTCGATCAAAGCGTGGATGTGGTCGCTTTCTCCATTAAACTCTCGAATCTGAAAATTCATCTTCTTAGCCACATCCCTAAACGACGCTTCAATCACCGCAAGGCTGTTGGCAGTAAATACCGACCTACGATATTTGGTCACACAGACCAAGTGAATTTTCAGATCCGTAATGCTGTGCCTTTCTTTGCGAAGAAGAGTTTTCATCTTGAGCGCACCGATGTATAATTGAGCAACAGACCAACTATAGCACCTCAACGTGAAAGCCAGATATCGCTACCGATTCTACCCAACAAACCAGCAACGACAAAGCTTAAGTCGGTTGTTCGGCTGCGTCCGGGTAGTTTGGAACGATGCGTTGGCTTTGTGCAAGGCTTCCTCCAAATTGTCAAGCAACGGAGATTTGCAGAAATTGCTTATCACTGAAGCGAAAAAGACTGAAGAAAGGTGCTGGCTGTCAGAAGTTTCAGCAATACCATTGCAGCAGTCCATCGCCGATTTAGGTGTTGCTTATAAAAACTTTTTTAGCTCTCTCAATGGCAAGCCCAAAGGCAAAAAGTTAGGCAGTCCCAGGTTTAAGAAAAAGACCAATCAGCAATCGGCAAGACTAACTCGCGGCGGTTTTTCAATTAACAATGAAACGGTTTACTTGGCAAAAATTGGGAGTGTAAATCCAATTTGGTCAAGAGAACTGCCGTCTGAACCTAGTTCTGTAACAGTAATTAAAGACTGTGCCAACCGTTATTTTCTCAGTTTCGTGGTCGAGATCGAACCAGTCAATATCAATCCTAAAAACCAAAGCATTGGGATTGACCTGGGGATAAAAACCTTCGCGTTCATGAGTGATGGCACAAAAGCTGAAAGCCCAATCTACACAAAGATTGACCGCAAAGTGAGGAAGTTGCAGCGCAAGTTGAGCCGACAAGAAAAAGGCTCCAGAGGCTGGGAAAAGACTCGGATTAAAATAGCCAAAACGCACAACAAAATTGCGGACACGCGCCAAGACTTCCTGCACAAGCTATCGACTAAAGTGGTCAGCGAAAACCAAGCCATCATCTTAGAAGACTTGAATGTGTCGGCAATGATGAAAAACCGCAAACTTTCTAGGGCAATCAGCCTTCAGGGTTGGCGACAATTCAGAGTATTTTGCGAGGCTAAGTCGGTCAAATACGGCAGAGAGTTTGTAGTAATTAGTCGTTGGGAACCGACCAGCCAAGTTTGTTCCGAATGTGGATACAAATGGGGCAAGCTAGACTTAAAAGTGCGGTCAGTGCAGTGCGTAAATTGCGGGGCTACACACGACCGCGACGAGAATGCCGCCAAGAATATAAATAAAGTCGGGATGGGGAATCGCCACGACTCTAAATGCACGTCGAGACGGAGTAAAACTATTTCGGTAGTATCTGTCGGTGAAGCGTGAAGAATCCCCGTCCGCGACGGTCGGGGAGTATTTCAACTAACTAATTATGCCTCTGCCTACTTGGCGGGCGATCGCACTTTCCCCAAAAATACCGCTCTCCCTCGCCGCTTCCCGTCTAAATTTCCGCAGCACCACCCAACCGGACACATTAGCAATTGCGATCGTAACAGTTCCCCAGCAATCTCAACCCGCGATATTTGTTAAACTTGTCGAAGCCAAGGAAAACTCAAACTATAGCTTGATCCCATGAGACAAATCATTCTCGACAAGATTGTTTCAACCCTACAACCTTTAGATTTTGTTCTCGCTTTGTGGCAGGGAGGTTCAGCAGCCCACGGCTACACAGACGAATGGTCAGACCTCGATATTGCAGTTGTGGTTGCAGATAACTGCGTCGAACAAACCTTTGAGATTGTGGAAAAAACCCTCGCCGAAATTTCCGAAATCGAACTCAAATATCGAGTTCCAGAACCTGCTTGGCACGGTCAATCCCAGTGCTTTTGGCGACTCAAAGAAACCCCACCGTTCTTGCTAATTGATTTTGCCGTTTTCCGGCGCAGCAGCCGCAACGATTTTCTGGAAATCGAGAGACAGGGACAGGGTGCATCTGGGTTTGGCGAATACATCCGTAGGGGCGAAGCATGACCGCAGAAAATATGGGATGATAACTAATAATTTATATGCGGTCATGCTTCGCCCTCTTCAAAAGTGAGATGCACCCCAGGGACAAGTCCCGATCGCTTTTGACAAAGCCAATTTAATTGTACCGCCTCATTTGGATACAAACAAGCATCTTTCCCAAATGCAAGCCAGATTCAACGAAATCAAAATTCGTTTTGATTTGCTGCAACCTCTGGTCAAAAAAGAGATATATCGCGGTCATTTAGGAATAGAAATTAAATAACTTAAGCAAATTTGTGGGATGGGCGGGAGAGCCCGTGCAGAAAGGACGGGCTCTCCCGCCCATCCCACAACAATCATCGAGCGTGTAAGTTATTAAATTTTCATTCCTTAGTAGATGCGATCGGCAACTATCACAACTGGACGCTTTTACCCTTGGTGGAACGGGAGCATCTCAGGCAAGGCGAATATATCCGTAGGGGCGAAGCATGACCGCAGAAAATATGGGATTATAACTAATAACTTATATGCGGTCATGCTTCGCCCTCTTCAAAAGTGAGATGCACCCGGTGGAACTCTTGGGCATGATATACCGTCCCCACAGATACGACTTTAAACTCAAATATTTCACCCGAGATTTTCCGGCCGCAATAGTCGATCGCGTCACACCGCTTTTCTGCATTGCCAATCTGGAAGATTTAGCAGCAAAACAGCAAACAGCCGAGGCTTTTTTTGCAGATACATTACCGCAGGCAGAAGCTAAATTATACTCTAATACCAATTCTCAAAATTAGTAGTAGGGTGCGTCAGCCACTTCTGGCTCCCCACCTAAAAATTAGGCTCCTCGCTGACGCACCCTACAATATCTTCGATCCTTCAACCGCAGATGTCAGACAGATGCAACACAGATAATTTCCGGGTGTTTTCCGATTTTTGTAAGAGGTCTATTATACTCTAATACCAATTCTCAAAATTAGGGAAACAGGACTGCCGTTTCGACCCAGAGATGACCGACAAGGCACTGCAATTTGCCACGCAGATCGCGAAAACGGTAAAACCAGTTTATCAAGGTAATATGAAAGTTTTAACAATTGGCATAAAATTTAGGATTGTAGCAATATACTGTCAATCTTGTGCAAGAATATCCTATTAAACCTAGAGGGCTGAAGCCCAACAACGTACCTCATCTTTTTGAGAACCGCTATAACCTAAAGTGCTAAAGATTTCGTTCCCAAAGCGATTAATATAGTAGCAGCAACCTTAAAGATTAACATCCCATGACAAAACTCAGCGTCAACATCAACAGAATCGCCCTCCTCAGAAACTCTAGAAATATCGGCATTCCCAGCGTTACCGAAGCTGCAAAAACAGTAATCGCCGCTGGAGCGCACGGCGTCACAGTCCATCCCCGCCCCGACGAAAGGCACATCAAAGCTGCCGATGTTTACGAATTAGCCAAAATGCTAACCGTCGAGTTCAACATCGAAGGAAATCCGTTTCAGCCGCCATTTATGGATATAGTTTGCGATGTCAAACCGGCTCAGTGTACCTTAGTGCCAGACGCTCCAGACGTGCTCACCTCGGATAGCGGTTGGGATATTCCCGAAAATCGCGATCGCCTCTTACCAATTATTGAAAAATTAAAAGACAACGGCATCAGAGTCAGCTTGTTTATGGACGCAGATGCTGCTCTCATGCCCCTAGCCAAAGAAGTTGGAGCAGACCGAGTAGAGCTGTACACGGAACCCTATGCAACTGCTTTTCGTGAAGGGAATGTAGAATCTGTTTTTCAACAGTATGTTTTAGCAGCTAAAGCGGCTCAATCTGTAGGTTTGGGAGTGAATGCCGGACACGATTTAAATTTGCAAAATTTAGCTAAGTTTTGCTCTATTCCTGATATACTAGAAGTCTCGATCGGTCACGCTTTAATTGCGGAAGCGTTAGAAATGGGCTTGTCGAACACAGTAGAAGCTTACCTAAAGATTCTGTCGGGTTCCTAGTACAAATAAACCTCGCTGTAAAAGCCCGGTTTTGCACAAAAATCGCAACTAAACCCGCCTGGAGAAACGCTACTCGCCTCTAAGCGCTCTCTACAAAATAGAGTTTGTGCGATCGCCCGCAACAGCTAACAGTAGAAACCGTCACCCCCTGCGGGTGATAGCGGTTTTCTAGTAGCAAGCTAAATCCCGGAGCGAAGATACCGGGTTTTTTGGGCGTTGGCATTTTTTGGGGCCAACTCCCCGATAAAAGCTTTAATTTTCCTTGACCAAATTACTAATATTTTCACCGATACTATGCTGTCAGGAGTATGATTAAAATGTCACGGCAAACTGAGGCTACCACTTAGCTCCCGCATTGTAAATTTGCTACCAGTAGGTTTGGTGCAAGTACGGGAAATTCAGGTATCCTCTATACTGCTGTAGCCGATCGCGATCGCGCCTACTTAATCCGGTGCAAACAGGCAAACACAAGTAACCATATACAACTCCTTACCCCTGCCAAGTGCGACATGAAAAAACTAATTTTACTGACTGGAATGCTACTCATGATGACGGCAAAATCCGTATTTGCCAGCCCTGTAGCCCCCAAATTTGAACCGAGCGAGCGGATGGCCGCTGCGGAAATTACACAAACTGTTAATACACCCGTTACTTCTGTCCTAGTTGCTAAGCAAGAACCGATCGAGCCAACATCAGTTACCCCAGCCCCGGTTGCGAAGCTAGAGCCGATCGAGCGAATGTCAACCTCGGAAATTCGAGCCACCATCAGCCAACCAACCACCTATATTTTTGAAGGCGTCAAAGGGCGAGAACTCACACTCTCGCTGTGGGCGGGAAAACTGACAGCCCAACTGTACAGCCCCAACGGTCAAAATCTGGGAGTTGTTGACAAAAGTGACAATCAGTGGATAGGTCAGTTGCCAGAGTCCGGCATTTATCGCGTGCGAGTTACTCCGAAAGGTGAGACTAGCGCCTTCGTACTCGAACGCGACTTTAACGCCAAGTGGACTTATAGGCCCGATCGCGCACTTCCCATAGCATACGGGGAAACAGAAGCCACAGTTAGGCTCAAAATGTCCGGCTACCAAATCCAGCCCCTGACAGTTCCCGGAAAACAGGGACAGACAATCACCGTGAATGCTAGCAACAAAAATCTCGATGTGGCGATCGAATCTCCATCGGGACAACTCCTAGATCAAGGCGAAGGTCAAACTTTTGCTCAACTCCCCGAGTCTGGCACCTACAAGGTGCTGATAGTTGCCAACAGGCCAGTTAAATCCTCGATCAGAGTTGCGGTGCGATAGATCGAGATAGATAGCAAAAACATTCTTGATGGCGATCTAAATTTCCCTCGCCCAACCACAAAAGCTCGCCCGAAACGCGAGCTTTTTTTTGCGTAAAATCAACCGCCAAGAACTTCAACAGTTGACAGTTGACAGTTGACAGTTGACAGTTGACAGTTGATCTTTGGTAGGGGCAGTGGATGGTGCGTGCCTGCCCTCTTAGTTGACCTGTGACAGTTTGAGAATAACCTCTACCCTTAAGTCCGAGTATTGGAGTAATGAATAGTCTGATTTTAATTTCTCCCGCTCCGGCGGGCGGGCTTTCAACCAATTCTTTCTGGTTAGTTATATCAATTCTGGTTACACCGAAATGATGTTGACAGTTAACTGTTAACTGTTAACTGTTGATTGTTGATTGTTGGCGGATTAAACAATACCGATGCAACCGGAAACAATATTAGGGGAGCATCTCAGTTTTGGAAAAAGCATTTTTTTTTACAGTGCGAGCGTCCCCGCTCGCGAGTAGTGTACAGCTCGCGAGCGAGACGCTCGCACTGCGCTATAATTTCGATTTAACGTAACTGTCAACTGTCAACTGACAACTGTCAACTGTCAACTGACCTCTCAACCTTCGATCAGTGCTGCAAAACGTTCTTGTTTCCAAATACAGCTTAAATCGGAGTCAGCTACAGCTAGCTCTCGGTATAAATTAGGCATAAATTCCACAGCCCGCTGCAAATTGTCAAGGGCCAAATCAGCAAAGCCCAGCAGCGCATAACAGCAAGCTTGATTGTAAAAAGCGTTAGCAAAATTAGGATTGATTTCTAAGGTAGTTTCATAGCAAGCGATCGCCTCTGAATAGCTACCTTGCCGCGCCAATTCCACACCCCGATTGTACCAAATCAAATAATCCTCAAAGATACACTCTGATGTGGGAGTGAACTTGGCATTTTTCTGATTTAAGCCGACTAATTTTTGCAAAGCAATTCGTCGCTCGCCTACAGCTTCGGCTCTGTCCGGTTTCAGAGCGATCGATCGACTAAAACTAGCCACTGCTTGCTTGTAAAGTCCCATGGAGTTGGCAGCTAGACCGCGATTGTACCAAGCCTTCGCATCATCTGGGTTAAACTCGATCGCGCGATCGAAACTGTTGAGCGCCTGATAGTAAAGCTTGAGTTCCAACAGAGCATTCCCTCGGTTGTACCACGCCCAAGGCGCCTCTGGGTGCAAACTCAAAGAGCGATCGAAACTCAGAACCGCCTTCTGGTAAAGCCCCATATCGATCAGCGTCAGTCCCCGGTTGTGCCAAATACTCGCCGCATATGGGTTGAACTCCAGAGCCCTGTCAAAACTGTTAAGAGCCTCCAAAAAGCGGCCCAACTTTCCTAAAGCAATAGCCCGGTTGTGCCAGCCAAAGCTCGCATCCGGCTGCACCGCCAAGGCCTCATCAAAACTTGAAAGCGCCTCTAAGTGTCGTTCTAAGTTGCCCAAAGCCATACCTCGCCCGAACCAAGCCTTATAATGATCCGATTGCAAGTTCACAGCTCTGTCAAAATTCGCCAGAGCACTATCATGATCGTTAGCTTCGAGGTGGCGCGAACCCAGATGATAATACCAAGCCGCTTCCAAGTTTTGAATTAAGTTCATAATACTTCGCATCTATCTTAGGGATGATTCTACACGAAAAATGCCCGGAGTTAAACTGTAATTTGACTACAAATCAGAAAATTTTGATACAGGGCGATCGCCCGTACAAACAGCCATTAACAACCTCAACAATTGACAGTTGAAACCGACTATTTTCCTCTCATCAAATGCTCTTTTAGCTAACCACACTCATCACTGGTTGGAGCTGCTGCAAATCTCAGGCTGGCGCGAGTCACGCAACTATTACCAGAAAGAATTGGTTATCAGACTATTCATTACTCCAATCCTCGGACTTAAGGGTAGAGGTCGCTCTCAAACTGTCAACTGTCAACTGTCAACTGTCAACTGTCAACTGTCAACTATTACCCCATCCAAAATTAGGTTTGCAATTACACTAAAAGTGCAAATCTCGTAGTGCCAATAGATCCAACTTCTGCTTACCCAATTCAAGCAACCACAACCGCTGTTTGAGCAGTCTCGCTCAACAGCAACCTGCCTGAAGCATCAATACTAAAATCCTTCCCCAGCACAAAACCCTTGCCCATCAAGCGCTTGCAAACAACCAGCGCCGTAATGCGGCGAATTTCTTCCATCACATCAGCAGGAATCAAATAACTCAAACTCCAGATCACCGACTCACAGTCAGACCAAATCAAGCGCTCAATACTGACAATCATCAAAGCAGCTACGCTGTCTGTTGACAGCCGCCCTCTGAGATCTGCAATCAAATCTTTACCAATTAAGCTATTGCGAGTCATCATCGCTCTAGCCATCTTTCCAATTTCTTGTTCGAGTTCTAAATGATTCATGCTTGGCACTGGCTGTTATGTTTTTAAAGCACTAATCGGAGTAAAAACAGTGACTGCTACCAGGCTCTGCTCTAGGGTAGCTGACGCAGGCTCTACCGCAACTCCTTTTAACAAAGTATACCTAAAGAAAGATTAAAAATGTATCTAAAGGCAGATACTAAAATTTATTTTTTTTATCATAAATGGATGAAAAACTTCCCACAACAGTTGGTCTGAGCAGCAACTCAGAGCCTGAGGCAAGTTAAGAATTGGTAAATTCGATACATAATAAAGATGTAGTTGCTTCGGAGAAAAAATAGCAATGGCTGCACAAGGGCCAGATATCGATATTGCCCCCTATATCGACCACGCCCTCATCGATCCGGGCGCCACTCCCGAGCAAGTAGAACACTGCTGCCAACAAGCAGAAAGATTTGGGTTTGCCACAGTTTGCGTGTATCCCGCCTACGTGCGACAAGCGGTAAGTCTTCTGCACGGCACAAAGTCAAAAGTTTCGACAGTCATAGGTTTTCCCACGGGAGCAACCACATCAGCAGTCAAACTCTACGAAGCTCTAGAAGCGGCAGACAGCGGAGCCGTTGAGTTAGATGTCTCGGTCAATTTAGGATTGTTGAAAGCCGGAAAAAGCGACGAATTTCACCGGGAATTGGCCGAAATTTGCGAAGAAACCGGACTAACTATCAAGGCGATTATCGAATGCTCGATGCTTTCTGATGAGGAAAAACAATTAGCGGCTGAGCTTTGCATGGAGGCGGGCGCCGTTTATATCAAAACTAACACGGGCTTTTTTGGTGGGGCGACAGTTGAAGATGTACGGTTGTTGAAGGAATTTACTAAGGGAAGAGTTGGTATTAAAGCGGCCGGAGGAATTCGCACTCACGAACAAGCTATAGATTTGATCGTGGCTGGTGCGACTCGTTTGGGGACTTCTCGCGGCCCGGAATTAATCCGCCAGCGAGATAATTTAAATCAGACTCATTAGTGATGGAAAGGTACGTAGTTGCGCTTGAGCGCTCTTTCATATATCTAAGAAAAGAGCGCTAAAGCGCAACAACATACCTCAAAATTAATTCCTAGTCATTAGTGATGGAAAGGTACGTAGTTGCGCTTGAGCGCTCTTTCATATATCTAAGAAAAGAGCGCTAAAGCGCAACAACATACCTCAAAATTAATTCGTATAAGAGTGCCGTTGTAAATCTAAAATCTATAATCTAGTGACTCGAACTTACAAAGCAATTGGAATCAATCTTAAGAGTGCGCCGATCGGCGAATCCGATCGCCTGCTGACAGTTTTGACGCGGGAATTCGGCTTAATTAAAGCCGTAGCACCGGGTGTTCGCAAACAACGATCGAGCATTGGCGGTAGAAGCGAATTATTTGTAGTCAACGAATTGCTGATTGCCAAAGGTCGATCGCTCGACAAGATTACCCAAGCGTCCACCGTCGAATCCTATCCGGGTTTGAGCCGCAACCTGGGAAAACTATCAGCCGCGCAATATTTGGCCGAATTGGCGATCGCCAGCGCCCTTTCCGACGAACCGCAAGAATCACTTTTCTTTTTGCTGGGGGAACACTTGAGCCGTTTGGAGCGTTTGTCCGATCGCACAGAAATTGAATCCGCCGCCCTGCTAGTCGCCCATCTAGCCCAGGGTATTTTTCACTTGCTAGCCCTAGCAGGCCTCGCGCCCCAAGTCCAAGTCTGCTGTGCCACCAGAGTGCCACTCATCCCAAATTTCACAGATCCGAACTGGCAAACCGGGTTTAGTATACCCTCTGGGGGAACCTTCAGCTTGCCAGAGCTAGCTAACCTAGAGGCAGAACTTTCCTCACAAACTGGCAGCCTGTACAGATCCAGCTCCCGTTCCCGGCAAACGAGCGACAGCAAACACTTGACAAATTTCCATATTAATGCTAAAGAATTAGCTGCACTGCAACAGTTGGGGAGTGCAGAACTAGGAGAGGGGATTGCCGATCGGGGGACTTGGATATCAGTAGAAAATATTTTGCGGCAATATGCCCAGTATCATTTAGGTTGCACGATTCGATCGGGAAGCTCGATCGACACGTACTTGGAGAGTTTTGAGTTTTAAATTTTGAATCTCGTGGAGTAAAAATCTCACCCAGCTTGCGGGATATCCGAACCTGTAAGCAATTTCAGGTAAATGCTCAAAATTCTTGCAAAACTAGATAATAAGAAAAGTTACGAGTTATTAAATTTAGAGGTTAACGCCTCAATTTGAAATTCCCATCCCCCCAAGCTCAACCATCCCAGGCGATCCACCCCAAATCCTATGATGCGACTGTCCGATACTGATTTGAGAAGATCTATTTTAGCTGTGACCCACCACAAGATGGAAGAACGAGAAAATTTTCCAGATTTTAACTCATCGCCCGTCTTTGCCGATCGACAATGGAGTAACGCCCAAGACCCAGAAATGGACAAATATCCCACAAATCCAGAAACAGACTGGAACAACGGCAACAGCCAGCAACCAGAAGCCATCCCCGCGCTGTCAACAGCAGCAACCGCAGCAGAGCTCGCGGAAGCAGCAGGCGAAACTCCCGAGCAACAAACCGGATTTCTGCCGGTGCTCAAAAACCGAAATTTTCTAGCGCTGTGGAGCGGGCAAGTTTTCTCGCAACTAGCAGATAAAGTTTATCTCGTACTGACGATCGCCCTGGTAGCCAGCAGATTTCAAGCGCCAGATCAAACCATCAGCAGGTGGGTATCGGCAATCATGATCGCCTTTACCATACCTGCGGTGTTATTTGGGGCTGCTGCGGGCGTATATGTCGATCGTTGGTCAAAAAAAGCAGTGCTCGTAGCCACAAACCTGCTGCGGGGAGGCTTCGTCTTGACATTGCCTTTGCTGTTGTGGCTCTCCGACGGGTGGGAACTCGGTCAACTACCGCTCGGATTCTGCTTGCTGCTGCTAGTGACATTCCTAGTTTCCACCCTAACTCAATTTTTCGCCCCAGCAGAACAGTCAGTAATTCCCTTAATTGTTGAACGCCGCCACCTGCTATCGGCAAACTCGCTCTACACCACAACCATGATGGGTTCGGTGATTATCGGCTTTGCAGTCGGAGAACCCTTACTAGCCTTAGCCGACACTCTATTTACCAATCTCGGTGGCGGACTCGGCATCGGCAAAGAATTAGTAGTCGGCGGAAGTTACGCCTTCGCCGGAGTGCTGTTGCTGTCGATGAAAACAGGCGAAAAAAACGAAGTCGAACACGAACCGCCGCATCCCCTAGCAGATTTAAAAGACGGGCTGCGTTACATCAACGATCAACCGAAAGTCCGCAATGCTTTAATTCAACTAATTATTCTATTTTCCATTTTTGCAGCCTTAGCAGTTCTAGCGGTGCGGCTGGCAGAAATCCTGCCCGGTATGAAAGCGTCGCAATTTGGATTTTTGCTGGCTGCGGTGGGCGTCGGGATGGCTGCTGGGGCGACGACTGTCGGCTATCTCGGCCACAAATTTTCTCATTCCCAACTTAGTTTAATCGGATCTGTTGGTATGGCAGTTGCTCTGATGGGTATTTCTGCATTTACACACCATTTGTGGATCTCGGTGCTGTTCATTACCCTGTTGGGTTTGTTTGCTTCGTTGGTGGGAGTGCCGATGCAGACGACAATTCAAGCAGAAACCCCAGAAGAAATGCGGGGAAAAGTTTTCGGGCTGCAAAACAATGCGACTAATATCGCTTTGAGTTTACCATTAGCTTTAGCGGGAGTAGCAGAAACATTTCTGGGTTTGCCGACGGTATTTTTGGCTTTAGCGGGATTGGCGATCGCAGGTGGCGTCTTAACCTGGTATATTTCCCGTAGCACTAATAGCAAAGTCGATCGAATTTAAAACATAACAAACTCTGATTTACTCGAATGCACATCGCTTGGCTAGGAAAAAAATCACCTTTTTGCGGTAATGTAACTTACTCCAGGGAAGTCACTAACGCCTTATTAGACCGGGAATACCAGGTCAGTTTCCTGCACTTTGCCCAAGAAGCGGGCCAAATTGACAGGAATAATGCCGCGTGGAGCGTAGCAAATGGAAAATGGGGAAGTGGAATTACTCCAACTTCATATACCAATTCGCTTTCGCCCGCGAGTTGCAACGAAGTTTCTTTACCCTGTCACTACAAATCGCAAATTTATACGATTCCAACTCTCAAATCCCGCACAGTGTTGATGAAGTCTTTGCGGCGGCTGAAACCGGATGTTGTTCACGCTTCCCTGACGCTTTCGCCCCTAGACTTTTTGCTGCCGGAAATTTGTCAGGAATTGAATTTGCCTTTGGTGGCGACTTTTCACCCGCCGTTCGATCGCAAATTGCGGAATTTGACATCGGGAACCCAACACCTGATGTATCAACTGTACGCTCCGTTTTTGGCTAACTACGACTCGACGATCGTCTTTTCTTACATTCAGCGAGATATTTTGGTGAAGTTGGGAGTGCCGGAAGAACGGGTAGCTGTGATTCCCAACGGCGTAGACGCCCAGAAGTATTCGCCCGGGCCTTCGGGGTTGAAGTCGGAATTAAAAGCCGATCGCATATTTGTATATCAAGGCCGCATTGCCCCGGAGAAAAATGTTGAGGCTTTGCTGAAGGCCTGGAAACAATGTAATTTTGGCCATGGCAACGTATTGGCGATCGTAGGCGACGGGCCCCTCGCCGCCTCGCTGCAACTGTCCTACGGCGAAGAGGACGGCATTGTATGGCTCGGATTTGTCGCCGAGGAGGAACGCCGGATCGAAATTCTGCGCGGTGCAGATGTATTTATTCTGCCTTCTTTGGTGGAGGGATTGTCCCTGTCGCTGCTGGAAGCGATGGCCTGCGGTTTAGCTTGCTTGGCAACGGATGCCGGTGCTGACGGCGAGGCGTTGGAGGAAGGCGCGGGGATAGTTTTGAACACTCAGCGGGTGCGGAGTCAGTTACTAACTTTGCTGCCGTTGTTTTGCGATCATCCTGAGTTTGGAATGCTGCTGGGCCAAAAAGCGCGCCAACGGGCGATCGAGCGCTACACTCTCAGTCAAAATATTACTGAGTTGGAAAAGCTTTATGCAGAAGTTTTGCAGAGGCAGCGCGTGCCAGTTCGCGGTTTAGCATGATTTAGCAGGAACAAGAAAAGGAAGAATGCTCGTCCCCAGGCAGAGCCTCTGGGTATCGGTTCCCAGGCTCTGCCTAGGAACCAGTTCAATGCCCAATTCTCAATCCCTCCGCTTCGCTTCGCCCAATTCCCAACAGAATGACTTACAAAAATCCTGCTCCTACAGTTGATATTATCATCGAATTGGTCGATCGCCCGCAGCGACCGATCGTACTTATAGAACGCTTGCATATTCCCTACGGTTGGGCGATTCCCGGCGGCTTTGTCGATTATGGGGAATCGGTAGAAACGGCGGCAAAACGCGAAGCTTTAGAAGAAACAAGTTTGAATGTAGAATTAATCGAGCAATTTTACGTTTATTCCGATCCAAATCGCGACGCGCGGCAACATACAATCAGTATTGTATTCTTGGCTGCGGCAACTGGCGAACCTCAAGCTGCGGATGATGCTAAAAATTTACAAGTTTTTGAGTCTTGGCAGATTCCCGAGCAATTGTGTTTCGATCACGATCGCATTTTACGCGATTATTGGCGTTACCGTCATTACGGATTGCGGCCGCGTTTGACAGTTGACAGTTGACAGTTGACAGTTGACAGTTGTTATGTTTTGGTGACAATAACCAAATAACCAATTCCCAATTCCCAATTCCCAATTACCAATTACCAATTACCAATTACCCATTACCCATTACCAATGAAAATATTGACAATATTAGGTGGAGGTGCATGGGGTTCGGCCCTGGCAAATCTGGGAGGTAAAAAGGGCGATCGGGTAAATTTGTGGTCGCGCCGCAGTTCTTTTAGTCTAGAATCGGTTATAACTGGCGCCGATGTTGTGGTTTCGGCAGTTTCGATGAAAGGAGTTGGCGAAACAGTCGATCGCCTGCTTGCCTTAAATCCAAATCCCCGTACAATTATAGTTACTGTCACCAAAGGTTTAGATCCCGCCACGACGCGCACTCCATCTCAAATTTGGCAAAATGCCTTTCCTAATAATCCAATTGTCGTACTTTCCGGCCCCAATCTTTCCGAAGAAATTCAGCGAGGATTACCCGCTGCCACGGTAGCGGCGAGTTTGGATTTAGCGGCGGCGAAGCAAGTACAAACTATTTACAGTTCGGATATTTTTCGGGTTTATGTCAATCAAGATCCCCTGGGGACTGAGTTGGGGGGCACTTTGAAGAATGTTTTTGCGATCGCCGCTGGTGTTTGCGATGGTTTACAATTAGGAACTAATGCTAAATCTGCTTTGTTAACTCGCGCCTTGCCGGAAATGATTCGGGTAGGGGTTCGTTTGGGAGCACGCGCCGAAACTTTTTATGGTTTGTCTGGTTTGGGAGATTTACTCGCTACTTGCAATAGTGCTTTGTCGCGCAATTATCGGGTTGGTTTCGGATTGGCGAAAGGTAAGTCTTTGGAGGAAGTTTTGCAGGAATTGCAGAGCACTGCTGAGGGAGTTAATACTACTAATGTGTTAATTGATTTGGCGGATCGGCGCGAGATTGAAGTCCCTGTTTCCAGTCAAGTTTACCGTTTGCTGAATGGTAAAATTACTCCCGAACAAGCTGTTTTATCGCTGATGGAACGTGCTTTGAAACCGGAGATTTAAGAACCGTACAGGTGGCGATTAGCGAAAATTCATCAACTGCGATCGCAAATCGAGTACAACCAGCACCAAACAACTTACTTAAATTCTGGAAACTATGGTTAAAATACCCAATTGGTTAATCTATGCACTCGTTTGTTCATTATTATACGGCTTTTGGGGATTTTTTGGCAAGTTAGCAACTAAATCTATTGACTATAAAACAGTTTTTGTTTATGAAACAATCGGCGCTATTTTAACTACAGTATTTATTCTGGCCAGCAGTAAAGACTTGAGTCTTGAGGGGAATATTACAGGAATCGTATTTGCTTTATTAATCGGTGTTTGCGGAACTGTAGCATCGGTGATTTTTCTGAGATCCATTGAAAGCGGGCCAGTTATCAGCGTCATCAGCATTACATCACTGTACCCGCTAATTACTGTATTTCTATCATATTTCTTCCTGAAAGAAGCAATTACAATCCCGCAAATTATCGCTCTTGTGCTAGCCATAGTTGCAGTTATACTTGCGTCTTAGTTGAAATATAGGAGTTATCAAAAAAGTATTGTAGGGTGCATCGCTCTTGACAATTTAGGAATCAGTTTGAAAATCTCGCAGCGACGCACCCTACCAATATTTAGAGCAGCATCACTGAGAATGAGTTTTTTAGAAAAGGCGCTCTAATTTTTTGTATACTTCATCATCGTTACGCTTACCAACTAGAATAATTTCTACCAAATCTTCTTCGGGATTAAAGTTGTAAATAATCCGATACTCGCCACTATCTACCCGATAATAACCCAGATATCCGATTAATTGCTTGCTATCATTAGGTAAAGGATCGACATTCAGCGCTAACACTTTTTTAGCAATTTGAGCCGCTATTTTAGGTTGCAAACCCTTGAGAAAGTCGAGAACTGTTTGTAAACCATCAAGTTTCGCCATTTGCCAGTTGTTTTAGTGTTTCTACAAAGGTTTTAGTACCAACCATTTGAGACTGACTCAGAGCAGATTTTGCTGATGAACCTAAAAGCATATCTTCTAATTCCATCAGTCGCTCTATCAAGCCCTGATAGGCATCAGCGGACATGATTACGTGGCTGGGCTGCGATTTATCTGTGAGTAAAACTGGCTCCACAGCAGCTCGGTTAAAGACTGTCCCCTGTGGATTACATACTTCTGCGAGGGTATAGCTTTGCATGACAGATGTTATGAGTTTGGGTTATGTCTATTTTAAGCAAAATCGGCAGGGGTTGGGAGGTCGATCGATAATTTGGGATTGCAAAAGTAGTCCTGAATGCAAAAAATTAGGTTTTTGAGAAAAATCGCGCACATCTGGGAGAAGTTTCGCAGTCTCGTAAGGTGCGTCACTGTTGAAAATCTAGGAATCAGCTTGAAAATCTCGCAACGACGCACCATACCAAGGAATGCAACCGAAAATGATATAAATACGCTCTATTTACCGCCGTAATAAAACGCAACTTCTTTGTCTTTTAGCGGTGCAAAGTCGGCAGCAATTAGCATTGGATCGAGTTCTGCTTGAGGCAGGTGTTTGACTCCAATTCGGACAATGCGCGATCGCATGGTGTTCGACACGCCGCTGCGCTGTCTTCCGGCTTCTAATCCCATTACTTTCTCGTACAGGTCTAATTTTGCTTTCGGAATCGCAGTGCCGTCAAAATCGATTCCTGAGGCGATCGCCACATCGATCGCATCTGCACCAGTTGTCGATTGAGCTGCTGAGTTTGTTTCTGAAGACATTGTGCTGTGATATCAAAGTTTGTTGTGGGAGCATTTTATCAGAGAAGTATCCCCATCTACGAAAAAAAGCGATCGACCTCTCTAATATCCACATTTCCACCGCTGACAATTACACCAACTCTGCTATTTTCTGCTTTCACAACTCCTGACAGCAAAGCCGCCGCAGCTAACACTCCCGTAGGCTCGACAACAATCTTCATCCGCTCCCACATAAAAAACATTGTATTGCGAATTTGCGCTTCCGAAACAGTTGCCATATCGTCCACATAATGCAGCACCAAAGGAAAAGTTAATTTCCCCAAAGAAGGTGTGCGCGCGCCGTCTGCGATCGTATCTGGGTTGCTAACAGTTTGCAGCGTTTTGGTGCGGAACGATCGCGCGGCATCATCTGCTTGCTCCGGTTCTACACCTATGACTGTACACTTGGGAGACAAAGTTTTAGCTGCGATCGCACATCCCGACAATAAACCTCCACCGCCGCAGCAAACCAGCAGCAAATCCAACTCCCCAACTTCTGCGATCAATTCCATCGCCGCCGTACCTTGTCCCGCGATCACTCGCGCGTCATCATAAGGAGGAATAATTGTCAAGTGTTGTTCTCTCGCAATTTGGGCGGTGAGATCTTCGCGGGAATTGCGAGTGCGATCGTACAAAACAATTTCGGCACCGTAGCCGCGAGTCGCTTCCTGCTTGACTTTGGGCGCGTCTGCTGGCATTACGACAGTAGCAGGAATTGAGAGTAATTGTGCGGCAAGGGCGATCGCCTGCGCGTGATTTCCCGAAGAAAAAGTCACTACTCCGTTGAGTTTTTCCGTTTCAGATAGCTGCATCAAAGCATTACAAGCACCGCGAAACTTAAACGAACCCGTCCGCTGAAAGTTTTCGCACTTAAAAAATACTTGAGAATGGGTTTGTTTGTTGACTGTGTGCGAAGTCAGCACAGGTGTCTTGAAAGCTTTGCCCTGCAAGCGCTTTGCCGCCGCCTCCACATCAGCAAAACAGACTTGCAAAGCATTTTTATCGGTAAGGTTGGCTGTCATATTTTTTTCTGCCTGGGGTGCTTGGGCGGCATTATATCATACATAGAATCAAAGCTTAATCAATTTTGATGATATGACATATCGGAAATAATTATCAATAGACTATTGCAACTAATTACCAAAAGCGTTGTAGGATAAGTTGAAGATTATTGCAATTAATTATCAAATAGTTTAGGTTAGGTTAGGAGATCGATTGATGAATGCAAAGTTTAAAGTGCTAGCAAGCGCTAGCGCAGGATTGTTGCTGCTAGCGGGTTTGACAGCGAATGCAGTCGGAGTTGGGCAGAAGGCGATCGCGCAAACAGCACCAAAGGGCGAGCGAGATTTAACAGCACAAGCAGCTATAAGTCGCATTAGGATCGTATTTGCCAACCGCAGAGATGCTACAGACTTGCAAAACAAAGCCAATCAAGTAGCGCAAATACTATCCAAAGAAATGGGAATTCCTATTGATGCAGTCATCGGCGACGAAACCGCTGCTGTAGAAGCTTTGAGGGCCGACAGGGCAGATGTCGCATTTGTAGCAGGGCGCGCGGCATTAAAAGCAGAACAATTAGCCAAAGCGCGGATGTATTTAGCAGAAGTTCGCAGCGATTATTCCGGCGGAAATACCTACGATTCTGTATTTGTAGTGCGGCAAGATAGTCCGCTGCGCCCCAAAGGTTCAGCAAAGCAAACCCTCGAACAATTGAAGGGTAAAAAAATGGCTTTCACTTCTCGAACTTCCGGTTCGGGATTTATTTTCCCAGTCTCAGAATTAGTAGGTCAAGGATTAGTCTCAGGCCCGGATAGACTCGAAAGTTTCTTTGGAAATGTTACCTACGGCGATGGTTACGGCAGCGCTTTGCAATCAGTTTTAAGAGGTCAAGCAGAAGTCGCAGCAGTTTCCGAATACGCTTTACTACCGCCTTGGATTACAGCAGAAGAAGGCAAGAAATTGCGAGTTTTGCAGCAGATTCCAGGAGTTCCAGCCCACGGAATTGTAATTGACGATCGCATTCCGGCACCGATGCGCGAAAAACTGATCAATGCTTTCATGAAAATGAACGAACCTGCAAACAATCAATTGTTCCGCAGTTTGTACAATTCCCAAAAATTAGTAAAAGTCGATCATGCGCGCCATTTGGCAACCTTGCGCCAAGCTTTGCAGCGCGCTAAACTCGAACCATAAAACAAAGGTTCGTAGTGAGGACTTTAGTCCGCAAAAAAAGCCGGACAAAAATCCTCACAGTAAAACAAAGGTTCGTAGTGAGGACTTCAGTCCGCAAAAAAAGCCGGACAAAAATCCTCACAGTAAAACAAAGGTTCGTAGTGAGGACTTTAGTCCGCAAAAAAAGCCGGACAAAAATCATTACACAGTAAAACAAAGGTTCGTAGTGAGGACTTTAGTCCTCAGAAAAAGAAGGACTAAAGTCCTCACTACAAACCTATTTTATTGTAACAGTTAGATCGTAAATTATATTAAGGGCAAAGTTTATCAACAAATATTTACCAAGTTAATACAGCCAATTAAAAGTCAGCTAAACTAAAATTTTTATGTGTATCTCTTACTCATTCTCGCGCGAAGACAATTAAAAAATCTTCCCTCTTCCTTCTTCCCTCTTCCTTCTTCCCTCTTCCTTCTTATTATGACTATCGAATGCAGTAAAATAGAAACAGCTTATTCAACCTCGCTAAAACGCCCGATTTTGAACGGAATTGATTGCAAAATAAAACAGGGCGAATTTGTAGCGCTGCTGGGTTTAAACGGTGCAGGAAAATCCACACTTTTGCGTTCATTTGTCGGATTAGTTCCCGTCAAAACCGGAGAAATTAGAATTAACGATACAGTAATAACTCCGCGCACATTGAGGCGAATTCGGCGCGATATTGGCTTGATTTTTCAAGGCGGCGGATTGATTAAACAGCTACCTGCGATCGACAATGTGCTGTGTGGTTGCTTGGGAGGATTGAATACTTGGGAGACTCTGTGGGGTTTTCCGAAGCAAAAGCGCGATCGAGCTTTTGAATTACTGGCAAACTTCGGACTGCAAGACCTAGCATACCAAAAAACTGGACAACTCAGCGGCGGACAACAGCAAAAAGTGGCGATCGCCCGCGCCCTCATCCAATCTCCCCAGATTTTACTCGCAGACGAACCCACCACCGGATTAGACGTAATCGCCGCCCAACAAGTAATGGAAATCCTCGCTAAACTGCACCGCGAACAAGGGATGACAGTAGTTGTAGTATTGCACGACTTAGGAATGGCAAGCAGATATCCAGAAAGAGCGATCGTCCTAGATGCCGGTCAGATAGTCTATGATGGCAAATGTCACAACCTGTCCGACAAATTCAGCAAACTAACACCGCCCAAACTAGCAGTGTGAACTCCCCTCTTCTCAACTCTTCCTCTGTGCCCTCTGCGCCCTCTGCGGTTCACAAAAAAAGCCCCTTCATCAAACCAAAAAATAGCCGTACATAAATCTTAAAACCAACTGAAATGATCGAAAAAAAATCAACTAACTTCTCAAAAAAATATAGCTTGATTAAAACCCCAGGTATTACAACAATCTTAATTGTAATTTATGGCTGGGCCTTGCAGGGATTAGAAATAGATGCCACAACATTGGCTAGCAGTTGGCCATACATGACAGATTTTATGTCCCGCTTGTGGCCCCCAAATCTCGAAATTATAGATGTTGCAATTAATGCCTTAATCGAAACAGTTCAAATGTCCTTGTGGGGAACGACTATCGGCGCAATTCTTTCCGTACCGATTGCGATTTGCAGCGCCCACAATATAGCACCAAAGTGGTTGCAATGGCTAGCTAATTTATTGCAAAATGCGGTGAGATCGGTTCCTTCAATTGTCCTGGGATTGCTGTTTGTATCCGCGACTGGTTTGGGCGCGCCTGCTGGTACTTTGGCTTTGGGAATTTATACTATAGGTTATCTTGCTAAATTTTATCAGGAGGCGATCGAGTCTGTGGAAGCGCGATCGATCGAATCGTTGCAAGTGGCGGGTGCATCTTGGCTGCAAGTTGCCCAATACGGCATTTTCCCCCAGGTGTTGCCGCTAGCGTTGGGTTACACGCTGTGGATGTTTGAATACAACATTCGGGCGGCTTCGGTGTTGGGTGTGGTGGGCGCCGGCGGTATTGGTTTTGAATTAGTCAATTATATTCGAGCTTTTGAATACAATAAGGCTACTACGATGATGTTGGTATTGTTAGTTGTCGTGACTGCGATCGATGTTATTAGCAGCAAATGGCGGCAGCGGTTGGAAACGAGGTAATACCAATTATTCAAAATCATTCAACAGTAATAGAGACGGCGGTTGAAACCGCGTCTACACAGACAAACCCACCTCCGTGGGTTGAAGAGTTAATTTTCTAATAGTCGATCGCACATTTCCCCCAAAAGTCGATCGAATTACTCGTAGGGGCGATCGCATTTTGGCGACAAACCTTAACAAAAAACCAAAGATTTTCTGTCCAAAAACCAAATATTCATTGACTCTCGCGCATCAAGGGTTGACCAATATTTGGTAATTATGACTTGTCTGTGGGGGCTGGGTGAAGCATTCGGGTATTGGATGGTAGGTTGGGAATCAACTATTCTCGCCCGAATGCTTCACCCCTACAAATTTATCGGTATCCCGGCGTAGCGTAGCGGGGCGTAAGCCATCGCACAAATCCCCAAAAAGGCGATCGCGCGATCGTATCCACCATCAACAACACCACAAAAAAAGACAGGGTAGTACCGTTTCCATACCCAAAATAAAGCCACTAAATTGTTTGAAAATCAACAACAACAAAACAAGGACACAGCATTGCCGTGTCCTTATCTTGTTGGGATACAGCATTGCTGTATCCCCGTGCATACCCTCGATATTCAGATTAGAATTCTTGCCGTTTAGAACAAGAACAATTCAGAATTACCCGAAACTCCCAAATTGACATTGACAGTAGCAAACAAACTGTTGCCACCAACCGTCGAACCGTTGCTATCGTAATACAGCTTAGTAGTATTAGCTGCACTATCGAAGAGAGCAATAATCGACGGCGAAGTCAACGTAGACTCGATCGCGCTTACAGTAGCAACAGTGCTGCTGTACCGGTAGAAATTCACACCCAAAGGCCCCGATCCCAACCCAGCAAAAGCAATCTTGTCAATGTTAATTACATCATCAACAATGCTGTAATCCGTAATGATATCCCCGCCACCAGCAGTAGTTCCGGTGAACACAAACACATCAGAACCCAATCCACCGCTGAGAGCATTTGTTCCCAAACCGCCGATTAAAGTGTCATTACCAGTACCACCGGAGATGCTGTCATTACCAGCACCACCGGAGATGCTGTCATTACCAGCCCCACCGTTGAAGATATCAGCACCGGAACCACCGTTCAAAATATCGGAGAACTCAGTACCGGTGACGTTATTCGCCACAGTTGAATTGCCAGTAAACAAGACAGGAGTGGTAAAGTTATAACCGCCCGCACCAGAACCGAAGTTGTAAACTCCAGTTGTCGGGAAAGTACCTGGATTAGTCACTAAATTGACAATGCTACCAGAAGTCGGAGCAGGGGTAGTTGGAGAAGCAACGATCGTCCCTGTGAACACAAAGTCTGCTGTGCCCAAAGTCCCCGCAGCCGTACCCAAATTAGCAACAGTTGTGAAACCGCCTGCCGCTGTACCATTCGAGTCAAACACCAACACCGTCTCGCTGTTCGTATTCGTATATACGAAGAAACCAGGAGTTGTAGAACCACCCACAGCCTTAGCTTGAGCCGCCTCCACAGTCGAATAATTGGCACCGGTGAAAATCACCAATTGTTTGCCAGTAATGTCAGGATTTGAACCGCTCGCACTGACAAAATTCGTAGAAGTCAAATTGCCGAAAGCGTTCGCAGCAAACTGCAATTTGTCAGTTCCGAAGGTAAAGTCAGTAATCGTATCCGGGCCGTCGCCGGGAGCCTTGAAAGCAAAGATATCTGCACCAGAACCGCCAGTCAAAATATCTACACCGGCACCACCGGTGATAGTATCTGCACCGCCGCCACCAGCGATCGTATCTGCACCGCCACCACCGTTGAGGATATCAGCCAACTCAGTACCAGTAACGTTATTCGCCACAGTTGAATTGCCAGTAAACAAGACAGGAGTGGTAAAGTTGTAACCGCCCGCACCAGAACCGAAGTTGTAAACTCCAGTTGTCGGGAAAGTACCCGGATTAGCAATTAAATCAACAACGCTACCTGAGTTGGTAGAAGTACCAGTCGGAGCAGAACCAGTCGCACCAGTAAACAAGAAGTCTGCTGTGCCCAAAGTTCCCGCAGCCGTACCCAGATTCGCAACAGTTGTGAAACCGCCTGCCGCTGTACCGTTCGAGTCAAACACCAACACCGTCTCGCTGTTCGTATTCGTATATACGAAGAAACCAGGAGTTGTAGAACCGCCCAAAGCCTTAGCTTGCGCCGCTTCCACAGTCGAATAATTCCCGCCGGTGAAAATCACTAACTCTTTGCCAGTAATGTCAGGAGTTGAACCCGTCACACCGTCAAAGTTAGTAGTAGTCAAATTCCCGAAAGCACCACTGACAAACTTGAATTTGTCAACCCCAAAGGCAAAGTCAGTAATCGTATCACCGCCTTCACCGGGAGAATTGTAAACAAAGATATCTGCACCACTGCCGCCAGTCAGAATATCTGCACCGCTACCACCGCTGAAGATGTCAGCAAATTGAGTACCAGTGACATTGTTAGCCTTCGCATCTCCGGTAAATAAGACGGGTGTGCTGAAGTTGTAACCGCCAACACCTGAACCGAAATTATTGCTCGCACTCGGATAGGTATTCCCAGCAGCAGTTAAATCTACAATGCTGCCGGAATTTGTAGAAGTACCAGTCGGAGAAGTTGCGATCGCACCAGTAAACACAAAGTCTGCTGTGCCCAAAGTTCCCGCCGCAGTACCCAGATTCGCAACAGTTGTGAAACCGCCTGGTGCTGTACCGTTAGAGTCAAACACCAACACCGTTTCGTTCGCAGCATTGTTATATGCGAAGAAACCAGGAGTTGTAGAACTTCCTGTAGCCTTAGCTTGTGCCGCTTCGAGACTGGCATAGGTTCCGCCAGTGAAAATGACTAACTCTTTGCCGGTAATGTCAGGAGTTGAACCGCTAACACCGTCAAAGTTAGTAGTAGTCACATTGCCGAATTCGCTCGATACAAACTGGAATTTATCTGTTCCAGATTTGAAATCAGCAATTTTATCGCCACCTTCTTTAGTTGTGTTGTAAACAAACAGATCTGTGCCACTGCCACCGCTGAGAACATCAGCACCGAGGCCGCCGGTGATGGTATCGTTGCCGTCACCGCCGTCGATGGTATCGTTAAAGTTGCTGCCGACAATGTTGTCATCGCCAGCCAAAGCCTTGAAATTAACTGCGGCCGGATAAGTGCCGAAGTTTAAATTGTCAGGGCCGGAAGTACCGACAGGAACATTTAGTTGCGGGCCGCTGAAGACAAAGTTCCTGATTTGCAGGCTAAATTTCAGCGAGAAACTGGTGACAATTTCAAAGCGCGCCCCAACAGCAAATACCAGCACGGAACGGTTAGTTTCGGCATCTGTAAACTGACAGAAAGTAGGTGCGTCACTGTTGCCGCCCAAAGCTGCAAACCGCGCTTGCAAAGTAGCGATGCTGGTAACGGTGATATCGGCGCTGAAGTCGAGTAAGTTAGAACTGCCGATCGATCCAACAGTAGAAGTAGCCGTAATCGCCAGTCGAGTCAAGCTGGTAAGGCTGAGATTGCCAAAAGCTGCGGCAGACAACTCTAAGAGATCTTCATCAGCCTTAAAGTCAGTAATTAAGTCAGCATCTAGAACTGTTTTAATCTTTTCGCGGGAAACTTTGTAAATAAAGCGATTCTTACCAGCGCCTCCAATTAGAGTATTGGTTCCTTCGCCACCGTCGATCTCATTCTCGCCATCGCCGCCTTTAATTTTGTCATTGCCAATACCGCCGATGAGTTTGTTTTTGCCTTTACCACCTTCGATATCGTCATCGTCATCGCCACCTTCGATATCATTATCGCCATCACCGCCTTTGATTTTGTTTTTGCCTTTACCTCCTTTGATTTTGTTTTTGCCTTTACCACCGATGATATCGTCATCGTCATCGCCACCTTCGATATCATTCTCACCATCACCGCCTTTGATTTTGTTTTTGCCTTTACCTCCTTTGATTTTGTTTTTGCCTTTACCACCTTCGATCTCGTCATCGTCATCGCCACCTTCGATATCGTTATCGCCGCCATCGCCACCTTTAATTTTGTTTTTGCCGTTACCTCCTTTAATTTTGTTTTTGCCTTTACCACCTTCGATCTCGTCATCGCCATCGCCGCCGTCGATATCGTTATCGCCGCCATCGCCACCTTTAATTTTGTCCTTGCCTTTGTTTGCTTTAATTTTGTTGGTCTTGTTACCGCCTGTAATGGTATCGTCGCCGTCGCCGCCTTCGATGTCGTTATCTAGCGTGAGCGAACCGACAATCACTTGAGGAGTTGTATTGCCAGCAAAATTAAAGATATTTTGCTCGACATTGAAGCTAAAACGTTGGCTGGTGACAATATTTCTGCCGTCGCTTACTTCAAAACCAAAACTAGCCGCACCGCTAAAACCTTTTACAGCTTGGAAAGTTAACAAATTGAGGCTAATGTCTACTTGAGTGAAGCTCAAACCGACTTGTGTTACCTCTACTCCCTTAAAGAATAGTTTCCCGGTTTTAGCATCAGGGAGCTCCGTTAACTTAAAGACTGTTTCGCTAGCACTTTGCTCGTTATCGACAAACTTCAACAAGTCACCAGTAATAGTTTGTGGCAAGCCGTCGGAACCGACAGTGAGTGTTTTGTTGGCTTGCGATCGCGGAGGGGTACTAACTATTCGACTTGGGGTTGGAGTTGGAGTTGGGCTTGGGCTTGGAGAGCTACCATTAACTCCCAAAAAGTCGCCAGCATTGAGAATCGTGGCGCTAACATTCAACAATAGTGCCAGCACCAACTGATTGCTGCTGAGTCGAATTTCGGTATTGAGGCCGACTTGTACAAACAACAAGCTGCTAAAGTTCAAGCTGCCAGACAGTAGAAACTTGTCGAAGCCGTCTGCGTAGTCAGTGATGACGGAACTTCCGGGAGTGGTATTGTTACCCATATCCATGACAAAAACGTCATTTCCAGCACCGCCGCTACAGGTATGGTTGCCAGTACCGCCAACGATCGTATCGTTGCCAGCATTACCCATCAGCGTATCGTTGCCAGATCCGCCGCCGACAACGCTGTCGTCGCCATCGCCGCCGTCTGCCATGTCATTGCCGTCGCCAGTAACGAGGGTATCGTTGCCAGTACCGCCCATCACGGTGTCGTCACCGGCGCCACCGACAACGCTGTCGTCGCCTTCGTCGCCGCTGCAAGCGTCGTTGCCTTCGCCACCGATCAAGGTATCTTTGCCGTCGCCGCCGACAACGCTGTCGTCGCCTTCGTCGCCGCTAACGTTGTCGTTGCCGGCACCACCTGTTGTGGTGTCGTCGCCGCTGCCTCCCATTACGGTGTCGTCGCCGTCGTCGCCGCTGCAATCGTCATTGCCAGCACCGCCGATGACGGTATCGTTATCTTTGCCACCGTTAACGGTGTCATTGCCTTCGCCGCCGTTAACGTTGTCGTTACCCCGATCGCCCCTGACAGTATCGTTGCCTTCGCCACCATTGCAGGTGTCGTCGCCTTTGCCGCCGTAGACGGTATCATTGCCGCTGCCGCCGTCAACGTCATCCTTGCCGTCGTTGCCGTGTACCCAGTCATCGCCGTCATCGCCTTTGCAGGTATCGTTGCCGGTGCCACCAGAAAGAGTGTCGTTGTCTTTGCCGCCGTAGAGGGTATCGTTGCCTTCGCCGCCGTCGCACTTGTCGTCGCCGCGATCGCCTCTTATTTCGTCATCGCCATCGCCGCCCTCGCAATCGTCGCCGTCTTTGCCTCCATAGAGTTTATTTTTGCCACTCTTTCCTTTGAGTTTGTCTTTGCCTCTTTTGCCGTAGAGCGACTGGTTAGCGCCCGTGGCGACAATTATGTCATCGCCATCGGTACCTTCGATCGTCTGCGGATCGCTACCGCTGTCATCTTTTTTGTCTTTGTCTTTTTTGTCGCCCGCACCTTCTTCGGGTACACCGCTCAATTCAGGAATTTTGCTGCTATCATCAGTAACTTTGGGGGATTCGTCCTTAGGCGGATTCGGAACTTTGCCGCTAGTGATGCCGCTGTTTTGTGCGATCGCATCGTCCACTAACTTGCCTAACCCGCTATCGGAATTGATAGCACTAGCATCCCGAAAATCGGCGAGTCGATCGAGCTCGCTGGGGGAAAACACGAGTTTTGGCTGCTCATCATCCAGGGCGATCTGTGAAAACAAAGTGGTTTTTTTTAGGTCAGAAATTTCTGTTTCATCTCGATCTGGAAAAAGTGTTCCCGATACATTTTCCAACATTTCTTCTTTCATCTTTGATATTTCCACAAAAGGGCTGAGTTTCTTTGAGTCAGTTTATCAGCAAGGAGGATGTAGCAGAAGCATAATTTTACAACTTCATACTTTCGCCTGTTAGAGCGGCTGATGTCCTACCTTTCTGTTTATAGATGCTATTTATTTAAACTGCAAGGGGTTATTTCCATCCGTTGCGAGTTGTATATTCTGCAATTGCCCACCCCAAATAATTAAGCCGCGACATACACCCCAAGTCCTGCGCCGGAGCGCAACTCGCTTTTGATGTTATCCGTAATTTCTACAGTAAGCCGCGCCTAAATGGGCCGGATTGTAGATTTTCTACGTAATTTCTACAGTGGATTTGCAGAATGTAAACTCGCAACTGACAACTCCCACATAACTACCCAAAACCTTTATTACCCAAATTTTACCTTGCTTTTCCTGCGATCGAGCCTAGTTGCCTTAACTTTTTGTAACACTCCCAGCTCTGACAAATCCTTCCCTGACTTAGGATTTGCATCTCTTTTGCCAGTGACTGTACGCTCCTAATTTTAGTTCCCGATGATTAATAAATAAATTAGATGATTCGCCCCGGCAAATATTTGTTTTAATTTTCTGTCGTATAAGTTTATCTGAATTCGAGCCAGCCTCGCGAACTGATAAGATTTTGTATTTTAGAACAAAATAGCAATTCTGCCCAATAATATCTGGCTCAATACAGATTTTCAACAGTTGACAGTTGACAGTTGACAGTTGACAGTTTGAGAGCGGCCTCTACCGAAAAGTCCGAGTATTGGAGTAATGAATAGCCTGATTTTAATTTCTCCCGCTCCGGGTTCCGGCTTTCGACTAATTCTTTCTTGTAAAATTCTATAACACATAGCAATAAACACATAATTTATACGATTTTAGGTTTGAGATTTTAAATTTGAGATTAGTAATGACAGATTTTGTATTGTCTTGAACCTTGCCTACAATTGCATTAATTTTTGCCAAGAAGAATGGGTTTAAAGCCTCCTCCTTTTAGGGGGAAATAAAACAAAATTCTTCACTGTTTCAATCCTCTTCCTTTTATGGAGAGGTAGCCCTCAAGCGGTCAACAGTCAACTGTCAACAGTCAACTGTCAACTGAAAAGTGGCATTGTTTTTGGTTAAAATTACAAGCTCGATCGGCATTTTGAGCGCAAATGACCCGTGGTGGACACGATAAACCCGGTTTATTTGTAAGTTTATGGTTGCCTTTTCCCAATATTTCACCGAAAAAGAGGCTGGATGAGGCTCAGTCCTCTAGATGAGAAAAATCCTGGTTGCTGGAAAGGGCTGGAATATTCGATAGCAGTTGTATTCTGAAAACTTCTCGGACACTTGACTTTATTTTTCCTGCTTCACTTTAGCTAGATTAAGACAGTTAAACAAAAAAATAACATTAACATAGAAGCGGTAAATTAGCAATAATCGATGAGGAATTTTAGAGGGTCGCTCTATCGATTAGCGATCGCCGCTCAGGGCTTATGGATGAGGACTCAGGGCTTACGGATGAGGACTCGCCGGCTGACCAATTCATTAATTGACACAAAATCAAGATTTGAAATGGGGGGTTGATGGTAGAGGATAAGTGGTGAGGACACAGCGATCGATCGCTACCGCCAAAAATTTACTCAAAATTGCCTGCGATATTGCCCTGAAACAGGTGGGCGATAGCTGAAGTAATCTTAATAAGAACTAGAGATCCGCCTGGTAAAGTGCCTCCTATTTAACTTTACTGAGCAATGACAAACTCAAGTTTCCGACGAATGTAAAGGGGTCTGCGGTAGAGGTGCAAAATGTTCAAAATAGCAAGATTGGAGAAAATTCGGCTTTCACCAAGCCATAGGGCAATCAAAACTAATAAACTGTTATTAAAGTACAAGTTTTATAGCCTCAAAGTGTTTGAACAAATATATTTGATCCCAGCGATCGCCCGATCGGGGGAAGCGCATTCAGAAACTTTGATTGAAAGAGTAAAAATTAGTTGGCCGATCGCGATTGCTAGCTGCAAAAACGCAGGCACATTCAGACTTGAGGCGGGGGGGCGCTAAATTGGTGAGCCAAGAATTTAAACTCTCAGTCACCCCAGTTGGGGACGACGAATATCTAGTGCGGACAGAAAAGGTTGCACCCGGTGTACCCTTAGCAGAGCAACAAGTCCGCTGGCCGATCGACCAATGGCTGGCACTGTCTGCTCAACTGATGAATGACCCGATGGTGGGCGTGTTCCAAGGAACTGGTGCTGCCGGTCGCACAGGGCGATCGACAAAAAACTCAGCGCCGAATTTAGTAGCCCTGGGGCAACAATTATACAGCGGACTGTTTCAAGGAAACTTGCGCGATAGCTGGACTTGCGCTCAAGGCATCGCCCAGCACCGCCGAGAAGTGCTGCAACTGCGCCTGGGACTCAAAGGCAGGCACTTGCCGCGGCTGCCGTGGGAAGTGCTGCACGCGGGCGATCGCCCTTTAGCAACCGGCACCGATGTCGTGTTTTCCCGCTACCAACCAGGTACAAGTTTGTTCAAACAAACCCGGGTGGTACCCAGCAGCGGCCCGCTAAAAATTTTAGTGGCGATCGCCTCTCCGAGCGATCGAGACAGCTTGCAGCTCAAACGAGAAGCGCTCCACTTGCAACAAGAACTGCAAAACCGGAGCGCTAATCCCCTCAAAAACGGCCCACACTCCGAAATTCAACTGACGATTCTCGAACAGCCCGATCGAGAACAGCTTACTCAAGCCCTAGAACAAGGACACTACCAAGTCTTGCACTACGCAGGCCACAGCAACTTAGGTTCCAGAGGTGGCGAACTCTACCTAGTCAGCAGCCGCACCGGGTTAACCGAAACCTTGAGCGGCGACGACTTAGCCGGATTGCTGGTTAACAACGGCATTCAGATGGCCGTGTTCAATTCCTGCCGCGGGGCCTACGGCGACCCCTCAGACATCGGCGAGGACAGTTCGGAACGCAATTTAACCGCAGCCTTAATCAAGCGGGGCATTCCGGCAGTGCTAGCAATGGCAGAAAGCATTCCCGACGATGTAGCCCTAACTCTGACGCGACTGTTTTACCGCAACCTGAATCAAGGCTATCCAGTCGATCTCAGCCTGAGTCGGGCCAGGGCGGGACTAATTTCTGCCTACGGTTCTCACCAGTTATACTGGGCTTTGCCGATTCTCTACCAGCACCCGGACTTTGACGGCTATCTGACGGGCGCCCCAGCCCAAAGCGGGCCATCCGGTTCTCCGGTGCCAAATTTAATCCTACCGGGAACGCCGTCGGCGGGAGGGGGTACAGAATGGAAGGCGCCGCCTGCACTCTCGACGATCGCCCCATACCCGCCAACCGCAGCCAATCAACCGCAGGAGTCAGACACAGATGACGGCGAAGTCTGGGAATATTTTCCCGACCAATTAAAAGATCGCAGGGATTGGGTTCACCAGAGCGATCGGTCTTCTGCTGCTAATTCACCGAACTCTATTCCTAATTCTGAGTCGGCGGCGATCCAAGCAACTCGGGTAACTACACCGACTCCGAAATCGTTCAAACAATCGGGATTGCAAAAATGTCTGGTAGTGATGCTTTGCTTGTTCCCCGTTGCTGTGAGTGCTGGCTTGTTTGGGTGGCGGCACTCACAGCAACGAGGCACGAAACCAGAAGAGTTACTGCCGGCGGTACGGACTCCCCTGTCGCAAAATTACTTGCAAGAACGTCACCAAGCAGAATGAAGAAGCAAGAAGGCATCAAACAGTTCACTTAATCTAAAAGGAAGGAAGAAGAGCAACAGAGCCAGCTTGAGTGCAAGCTGTATTTTACGTTTCATTTAGGATCGCGAATTAAATAATTTACACATATTTGTGGGATGGGCGTCCCGCCCGTCCAGAAAGGACGGGCGGGACGCCCATCCCACAAGAAGAATAAAAATTGTAAGTTATTTAATTCTTATTCCTTAAGTGAATTTACCGCTCGTAAAAACATGGACAAAGCTACCCAAAAGTAGTCAATGTTAGACATCTACGTTAGTAATTTTAGTCCACAGTCCTAAAACTACAGGAATAA
>RDXX01000071.1 GCA_004292955.1 Oscillatoriales cyanobacterium | reverse complement strand
GAATTGGGAATTGGGAATTGGGAATTGGGAATTGGGAATTGGGAATTGGGAATTGGGAATTGGGAATTGGGAATTGGGAATTGGGAATTGGGAATTGGTTTAATTCCTAATTCTAGGTGGTCAAACTTTTTAATACTAATCCCAGTTTATTTTACCCTCTTTAATCTAGTTTTGGTATTAGGTTTTGGCATCAAAAAAGCCAATTATATCATGTCCGGTTAATCAGTTATCATTTCAGTGCGAGCGTCTCGCTCGTTCGCTATAGACGCTCGCACTCGCAATAAATATAAGCCATCGCTCGGACATGATATTACCGATTCTCGATTCGCGATTCGCGATTCCCAATTTGCTAATTTTACCAGGGATTATCAAACCAGATTTTAATCTCTAAACTACGCGCGAACTGCTGAGGGCCAGCAACTTAATAAATCAACTTCCCCCTGAGTTGGGAGTTGCTATTTCTATCAGTCCCAAATCGATCGCCGGAGGTTTTTTCTTTTCCTGGGTACTCGAATAAGTAGCAAATGTTGGCAAAATTTCATTGCTGAAAGCCTCTGCTGCTTTAGAACGGTAGCGGTTGGGGTTGTAAATCAGCGACAAAATCCGAGTTACCAAAACTTCGTCCATTTTAGATTTGTGCAAGACGCCCATCATCAACTCTTTTTCGATCGCCGAAACCGACACAAAAGCAGCGCCCAACCCGGACTGAACAGCATTTTTAATGGCTTCGATGGAATTGAGCTCCATCTCGATTTTCAGGCGGCGCGTGTCAATGCCGCAGCGAGTCAGTACCTGATCGATGACTTTGCGGATAGTAGACTGCGAATCGAGGGAAATAAACTGCAATTTATAAAGGTCTTCTTTTTCGATGCTTTCTTGTTGTACCATCGGGTGAGACGGAGGGAGAATTAGAGCCAGTTCGTCCTCAGCGTAAGGAACAATTTCTAAAGCTTCTACAAGTTCGGTAGGGATTTCTCCGCCAACAATTGCCAAATCGATTTGCCCGTTGGCCACACTCCACGCCGTGCGGCGGGTCGAATGCACGTGAAGCTGTACCGCTACATCGGGGTACTTTTGCCGAAACATCCCAATCATTCGGGGTAGCAAGTATGTCCCCGTGGTTTGAGAAGCGCCGACGATCAAAGTACCGCCTTGGAGATTTTGCAAGTCTTCGAGAGCTCGACAAGTTTCTTGACAAAGCGATAAAATTTTCTCGCCGTAACTCAGCAGCAGGTGTCCGGCTTCGGTCAGTTGAGCCCGCCGCCCCCCCCGATCGAACAGCGGCACGTCCAACTGTCTCTCTAGGTTCTGCACTTGCAAGCTAACTGCTGGCTGGGATACGTAGAGGCTGTCGGCGGCGCGTTTGAAGCTTCCTTCAGAGGCGATCGCCTTGAGAATGCGTAACTGGTCTAAAGTGAAAGGAAGGTCAGACATATATCTAAATTGTCAGGAAAGCGGTTGTCAGTTGTCAGGAAAGCAGTTGTCAGTGGGCAGTGGGCAGTTGGCATTTGGCAGTTGGCATTTGGCAGTTGAGAGTTGACGGTTGACGGTTGACGGTTGACGGTTGTCAGGAAAGCAGTTGAGAGTTGACGGTTGACTGCTGAGAACTAACAACTGACAACTAACAACTAACAACTAACAACTAACAACTGCCAACCGTCAACTGACAATTGCTCCCATAGATACTTTGTGACACAATTTGGCCGCGAATCAATAACTTTTCTTAATATTTGCAATGACGATCGACTTAGCGCTTGACTCCCACTTAGTTATTCTCGGACTTTTATTTGGTTTTGCGATCGCCCACAGCGGTTTAGCAGCCCTCCGCCCAAAAGGTGAAAAGCTGATCGGGCCGAGACTTTACCGCGTTTTGTTTGCCCTTGTCAGTTTGCCGCTGGCGGTGATTTTGGTTGTCTACTTTTTCAACCACCGCTACGACGGCGTGCAACTTTGGCAAGTACAGGGCGCGCCCGGAGTTAAACCAGTGGTTTGGATACTGTCGGCAATTTCCTTTCTGTTTCTGTACCCAGCAACCTTCAACCTCCTAGAAATTGCCGCCATCCAAAAGCCGGAAGTTCACCTCTACCAAGCCGGGATCATTCGCATTACCCGTCACCCGCAAATGGTGGGACAGGTGATTTGGTGCGTAGCCCACACCCTCTGGATTGGTACTAGCTTTACCCTCGTCACTTCCATCGGTTTGATACTTCACCACCTGTTCGGAGTGTGGCACGGCGACAGCCGACTGCGGGCTCGTTTTGGCGAATCCTTTGAAACCATCAAATCTCAAACCTCAATTATTCCATTTTTGGCAATCCTGCAAAAGCGTCAAACCCTTGACTTGCTTGAGTTCCTGCGCCCTTCCTACCTAGGCGTAGTCATTTTTACAGGCCTGCTGTGGAAAATTCATCCTTTTCTGATGCGTGTCACTGCGAACATATACTGGTAGCATGATCCCTAGGATAGAAAAAAAATTATTAAATTTTGAGGGATCATGGTGTTGTCGGTTAGCGAACGCACTTTTGCACAAGAGGTATTTCAAGCCTCTACCCCCGTTTTAGTTCACTTTTGGGCACCTTGGTGCGGTTTGTGCCGCGCGATCGACCCCACGCTTACAAGTTTTGAAGCACAGTGGGCAGGAAAAGTCAAGCTCCTAGGGGTGAATGCCGATCAAAGTTTGAAGTTGGCAAATACTTACCGACTGAGCAGTCTGCCCACACTGATTTTGTTTGAGGGCGATCGAGTTCTATTTAGATTTGAAAATTATCAAGGTCGCGAGGAACTGCGACGCACTCTGGATTCCTGGATGCTCGCCACTCAGAATTCTCCCCAGACTCAACGCTTACAACCTCAGGAAGCATTGAACAGGTAACATTTCAAAAGCATTGGGCTCTTGTTTAGCTAGATCGGCGGGAATCCCCACACTATATCGTTTACAGATTGGTGTGGGATGAAAGCTAGGTTGATTGAGGTGGGGTGGTTGACCAATCCCGTAGGGCTCTTAGGCCATCATCACTGAAATGGACAATCTTCGATATAATTAGACAGACAGTGGGGCTGGACGTGTTCCTCACTTGAAAATGCTGTAGAGGGAAACAAATTGGAGTACCCCGAAGGAAGATCTTGATATCCTTAACAGGACTCAGATGCCCAAACTATATTGCTTGCAATTAGTGTGGGAGCGTCACAAAGCATTCGCCTCTTGCGTAGAAAGCATTGGGAATTCCCGATTTATCGATCGACCATCCGATCCAAAATCAATGTCGCAGTCTTGGAATCACAGGGCTGCGACATTTGTCTATCTATCTTTTGGCATAGATTTAAGGCGAACTAGATCGATCGCCAACACAAGCAGCAATTCTTAAGGATTGTCGATCGGCAATACTTAAGAATTGTAGAGAGTCTTTCTGCCCAGTCGCGCAAGCGTGTGTCACAATTATTAACAGTTTTGGCAATATCTAGTAGAAACTTTAAACTACCTATCAGTCATGGAACCGCTTTATCAATACGCCTGGCTGATTCCAGTCCTGCCACTGGCAGGCGCAATGCTAGTAGGTTTAGGCTTAATCACCTTTAACCAGGCAACCAACAAACTCCGACAAGCGAATGCGATTTTAATCCTTTCGACCCTCGGAGGGTCAGCGGTAATGTCTTTCGCATTGCTGTGGAGTCAACTACAGGGCCACGCACCCTACACCCGAACCATTCAGTGGGCCTCTGCTGGGGACTTCTCGCTGAACATGGGCTATATCATCGACCCCCTCACGTCGGTAATGCTGGCGATCGTCACCACGGTCGCCTTTTTGGTGATGATTTACACCGACGGCTACATGGCACACGATGACGGGTACGTGAGATTTTACGCCTACCTGAGCATCTTCAGCGCCTCAATGCTAGGTCTAGTAATCAGCCCGAACATCGTTCAGATTTACATTTTCTGGGAACTGGTAGGTATGTGTTCGTACCTGCTAGTCGGATTTTGGTACGATCGCAAACCAGCAGCAGACGCCTGCCAAAAAGCCTTCGTCACCAACCGCGTCGGCGACTTCGGCTTGCTGCTAGGCATCCTAGGCATTTACTGGGCCACCGGCAGCTTTGAATTTGACGTGATGGGCGAACGGCTGCACTCCCTAGTCGAATCCGGTGCTTTGAGCGCAACTCTCGCAACCATCTTCGGAGTCCTGATATTTTTGGGCCCAGCAGCCAAATCAGCTCAATTCCCTCTCCACGTCTGGCTTCCAGACGCAATGGAAGGCCCGACACCAATTTCAGCCCTAATCCACGCCGCGACAATGGTAGCAGCCGGCGTCTTCCTGATCGCTCGGATGTACCCAGTATTTGAAGGACTGCCCGCAGTCATGAATTTGATCGCCTGCACCGGCTGTTTTACAGCATTCATGGGTGCTTCGATCGCAATTACCCAAAATGACATCAAAAAAGGCTTAGCCTACTCCACCATCTCCCAATTGGGCTACATGGTGATGGCAATGGGAGTCGGCGCCTACAGTGCCGGACTCTTCCACCTAATGACCCACGCTTACTTCAAAGCAATGCTGTTCCTGTGTTCAGGTTCAGTCATTCACGGCATGGAAGATGTCGTCGGGCACAACCCCGCCCTCGCTCAAGACATGAGAGTCATGGGCGGCTTGCGGAAATATATGCCGATTACCGCTACTTGCTTTTTAATCGGAAACTTAGCAATCTGTGGCATTCCGCCCTTTGCAGGTTTCTGGTCAAAAGACGAAATCCTCGCCCAAGCTTTCCATGCAAATCCCGCTCTGTGGGCTGTGAGTTGGGTGACTGCGGGGATGACCGCGTTTTATATGTTTCGGATGTATTTCAGCACCTTTGAGGGCGAATTCCGGGGCAATAACAACGCCATCAAGCAACAACTTCTCCAACCGGGTTTGGTTTTCGGCCCTGGGGCGATGAACGTTAAGGAATTGGCATCAACTGGCGAAAATCATGACGCACACGACCATTTTCCTCACGAGTCTCCTCTGACAATGGCTCTGCCGTTAGTGTTGTTGGCTGTACCTTCTGTGTTTATCGGTTTTCTCGGTACGCCGTTTGCCAATTATTTCGAGCAGTTTGTGCGTGCGCCAGGGGAGTCTCTGGAAGAAGTTTTGGCACACGCCGCTGAGTTCGATTTGACGGAATTTCTAATCATGGGCGGAAGTTCTGTAGGTATTGCCTTGTTGGGCATTACTTTGGCTTCTCTGATGTATTTGAGCCGGAAAATCGATGCTGGTGCGATCGCCCAAAAAATCAAACCACTTTACGAGTTCTCCCTCAACAAGTGGTATCTCGACGATATCAACGAGGTTCTCTTCGTCAAAGGCAGCCGCCGTTTAGCGCGGCAAGTCATGGAAGTGGATTTGCGAGTCGTCGATGGTATCGTCAACCTGACAGGGTTTCTCACCCTGGTTACGGGCGAAGGTTTGAAATACTTTGAAAACGGTCGCGCTCAATTTTATGCCCTGATTGTGTTTGTCGCAGTTCTGGGTTTTGCGATCGTTTCTGGAGTAGGTTAAATCTGTAGGGAAACGGCATTGCCGTGTCCTCCGGGTAGGGCAACGGCAATGCCGTCTCCTCCGGGTAGGGCAACGGCATTGCCTGTGAGTCTCAACTTAAGGTAAAACCGAGAGTCCGACAGGGAATGATATCATATCCACTCTTCATCGTCCTGTATTCATCTCTCTTATCTCCCTCTGTGTTCTCTGCGTTCTCTGTGGTTAAATCATTCCGATCCAACCGGAAACGATATGAATTCCCTGGTGGACTGACAGCTTAAGTTGACACGAAGAAGGGCATTGCCATTTCCCACCAGAAGATATTTTAAGAACGGGTATTAGCTCAATAACTCAGAATTGACAATTAGCCAATAGAAATAAATCTTTGATTAAACTCAAATTGTGCGATCGCACAAATCGTCGCAAACATTACAAAAAGAATTGTTTCGTATAAAGAAAGTATAAAATTTAGACCAAAATCGCCAAAATGTGTTTAAACCTAATAATTGATGGATAATTTTAAAACGCAATGGATACAGCTAACTTTCCCTGGTTAACAACAACAATTCTGTTTCCCATTGCTGCGGCATTGCTAATTCCTTTGATTCCCGATAAGGATGGCAAGACGGTGCGGTGGTATGCACTAATTGTGGGTTTGATCGATTTTGCCCTACTTGTTTACGCTTTTTGCACTCAGTACGACTTCAGCAATCCAGACTTGCAACTGGTAGAAAGTTATACTTGGGTGCAGCAACTTGATTTAAATTGGTCAGTCGGTGCTGACGGTTTGTCAATGCCGTTGATTTTGCTGACAGGTTTTATTACTACCCTGGCGACTTTAGCAGCTTGGCCGGTCACACTTAAACCAAAGCTATTTTACTTTTTGATGCTGACAATGTACGGCGGGCAAATCGCAGTTTTTGCCGTACAGGATATGTTGCTGTTTTTCCTGGTTTGGGAACTAGAATTAGTCCCGATTTACCTGATTTTGTCAATCTGGGGCGGCAAAAAGCGCCTCTACGCAGCAACTAAGTTTATCCTTTACACCGCAGGCGGTTCGCTGTTTATTTTGGTTGGCGCCCTGACAATGGCGTTTTATGGCGATACAGTGACTTTCGATATGCGGGCGATCGCAGCCAAAGAATTCGCCCCCAATGTAGAATTGCTCCTGTACACAGGATTTTTAATAGCCTACGGCGTCAAACTGCCAATTTTTCCCCTGCACACTTGGCTCCCTGACGCCCACGGCGAAGCAACCGCACCCGCCCATATGTTGCTAGCAGGAATTCTCCTGAAAATGGGCGGCTACGCCTTGCTGCGGATGAATGCCGGAATGCTCCCGGATGCTCACGCTACCTTCGCACCCCTCTTAGTAATTTTGGGTGTAGTAAACATTGTTTACGCCGCCTTAACCTCCTTTGCTCAGCGGAATTTGAAGCGCAAAATTGCTTATTCTTCAATTTCCCACATGGGGTTTGTGCTGATTGGGATAGCTTCGTTTACCGATTTGGGAACTAGCGGCGCCATGCTGCAAATGGTTTCCCACGGTTTGATCGGGGCCAGTTTGTTCTTCATGGTAGGCTGCACGTACGATCGCACGCACACCCTCATGCTCGACGAAATGGGCGGAGTAGGCAAGAAAATGCGTAAGGTTTTCGCCATGTGGACAGCTTGCTCTATGGCATCTTTAGCTTTGCCGGGAATGAGCGGTTTTGTCGCAGAATTGATGGTATTTGTAGGCTTTGCAACCAGCGACGCTTACAATCCGGTGTTCAAGGTTTGCGTGGTATTTCTGGCTGCTGTTGGCGTAATTTTGACTCCGATTTACCTGCTGTCGATGCTGCGTGAGATTTTCTACGGTTCTGAAAATAAGGAATTGGTGGAACACGAAGAATTGGTGGATGCGGAACCGCGAGAAGTGTTTATTATTGCTGCGCTTTTAGTGCCGATTATTGGCATTGGTTTGTATCCGAAGATGTTGACTCAGGTTTATGATGCGACGACTGTTCAGTTGACGGCAAGATTGCGGGATTCTGTACCTTCGTTGGTGGCTAAGGCTGCTGCTGATAAAACGGTGTCTCTGCGCGCTCCGGCGATCGAGCTTAGTAAGTTGTAATTTGAACTGATGCGAGGAATAAAACCCCCAAACCTAATTTATCAAAGGGTTTGGGGGTTTTATGTTTTTTTGGGGGGTGATCGGAGTATGAGACTGCAACTGCGATATGATTAAGTTAGCAAGTGCTTGCTTATATTGTTTGTCAGGCTATAAAAGAGAGGAACATTGCCATGAATGAGCATTTTGGTTCGGGGGCTTCAATTACCCTCGGCGAGGCGATTCAAAAATTGCGTGCATCAGACGAAAGCGACATGACAAATAAAATGTCGGCGGAAATAACGCAAGCATTCGAGCAACATGATGCAGTACACATCTTGTTTAATTGCGACACTTCTATTCAGGACGAAATTGCTGCCCACATATGGATGGTCTTTGCTACAACAGCAAAAATCAGTGAGATGCATCGCGCAGTTGCTAACCAAGAGCATCGCAATGTTTTGTCTGGTATTGGGCATCTCAAGTTGATCGGCATCTGGTTTGTATCCCTTCCACGCATCATCGGCATCATTTTCAAGAGCCTACGCATGAAAAAAAGGCTAGCTATCGAGGAACTTTCCAAACTCAAGCAACAGTCCATAATCGAAATTCGCCGAGAACACGGTATTGTTTTGTGAACCCGCTCAAACAGACCTAAACCTAAATGAAATTCAATGCCACGCCATAAAACCGTTACAGATGAAGAAATTCTAGCGGTGGCGCGATCGCTCTTTCTCAAGGAGGGGGCAAAAGCTTCTACACGAACTCTCGCTAAAATGGCTGGGATTTCTGAGGCGGTTATTTTTCAGCGATTTGGCACGAAAGAATATCTCTTCTTTGCTGCGATGGTGCCACCGTCCGTGCAGCTTGAGGCAATATTCAGCGTTCAGCCCGGTAAAAAACAGGTAACTGCAAACCTTAAATCGGTGAGTTTGCAGATTGTTGTCTATTTCCGCGAGGTGATGCCAGTTTTTCTATCCCTCATCAGCCATCCATCCTTCGATTTGCAAACCTTTCTGAAACGTCACACCATGCCTGGGATACAACTTGGCAGTAAGCTGACAGAATATCTGAATGCTGAGGCAGAATTAGGGCGAATTCGCAAAGACAATGTTGCGTCGTCAGCAACACTTTTACTCTCATACTTACATAACCTTGCGTTGTCGGAAAATATCGGCTTACATAAATCTACTGACACAGATCGGGCTATCTCTGATGCGATTGAGGCATTATGGACGGGCTTGGCTTTGACGATTGATGAGTTGTAGTGCCCAACGCTCGATCGCAATACCCAATACTTTAAAATTACCAGTAGGTCGATCGCTCTCCATTTCGGTATTGCGATCGCACTTGCGGGTTTCTATCCTTATTGTTATACGAAGAGTGCGCTCTTTGGAAAGGGCGATCGCGTCCTGGCAAGTTGTGATTCGCTCAACTTGCCAAGAATAAGCAATAATAGATAAGATGCCATTTTGATGCTAAGAGTGTGCTAGCCATGACTGAGTTACTCGATCGTGCGATCGCTAAGTTGAAAACCTTGTCTGCAAGTGAGCAAGATGCGATCGCCTCAATGATTTTAGAAGAACTTCAAGACGATCTAAGATGGGATCGAGCATTTGCGAGTTCTCCCGATGTTCTTGCTAAACTTGCAGCCTCCGCAATGGCTGAGTATCACGCAGGTAAAACCCAAGAACTCGATCCAGAAACATTGTGAAGTCTCGTACTACAGCCGAATTCCGTAAATCTTTTGCCGCACTGCCAAAACAAGTTCAAGAGCAAACACGCGAGGCATATCGCCAGTTCAAGGAAAACCCAAGTTATCCCAGTCTGCGTTTCAAAAAAGTGCATTCAGAGTTACCAATCTACTCTGCTAGAATCAGCAACAACTATCGAGCCGTTGGTCAATTGGATGGAGATACTGTAATCTGGTTTTGGGTTGGTTCACACGCAGACTACGACAGGTTGCTATCTCAGTTGTAATGGTTATTTCATCTACTTGAATTTAACTTTACTTGCTAGAATAGAAAAGAATACTAACCAAACTGCAACTCATGCTAAAAACCATCGAAGGCATTTATCAGAATGGGCAGATTCAGCTAGCCTCGCTACCACAAGATATTAGCGATCGCTCTCAAGTTCTAGTCACCTTTCTCGATCCAAACAAAATCGATCCAATTAAACTGCGCCAACTGATCGATCAATTGGAAACAATTGCAGGTATTCAGCAAGGCTTCGAGGAACTCAACGCAGGACTTACTCGCCCTATCGAAAATTTTGTCCAAGAAATGCAGCAGAAATATGACATTTCAGGTTGAAATTACCCCGATCGCCTCTTCTGAGATTGAGCAAGCCTACCGCTGGTATCGAGAGCGCAATCCCGATTTTGCCGATCGCTGGTTTCGAGGTTTGATGAATGAAATCGCAACACTCCAAGAAAAACCTCGGCGCTGTGGCTTAGCAGTTGAAAGCGAGATTTTTCCTGAAGAAGTTCGGCAGTTACTTTATGGGAAATCCAAAAACATTTACCGGGTCTTGTTTGCGATTCGAGATACTACGGTTTATGTATTGTATGTCCGCCATAGCGCTCGATCGCCCTTAACGGCAGATGACTTGAATGAACTAGAAGGTGGAGTTGAGAATTTTTAGGAACCGATCGTGCCTCGATCGTCATACCCAAGACTTCAAAATTACCAATCGATCGCCGTAAAATTCGGTGGGATCGCCCTTTTCTTTTTTAGTCTTAATTGTTCTTGTTTCTATAATTGCCAGAAGAGAATAGAATACTAATTAATCTCAAACCCACGGATCGAGCTTAAATTCTGCCTCTAAAAAATCAATAAAACAAGTTATTTTTGCTGGATAAAAACGGCTGCGACGATATACCCCATTAATTGGTAACGGAGTTGGTTGATAATCCTCCAACACAACCTTGAGATCGCCCCGGTAAATTTCATCACCAAACATCCAGACCGGCGCTACCGCAATCCCCAAACCCGATAACACTGCTGCTCGAATCGCCACAGAACTATTAGTTTGAAAACAACCCCCAACTTGCACCTTGATAGTGCCATCTGTTCCTTGAAAATGCCATTCATTGCCTGTTGACAGATGCGTATAGACAATACAATCACGATCCACTAAATCATCCGGTGTTTGAGGTTCTCCCGCTTGCTCAAAATAGCCTGTTGTTGCCACTGTGACGCGGCGAGTCGTGCCAATGCGATGGCTAATCAGGGAACTATCGGGACGATTACCAATGCGGATCAACAGGTCTAATCCATTCTCTACAATGTCCACAAAACTATCGGCCATCATCAGATCGATCTTGACATCGGGATAGCGTTTCATAAAGGCTTTTAAACGGGGGACAATCTGCTTTTCCCCAAACAGCACGGGACAGCCCAATCGCAAAATACCTGTTGCTCGTTCTTTTCCTGTTAAACTGGCCTCCGCTTCGGCGACGGTTTCCAAAATTTGCTGACAGTATTGATAGTATCTTTTCCCCTCCTCAGTCAAACTCAAGTTGGTAGTTGAACGAGTGATTAATTGTACCCCCAGATATTTTTCCAGAGCGGCGATTTGCTTGCTAATTGTCGGTTGCGTCGTCTGTTGTTCCCGCGCTACGGCCGAAAAACTCTTCATTTCGATCGCCCGAACGAAAGTCTGCATACAGGCAATTCGATCCATACCGTACCTATTCCAAAATGGCATATAGTATATTCTATTATGCCTCCTTCTCAAAAAAATTGAAATAGATGATGATGTTCGCATCAACCATTCTCACCAAAAAACGAAGATGTTAAAACTCAAATCCCTCAGTCCTCTGTTCGCCACCCTCGCTATTGCTAGCGCTATCAGTGCGGGAGATGTAGCTGTACATAGCTTTTTGCCAAAATTCCAAAATACGGCAATAGCAGCCCCGGAAATAACGGTTCAGGAAAAGATCCAGATTATTACTAAAAGTAAAGGACAAGTTGGTAGTGGCGACCAATTGCGACGATTTTTCTATGGTGATTTATTACCATTAGGAGTACAACCCGGTGGGGCAGGCATGGTGGTCAATCTCTACAACAAGGCCAACAATGTTACCTTCTCTTACTGTGCAACCTTTGATGTTGTTGTCGCTGTGAAACAAGGGAGAGTAGCGAGTTTTCCCGCCGCTGAAGTGAAGTAATTTGCCTGTTCCCTTGCTGAGTGTAAGTAAGGGAAAATTCGCGATATATATAATTGAATGGATATTTAACATGGAACTTCAAGACTTCTTTGCATTGTTACATCCGGCGATCGCCATTATCGTGGTTTTTCCCTTAATCGGCATTGTGGTGAATCGCGCCCTACTCACCCGTCAACGTCGTCTGCAAGTTGCCGGTGGCGAAAAAAGTAAAATTCCGCCCGTAGTAGGTTCCGAGCACGTAGCGATCGGTAGTTGGTTGAGCGGCTCAGTTGTAGGGGTTGCCCTACTGGGAATGGCCTATCCCATTTTTTCAAAAATGCTCAGTAACGACACCTTGACCAAAGAACCCTTTCGAGTCTTTTTTGCGATCGCCATTTTCCTGTTAAGCATTGCTTCTTTCACGCTAATATTTAAGGCAAAAGTTAAACTATGGCGAGGCATTTTTGCCACTTTTACGGGAATGGGATTGATGATTTTAGGGTTTCAACCAGAAATCTTTCGTCGAGATAATGAATGGTTTGTTTCCCATTACTACTACGGTATTACAGCCGCTTTATTAATGATTTTTTCAGTGGCGATCGTCCAAGATATTTATCAGGATAGACAAAATCGCTGGCGCACCGCTCATATTATTCTCAATTGTTTTGCTCTACTGCTGTTTATCGGTCAGGGAATGACTGGTACAAGAGATTTACTAGAGATTCCCCTCCATTGGCAATCACAATACATTTATCAATGTGATTTCACCAATAAAACCTGTCCGCAACCCAAATAAAACGGTAATTTTCAAATGATGAAATCAAGAGTTTTTCCCCTGGAAGCTGATGTGCGTTTCTCGGATGAATCTGCTACGGTGACTGAAATTATTAAGACTAAAAATGCTAGTATCGCTATTTGGGGAGTCAAGCCTGGGCAAATTGTAGAAGCTCATTGTCACCCGGATGGACAAGATACCTGGGTGATGCTACGGGGCGCTTTGACGTATTATTTAGGGAATGGTCAAAGCCAAAGCTTGAATGCTGGTGAAGTTGCGATCGCAGACAAAAATCAGATTCATGGTGCAGTGAATGACAATAGTGAAGATGCTGTGTTTATCTCCATTTATTCTGCTCCCCAAATTGGCTATGAAAAGGCATCACTTTAAACTAATTTAATGTAAAGTTTTATAGTTTAAATGAGTCGTGAAACTCTCTTCTGTTTCGGTTTTTCGCGTTCTTCGCGTCTTCGCGGTTCGTTTAAAATTTTTGAATTATTGCCTGAATTCATTTTATAAAATCAACATCAATAAAAAGAATGAAAGTTGCCAATAAAGTGCATATAATTTTAATGAAAGTTCCTGCCCCGATGTATCTTGGCATAGCTGTTTTGATTTTTGCAACTTCTAATTCTGTTACTAAAAAAATAGTTGAGATTGGTCAAAATCATGCGATCGATGGCAGAAATCCCATCTCACTGTGCAATGTTTTATTTGTGGGTAATATCTGTGCTTTGGGGTTAATGACTCTAATTTTTCATCAAGATTGGCAACCGCAGACTCTGAAAGCTTTGACTGGTAAAGATTGGATTAGTTTAACCATTACAGGTATTTTGTCGGGGGCGATCGTTCCTGCGTTAATTTTTCAAGCCCTCGGACAGACAAATATTACTAATATCGTGTTAATTGGGCGTATCGAACCAATTTTAACCCTGGTGTTGGGTGTTTGGCTGTTGGGATCGCGGGTCAATTTTTGGGCAAGTGCAGGGGCTCTGGTTTCCTTGGCTGGGGTGATAGTGACTGCTTTTTTAGGGAGTTCAGGGCCGATGATGACGATGGCTGGATTTCAAATTGGAATAGGAGAAATTTGTGTGGCGATCGCAGCGATCATTGGTTCCATTGCTACCGTCGTTGGTAAACTGCAATTACAATCGATTCCCTTGGGAATTTTTACAATTTATCGCAATATTCTGGGGACGGTAATTTTTTTCCTATTGGCTAATCTCCTTTACGGGCCAAACCATTTTGCAGAAGTGTTATCTCCTTTTCTGTGGCAATGGATGATAATCTATGCGGCGGTTATTGTCGTCCTGGGTCAATTATGTTGGTTGGCTGGTTTAAAAAATGCAACTTCAACGGAACTCAATTTAGCCAGTTTATTGAATCCAATTGCAGCTATAGTTATGGGATATTTAATTTTAGGGGAAGCTCCTACTTTAGCTCAATATTTAGGGGGAAGTTTGTTGTTTGTGGGGATTGTCTTGGGTTTTATTGGCAACCTATATGAGGCTAAAATAAATCGAGAATTAGTTAACCCCAGTCCTCGCGAGGCAATGTCAACGGCGATCGGTTTCCGGGGAGTTTAATGCTTTAAGGAGGAAGCTTTTTATGAAACGCCGCTATTTCAACTTTGCTAGTATTACCTTTGTGTCAACAATTGCGATCGGCTGCATCAAAACCGCTGGCGATCGAACTGCTATTGCGTCATCCGGTACTTCTGAAACAATGCCAACGCCTGTGGCAGCTTCCCCTCCAACTAAGCCAGTGACGACACCCGCAACGGCTCAACCCGCAAAAGTTCTAACTTCTGGCACTTTTGTCGATGGCGAACACGCCACGAAAGGCACTGCCCGCATTGTCCAGAAAGGGAATGAGCGCATTCTGGAACTCGATCGAGCATTTCAAACCTCAACGTCTGGTCCTGATTTGGTCGTGATTTTGCACAAATCGCCCGATGTTATTGGCTCGACAGTTCCCCCAGCCTATCCCATCAAGAAAGGGGACTATGTGTCGATCGCGCCACTCAAGTCATACAGCGGTGCTCAAAGCTATGTGATTCCTGCCAGCATCAACTCAGAAGATTTTGCTTCGGCGGCAATTTGGTGTCGCAAGTTCAATGCCACCTTTGGTGCTGCCAGACTTCAGAGATTGAGTTCCGCAAGGCTCTGACCAATAATTTCTTGATGCTACAAGAAAGAGGATTTATCCGTGGAATCAATCAAAAATCAAAAATCAAAAGTCGAATGACTGACCAAAACAAAGCAATCGTTCTCCAGTTCTACAAAGCTTTTGACGATCGCAAAATGGAACAAGCCTTAGAACTGTTAGCGCCGAATTTTATTGCTCGCATGGCCGGAATGCCAAAGCCATTAAACGGGGAGGAGTTCAAGCAGTTCGGGATGTCGTTTTATCTAGCTTTCAGTCAGGGTGAACACGTTTTTGATGAGGTCATAGTTGCAGGTGATAAAGTGGTGACGTGCGGAAAATTCACAGCAACACACCTCGGAGAATTTCAAGGTTTGCCACCCACGGGAAAACAAATTAGCTTAGCTGTTATGCACATCGATCGCATCGAAAACGGCAAAATCGCGGAGCATTGGGGCCAGGGCGATGCACTGGGATTAATGCAACAGTTAGGGATTGTATTCTTGCCTGGGCCAAAGCTAATACCGCACATTTTGAGAGGTGCTGTGTCTAAACTGTTTCAGAAATCTGCCTAGATTTGCATACCCACGGAGTTTGCTATGATTCGATCGATCGCGCCCGATGACACGACTGCATTAATCGCCTTAGTTGAGGCAATTGGATTCGAGCCGCACGAGACCGAAGAACTCGCCCTCATGCTGGCAGACCACTTCGACGGCAAAAATAGCCAAGACATCTGGCTCACCGACGATGACGACGGGCTGGTGGGGGTCGCCTATGTTGCGCCGGAACGAATGACCGAGGGGACGTGGAATCTATATCTAATTGCCGTCCACCCCGATCGTCAGCAGCAAGGACGCGGTGCAGCACTGCTAGCCCACGTCGAACAGATGTTAGCGCAGCGCGGCGATCGCGTGCTACTTGTGGAAACATCGGGACTGGAGAGCTTCGAGTACGTTCGATCGTTCTACCGCAAGAGCGGTTACGACGAGGAAGCACGAATCCGCGAGTTCTACAAGGCGGGCGAGGACAAGATCGTTTTCCGTAAAGCGCTGAACTAACTTGTTGCATAATCAACGCCTACGTCGATAAAATCATTCAGACTTTTGAAATTGTATACTGCCCTATTAAGGACTAATCTCCGGAGAAAAACCGATGAACGAATCTGATAAAAACAAGCAGATCGTCCAGAACTTTATCCAAGTGGTTTGGAACGGTCGCGATCTCTCGGCATTGAAAGATTTCTGGGCAGAAGATTGTGTAAACCATGCGATGCTAGGAACAGACAATCGCGGTCTTAATGCGCTGCGGATCTATCATGATTCATTCTTTGATGATTTTTTCTCCGCTTTCCCCGACATCGAGATTGAGATCGTGCAGCAGGTTGTCGAAGGCGATCGAATCGCGACATATATCACTAGCCAAGGTACACACAGTGGCACGTTTTATGGCACTCCACCAACAGGTAAAACTATTTCAACATCCGTAATCCGGATCGATCGCGTTCGAGACGGAAAAATTGCCGAACATTGGTCTGTTTCCGATGCGGCAGGTTTAATGCAACAACTTCAATCCTGAATTCCAGCAATTTGAGAATGTGTTGTCTACATTCGCTAGGAGAATATATGTCCTCGGACTTGAACTTTGTTGAATATATTCTGGATCAAATAAACCAAGCGGGGCAAGTCTCTTTCAAAAAAATGTTTGGCGAATATGCGATCTACTGCGACGAGAAAGTCGTCGCGCTTGTTTGCGATAACCAACTGTTCATAAAGGCGACTGCTGGTGGGCGATCGATGATTGATAGTATCGTAGAAGCCCCCCCATACCCAGGTGCAAAACCATACTTTCTGATTGGAGAACAGCTTGACGATCGGCATTGGATGTCGAATCTTATTCGTTTGACAGCAAGTGAGCTTCCGGCCCCAAAACCAAAGAAATCAAAGTTCAAAAAGGCAAAAATATGAAATTTGGTTACACCATTATCTACGTCTCGTCGGTTGCAGATGCACTGACCTTTTACAAGGAGGCATTCGGCTTTGAAACGCGCTTTTTGCATGAGTCTGGCGAGTATGGCGAGTTGAACACGGGCGAAACGGTTCTTGCTTTTGCCTCCCATGCGATGGGTGAAATGAATCTTGACGGACATTATCAAAAAAGCGATCTCAGTGCTACACCCTTTGGAGTTGAGCTGGCGTTTGTCGCCGATGATGTAGCATCTGCCTATACCAAGGCAATTGCTGCTGGAGCGGTTTCTGTCAAGGAGCCGACCATAAAGCCTTGGGGTCAAGTGGTTGCATATGTTCGTTCTAGAGAAGGATCATTAATTGAGCTTTGTTCTCCGATCGGCGCATAACAACGCCCATGCACACCGACCGTAAAAACTTAATCGGCGTTGATTGGGAATATTGGGCTGCTTTAGTTATCTACTAGCGACCCAGTTAAACTAGCTAGAGAGCAAACTAATTCTGCGATATCCACAGGCTGAGTCAGACAAATCTGGAAACCAGAGCGAAGAGCTTGCCGACGATCGCCAGAACTTGCAACAGCGATCAGTGCGATCGTGGCAATTTGCTTGCCTTGCGCTGACTCCAGCTCTTTGATTTGATGAACGAGCGTGTATACTTGGTCGTCTGGCATATCTGTGTCAATGACTAAGGCTTGAGGTTGTGTTAGATCGAAAGTCTGTAGCGCCTCGATTGTGGAGGTAGCGATCGCTACTTGTACCCCGTGAGATTCCAGTTCCGATCGCAAAAAACCTCCCATTTCTGGACTAACAATAAGAACGCGCAAGCCTGTCAAATCCCGTAAACCAAACTTAAATTCAGGCAGTTGATTTTTTCCCCATTCACACATTAACTCGATGATCGGGCTGAGAGTTTCACCTAAAGGCGTGATGGAGTATTCTACTCGTCGAGGCATCTCACGATAGGCTTCTCGATCGATCAAACCATCTTTTTCCAACTCCCGCAATTGCTGCGTCAAAATTTTTGCGGAGATTCCAGGAATAAGATGTTTCAGTTCTCCAAAGCTTTTCCTGTGCTGCCTTAGCCACCACAGAATCACACTTTTCCACTTTCCACTAATGCGTTCAATCGTCAGCTCAACTGGACATCCAAATTTCATAGGTAAAACATTTCCATTAGTATCCATTTGGTAACTATAGATGTGACTGTGCTACTCTCGATTCAGCGTTGGGTGAGTGCCCTTCGCGCAAATAATATCGAAGTCTCGTCGCACTGTCCATTCTTTTCAGTGTCTGACCAACTTGTGGATTGTCTGACTATACTCGAAAAAGGAACGATCGCAATGTCTACACCAATTGGATTACCGCCTATCTTTGAAAGCACTCCCATTGAGTTGGTGCCAAGCCAACAAATCGCGGAATTTCCTGCCAATACATTTCTAGAAAGTATCGCGATCGACTCTGACAATACGTTATTTATTGCCAACCATTTTGAAGGAAAGATCGTTCGCATCGGGCAAGATCGAATCCCCGTAACTCATGCCACGATCTCAGGTAAGGCAGCAGGTCTAGCTTTTCTGTCAGAAACAGAACTATTGCTGACAGGTTGGAATCAAGACGGAATTTCCACCATCTTTAAAGTTTCATCTCAAGGTTCAGTAGAAACTTTACTAACAATGCCAGATGCAATCTTCCTGAATGGAATCACGCATTTGACTGGTAGTCGCTATGCGATCGCTGATTCCTATCGAGGTGCGATTTGGGAATTAGATGTAGCCCAAGTCAGCACTCGCATTTGGCTCGAACATCCTTTGTTGGCGCGAACCTCCGCAGAGCAAGAAATTCCCGGAGCTAATGGACTCAAAATCTTTAACAATGTGCTTTATGTATCGAATACCCAAAAGCAGCATATTGTTCGGATTCCGATTCTCGAAGATGCTGAGCCAGGGGAACCAACAATTTTTATCGATCGCGTAAACATTGACGACTTTGCCTTCGATCGCAACGGTAATCTCTACGGCACTACACACATTTATAACAGTGTGGTCAAGATTACACCAGATGGTAAAATAACCACGATCGCCGAAGCAGAACAAGGAATGGCAGGAACTACAGCCTTAGCATTCGGTCGTACTGGGCGCGATCGCACCAGTATTTACGTGGTAAGCAACGGTGGTATGTCATATCCATTGCCATCAGGAATTGAGTCGGCAAAAGTTGTACGTCTAGAAATTGGTGCTGAAGGATTACCGCTAATCTAGTTGGAAGTTTTTTGCATGAATCCATTGAATCAATCTGACGATCCTCCAGTAACTGTTGATATTCTGCAACAAGTCAAGCCTGGTTGTGAGGATGAATTCGATCGAGTTTTGAGCGATATATTAGTCGCTGCTGCGGCATTTGAAGGACATTTGGGAGTGAATATCTTCCGTTCAAGCGATCGCAGCAACCGAGAATATCGCATCGTCTTCAAGTTCGACCATTTGAGTAATTTGACCAGTTGGGAAAATTCTCCAATTCGTCATCGGCTTTTGGAACGAATCAAGCGGCTAACTGTTAATTCCAAGTATCAACGGCTGACGGGGTTAGAGACATGGTTTACCTTGCCAATTCAAGGGGCGATCGTGCCACCGCCCCGTTACAAAATGGTACTCGTTACTTGGCTAGTGATTTTTCCATTGATTAACATCATTCCACCCTTCTTAAATCAATTGCTTTTTCCATTGCCAACTTTGTTACGCAGTGCGATCGGTGCAGCTTTCATGGTTTCGTTAATGACCTACATCATCATGCCACGGGTGACAAAGTTATTTGCTAAGTGGCTCTATCCAAAGTAGAATACTCTTAAGTTCATTCATGAACTAAGGTCACGATGAAACCACTTTGTACGGATTGCCAAAAGTCGATCGAATGTCAAGGCTATCTACGATAGGATGATTGGCAACATTAGAATTTGAGCTGTTGATGACACTCATTATCACACCGATAATTTTGAAGTAAATTCGGGTAAAAAAATGAATCAACCGATATGTGCGATCGCTGGATTTGGAGCAGGAGTGAGCATGGGCGTAGCCAAGGCATTTGCCAAGGAAGGCTACAGTTTGGCACTCATGGCTCGGAATTTGGAAAAACTAGAAGTAAATGCTCAAGAACTCCGTCAGGCAGGCTATACGGTTTATACCTTTGCAGCAGATGCCGGGAATCAAGAATCCTTAATTCAAGCTTTTACTGAGATTCGCAAATTGGCAGATCCAGAAGTATTGATTTATAATGCCGCCGTGATGGCGATGGGTAAGCCTAGCGAACTAACACCTGAGAAGTTAATCGCCGATTTTAATGTGAATGTCATTGGTGCCTTGGTTGCAGCACAGCAGGTGATTCCAGCGATGAAAACAAGTAAGAAAGGCACAATCTTGCTCACAGGTGGAGGTCTAGCATTATATCCAGATGCGGATTTAGTCTCTTTGGCGATCGGCAAATCAGGGCTAAGGAGTTTGACATTTTGTCTAGCTCAAGAATTGAAGGAGTTTGGGATTCATGTAGGTACTGTGACTATCTGTGGCACAGTAGAAGTCGGTACGCATTTCGATCCTGATGCGATCGCTAAATCTTATATTGCGCTACACAATCGATCGTCAGCAGATTCTGAAGTCGAAGTGATTTACAAATAATAATTTCTTCTGACAACCCTCAACTACTTTTCAACTACAAAAGACGATGGATACTACAAGTCCAGGAGAGCTGTTTGATATCAAATCCGGCTGCATCGGAATGATATAGAGTCCAAGGCAGTGCCGTTTCCCTACCGCGATGAATTGTAGGGACACGGCACTGCCTTGGACTCTGTCTTCTCCGTTTATATCATTCCGATGCAAACAGATTTGATATTAGATATTACAAAAAGGCGAAGATTTCATGAGCTTACTTTCAGCAACCATTAAGACTACCGTTACAGCTAGTCAAACAGCGGCTTTTGAGCATATTGTGCCTATTGACCTCACTTCTATATTTAAAGGTTATGGGCTGCTACCATCTGTCACGGGGATTAAGAACCAAGTTGGAAATTGGGACATCGCAGGGCAAACCCGCACTGTACATTTATCAGATAATAGCTCCGTCCAAGAGCTACTGACAAAATATGAGCATCCGCGATACTTTAGCTACACGGTTAGCGGTTTTACTGGGGTGCTGGGGTTTCTTACAACTTCTGCGAATGGCGAGTGGTGGTTTAGTATCAACTCATCAGGTCAGACTACGATCGAGTGGCGTTATACATTCAATGCACGGTCTGTTTTAGCGGTTCCAATCCTTTGGTTGATTACCAATTTACTCTGGCGCAACTATATGAATAATGCGCTGCAACGATCGAAAGCACTGATTGAGTAGAATATGACCTAACCAGCGATCGCATTCGGAATCGATCCAAGTCCTTACATCCAGAGTTTATAAAATGCCAGAAAAACAGCCCTTAACTATCGATTTTACTCAGAAAGATGATGTTATGAAAGTTGTCCCCCGATTGCCGCTGCGATCGAGCGAAAATTTGGGCTGGAATGAAATTCATGTTCAACAACATTGTCAACCCGCTTGGGAATCACCTGAATACGCTCACACTACACATATTGTGGTTGTCGGACTCAGTTCGGATTTGGTTCAGACAGAACGTTGGTTTGATGGACGCAGGCAGCAAGAGCAGATTGGCGGCGGAAATAATATTGCGATCGTCCCGGCAATGGTTCAGCATCGGAGCAGTTGGAATCAAGAAGCCTCCTTTTCCGTGTTATCCCTTGAACCCGATCGCTTGACTAAAATTGCCTATGAATCATTTACAACGGAGCGGATCGAACTCATTCCGCATTATGCAATGCAGGATACATTCATCGATCGCATTGGCAAGTCTCTGACAGCAGAACTTATAGAGGCTCGATTTGGCAGTCAGTTATTGGTAGACTCCTTGAAGATCGCACTTTCAATTCATCTGTTGAGGCATTATTCAGATTGGCACAAACCCTTGCGCGACTACCAGGGAGGGATGCCGAAGTGGAAAATGCAACGAGCGATCGCATATATCCACGATCATTTAGCTGAAAATCTAACTATTGCAGCGATCGCCGATGAATTAGAGATGAGTCAATATTATTTCTCACGGTTATTTAAGCAATCGATCGGTGTATCACCCTATCGATATGTAATGGAGCAAAGAATCGAATCAGCAAAACATTTATTGAAAAAAACTCCACTACCAATTTCGATGATTGCCGATCGGGTTGGTTTTGCCAATCAAAATCAATTGACAATCCAATTTCGGAACTTGACGGGTACAACACCTAGCAACTATCGCAAACACTTTTGATGTCCAGCCTCATAGCAAGATTCTAATAAATGGGGCAAGAATCAATGATTAATCCGGATTTTTTCTGACGCGATCGTGAGTCAGCAGAAATCTTTGCTAGGCTTGACTGCGTACTGAGGTACGGCGGAAGATGAACTTTATCGTTTCACTTCCAAACTAAAACGATTCGGGTTAGCTTAAAGGAGACAAAAATGAGCAGAAAGTTGAATTTAAGTAGATTTGCCATCTCTCTCATAGCCGTTATTAGTTCCCTGAGTCCCTTCTTAGCCGATTTCAATGAAACTCATGTTTTCAATCCACTTTGGCCGCCACACGCCAAATTTCATAACGGACAAACGATGACTTTGGGTTTTATTTGCGGGATTATATCGCTTTATTTTCTATGGTTTCGCAAGGTTTCTACTGACATTGAAAACTTAAAGATGTCTTGCTTATTTGCGGCTCTTTACTGGATGGCAATGGCACCAGCAATTCTCTATCCTGGAACGGCATTCGCTGACCCAGAATATGGTGGTCTTCAATCATTTTCATTAGGGGGTTTCCCAATTACACAAGTTCACATGGATTTTCTATTTTTTATCATTTTGGGAATTTGCTACTACACGGAAAGCAATCGACTGAAAAAATCTTCATGAATTTCGTGAAATTTCATGGAACATACTAAGGTTTTCTCAAAGAGCCGGAAAACTTTGGCTGAGGCTGAACTCTAAAACGCTGCGATCGATTTGAGCAATCGCAAGAATCATCTACTTCAAAGCTCAGTTTCAGACTTTATAGATCGTTCAAACAGAAGGAGAATCTCCATGAATTATGAAAAGTTCGAGATGCTTGACGACCAAAACGCCTGTGCGCTGCTGATTGACCACCAAGCAGGATTAATGTTATTTTGCGGTGATATTGACCCAGTTCACCTTCGCAACAACTGCATCGCGCTGGCAAAAGTGCTTAAACTGCATAACATTCCGGTCGTGATGTCCGCTGCCGCGTTCGGACCCGCAGGGCCTCTGGGTCCGTTCCTACCGGAAATACTGGAGCTGTTCCCCGACGTACAGCCCATCTATCGCACCAAAATCAATTCGATGCACGATCCACGTATACGAGAAGCGATCGAAGTCACTGGTCGCAAAAAAGTGATCGCGGCTGGCATCACAGCAGACTTCTGTGTTGGGATTCCCGCAAAGACTCTGGCGGCGGAGGGCTACGATGTTCGACTTGTCATGGACGCTTCGGGGAACTATAGCAATCAGGTGCTGGCAGCCTCAACCGCCAACCTGACTCAATACGGCGTGAAGGTAACCAACTGGCTCAGTGTGGCTTGTGAACTTCAACAGGACTGGGCGATCGAGAAGACGGCACAAGGACTGCTGGAGATCTATCGCGAGCATCTGCCGGAGTGGTCTATGCTACAACTTACGTCGGACACCTGGAAATCCTTGCAGAAGTAGTTTTAGAGGTCGATTCTCCGAAACCGAGAAACACGGTCAATGACCCGCCGCTAATACGCAATCGACTTGGAAAAAGGTCGAGAATCGATAGGAATCGATCGCACCGAGTAGGATGCTCGGTCAGAAGCTGTCTTAGTGCGTCAGAACTTTAGTTAATTCTGAACGCTGCGATCGATTTGAACAATCGCAAGAATCACCTAACTGATTCTAGATATTCCGCAAGAAAGGTCTATCTTTTCATCCCATAACCAAGGTATTTTTTCTAGCCAAACCCGATAGTTTCGTTGCGCCTCGTTTCTTATTCCCTAACAATTTAACTGAGGTATATCAGTATGCATCGAGCAAAACTCGCCAGATGGTTGCTTATCACCGCAGCTATTTCCACCCTGACGATACCCATTGGAGTTGATGCAGTTTTGTTAGCAAACGGTCACATGAACAACCCGGCTTGGTTGCCTCACGCCAAACTCCACTGTGCCATGTCTTTCTTTGCGGCTGCCTCGTTGGGAAGTGCCGCTTTAGCAATTTTAAAAGTGCGTCCCACCAGCGATCGCTTTTCAATGGGTTTGGCTGCATTTCTCGGATCTGCGTTCTGGGTTGGGCTAATTGGCGCGGGGTTTTGGCCTGGAACATCCTATGGTTTCCTCAACGATCCGGTTCTGGGAACCGTTCGTGAGCCTGAATTGGGTGGTATCTCGATTTATCCAAATGTTGTGGCAGCAATGCTCACGATTGCGATCGCAGTCGTTGGTTATTGGTTAACTGGGCAGCAAAAATCAATTGAACGATCTAAGTAAAAGTTTGCACATCAAAAAAGGAAAATGAAATGAAAATTGGCATTATTGGTGCTGGCAACA
>RDXX01000070.1 GCA_004292955.1 Oscillatoriales cyanobacterium | reverse complement strand
ACCCAATCTGGCAGAGCGGATTGCATGATTTTATCCCGCAATTTCAACTTACTTAATCGGTTTTGTTTTTGTTGAGATATTGCTTGATTGTAGCAATACCTCGCCGCCGCCATCCACGTTTTCCAAATTTTGGCTAGTGCTGGTTCTGGGTAGATCTGGATCTTCCTTGATTTTAGTTTTATACTTTCTAAGTCCGTAGAGTCGGCAGGAAAAGACGTGAACAATGGCAAGGATGTCTTCGACCATTTCTTGTTCGGGAGACAGATTGTTTTGGTTGAGAACCACGATTTTTGTTCCATCGAGTTGACAGAGCCATTCAATGAGTTCAAAACCAAATCTGGCAAGTCGGTCTTTGTGGGCAACAATAATAGAGCTGACATTGCCTGTACGGACGGCCAATGTCGGTAATGAGTTCGGCTGATGGATAGAGTTCCAATAATTTTGCAATTTGTCGGTCAAGGTCGGCTTTTTGATGCAGACGGTCGACTCTGGCGTGGGGGATAGTTCTTTGATTAGTTTTGCTAAATCCGGCATCAGAATTAATTAAATATCGTCGTTGACCGGAGGGTGTGCGAATGGCGGTAATAATACCATCTTTTTCCCATCGCCTGAGCGTATGTAGGCAAACTCCAAAATGTTCGGCTGCTTGCCTTGGGGTTGAGTAGCCAAAAGTGAATAATGCTGAATATTCGGCTAGTTTAACACATTATTCAGATAATTCAATCAAAATTCAGTAAATCAATCAACAGGAGAATGCTCTCAAAAAGCTACAACTTTTCAAGAGGGATCGTCAACTTTTCCGCAGAAAAAAGCAGCTAAAAGAAAGAATTGGCTCTTCAGTACCTTTTTTGCTGAATTTTTCATTAAGCACGATCGCTTGGCTGTAAAATCCCGGCTTCTAGCCTAAACTTTGCCCCCAAGCCTCAAAGGCTAAGAATCATAACTAGGCTGATTGCCCGGTAAGGGTTTAGGCCTAGCTTACAGACTTATTGAGCATAACGCGCTAGTAGGTAAGCGCTACCAAACGTCACTATGTAATAATTGTAAACTATCCAAATGCCAAGAAAGTAGCACTCCTGGGCCCTGTTTACATACTGTTACATGGTTCAGTTTGATAGCGCCTACCTACTTAATGAAGAGCCAAAGAATTTCATTTTATCATACAGAAATCCTGGTAACACTTAGACTATTCCTAGACCTGACATGGTAAGGTTTTTAGATTTTTCGGGTTCGGAGACAGGGACAAAAGGTATAACACGAGCAGGTGCTGCTACTGGGGGCTGAGCGAACAAACGCTGGTTGGCAATCAACATACTTTCAATTATCGCTGCCGGTTCGGGGCGGCTGAACAGATACCCCTGCATGATATCGCATTGGTGCTGTTTCAAGAAAGCTAGTTCTGCTTCTGTTTCTACTCCTTCTGCAATTACTGTCATATTTAAGCTGTGACCCAGCAAAATTACTGCTGTGGTAATAGCAGCATTTTGAGCGTCTTCGCTGGCATTTCGCACGAAAATGCGATCGATCTTTAAGCTGTCAAAAGCAAATTGCTTGAGATATCCTAAAGTAGCATAACCGGTGCCGAAGTCGTCAATGGCAATCCGAATTCCGAGAGCTTTAAGTTCGTTTAAAGTTGCGCCTGCGACTGTCGCATTTTCTACCAGAGCGCTTTCGGTCATTTCTAATTCTAAATTAGCAGGCTCCAAGCCTGTAGTTTCTAATATTTGCACGATTCGGGCCTTGAGTTCGGGGTCGGATAACTGCCGGGCCGACAAATTTACTGATATCGTAAAAGGCGAGAACCCCGCCGCCAGCCAACTCGCGGCTTGAGCGCAAGCTGAAAGCAGTACCCACTCGCCAATCTGAATAATTAAACCTGTTTCTTCGGCTAAGGGAATAAATTCAGCGGGAGAAATTATACCTCGATCGGGATTTTGCCAGCGCACCAAAGCTTCAGCGCCGATAACTTGTCCGGTAGCAATATTCACCTGGGGCTGATAGTATACTTGAAACTCACCTTGTGCTAAAGCGTGGCGCAGCAGAGCTTCTAGAGCCAACTTTTCAGGGGAGAGGACACAAACCTTTGTAGAGTCGTTAGCTAAATCTTTGAGTCTGGCTTCTGCTTGGTGAAGCGCAACTGTCAGGGGTTGGGTAATAGTTTGCCGTTTCGAGACGCGAGAAGCGATCGCCCCCAACAATTCAGCCTTAGTAAACGGCTTTGTTAGGTAATCGTCAGCCCCCAATTCCATCCCCCGACGAAAATCGGTTTTGGCACTTTGAGCCGTGAGGAAAATAAATGGAATTGTAGCAGCCAGGGAGTTTTGTCGCAGAGTCCGCAACACGTCATAACCGTCGAGTTCCGGCATCTGTACGTCGCACAAAATTAAGTCTGGGATCTCCGAAAGTGCCATCTGCACCCCAAATCGACCGTTTTCTGCCACGATAACTCGGTAGCTGTGAGATTCCAGGAGTTGCACAAGAGTCTCCCGGATTAATTCGTCGTCTTCAATGACTAAAATTTTGAGCATGATACTTAGATAACAGATGGCACTATATATCAGAACCTGACTAACTCTAGCATACTCAAACTTGACAGTTACTGATTAGGCCAATTAGCTAATAAATTTTTAGCCAAATGGCTAAAGATTTTCCCTCGGTTCTTAAGTGACAATCAAAGAATTGGCAAAATTCGCAATAGTTTTCGATCGCTTTCAAAGGCATACAACTGTTGCGCCCGACTATTTTAATAAGATTTAATAACGAAATATTGGTTTTTTCTCATAAAAAATGCCGCCAACACTTTCAATACGTGGATGGTGGCATTTTTTATATAATGTCGGGTCAATTCGCTTTAAAAAGTGTTCGATCGTTCTGGCTTCATTCCTGGGATGGATGCGGACTAAAGTCGGAACGATCAAACCAATTTTATTTTGTCGTTTCAGGGGACATCATAGGATGGACTGATGGATGCGGACTAAAGTCCGAACGATCAAGCCAATTTTATTTTGTCGTTTCAGGGGACATCATAGGATGCGCTGCCTTAATTCACAGGTTTAGTGGAATTCGCGCAAAACTTGTCATCTACAATTGCAGAATTGATACTGACAGCTTGCATTGATGATGACGGAATGATGAGGTCTCGCGGAACTACAAGTGTCTTTTTGCAAACTAACTCGCTGCTGCCTACAGAGGCAAAGTTCCAAGCATAAAATTCGGGATTGCTGACTGTCGCACTGGCAGAAGATAAACCTAATGCAGTCATTAATACTAATCCCAAAGTTACTAAAGCTACGATCGCAAATCTCAGCATATTCTTTGTTTGAACCGGAAAATTTACCCGCTCGGGATTACTTCATTATGGCTCGATCGCCCTCAAGGCGTCAATAGCCTTGAGTCGATTTTAGATTTACTCCGACCGATGAGTCAGTGAGCTTGAACGGGAGTCTCAAATTTTCGACCGCGACAGGAGTCGGGGGCTAAGATCCGTTTTGGGATGGGGGTTATTTCGTCTCCAGATTCAACTCGTAGGCGATCGCCTCGGATGACTGAGAAACCACCACGAATTCATAAAAACCAGCATCATCGAGAGTTCCAGACCAACTCACCTCCTCTGCATCTTCCAGTAAAGCCTTGGCTTTGTTGGTGCGCCCAGGAGAATAAATTGATAGCAGAGTTGATTTGCGCGGAGCTTGCAAATTTACGCTCAAAATCTGATTTTGGGCGAACCTGGCAATGTAAGCTTTGCCTTCTCCGGGCTTGAGATTTCCTTTAAGGGTTTTGTTGTTCGCGCGGCGGTCAAATTCGACGCTTTCAAGAGTTGCTCCTGCTTGCAAAGAGGCGAGGGCGTCGGCGGTAATTGCTTGCCAAATTTGTCCGATCGGCAAACCGATGATATTTTTATTCCGTGGGTGCTGTGGAAACCAATAAAAGAACTTGGCATCAGCCAAATCGTACAGCGCTCGACTGCTCAAATTCAGCTTGTTAACCTCGGCTTTGGAGCGATCGAGATCGGCAGTCTCGTAACTGCCCAACCGCGCTCTAGCATCGCTGCTAAGGTTTTCGAGCTTGTTGAGCAAGTCGTCGCCGATTTTCTGCCACCTTTCGCGCCATTGGCGATCCTCGTCGCCTTCTTTTAACAGCCGCCCGTTTAATTCTGGGTATTTGGCATAGAAATTCTCATCTACAAGGTTGACGTAACCGTTGTAGAATCGATCGTCAATTTTAAGCCGAGAGTAGCGATCGCGCAAAGCATCCTCTTGCTGCTGCTTCGGGCCCGGAGTCACGGGAATCTTCTGCACTTTTGATTGCAGGTTTAACACATAATTGCCCGCAAACCAGCCAACTCCGCCCATACTCGATAGCACCGCCACTACGAACAAAAACATTTTCCAAGCAGGCATCTTTTGCTGATTGCCGATCGTGGCAACTCGCACTGGAGTTCCCGGAAGCTTCGGGGCGGGGGCTGGCACGGGTATGGGTGCGGCCAGAGGTGTGTAGTCCGGCGGTGGCTGCGTGAGTCCCAAATCCGGCTGTGGGGATGGCTGTGGCTGTGGCTGTAACAGCGGATTGCCGGAGAGAGCGAGCAAAACCTCGCGAGCCGAGGAGTAACGCTGGTTCGGCTGCTGAGCGAGCATTTTATCCAGCACCAGGGACAAATTCGGAGATAGAGAACAGTGCGATCGCCAGTTCCAATTCAGCGTCTGACTGTCGAGCAATTCATGCGGTTCCTTCCCCGTCAGCAACACCAAAACCGTGGCCGCCAGAGCGTACAAATCGCTGTGCGGAGACACAATCCCCATCTGCATCTGTTCGACGGGAGCATAGCCGAGTTTGCCGATGCGAGTCGCGGGGGTGGGAGTGATGTTAGCTTCAGTTTCAGCAAATAGAGATTCTACGGTGGCGGCGATTTGTTTGACTCCGCCGAAGTCAATCAGCACGGGCATTCCGTCAGACAAGCGCAGAATTAGGTTGTCGGGGGAGATGTCGCGGTGAATCACTCCCAAGGAGTGAATGTATTCGAGGACTGGCAAAATTTGAATCAGCAGTTGATTGATTTCTGCTTCGATGAACCGCAAACCCTGACGCTTCCTGGCATCCAGCAGGAAGCGGTAATTTTGACCGGGTACGTAGTCTTGGACGAGAAATAGGTAGCCTCGATCGACTATACTGACGCGAAACATTTCGCGGAAGCGCGGGATTTGGTTGTGTTGTAGCTTGTAGAGCACTCCGGCTTCGCGCTCGAAGAGTTCCTCGGATTTTTGTAAGGCGTAACTTCCTTGTACTTGGGGCGCAAATTCTTTTAAAACGCAGGGTTCGTTAAATCGGTGGGCATCTTCAGCGAGGTAGGTGCGTCCGAAGCCTCCGTGTCCCAATTCGCGGACTATGCGGTAGTGGTTATTGAGAGTTATGCCGGGATAGATAGGATTAGTCATCACTTATAGGTGGATTTTGTAAACTGTCACGACTCCTGTTTGCTCGGACTATAAGAAATATTATCCTTAATTGGTATTGAAGTTCGATCGACAAGTAGTTTTCCGCGGCTATGAGTTGGGAAAAGCATTGTGTTATTATATAATTAGGGTAACAGTTGATGGTTAAGCTTAGAATATGCCAGCAAAAGACATCTACCACAATAATGTCAGAACAGCCCTGGAAAAGGACGGGTGGACAATAACCAAAGATCCGCTACCATTAAAAATTGGCAAACGTACTCTCAGTGTCGATCTAGGTGCAGAAAAACTATTTGCCGCCGAAAAACAAGGTCGCAAAATTGCTGTAGAAGTCAAAAGTTTTGTGAGTGCTTCACCAGTTCATGACTTAGAACAAGCTGTTGGACAGTATATTGTTTACGAAGATATTCTACAGCGATCGGAACCTGAACGGATAATATATCTGGCAATCCGTGCAGAAGTTTATGCAGAAATTTTTTCTGAACCTATTGGGCAGATTTTGCTAGAAAACAAGAGATTTAAACTAATAGTTTTTGATTCATTAAAGGAGACAGTTATCAGATGGATAGACTAGATGAATATCGCCAAATTGTTCGCAATGTTTTAGATAGTTATGCCCAGATTTCTTACGGACACGGAGAAATTAAAAGCAGCGTTATTGTCGATCGCGAACAAAACAATTTTTTACTGATGCACGATGGCTGGCAAGGGCCTAAAAGAATTCACGATTGTATCGTTCATGTGGAAATTATTGACGGAAAAATCTGGATTCAACAAGATGGTATAGAAACGGGAATTACCGCAGAACTTGTAGAATTAGGAGTGCCTAAAGACAAGATAGTTTTAGGGTTTCATCCGTATCACGTTCGGCAGCATACGGGATATGCGATCGCCTAAACCAGCTTACAATACAATAAAATTGGGCGTTGCTGAAACTAGCGAGTTTCGGAGGCAAATCATACTCCTTTCTCAGCAACGCCGAAATTTGTATCAAAAGCCCGATCGCGCATTTTGCATAAAAACGCGATCGAACACCAAACAATTAGTTTTAACTCTTAACAATTACCGCTTTATTTGCCATCAGCTTCTCTGAGCGCAGCCAGAATTTCCGGTCGTTTCATGCGCGCGTAGTTCCGCACTTTCCGGTCTTTGCCGATCGCCTTCAAGCGTCTCAGCGAAAGAGTATCGTAGTCTTCCTCGTCTTCCTGCTGTTGCTGCTGGGGCGGAAACGGCAATTCTAACTGCAACTGCGGTAGCTGAGGTTTCGACTGCGCCTTCGACTGCTTCTTAGCCTGGGTTTTTGGCTGCGCCTTCGACTGCTGTTTCGGCGGTGTCTCGGGCTGTATTTCTGAGTGCGTCGCAGCGGCTCCCAGTTGGCTGCGGAGCGTAGCAATTTGATTTTTTAGGTCATTTTCTACGTCTGCGATCGTGTCAGCCACAAACTGATTAATTATTTGGACAGTGCGATCTAATTTGATTGACAGCAATTTTTCCAGTTCATCCAACTGTCTCAACGCACCTTCAAGATTCATCTCCGAAATAACCTCCGATTTCGGAGAACTATTGCTGCCAGATTGTTCAATTTTTTTAGCCAATTTATCTACCTTTTCATGAAATGTTTTTTCAACTTGTTCTAGCAGATGCTTTATCTGTGTTATTTGATCGCGATCGAAGTTCTGCTCGGCTAGAGCTTTTACTTGTTTTTTTAGCAGGTCTTCATTCTTTTTAACAGATTGTTCTATTTGTTTTGTTAGACTCTCTACCTTTTTTTGAAATGATAGCTCAAATTGTTGCAGTAGAGTCTCAAGTTGTGCAGTTTTTTGAGTCGGCTGCGGAGCTAAATGTTCCATTTCTGCTTGAGCCGCAACTACCTCCTCGTCGGTCATTTCAAAAACCCAAGCCCACATTTGCTCAAGGCCGAGTTCTTTCGCAACAATACACCAATCTGAGCCGCAGACAACTTCGTATTCTTCTTCGTTGCTGTAAGCTTCAGTAGGACGTACAATTAAAGGAATTAAGTTGCTGCCTTGCTCGATGAGACTTCTCCTGAGAGCTTCGCGACGTTCGCGAGGGATTTCTCCCCCCTGAGTCTCTGGTACTGCAATTTGGGAAGTGTAAATTTGACTGTGACTAATTGGCTTAATCCGCAAATATTCTACTATTCGGTTTTGATCTTGCGATCGATCCATCTTCTTACAAGTCCCCTTTTGTCATTAAAATCAGGTGTTTGGGTAATTATATATATTTGCACTTTACAGCCTGGGTTTTAAGTGCCACAGGACTAACTCAAGAACTCTAATGATAGGGTGCGAGACAAACACCTTACTCAGACTTTGGTTAGTTAAAGGATTTGTTGGCCTGAGTCTCTAAATCTGGGAGAGATATCGGCGGCGTGCTGTACCTGTGCGGCTGGCTGTGGGGTGAGGGCCCGGGCGATCCTGCAACGAGGGCTTCGCTAACGGCAAAACTGACTGCAATTCCTACAAAAAATCGACTGTGATGAGTTTAACTGGCTGGGGGACACAAATTATACACTGCTTCACTCATCTTTACTTTTTTTGGCGATCGGGCGATCGCTACCGTGTTCAGGTTTAGCAGGAATTGCCAGTTGTGAGTATTTTTGCTCCTAGTCAATCACCTTTCAGAAATCCGGTTTTAACTCTTGTGGGGTGGGCTTCTAGCCCGCCCCCAAAAAAGCAATTGAGACGGCTCACAACTTATGAGTATTTTGCCAGTAATCAATAATTTTAATCATTGTTTTGTCGCCTAGCCCTTGAATACGTTCCACCACATTGGCAAATGACACAAACGGCTTCACATCTCGCTTTTCGTCGAGGATTCGTTGTATAATTTTATCGTTCACTAACTTAGTATATTCAAAATTCGCTTTCAGTTGAGCTGGATTTTGAGTATTCAGTGCGGCCAACAGCGACATTGGTTGAGAAGTTACCTGTTCAACTTCTGGTACCGCATCTACCAAACAGGGCTTTTCCGATGCAGACTCTGATTTCAACTCATTAATTCTGTTAGCCAACTGCGCTTCAATTAACAGAGGTAATTGTTGGGCAATTAGGTTTTCAATTTCTTGTATTCTCTCAGCCAATACCTTTTTTTCACGGGCGTGTTCAGCTTTCAATTCATGAATTTGAATTTCTAACCGGGCTTCAATATTTGTCACTCGCTGCTCTAAACTAGATGAGGCTTCTACAGTTTCAATTTCAACTGAAGCCTCAGTTATAAATGACTCTTTGGGAGTTTCAATTTCACCTAGATTCTCACTGATTGCGGTTTTTCTGAGGATTTCCAGTTGTTCGAGGAGAAGTGCTTCATTTTCTGGTTCCAGGATGAATGCTCCGATTGTCTCGCCCTTGAGAGGTTCAATTTCCCTGGCTCTCGCCGCGGCGTAGTATTCAAGGTTTCCGTCTACTATTTCGTAGGCATCCATGCTGGTGCGGCGGACAATTATCGGATTAATCAAGCCTCCTGCATCTAAAATTAGTCTAGCTAATTTGTCTAAATCGCGATCGGCAAAATTGGAACGGGGAACTGCGGAGGTAATTCTTTTGACTGCAACCAGTGACGGAGATAATTTTTTCATAAGTTTTTACTTACCTATTTTTACCAAAACTTCTTCGGCTAGCATTTCAAATTCTTGGGATGAAGTGCAATCCGGTTTAAAATCTAGCACCGAAATCGGATCGGCGATTTCCATATTGCCCACGATTTTAAATAGTTCTGCACACTTTGCTAAATCCTCTCTCTCATAAATTACGCTGTCCATAATTTCCAGGCCGTAGCGTTTGGGAATAGCCTCCCTCCGCTTGGGCAAACTGTACTGTACAAACTTAGGATTGGGTGAGATTTTGCAAGGGAGGATGCCTAAAATTTCTAAAGGTTTTTTGCCGATTTGTTTTTTGAATCCATTAACTTTTTTAATAAAATCCTTGACATTAATCAATCCTTGATTGGCAAAAGGTTTTAAGTCAGAAGGAATAATTAAATAATCCGCAGCAATCAGGGCAACTCTGGCGAAAAAATTCAAAGATGGCGGCGTATCAATCAGTACAATATCGTACTTATCTTCTACTTCCGCTAGTTTTTGAATTAAAATCATGCGACTGTAATCTAGTTGATTTAGTTCCGTTTCATAGTACATTAAATCGATGTGGGAAGGAACTACATCGATTTTAGGATTGCAAAAATTAGACTCGCGGGCTACTTCGGCGATCGAGTAAAAATCCTCTGATTGCAAAACTTGAAGAATATTGCAATCTTTCAAATCATCTTGTTCTTCATCTTCAAATTTGACCAAACCAGTTGCAAAGGTTGTATTTGCCTGACTGTCTAAGTCGATGACTAGGACTCTTTTACCTTCCTTGCTCAGGGCTGCTGCTAAATTGACTACTGTTGTGGTTTTACCGACGCCGCCTTTGTTGTGGTAAACTGCTATTATTTTCATACTATTTTGCGGGGTTTGGGGAATGATTAAATCGGATGATTTAACTAAAATATCTTCAGGTATTTGTTCGGGGGATGAGACTTGAATGATTTCAGGTTCTGCGGTGGCGGGATTGTTTTGTTGTACCGATACTTCGGTAATTAACTCAGGAGTAACTAAATTAGTTTTACTATCTTCCAGTTCTAGATTATCTGGATTTATTACAAACTTTAAACTATCTCTGCCAATTAAAGCTATAATTTCATCAATTCTACTTTCAAGGTCTTGTCCGGCGCACTGAAATGCTAGCTGAATATCATCGCTCACTCTTGCATAAATTCTAATCTCTTTGCCGTTAGTTATGAGTCCGTAGCGGATGCTTAAACTTGTTAAGTAACGCTTCAGTTTCCGCCGATGGCGGTCTAGATTTTCCTTGGGATGTTTTGCCTCCATGACTAAACTCATGGGCGAGTCTGCATCGAACACTATGGGGATAACTTGGGTAGCAAATGAGAGGAAGTCTAGGCGAATATTCCCAAAGGCGATTTCTTGGTGCCAAGTGTCGGGGGTATAGCCGAGTTTTGGCAACAAATAACTGACAATGAGTTTGCTTTCTACTTCGCTTTCGTTGCGACAGTTATTGGGATTGAAAATCATGTTTCATGGGGAATTGGGAATTGGGAATTGGGAATTGGTAATGGGTAATTGGGAATTGGTGTCAACTTCATGTCAAATGTAATCTAATGTTTGACTATTAGCCCCGCTGATCCCCCCTAACCCCCCTTAAAAAGGGGGGGACAAGAGTAATTTCAAAGTCAACCCCTACTCCCCTTAAAAAGGGGGGACAGGCAATGCTCAAAGTCCCCCTTTTTAAGGGGGATTTAGGGGGATCTAGACTGCGCTAAAAGCAAGATTTATCAAAAATTCTAGCTAGGGATTGTGATATTAATAAAACCCGGTTTGTTTAACAAAACCGGGTTTTTAGGGGATTTATCGCGTTTCAAACTTATTTGGTTTGAGCGTGAAATTCCTCTAATGTTTGATAGCCACCAGCGGGGTTGTACAGGTGACAGTTGTCTGCAATCCGCTTCATTAAAGACCAAGAAAATTTGGTTTCATAGAGATGAGGTTGCCAGTTTTCCTTTAAGCTGCTGTGGGCTAGGCGCAAGTTGTACCAGGGTATAGCAGTTGAAAGGTGGTGGGGAACGTGCACGTTAATGTCGTGGCACAGAAACTCAACCCAGCGGGGATAGTCGCAGTGAACTGTTCCCGATAGTTGTGCTTGGGCTTCGTTCCATTCTTCTGGTGCTTTAAATGAAATGTCTGGCGCTGTGTGGTGAACAATGGTGAAGGTGCTCATCCAGAAATGGTAAACCATCCAGGGCATTAACCAAAATTTGATGAATCCCCAAATGCCTGTGGTGGCTATTAAAGTCGGAAATACGATCGCAGCACCGATCAAAACCACAAAAACCGAAAACCGCACTTGTTCGCGTTGTTGACCTTCTTTGAAGCGCCACCACATAAAGTGTACTTTTGCCCAGTGGGCGATCGATCCAATCCACCACATTGGGCCGAAGATTAAACGATAAGCTATTTGTAATGCTTTGGGCGCGGCAGCGTAGCTTTCTGCTGTCATTGGTTGCCAAGCATTATCTTCACCAATTTTGTTGGTGTGCTTGTGGTGATAATTGTGTCCGTGACGCCATGCGTGAAACGGAAAAATTAACGGGAGAAATGCGAGATGTCCGACTAAATCGTTTACCCAGCGACGGTTGGCAAATGACCGGTGTCCGCAGTCGTGGCCTATCACAAAAAAACCGGTTAATCCGGTACCTGTGAAAATCCACATCAGGGGCAGTAAATACCAAGGTGATACTGCTAGGCCAAAATAACCAACAGCAACTAGAAGAACGTTGACGATGACTTTTGTCCAAGCTTTGCGAGGGTTTTTGACAAATACTTCGCGCGGCAGGGTTTGGAGAATATCTTTGAGGCGCAGGTTGGAAGTGTCCCTTGCGGATGTCAAATTTAGTGGTTTTTCGATCGATGCTGTCATAAATTGATGTCTACTCTCCGTGTGCCATGTGGATGGCTTAACAAAATTAGCGCAATAAAATATCAGCTCGCTACTGACAATCAGCAGACGAGTTGAGCAGTAGGCAAGCGCGTTTTCGCAAATGCTAGCAATCGCTAGCCGCGGATTAAATGGCTAGCGCTTTTGGTTAAAAAAAACACTGCGGTTAACAAAACTTTACTTTTTATACCACAGGGGCGGCACAATTAGCACGAGTTGTTACTGGTAATTGCCGTTGCCCACAGCAGAATTTTTGCCGATCGCAACTTGAGATCCAGCAACGGAGCGCTGCTGTTTGAGGGTTTGGACTTCCAGCAGCAAGGAGTCGATTTCTGCTTGCAGGTGCAGGAACTTAACTTGCTGATCGGCTTGGTAGGGGCACTTCACCGAATCTACTTTGCGCGCAAAACCCGTCGATAGCGTAGCAGAACTAGCGATTTCGGGATTGCTAGCCGTGACTTGAGGCCGAGAAAGAGTGGAGGAATTATTTGACATTAGTAATTGAGTAGACATATCTACACATTCACACCATTAAGTTACTTTAACCTGAACGGATCGTATCAAACATTAAATTAACCGATCGAGCTAAAATTAGTGTAAATTCTTTGCCAAAGCCTAGAAACCATTGACATCGTGACCCTGATTCTACCTGTAACTGACTCTGCTGCTAACTCCGCTGCCCGCGCAGCCTCGCCGAAACTTCACGGTTGGCCGGGCTTGATCGAAGCTTATCGCCCCTACCTGCCGGTGACTGAAACCACGCCGGTAGTGACACTCCAAGAAGGCAATACTCCATTGATTCCAGCACCTGCGATCGCCTCTCTCATCGGTAGAGATGTGCGCGTGCTGGTGAAATACGACGGCCTCAACCCCACTGGTAGTTTCAAAGACCGGGGGATGACGATGGCGATTTCCAAGGCGAAGGAAGCCGGCGCCAAAGCTGTAATTTGCGCCAGTACCGGCAATACTTCGGCAGCGGCGGCAGCCTACGCCAGACGCGGGGGAATGCGGGCTTTCGTGTTGATTCCCGAAGGTTACGTGGCTTTGGGCAAGCTGGCGCAAGCTTTGCTTTACGGTGCGGAAGTGATTTCGATTGTCGGTAATTTCGATCGGGCTTTAGAAATTGTCCGCTCCATGGCAGAAAATTATCCCGTAACTTTGGTCAACTCCGTCAACCCTTACCGCTTGGAAGGCCAAAAAACCGGCGCGTTTGAAGTAGTGGACGCCTTGGGCGACGCCCCCGACTGGCTGTGCATTCCCGTCGGAAACGCGGGAAACATCACAGCATACTGGATGGGTTTTTGTCAATACCACCAAGTGAATAAATGTTCGCGCCTGCCACGAATGATGGGATTCCAAGCAGCCGGAGCAGCACCGTTGGTAACGGGTAAACCGGTGGCCAACCCAGAAACTTTGGCGACAGCAATTCGGATCGGCAACCCTGCTAGCTGGAAACAGGCGATCGCAGCCTCGGAAGCCAGTCGCGGCAGTTTTTCTGCTGTCACCGACGAAGAAATTCTCGACGCTTACCGCTTGTTAGCATCCGAAGAAGGGATTTTCTGCGAACCGGCAAGCGCTGCTTCTGTGGCAGGCTTGCTGAAGGTAAAAGACCAAGTTCCAACAGGAGCAACAGTAGTTTGCGTGCTCACCGGTAACGGTTTAAAAGACCCAGATACGGCAATTAATCACAGCAAGAACAACTTTAAACAAGGAATTGCTCCGAATCTGGATGCAGTAGCTGGCGCGATGGGATTTTAAGCAGAAGGAAGAAGGAAAGGACACGGATTTGGACACGGATGAATTTAACTGAGTTTTATTTCAGGAGATATGAATACTCTCTGTTCTCGTCTGTGTCTTTTCTTCTTCAGTCAAGCGGATTTCCTTGATGGGAGCCAAATCCGTTACCGAACTTCATTCGGCTATAATAGGATTATCTGTCAAACACTCTTGAGAAAAAGTTATGTTACTAACCAAACCTCGTGCCGATCGAGTTGTTATGTATAATATCAGTTGGCAACAATTTGAGAACTTGCTCGCGGATCTCGGTGAAAGCCGTGCTGCTAGATTCGCCTATGACAATGGAACTTTAGAAATTATGACACCCTTACCCGAACATGAATACTACAAAGAAACGATCGGCGATACTGTTAAAGATATAGCAGAAGTGTTGGAGCAAGATTATGCAAGTTTAGGATCAACCACTTGGAAGCGAGAAATCCAAAAAGCTGGAGTAGAACCAGACAATTGTTTCTACTTCCAAAATGAGCCAAAAATTCGCGGCAAACTCCAGTTTAATTTGGAACAAGATCCGCCGCCGGATTTGGCTTTAGAAATAGACGTAACGAGTAAATCTCTCAGTCGTTTTCCCATTTATGCTCGGTTGGGTGTGCCTGAAATTTGGTGTTACGATTCGGGTGAACTGAAAATCTACCAACGGTCGGGGAAAGAATATATAGAGGTACAAACTAGCTCAATTTTTCCAAGTCTTCCGATACAAGAAATACCCGAATTGATCGAGCAAAATCGTTATTCGGGGCGGATTTCTTTGCGTAAAGCCGTGCGAGCATGGGCGAGAAAAAAATCGGGAGAACTCTAAGATATTTTTCAATCAAATTTAGACTAATATCATGAGCCGATAAAACTTCTTAATATGCCCATTAGCTTAGCGACATTATTCAGGAAATATTCATTAGGATCGATTTCAACTACAGAATCAAATAATTTCATAAATTTCCAGTTATATCAAGATCCTCGGCGGTTGAAACCGCGTCTACACAAACGAAGTCCGCGCAACGCGAGACTAAGAAATAGGACAGGCAAGATGCCTGTTCCACTCTTAGTTAAAATTTCTTGTGGGGTGGGGGACAAGAGTCTTTTCAAAGTCCCCCTTCTTAAGGGGGATTTAGGGGGATCTAGACTCAACTACAAGCGACATTTCCTATGGTTTTGAGTCTGAAGTTGACACCAATAGCCGAATCTCTAGCCCCTAGACGCGACATTCTACATTTCCCCCTGAGAAATCCATGCACCCCAAAAATAGGGATGAGATAACAATTGATAATCGGGGTTAGCCTCAATAAACTCCTCTGAAATAACTTTTTTATCATCGATAAACTCATCGACAATATCACAACCCAGAGGAAATTGTCGTAACTCCTGAATCGTAATTGTGCGAATATAAGATTGAGCCTTTAATAAAGCTTCTCGCTTACCTAAACCCTGCTCAACATCACTTAAAAACCGATCCATCAACAACAGAGAAACACGGGTAGGAACTTCCCACAAACTCATAATTAAAGCCTTACATCCCGCCACCGCAAAGGCACGCCGCAGCCCAAAAACTCCCTCTCCTAATTGCACGTCTCCCAAGCCAGTTTGACAAGCAATTAAAATCGTTACTTCATTTTCCCATAAATCAATCCCGGCCACATCCTGAGCTAATAATAATCCTTTCCCCATTTTCTTTGCATCCTCTGGTAAAGTTTTCCCTTGTCGCGAAGTATTTGCCCCAGCAAAGGCTAAACCCGCACGAATCATGGCATTATTAGCCGGGGCCACGGCAAAGCGATCTAACGGGTTTTCGGTGAGGTTGAGTGAGGGACTTTCTGGTTCAAAATAGCCATGCGTGGCAATTAATAAAATGCGGGGACTTGCTGTTTGAGATAACAGGGTTTCTACCGCTTCATCGCCTAAATAGAGATTGGGAATGGCTAATTTTTTTGCAATACTTTTGGCTAGGGGTTCGGTTTCACGAAGGGGCTTAAAGTAATTGTCATGTGAATCTTGGGTTTCAGATGTCTCTTCACTAGGAGGATCGGGGTAGTCAAAATTAGGATTGGCAATAATTAAGGATTCGGAGGCGGTACGGTCTGTTTCAAGTTTCCATCTTAAAACATCTTTGCCACTACTGAGATAACTGATTTGATAATTATCCCTTAATAACTGTTGGCCGGTTTCATCGACGGGCAAAACGCCAAAGGGAATCAGGCTTAATTGGAAATCGGGGGCGATAAAAATGTTTTGGTAAGGTTGCAGAATCGAAAGGAGAGGTGTAAATATTTTTTCGCGTAGGGCGTTGGGATATTCGGGGTTATATTGATACTTCTTGAAAAGAGTACCCTTTTTATTGCCCTTTCCTTGTTTTGAAGGAGTTTTTAATTCTAAAACTTGACGCACTTTTTCAATTAACTCGTCAATGGGTTGGGCTTCACCTAATGAAATCATCTGCACCGCATCGGAATCTTCGGCGAGTAAAATAAATGCCCAATATTCGGCAGACTTCCAGTTTTTACCTTCGGGGGCTGTAAAATCATAGCGATCGAACCGCACATATTCCACTAATACGGCATTAGCGGGTAATTCCAACGCAACCGCCCGACGATCTACGGTTTGATGTTCCAGTTGAATTTCAGGAACTTGGGTGGCTAGTTCTTTTTCTAATTGTTGAGATTGTTGTTCTAATTCCGCAATATCTTTTTGATACTCTCCCAAACGAGTATGATAAACTTCTATGGGTTTTTCTATATCTGGAAGGGGAGGGTTATTGATGCGGTGATAGAGTTGTTCTTGCAGAGAACGGAGGCGATTAAACTCGGGTTTGAGGTGGGAATAGCGTTGACTGTGGATGGCAAAGTTAAACGCCGCTAGCGCCGCCGCCGTCATAGATTTGCGTTTGAGAACGACATCTAAGGCTTTTTGGACTTGTTCGGGAGAGTTGGAGAAATATTGAGAAACTAAGGAAAGGAAAGCATCAAAATTGACTCTACTATTTTTAATGGATTTTAGTCGCTCTTGTTCTGAACTAAAGGCAAAATTAAGACGAATCAACCGATCGTCCATTTCGATTGCTTCGTGCATTTTTTCAAATGCTGCTTTGGGCCGATGCATAGCTGCTAAAAGTAATCCCAAGTTATTGAGACTGAGTAACACATCAGGATGAGCGCCTGTAAATAGGCGTTGGTAAATCTCTAATGCCTGTTCGTAGAGAGGTTCTGCTTCCGGATAAAGTCCTTGGAAGTCGTAGAGTTCTGCCAAGTTATTGAGACTGGTTGCCACATCAGGATGGTCGCCTTTAAAGAGGCGTTGCCACATCTCTAACGCCTGTCTGTAGAGAGGTTCAGCATCCCGGTAGCGTCCTTGGGATCTGTAGAGTGATGCCAAGTTATTCAGACTTTTTGCTAAATCAGGATGGTCGTCAGAAAACAGGCGTTGCCACATCTCTAATGCCTGTTTGTAGAGAGGTTCAGCATCCCGGTAGCGTCCTTGGGATCTGTAGAGTTCTGCCAAGTTATTCAGACTGATTGCCACATCAGGATTGTCGCCTGTAAATAGGCGTTTTGTCATCTCTAATGCCTGTTTGTAGAGAGGTTCAGCATCCCGGTAGCGTCCTTGGGAGTCGTAGAGTAATGCCAGATTATTAAGACTGATTGCCACATGAGGATGGTCGCCTTTAAAGAAGCGTTGCCACATCTCTAATGCCTGTTTGTAGAGAGGTTCAGCATCCCGGTAGCGTCCTTGGGATCTGTAGAGTTCTGCCAAGTTATTCAGACTGGTTGCCACATCAGGATGGTCGCCTTTAAACAGTCGTTGCCACATCTCTAACGCCTTTTTGTAGAGAGGTTCAGCTTCAGAGTAGTCTCCTTGGGATTCGTAGAGTCCTGCCAAGTTATTCAGACTGGTTGCCACATCAGGATGGTCGCCTTTAAACATCCATTGCCACATCTTTAATGCCTTGTTGTAGAGAGGTTCAGCTTCACTATAGCGTCCTTGGAATTGGTAGAGTAAGCCCAAGTTATTCAGACTCGTTGCCACAGCAGCATGGTCGCCTGGAAATAGGCGTTGTTTCATCTCTAATGCCTGTTGGTAGAGAGGTTCTGCTTCGCGGTAAAGTCCTTGGGTTCTGTAGAGTGATGCCAAGTTATTCAGACTGGATGCCACATCAGCATGGTCGCCTGAGTGAAGGGATTTAGCTAAGATTAATGCTTGTTCAGCAACGAGTATCGCTTCATTGAATTTGCCTTCGTTATACAGTTCAACCACTTCTTTATTCAGGTCTTCAATTGTTTTCATAGCAAATATTCCTGTAGGTTAAAAGTAAATTTTGTCGATAAAAATGGGGTTTATGCTATTCTCCACAAACCCCAAGAAACCAGCTTTTTGCAGAATTTAAGGCTGAGAAACCCAGTCTATTGTGCAAAAGCCTGTTTCTGTATTACCCCTGAGAGTTAACAACCAAATATTCCGTATATAATACCTCAGCGTTCGTTTGACCATTCACATAGTCCAAAATTTCTGCCAAATGCTCTTGATTGACTTCTAAGGCTTTCTGGCGACTATCTTCCAACCACTGAAAAGGCGGTAATTCAGGAGTAATCACAGCAAGCAGTTGTTCCCATCCTAGCTCATCCAAGCCAAAAGACTCATACTCGTCGGAGTCAGGATGAGGTAACACCGTCTCTTTCCCTGCATGGTAGGATGAGGGGGCATATTCCGAAGGACACAAACAAACTATCGTGCCGTTAGGTTCCCGTTCCAATAAGATTAAATATCCGACTTGGGGAGAAATCACTCGATAAATTAAATCGCTATTAACTGGGATTTGTTGACGTTTGATGTTGCGTCGATTGCCCATACTTCCTAATTGCGGTTCCCATATCTGCACAATTAATTCTGATTGAATTTCTTTATCTGTAGCGGGCTGGTATTTTTTAGCTTGCGTTTTTAATTCGTTCCAACATTCTTCGATAGTGCGCGGTTTAATTAAACCCTGTTCTTTTGCCCATTCAGGAAACTTAACTTTTTGTAACCATGCTTTACCTATTTTCCAGCGGCCTCTTTCAGTTCCCCCAAAGTCGCACCCTGCATCTTTCAGCTTGTCGCAAATTACCTGTAAACGATCGCGCAAAATAGCAGCCGCCGCATCTACACTTTTTTTAGTATCATTCGGATTTTTCTCTTCCTTTTTAGTTCCCTCTAGTAATTCACCTTGCCATTCATCAGCTAAAGTCCTATCATTCGATTCTGCATCTTTTTCGCAGAACCGCAGCAAAAATACTATCAGATTTTTGCCAGTAAAGCCAAATTTCGTTGCCATTGCTGCAAGAAAGTCTTTTTCATGGTCTTCATACCTGGGTAATTTCATTGCCTTTACCTTTGAGAGACGATAATATCAGTCTATCAATGCTTCCGAAACCTGGCAAGTACCCAACCACTTGATTCTACCAGTTTCTACTAAATTCTACTTTGGAAGTATCCAACCACTTAATTCTACCAGTTTCTACTAAATTCTACTTTCTTTTGACATCTATTTATATCTACATAATCCGTTCTCAAAATTTGCATTTTCAGTTAAACCCTCGTTATTATCGTTGTAAGTTTTAGAGGAAACCACCATGTTTAACAAAAATAAAAAGCTCATAGAAGAATTGGAAGGCTTGGAGGACTTAAAAGAAAGACTCATTCGCCTAGAGGTCAAACAAGAGCAATACCAACGGGAGTTTGAAGTTTATAATCAGGATATTGCTAAATTCCAAAAAACAATCGAAGAATTCGAGGGCATTCTTAAACCTTTTCAGATAATTTGTACCTTAATTACGCAAACGCCTGGAGGCCTAAAAACTTGGGTACTCGCAGTAACGATCGCTGCTACAATTGGTTTAGTCGCGGTCGATGTTTCCATCCGTGCGATCGGAGTAAAACCATTTATCAGGTTTCTAATTGAAGAAACCAAAACTTTAAAATGATTTCCGATCGCCCACCGCCATAATCCCGATGCGAGTGTTGGAATACAGACTACAGACTAATGACTAATTCCCAAACGGCGGTAAATCGAGTAACTGGTTTTTAGAAGGTGGAAGCTGGGCGGGATTCCGGCCAATTTGCGCGGGATTTTGGCGGATTTCGATCGCAGTTTCGCCAGGATTTGCGGTGCGAGTAGGGACTATTTCTAGAGAATAGGCTGGTGATGGTTCCATTTTTGCAGTAGGAATAGTTTGTGCTTTGGTGAGCAAGTCAACGGCGTCTGCTAGGGCGGTGGTTAAATTTCTGCTAGTCTCGGCGTGACGGGCTTCTTCTTGTTTGAGCGCTTGAGTGAGTTGTTTGATTTGTTCGATCGCCCGATCGCGCTCTTCGAGAACTTCTGTTAACTTAGTTTTAAGTTCCCCAACTGTATGCAGTTGTTCAACCTCATGCTGGCGAGCAACTCCAGCCTCGTCACCTTCGGGCGCAATCGGGGAGAAACTTTGAAATTCCTGTATCTGTGCTTCCAAAGCATCGATGCTTTGCTGAGTTAACTTAGCATCATTCCGGCGCTGCTCAGCTTCAGTATTGTAGAGTTGGCGCCATTGAGCCGCACTTTCACCAGCGTCATCGCGATCGCGCGAAACCTCTGTCAACTGCTGTTGTAGTCGCTTAATTTCATCTAACCACTGTCTGATATCTTGAGACATATTGTTTATTTTAGATTTTAGATTTTAGATTTTAGATTAGTCATTGGTCATTAGTCATTGGGAATTTGTAAGCTATGAACATTTATTACTGGTTGCGCTACCTGATTTTAGCCTTGTTTAAGGCACTTTTGAGGCTGCTGAGAGCTGTCAAAACGAAATTTGGTGATTTTTGGCTGTTTTGTCGCTGTTTGACTTGGAGCACGCTCAAAGAAGTCTGCATGAAAGCGGGAGAGCAGCGGTTACCCGGGCTGTCTGCCGAAATGGCCTACAATTCTATGCTGGCGCTGTTTCCTGGGCTCTTGGCTATCTTGTCGGCGATCGCCCTGTTTGAACCTTTGCAATCAACACTGTATCAAATGGCCGGTCTTTTGGGCAAAGTTATACCCGATGAAATCCGAAATTTGATTAGGAGTTCCCTCACAGAAATTCTTTCAATACGCAACCAACAGCTATTTTCACTAAGTTTTGTAGTATCGCTGTGGGCATTTTCTGGAGTAATGAGCGCCGCGATGGCCGCCCTCGATCAAATTCATCAAATCCCGGCTACTCAAACTCGATCTTTTGTTAAAGCAAAACTTATTTCTATTTCTCTAAGCATTGGTACAATTTTGCTACTAATCTTAGCATCAGGAGTTGTCTTTGTCAGCGACTTAATTGTGCAAGCTATTGCCCGCCAGAGTTGCCTGTTAGAGTCGGTAGCAAATTGCAATTTAAAAGATGTCAAGAGTTGCCTAATGTTTCTGCCAGATTGTCCCTTAGAAGCACAATTATTAGGTATTTGGCGACTGTGGCGTTGGCCTAGCACCTTGGGCATTGTATCCCTTGCCTTTGCCTTTGTTTACCGCTACGGGCCGAGCCGCCGTCACCCAGAGACACCGATTTTTTCCGGGGCTGTGTTTGCAGCTCTGCTATGGGCGATGCTTTCAGGTTTATTTCGATTTTATGTTTTGAATTTAGGCAATTACAATTGGACTTACGGCACGATCGGAACTTTTATCGTTTTGCTGCTCTGGCTTTATCTGTGTTGTTTGGCGATGTTGATCGGTGCTCAGTTAAATGTGACTGTGGGAAAGGCAATGAAACAATCAAACAAATGGTAATTGCTAAAGTAGTTAGTAGTTAGTAGTTAGTAGTTAGTAGTTAGTAGTTAGTAGTTAGTAGTTAGTAGTTGGTAGTTGGTAGTTGGTAGTTGGTAGTTGGTAGTTGTAGGATGTGTCGCCACCAAAAATCTCTAGCTACCTATCGACAATTTAACAGCTCCGCACTCGACCCCAATGGTATGATAAACAAACATAATATTTATTTTGTAGCATTTTTTTATCAAAACGATCTTATTAATCAAATCAAATAAAATGAGTTTCAGCAGTAAGACGAAACAAACAGAAAACTAAATTATTAAATTTTGTCACTTACCGGATATGAGATTATCGGCGCAGTACAGTGCTGAGTATACCCGCAACAAAAGACAGAAAAATCAGTATCCAAATAACACCACCGGGAAGGAATGTTAAGAGGCCAACACCTCTAAGAATCCAAACTAATAAAGTTATCCCTAGGACAGTCCAGAAAATGCGGGTTGATAGTCGAAGTTGCAATCTAGGAGAATTAGTCATGTTGAATATAAAAATCTTATCTGGATCAATGATAGCTGTTTTGCTGGCGATCGCCAGTCACTTCACCTTCATCTCGACTCCCGGCGCTGCTGTGGCGCGCGCAGGTGCAAATACTCTGGGGGAAGTAGCCAATGCTGCTGCAAAACCTTCCTCTGCAAGTGTAGCAATTGGCGATCGCACAATTGGCGAAGCAAAAATCGGCATGACTTTGGGACAACTCAAGCAGGCTCTAGGTTCCACAGCCCAGTTTAAGGTAGAGTCTCCTTTTATGGTAGACTTCGATGCAGTGGCGATTAGTCGATCGGGAAAAGTACAGTATCGGATTATCTACGCTGCGGGTACAAAGCTGAAAGATGCGGATGCGATCGAACTTTTGATGACTGACAATTCTAATTATAAAACAGCTCAAGGCGTCGGGCCAGGAATGACATTAAAACAAGCCGAGGCAATTTACGGCAAGACTACTTTATCTTATAATGTGGATAATGAATCGAGAGAAAATGTGGTTTTTGCCAACCAGCCGAGCAAGAAGTTCTTATTTGTTCCCAAGGCTGAAGGGAAACAATTTGCAGGAGTTTATGGCGCGGGTAAAGGGGGATTTTTTGAGACTAACAAGTATCAACCGAATGCTGTAATTAAGTCAGTGATGGTGCGGAAGTAGCCTTCGCATCATTCCTAGAAACCGGGTTTCTTCGGAGATATCTCGCCACCCAACCAAAATTACCCTAGAAACCCGGTTTCTTGCCCCTCCCATCATTCCCAGAAACCGGGTTTCTTATGAGATATGTCGCCACCCAACCAAAATTACTCTAGAAACCCGGTTTCTTAGCCTAAAATTAAGGATTATTTGTATTTACGTCCAAATACTCTTGATTGTCCAGATAACTTTTAACATTCTCAAGTATTTGATGCAAATACTCTATGACTTCTTCCTTCATTTCTAATAGTTCCTCAATAGCCTGATATCCCCCCACTTCTTCAAAAGACTTAATCCCGTGGGCTAAATCATTTCTATTACTTTTAATCACTACAAGATTTTGCCCATTTTTGGTCTTAGCAAAGTCTGTTTGATATGAAAAACCGTATTTGTCTGCTATTTCTTTAATTAACCTAGCATCCACATTTCCTGAAAACAGTTCCTCGCGTTCAAATGTAGCTGTGATTATATCAGTAGAGAGTTGATTAATTGTTAAATAAATTTTCTTAGGAGAACGATTTTTAAGATTTTGGAGGACAATCAGTTTAATTTCTGGTTTGAGTTTGTCAAAGGTGACTGCTTTATTTTTGAACTCCTCAAATATGGCTTCAATCGCATTTCGCATAGTGGATTCAACCAAGTTATATAGCAACAAAAAACCATTGGCTTTGAGCGTTTTTGCTAACTCTGGATCTAGGCTTTTAATTTGGTAGTTGCCAGTAGTATCAAGTAAAGCTAACTGCGTTGTCTGTTTTTCCAGGCTGTCCAAAAATACAAAGTAATCATCCACATCTTTAGCACGTATATTAAATTCTAAGAATACAGTTTCCATGATTATATTCGACTGCCAACATATTGAATATGCACAAATTATTTTGATTATACCAATAATTGCAGCAGTATATTTTGTGCTTTATTGAAATTTCTTTACTTGGCTGTTAAAATGATTGTATCCGTTCAAATACATCTCTTCGGACTTCCTCGTTGGCAGCTTGGGTTAGTTGGATAATCCGAACTGTAGTTCGGTTGAAGTTTCTCTGACGAGAAAGCAGTAGATCGGCAAACTTAAATCCATTTAATTGCTCTATTTTTTCGAGTCCACTTAATGTTAATTCGTTATTGATAAATCTAGCTAGGGTAAGAATGCGTTGTGCGCCGTCTACGATCTCTAAACGTGGTTCATCATTTTCATCATGACGGATCTCAACAACGAATATATAAGGTATTGGTATCCCCCAAATTACAGACTCAATAAACTTTGATTGCCTGGTGTCATCCCAAACAATTTGACGTTGGTAGTCTGGAATAAACAATTTATTAGTATCATCGTTAATTCCTTCCAGATATTTTTGAACGAGTATTTCGACTGGATACTGTTTCGTGTCGTAATTAATTTGCTGCCGCTTGTCGCGAATTTCCATTTCAGCGGCATTTCTGTCTTGAAGCGTAATTTGTTCTAGTTGCGATCGCATATTTTTAACTAACGAAGAAGCACTGTATATACGAGCATTTTACCACAACCCAGGGTTGATAAAGTCCTGTTCGGAGAATTTTAGTCTTGAGGCTACCGCAGTGTAAATTCTGATTTGACTAAGATGGTACGGCCGATCGCCCTTAGCAACAAAAAGAGCGATCGCCAAACAGAAATCGCCGCGAAGATTAAAATCTACAACGCGCTGCTGAGGGAATTAGAAGCACGATCGCGCAATGCCTCCAAACGATTACTTTCCCCGTTTAAATCGAACACAACCTCAAACTTAACGTGGGGTATAGTTTGTCGCAAAAACTGAAAATGCCCCTCTGCATCGGAGCGACTGCGGCAGCGGGCGACAATTATCCATTGCCCAGAGGGTAACAAACGGGCGATCGCCCAACAACCCACATTCCGCAGATATTCGATCGGATTTAATTTCAAAAGAATTCAGAATTCTCAAAACCTCAAATAATTGCTCTGCAATCATTTGAGGCTTTTT
>RDXX01000158.1 GCA_004292955.1 Oscillatoriales cyanobacterium | reverse complement strand
TAATTGAGAACCTCCACCTAAAACAGAGTTGAACCAACCCGTACCAATTCCTTCCCAAGGAGCTTTAGTATCGCCATGAGTTAAACTGGCATTCGTGTGCTCAGGAGTGTACCAAGTCTTAGTAACATCAGCAATATTATTTTCAGCCAAATCACCTAAGCGACGGTAAATTGTTTCGCCATTCTCCGAAGGAAACTGACTTTCATTGAGATTAGCAGTTCCCGCATACCAAGCCAAAGCAGCCCGATGGTCGGTCATTAGGAAGAGTAAACTCCTCAGAAGAACCAGCCTTACTACCTCCATTCCAAGTCCAGGTACCATTCTTCCATTGAGCAGTCAGGATACGATTCCGATTGTAATCTTGTCTGGCTCACGATCTGCTATTATTAATATGTAAATATCTTCAGAAAAAGGTTATGAATAACGAAGAATATCTCGAATGGGAAGAAGAAGCCGAAGAAGTTATTCCGCTTCTATCTCTCAACAACCATCACCCAGAGATGGCTGGTAGGGAGGTGGTCGATTTATATAAAGATGGATGGAGAGACTATTCCTCGATCAATTTAGAAGGAACTCTCATCGAGCATGAATACCTAATTGAGATCGACCTAAGTGGCTCTGATTTACACTCAAGTATTTTGAAGGGGTGCGATCTGAGCGGTGCTAATTTGAGTAACGCGAATCTTGAAAATGCTCACTTGAGTAGCGTTTGTTTAGTAGGGGCAAATCTTAGCAATGCAAATCTGGCTAATGTTAATTTATGGAATGCTGACCTGAGCGATGCTAATTTGGAAAATGCTAACTTAAACAATGCAAACCTGTCTAATACCAACTTAATTGGCACAAATTTTAGCGCTGCTAAATGGGAGAATATTAACACTGACGCTGCGTTATTTTGTCATACTATTATGCCAGATGGTAGCCATAAAAGCGATCCAGTTAGAGTCATGGAAACTCAGGAATTGCTTCGGCGCTACGCTGCTGGAGAAAGAAGGTTTGAGGGCATAGTTTTATATCGGGCTGACCTTAGAGGTGTCGATTTACATAACATCATTATGCCTAATGCCCACTTAGCTAATGCTAACTTAAGCGGTGCCAATTTGCAAGAGTCCTGCTTGACGAATGTTAACTTTAGGGGTACTGATTTGAGCGGTGCTAATCTTAAAAATTCTTGTCTAGATTCTGCGGATTTAAGCTATGCCAACTTAAAGGGTGCTAATTTATTGACATTGGATATGAATGGTGTCAATTTCACAGACGCTAATCTACTTAGTGCTAAAATCTTTTTCTCTCAAACTGGCCGATTTCGCAATACAATTTTACCAAATGGAGAAGTTATCGTTGGTCCTAACATATATCCTTCAAATCAGAGATGAGTTTTTCGTCTGATTTGAAGGATGGTTGAGAGAATTTAGATAATTGGATATAACTGATCTTTGAGATAAGTCCGAATGTTATCAGGAAGACTAGACAAAAAGTTTATCTTTCTACCTCCTCTGCCATCAATCAGCTTTTCAAGCTGCTTAATTGTGAGCTGCCAAGTAGCAGGATTACGCCATTCAACTGCATTTTGGATATCCGGCAGAGTCGCAGTTAGTCCTAGCTCAGCTTGAATTTCATTAAAGGGGTGAGGTATGGGCTGCCCAGTAAGAGGCCAATTAGCAAATGGTTCGGTTTTATTAGGTGTCAAAAATGTATACACTTTCGTGTTTTGATTGATATCTGGTATGCCTTGACCAGGGCGATCCATAATTAGAAGCGTTTTCCAAGTCCATCCAGGAATGTTAATTCCTTTTTGCTGAAAAGCTTCAGAATTTGTGTATCCTCGAGCAATTTCATCAGGATGAGCATTACTTCGCTTCTGTGAATTCCAATCTGTACCATAACTGCCCGCAACAACGTAAATTTCTTGACCTTGTTGCGCGAGATTCCGCACCAGTTGTTCGACGTTATACCAAGCAGATGCTTGTGCGGGATCCTTTGAGTTCCCAAAAAATCGATTGTTGTCCACGCTTTGTGGAATCAAATTTGTTCCTAAAAAAGTAGCGAAGTTGTCTTTTTTGTGATTTGTTCGATCCCCTGAAGGAATTCCGTGACCTTGATCGAAACCCAAGCTGTAACCTTGAGGATTTTTATAGGAGCTAGTGTCAATTTTCGGCCATCCTTCTGGTAGTTGAGGATCCCCGACAAAGATCGTGGCGGGGCGGTCTAAATCACCTAGCCAGGATTTATTGACTTGCCAACTTATCCACGCAGGGTTGAGGGTACTGCGATCGTAAGATACTACGTATTGAGGTTTCTCAATTAGCAAGTTGGTGGTATTTGAATTGGTAAAGTTTGGTGGTTCTGAGTTGTACCTAGCTTCTGATGGATTGCCAAATTTAAGGTGATTACTCTTAAAGAAAACATCATCTAAATAAACCCTAGTATTCCCCTCAACTTCAAATCTTAGCTTGGCTACCTGACCTCGAAATCGATCTAGCTGATTGCTATCTACATGGAAAGTTTCAAACCCTCCTCTGCCAAAACCAATTTTGTCAATATCGCTTGCGTATGTCTCTAGTGAATTACCTGGATTTATTGCTAAATCGATTTCTTTGAGAAGATGACTGCCAGTACCAAGAATTGGTTGCCCTTGTGAATTAGTTTCCGGTTGAGTTTCCAACCAGACCTTAAGCTTTCCAGTGTTCCGATATGGCGCGTGGAGGTTAAACCGCAAGTCTCCCCATTCTGGCATCACAAAATAGTTGTGTACTATTTGTTTTGCCCCACCTAATCCCATTCTCAGAGCATAATTAGGCTGATTCTCATCGTATCCTATGGCATCTAAATAACCACTACCTATTAAGCCTTTTTCTAGGGTGTTCTCTTCTTGAACTCCGATTTTCAGCCAATCGACTAAGTGGGATTGTGAACCATCCTCAGATGAGCCATTAAATAAAGACCAGCCCGGGATAGTTTGAGCGTTACGTTGGAAAGCGATCGCATCAAAATTTCCATTAAACAAAGTCGGAACCGCATAATCACCCCGCATTCGAGTTCCGAAGGGCTTAGTGCTATCTGTGTAGGTATTATCTTCTAACACCGAAACCCGATTATTCTTCAAATAATTCTCAAAGTTAGCCAACTCATTTTTAGTCTTCTTCCCACCATCAAAATAAGGTCGT
>RDXX01000157.1 GCA_004292955.1 Oscillatoriales cyanobacterium | reverse complement strand
TTTTGGATTTAAAGGCTAATTCGTCAATTTCAACAAAACGATTCTCGGTGGATTTAATGATGTGCCTCTCTGCTAGTTGCATTCAGACTCTCCATTTTTGGACGATCGCAATAATTCTCTCAGTTGACCATTTTGACTATATGATACTACTATTGCTTACTACTGCTTACAAACTTAATAAAGTTTTATAATACCGTCTTTTAGGGAAATTTGATCGAAAATTTCGCTGGAAAATCATGGCGGGCGATCGGGCCCGGTGGTGTTGCTGCTCGATCGAGACCGCCAAACTGTAAAATGAACGCTTGTATATAAGTTATGTAGAGCAGGAGAACAATTTCAGTGGCAATAGAAGTAGGTCAGAGAGTTAAGGTACGCCGTCTCAGAGATCGGATACCTGCAAATATGGTGGGCAAGATAAAGGAAAATCCAGTAGGCACTGTTGACGGATTCAGAATGGTTGATGGCAGCGGAGTAGGCGTGGTTGTCAAGTTTGACGGTTTTGCGACTTGGTTCTTTGAAGATGAGCTAGAAGCCGTTTAGTAGAAGGCCGTTGTCAGTGGGCAGTGGGCAGTTGTTAGTTGTCAGTTGTCAGTTGTTATTGGTAGCAGCTAACAACTCACACATCAGGAATCAGAAAGAACAACTACCTACTGCCCACAGCCCACAGCCCACTAACCACTGACAACTACCCACTGACAACTGACAACTCTGGCTGAAGGTTGCGCTTAAATGTTAAGTAGTAAGCTTTGGCACTGAGAACAGAAAATGGCTTTGATTTTGACATTTTTGGGCAAAGGCGGCACTGGCCGCAGCACGATCGCGATCGCAACAGCTAAAAAATATGCGGCTCAAGGCAAGCGAGTTCTGCTACTCGGCCAAGATCCGGGGCCTGCATTGGGTATTCTGCTAGGGGTTCCCCTGACTCCCACGCCACAGGAAATCGCCCCCAACTTCAAAGCAGTTCAGGTGAACAGCGCGCCGCTGCTAGAACGCAGGTGGGACGAAATTAAACAACTAGAAGCTCAATATGTCCGCACTCCGTTTTTCAAGCAGATTTACGGGCAAGAATTGGGAGTGTTACCGGGGATGGACAGCGCGCTGGCGTTGAACGAACTTCGGGAATACGACGACAGCAAACAATACGATGTCATTGTGTATGACGGCAGCGGCGGCATGGATACGCTGCGGATGTTGGGAATGCCGGAAATTTTGAGCTGGTACATCCGTCGCTTCCGCCAAGCGTTGGTAGATTCGGATTTGGGGAAAGCTTTGTCGCCTTTTATTCAACCGGTTGTCAGTACCGTGTTGACGGTGGATATGTCGGGAGACAATGCTTTTCAATCTACCAAGCAAGTCGATAATCTGTTGGATAAGGGTAAGGAAGCGCTGGCAGATCCGAACCGCACGGCCGCTTATTTGGTGACGACTGGGGATGCAAGTGCGATCGGCACTGCGCGCTATTTGTGGGGAAGTTCTCAACAAATTGGTTTAACTGTCGGCGGTGTGATTGTCAATCAAGCACCGCTTACAGAAACGATTGCTGCTGATTTCGATCCTTTGACAGCAGTTTCTGTGCCGGCCCACAGCGATAATAATTGGCAGCCGTTAATTGATGCTTTGCCAGATTTTTCTGAAGCTGGGAAAGCTCCTAAACCGATTAACATCAACACTGCACAGCGTCTAGTTAGTTTGTTTTTGCCTGGGTTTGACAAGAAAGAAATTAAATTGATTCAATCCGGGCCGGAAGTGACGATCGAAGCGGGCGATCAGCGGCGCAATATCTTGCTTCCTCCGGCGCTAACTGGAAAATCTGTCACAGGTGCTAAATTCCAGAATGGTTACTTGATTATTTCTTTTTAGCAGTTAAGTTGTTCGGGATTTTGGGTAAATTTTGGAACGGGCAAGATGCCCGTTCCACATTATTTTTATTAGTAGTTGTATGGGGTACGTTGTTGGGCTTGGGCCCTATACGTTTAAATGGTTATATAAGCTGTCAGTCATACCTCATCTTTCCGAGAAAGGCTATAATTTAGGGATTTTTCATGGATCCGCACCCTACGACCACAAACACTGAAAATTATCGATAAATCTTGGAAAATACGATCGCCCGCAGTGCGTCTATAATATAAAATCATTAGCAAATTTGGGAAAACAGCAATGGTTACACAACTGCAATCTCCCGACCAACAAAACATCGTATACCCTGACGATAACGGAGAACCAATGTCAGACAATACTGAGCAGTTTCGATTAATCGTTTGGATTAAGGAAAATTCCGAACTATTGTTTGCGAATGACCCGAATGTTTTCGTAGCCGGCGACTTGCTTTGGTATCCCGTTGAAAGAAATAATAAACTTTGCCAAGCACCAGATGTGATGGTAGTTTTTGGTAGACCAAAAGGATATCGAGGTTCCTATCAACAGTGGAATGAAGATAATATTCCGCCGCAAGTCGTTTTTGAAATTTGGTCGCCGGGAAATCGGCCTGCTCCGATGATTCAAAAGTTCAAATTTTACGAACGTTACGGCGTGGAAGAATACTATTTGTACGACCCACAAACATTAGAATTGACAGGATGGCAGCGGGTTGAGGAAGAGTTAGAGGCGATCGAACAAATAGACGGTTGGATCAGTCCGAGATTGGGCGTGCGGTTCCAATTATCTGAAACCGGACTCGAAATGTTCGGGCCAAACGGAGAAGCATTTATGAGTTTTGTGGAACTCGCTCAACTGCGGCGCCAAGCGGAAGCACAAGCGACTGAAGCAGAGCAACTGCGACAACAAGCAGAGGAACGGGCGACTGAGGCTGAAACTTTGCTCGAGCAAGAACGATCGCGATCGCAAGCCTTAGAAGCTCAACTCCGAGCAATGGGAATCGATCCAAATCAATTGCAATAGATGATTGGGCAATTTAAACGCCGATTTAAATCGCGTACATAATCTCCGTAGATACTGTCTTGACCTGTCAAGGGGTGGCGATCGCATAATTAGGGCTTGCTGAAAAAGTCAGAAAACAGCATTTAGAAAGATGAGTGAATTTGAGATCGCCTCGACAATATAAGTGGTGTTAATTTTATGATGGCAAAACATAGCTTTTACCAATGATTTAAGCCAAAAAACATCAAAAAAGGTTTTTGTTATGAAATAGACAGAAAAAAAGCCAAAAAGCCTGCCGTACCCTGG
>RDXX01000015.1 GCA_004292955.1 Oscillatoriales cyanobacterium | reverse complement strand
CGGGTAGATTAAGCAGTCTGTCAAGATGAAGATCCATACGGTAGAAATCAATTAGTAGTATCTCATTATACACTTTTCACCAAAAAGCCAGAAGAGCCTAAACAACCCCGTTTGTAGTGAGTGATTTAGTCCTATTTTTAAGGGCTAAAATCTTGAACGCAGCGCTCATAACTTTTATTTTATTACTCTTGAAAAAGTGCTTGGATAAGCTGCTATTTTGGTGTCAGATTATTATGTAAGCATTTTTTTTAAGTGCTGTACTCAGATCCAGGTATGTAGTTGCGCTTCAGCGCTCTTTCTTTATATCTATGAAAGAGCGCTGAAGCGCAACTACGTACCTTGAAAAATGTTCGACTATTTAATATTTTCCGAACCAACGGCCTCTGAAATTGAATTAAATCCTTTTTCTTCTAACTTTTGCAGCAAGCCTGCCAAAATTCGGCGTACCATCCAAGGCCCTTCGTAAACCCAACCTGTGTAAACTTGAATTAAACTCGCACCGGCGGCAATTTTTTCCCAAGCATCTTCGGCGGTGAAAATGCCGCCTACTCCAATTATTGGTAATTCGCCTTTGGTATATTGCCAGATAAATCTGATTACTTCTGTCGATCGCTCTTGCACTGGTATTCCGCTAATTCCGCCCGCTTCTTCGCTGATGGGTTTGCCAGTTTCTCGCAAGATTTGTGTTTTCAGTCCGTCGCGGCGGATGGTGGTGTTGGTGGCGATAATTCCTGCTAGTTGGTAGGTTTTTGCTAAGTCGAGGATGGATGCGATCGCCTCTGGTTCCAAATCCGGCGCAATCTTGACTAAAATTGGCTTGATTCCCCGATTTTCTTGTTGCAAAGTTTCCAAAATTGTGCTAAGCCCAGCAGCATCTTGGAGCGATCGCAATCCAGGCGTATTGGGAGAGGAAACGTTGACTACAAAATAGTCGCCCCAATCTTTGAGCAGCTTAAAACTCTCCAAATAATCGGCTGCGGCCAGCTCTAACGGTGTTACCTTAGATTTACCAAGATTGATGCCCAAGGGGAAAGGAGGCTCAGGCATGGGGCGCGAGCCGTCTAATTTTAACTTTTTCTGTGCTTCCTGAAACCGGGCTGCCATTGCCGCGGCTCCTTGATTGTTAAATCCCATGCGGTTGAGGGCTGCACTGTCAGCAGACAAGCGAAACAACCGAGGTTGGGGATTTCCCGGCTGCGCTTGGGAGGTGACTGTACCGAGTTCGGCAAAGCCAAAGCCAAAATTTGCCCAAATGTCCGCAGCTACACCATTTTTATCAAATCCTGCCGCTAAGCCGACAGGATTTTTAAAGCTCAGTCCCCACTTCGATTGTTCGAGGCGAGAATCTTGGACTCCCAAAGATTTCTGCAATCGAGAGAGCATTTGACTGGTGGCAGGATTAGACTGGGTTCGGGCTGCTATTTCTAGAACTTGAAGAGTGCGGTTGTGCAGCCACTCGGCATCGGTTTTCAATACTGAAAACAACAGCGGGCGCACACCTAATTGATAAATATCCAATGACTTGTCCTGGGGCTATTGACAAATGAGAAATCAGAAGGGAAATAAAAATAGTCAGCAGGAGACTGGAAAGGGGGAGCATCTCAGTTTTGCCTTGATAGTGCTGTCCCCGCTCGCTTGCGGTTATAACCAAGCGAGCCGGGACAGCACTATATATATACAATAAAATGCTTTTTATAAAAATGAGCTACTCCCCTGGGAAGGTGAGATTTTTACTTTTACTGCGATCATATTATAGGTTGATTCTTTTCCATTTTAAATTTTGAAATTTTTAAGTTTGTAAGTTGAAATTGGACAAAGGTGTGGGGAATCTGGGACATGGGGCAGGAGCAAAGAGCGAAGGATTTAGACGAACAAATCGCGGGGCTGGAGCGCGTGCTCCAAACTCTCCGAGAAGAGGAGAATGTGGAAGTGCTGCTGGAGACGGCACTCGGTTACTTGCAAGCGGAATTTGACTGGCGGTTGATTTGGATCGGGTTGTACGATCGACAGGCGCACCGATTGTTAGGGAAAGGCGGCATGACTCCTAACGGTGACTTGTCTTTTCTCAAACAGCGGTTTTCCCTGACTCCGGGGGATTTGCTGGAACAAGTGGTGATTCAGCTCCGGCCCGTGGGAGTCCCGGATTTGCGATCGGAAAACAGGGCCGGAGAATGGCGCAAAGCGGCTCAAACTTACAATATTCAAGGCACGACTCTGTTTCCGTTGCGCTACAAAGACCGCTGCTACGGTGTGATTCTGCTGGGGACAGACGTGTGGGGTTCTGCGCCAAATTCGGCAGAAAAAACGCAGTTGGCGATCGTATTTGGATCACTGGCAACTGCTCTTTATCAAATAGAAAAAGATTGGCAGCGACAACAGGTCAAACGCCCGGATGAGTCTCTGTTAGCACTGATTTCGCAGTTGCGGGAATTGCGATCGCTCGACCAATATTTGCAAGCGGTAGTCGAACAAGCCCATGAATTTATTGAGCCGACGCGCACTAATGTTTATTGGTTCGAGCGAGAGCGGCGCTATTTTTGGCGCCGAGTTAGCAACCGCCAAATTGCTCCTGGTTTGGGCCAGATCCGACCGGCTTCGGGCATTACTGTGCAAGACTTGGGCGAATTTTATCAGGCTTTAGCGGCCCAACAAATAGTTTGGATCGGTGAATCTCACAGTTCTCTGAAAACTGAGCTGACGGGGCGGTTGATGCAGCAAATTCGCGCTCGCTCTCTGTTGGCGGCGCCGATTGTTTTGGAAGGGGAATTGTTGGGATTTTTGGCAGTGGAAGCTGGCGAGCCGCGGATTTGGCAAGACAATGAAAAACAGTACCTGCGGGGAGCGGCGCAATTAGTGGCTCTGACGGCTCCTCTGTCGGAAATGGAGGAGAGGATTGAGCAAACACAGCTCGATCGAGATTTAACTGCCGGAATAGCTCGCGCCATCTACAGCGATGCTGACTGGGAGGCGACTTTGAAAAATACGGCGGAGCAGTTGTGCTCTCGGCTCAAGTGCGAATACTTTTTGCTGTTGTTGTACAGGGAAGAACAAAATCGCTTTGAAATTGTCTCCCAAAATCTGCCCCGCAACCGCAGACAAGTACCGTCGCCACTCAACGCCCTTGATGTGGCTGATGTGGGGCTGCTGCAAGAAAGCGCGGAACCTCTGGCGATCGAAAATTGGGAGGAAGACGGGCGGTTGGGCGCTTGGCGGGAAGTGCTGGCGGAAGCGGGGGTGCGATCGCTTTTGGCATCGAGCACTCGCACAAAACAGTCCGAGGGAGAAAACCCCAGTCGAAAATCGAAAATCGAAAATCGAAAATCGATCGAGGGTTTGCTGGTTGTCGGGCACAGCGCAACTCGCACTTGGAGGCGATCGGAGCGAGAATTAGTTCGAGTAGTCAGCCAACAGTTAGGATTGATTCTGCACTCCTGGCAGCAGAGTTCGGAAATTGACAAATATCAGGAATTTGAGCGATCGATCAAATCGGGTTTAGCGCTGTTGCAGCATTCGGGCGAGCCGCAATCTCCACAACAGAAATCTGTTGCTTCGCCGAATATGTTCCCAGAGTTGCCGCTGCAAAAGCTCGATCGTCATTTTGCCGAACACGTTTCCCAGACAATTGCCTGTCCTTTAGTGGCAGTAATTACTTGGAATCCCGGCCACGAGGCAGCTTCAATCTCCGCAGCAGTAGCTGCCAATCCCGTATTTGCCCTGAATCCCGAGGCGCTGATTCCTGTCCAAACAGACGCTTTGATCCAACAAACCCTGGCGGCAGGAGGCGTGCTGCAACAGAGTATGAGCCAAGTGCTGCTGGCGACAAAGCGGTGGCTGCGGAGTCCAGGAATTGGCGAAATTATGACAGTGGCGCTGCGGACAGCCCCAGAACACGCTCCCTTGGGCATTGTGGTGGTGGCGGACGCTCCGGGCCGCCAGTGGTCGGAGTTGTCGGTGAATTTGCTGAGTTCGATGGCATCTCAGTTGGCTTGGCGGCGCAGGTATGTGGCAGTGCAATCGGCGCAGGAGTCGCAGCGATTGGATCTGGAGATGCTCAACTGGTACAAGCAGCGCCGTTTCGAGGATTTTTACCGGACTGTGGCAGCGGGCGTCAAGGAGTTGGGAGAGTTGAGCCAGTCGATTTTGCAGTCGGCGAAGGAACAAAAAGATGCTCTGAAAACCTTGCGCTACCAACAGGTTTTGCGGCAAATTGGCAATGCTTTGGGGTCAATTCATTTGGTGCTGAAACAGGAACAGTGGCGGCCGCAATTCGGACAAGATGCGGTTCCTGTGAGCGCTTGGCTGAGGCGATCGCTCGATCGCACGGCCCCCCTGGTCAAACAGTCGGGAATCTTGCTGGAAGTGAACAGAGAGACCGCTGTGTCGCTGCCTGCGGGTAAGACTTTGGGAGTTCGCGGAGATAGCATCAAGCTGGATTTGATCCTGTGCGAGTTGCTGGCGATGGCTTGCAGGCGTTCTGGAGCTGGCGATAAGATTGAGATTCGCTCTCAACTTTTGGGGGAAGAATGGCTAGAATTATCTGTGATTGATAGTGGCGAGTGCGATCGACAGTTACTTGCCGGCTTCAACGGCGGTTTCCACGGCGATATATTGGCCGTTACGTCAAATAGGTCGATCGGGCAAAATCTCTTAATTTGTCAGCGAGCAGTACGTTTAATGGGGGGAGACTTTTCCTTAGAAATCTTAGAAAACAACTTAATTGTCGCCCGCTTAGTCCTACCTCTAGCAGGTTCGTAGTCAGGACTTCAGTCCTTCTTCCAGGTTCGTAGTGAGGACTTCAGTCCGCATCCATAAATCTCAACTTAAATCCTCACCACTAAAACCTGCATCAAGAAATGGATGATTAACATCCAAACTATTGAAAACCCTCTGCTTAAACCGAAGGACTAGCAGTTTCCACCACATCAGAACTCGGGAAAAACTTGTCAGTAATCCAAGCAGTTAGAATATGAGAAAGCAATCCCATCGGCCCAGCAAACAAACACAAAGCCAAAGAATGAACAGTCCAAACACCCGTCCGTTGTCCTTCCAAATAAATCCAGCGTCCCACAAACAAATCCATCACTAAAAAATGAATCCATCCCGTAGCAGCAGCCGTTTCCTCCCCCAGAAACTTAGCAATATCTGCCAACTTAGGATTGGACAAAGCAGCCGCATTTTCTGGAGTCAGACTGCTACCAAACAAATATATGTACAAGACGGCGAGCACGGCAAACGGAATAAAGGAATTCATCACTTTGCGGGTGATTCCCCAGTTGGGCAATAAAATCATAATTGCCCAGAAAGGCAAAACGAACACATTACCTACATCGAAAATTAGTTCTGGCGTCATAGTCGGCTGTTGGCTCCTGTAAATGAATGCAATAAAAGATGTTGTTACGATTACTTTACACAATTTTTGCTAACATTTCTCAAAATCCGCAAAAATCCGATTCACAAATTAGACATAATTGCTAGATTTACGGGAAATGTAAGATTTACACGTGCAGGTACAGGTATGTAGTTGCGCTTGAGCGCTCTTTCCTATAATAAGCAAAGAGCGCTGAAGCGCAACTACGTACCTCAAGAACAGGTATGTAGTTGCGCTTGAGCGCTCTTTCATATAATAAAGAAAGAGCGCTCAAGCGCAACTACGTACCTTAAGAACTAACAGGTAAAACCTATGACAACAAATTATAATAACTTTCCCGATTGGTGCAAGCACAAAGATAATCTCTCTCCCGGCGCGAAACATACCGTAGAAATACTGTTGCAAATATCAGATACTACCGAGTGCGATCGAGCTAACGAAGTGCTTGCTAATACAACAGAAATAAATCTTAAACTTGCTCAACTTACCGATATCAGTCCCCTGTCATCTTTCACTCAACTTACTAATCTAAATCTTAGTAGCAATCAAATATCTGACCTCGCTCCCCTGAAATCTTTAACCAACCTGAAAACTCTGATAATAGATGTCAATCAAATATCAGACATCAGTCCGCTTTTATCTCTAACAAATCTGACTAAACTCGTTCTCGATACCAATCAAATATCAGACATCAGTCCCCTGGCGCGTCTAACTAATCTTGTCGAACTTGTCTTGTTTGATAACAAAATTTCTGACATCAGTCCCGTGAAAACTTTAACCAACTTAAATGCGCTGATTCTGTACAAAAATCAAATATCAGATATCGCTCCTCTGTCAAATTTAACTGAACTTCAGACACTCTACCTTTACAAAAATCAAATATCGGATATCAGTCCGCTGGCTGCTTTGAAAAATCTCACTACGCTGTTTCTATTCGAGAATCAAATATCGGACTTAACTCCGCTGAAAGCTTTGACTAAATTAAATAAACTGGTTTTGTTTGAAAATAAAATATCTGATGTTAGTCCTTTGGCAGGTTTGACTAATTTAGTTGAGCTGAACCTTGGCAACAATCAAATTTCAGACATTACTCCGCTGAAATCATTAACTAATTTGACTCAACTTTATTTGTTCAATAATCCGATTGCTGATATCAGCGCGGTGCAAGCTTTGAATAATTTGTTTGTACTCGACTTGTACAACAATCAAATCTCCGATATCAGTCCACTGCAATCTTTGCAAAAGCTAACGACGCTTGACTTGCGCGGAAATTCGATTGTAAATAAGATTTGCCCGGTGACTCCTGAATCAATCTGTCGGTTTTAATTGTTAAGGCGGTGGCGAAATCTGGGTGGGTATGATAAGCTATCGAACGTCGGTATCAGGAGAAAGTTATGAGCGGACATGATGCTTTGATGTTAGGAATGCTGCTGTTGCCCGGTTTGGCTTTGTCGATCGCAGTTATGGGCGCTTTTGCCGCTGGTGGATAAAGTGTTCGTAGTGAGAACTTTAGTCCTATTTAAAATTATAAGAGGACTAAAGTCCTTACTACGAACCTGTGGCGGCTGGGTTTACAAAAATTGTGCTGTGATGTCGGAATTGACTAGGGTATTCGCGCACAAAATACCCGATGCTGCGACGGCGGGAACCCCGATTCCGGGCATGGTGCTGTCTCCCACTCGATACAAGCCTTTGACTGGGGTTTGCGGCCCCGGAAAGGTGCCTTTGCCGGCGGCGATTGCAGGCCCGTAGGTTCCTTGATAGCGGTGCAAAAATCGGGCGTGGGTTAGCGGTGTGCCGATCGACTCCAGGACTATTCGCGATCGCAAATCCGGTATAATTTTTTCTAAAGCTTTGAACAGAGATTGCGATCGCTCTTGTTTCCTTTCCTGATAACCGCCGCCATACTCCCAACCTGCGTAAGGTTCCAATGTATAGGCGTGAATCGCGTGATGTCCCGGCGGTGCAAGAGTTGCATCCCACACAGTCGGAATCGAAATCATGCAGGTATTTCCGGGTACTGTAATGTCAACCTTGCTGTCATGAACGACGACGTGGTGGCCGGTCAAGCCTTCGATTCCTTCGGCTTTAATGCCTAAATGCAGGTGCATGAAACTGTCTACGGCGGGCATCGATAAGGCAGTTTTTCGGTAACTTTCCGGCAAATCTTCAGGGCGCAGTAACTTTGTATAAGTATCCCAAACTGTAGCATTTGAAATCACAATTGGGGCGCGGATTGTTTCGCCATTTTGCAAGCGAACTCCCGTAGTTTTACCAGATTCAACTAATATTTGCTCGACTGGTGTTCCCAATCGCAATTTTCCACCCCAGCGCTGCAAGCCTCGAACTAAAGCATCGACGATCGCACCGCTGCCACCTACAGGATACTCGATCGCCGATCGCGATCGTTCGCCAATCATAAAAGCGATCTCTGGCGCGACGGTTCCATGCGCTTTCAAGCCCGATAGCAAGAAGCACTCCAAATCGATCAAACGCCTCACCCAAGGATCTTGCACGTCCCTATCCATTAATGTACCAGCCGAACTGGCGATCGCACCTAATGACGGCAAAAGCTTCAGCAAAGCAGGCGAGTAGCGAGACAGCAACACGGGTATCAACTGCCAGTCGGATCTCAGTGCTAAAGCCGGAATTCCCCGCAAACCTTCATACAAAACTAATAAATTTTGTTGAAATTGCTGCAATTCTATAGCGCCTTGCGGTGCGAATTTAGCTACAGCATCTAAGTAATTTCTCGCATCAGCATAAACTGGCAAAGTTCCCTCAGGAAAATGGTAATGCCCCAGGGGATCGTAGGCAATAGCTGCGATCGATTCCTCCAAAATATTCAAGACTTGCCGCAAAGGATTCAGCGACTGGGGGTCACTCAAACCGCAATAAAAAGAAGGCCCCGAATCAAAATGAAATCCCCGGCGCGAAAAGCTGTGAGCAGCCCCCCCCGCTATGGTGTGGCTCTCGCAGACGAGTACCCCTTTGCCGTAGCGAGCCAGCATCGCACCCGCCACTAAGCCGCCAATACCGCTGCCAATTACGATCGCATCAAAGTCTTGCATTTATCAAATGTGGTATGATTTTATTATTTATCGCTGACTCTTGACTCGCCCAAAAACGGGTACAAGTCCCCGACACCAGGAGTGCAGATACTAAGATTTTACACTCCTGTTCGGGTTCCTTTGATTCAATGTGAGAGTAAATCTAAAATCTAAAATCTAAAATCGACTAATAGGGTATCTTTGGGGGAAAAAAACTATGCAATCTTTATCTATTTTAGATGAAGTTGTTCGCGAATTTGAACAAGATCTCAATCTTTCGCGCATTAAAAAAATCATATTTTTTGCTTGTAAAGAGAGTTGGGAAAACGATCCGGCAAAACTCGCCAGCGCAGATGTAGGAAAGTTGATCGAAGAAATCTGTGCTAAATACAGCAGGTTAGAAGATATTGAAACAGTTTTAAACAATATCGTTGCCAAGGTTAACAAAAAAACCGAGTACGCCTTAGTGGCAGATAAAATCGTCTGCCAACTGAGCAGGCTTTACGAGTACCAAGATTTTACCAAATTAGAAACAAATATATCTAATTTTGGTGGTCACGAAGCACCTGCATTTGATGACCACTTCAATTCGCAACTGCCCGCAGGAGAGTCGCTAGAAAGAGACGCCGGAAATTTGTTTGATGTCCGACAAAAAATTGTACAGCAAACCAATCCGCTGAGAGCAAAAATCCTCATTTTTTCTACTCTTTATCACGACTTCACTTTTAGCGAGCGCGATTGGCTGCTGCTTAAAACCCAAGAACTTGACAAGCTGCTGCGACAACTATTTAATGTCTGTGGCAGCCTGGCCGAACTCGAATCTAATTTGTACGGAACTGCGGGCAAACTCGACAACACCGACGAATGCGACCAAGCAGCTAGCGTAATCATCAAAGCAATGAATCCTTGTTACGCAAAATTGCAACAGGAAGAACGCGATATAGCCGAAGATTCGGTTAGCGAAGATTCGTCTACCGAAGACTACGATCAGACGCATTTAAACAACAGTTTTTATGAAGATATTGTCCCGGTTGACAGGCGCAACGAATATTTTGAACCTGGGGATATTACTCAGATCATTCAAGCTGCTCCGGCTCACTATCATTATGACCCCCAGAAGAGTTACTTAGTGCCTGCTCCGGTAGAAAATATACAGTTTAAAGACTCAAAAACCAGCAGCAATAATGCCACTGCTGATGTCAGACAGGAATTGGTAGAAACAGACGAAGTTGCAGAAATGCCGACCATTGTCGAAAGTGTAGAACCAGCCGCTCCTGTTACTATCAATATTACCGATTCCATCAAACGCAAGTTGGGATTGGAAGAGGAAATGAAAGGCTTAGTCAGCCAAAGTGCTAACTTCACAACGGCGCAAATAGAACAAATATTCAGCGACTTAGAAGCTGCTATGAACGGAAAATTTTCTACAGAAAGTGCCGAGGAGCGTTTGTATTGGAAATATAAAAATCTCAGAAATTATGTAGCAAAAGTTCAGGGATTTACTGACAAATTAATGGAAATGCTGAGCGAAGTTGAGTCAAAAGAAAGCGGGGGTTCTCCTGCTGAAATCCAGGAGAATATTGCCGAAAATAGTTCAGCAACAGAGCCACAAAACTCTAGCCACAAACCAAATCAGTATCAGCTTGTGGAAATGGCAAAACAAGGCAAACCAAAGGCGATCGCCATTTTGATCAATCAATTGCTACAACCCAGGGGAATTACTGCCACAGCGGGATTTAAAGAGGGTTGGCTCCACGTCATTCTGGAGTCTGCCGAAGTCCCAAGCCAACAGGATACAGCCACATACATTTACAAAAAACTGGGTACTTTAAAATCACCATCTCTGACTCATGTAAAAATTCACGGGCGTCAGTTAGGCAACAAAACAGTCGATTGGACTCAAGAATTTGTGAATAAAACTAATTAAATTCCCAGATACAAATTTGGGGTTGCACAAACTTTCGTCCTTCTTTAAGAGACTATAACTACCATCAATCTCTAAATAGCAAGTAGAGTTTCTCAATAATTAACAACAAAACAACATGAATGCTAGCGAAATTTTAAGGCGATATACATCAGGAGAACTTGATTTTCAAGGTATGAATCTGAGAGGCGTTCATCTGAGCGGTGCAGATTTAATTGGCGTCAATTTAAGCAGTGCTGATCTCTGGGGTGCCAACTTAACGATGTCATACCTGAACAGAATTAACCTTCAGCGCGCCAATTTAACTAATGCCAAGTTTTCGGGTGCTAACTTAAATCAGGCAAACTTAAGCGGAGCAAATTTGTCTGATTCCGACTTCCACGGAGCTAGTTTGCAAGGTGTAGATTTTCGCAAAGCCAACATTTCTTTGGCAGTTTTTATCGATGCAAATTTGACTGATGCAGATATGCGAGGCGTCAATTTGCAAGGTGCAGATTTACGCGGTGCTTGCTTGCGTGGTGCGAATTTCCGGAAGGAACAGCGGATTTTTGAGGGTGTAAATTTACGGGGTGCAAATTTGCAAGGTGCAGATTTGCGGGGTGTCAATTTGCTGGGTGCAGATTTGACTAAAGCTAATCTCAGTCAAGCGAATTTGACTGAAGCATCTCTGCGGGAAGCAAATTTGACTCAGGCAAATTTGAACCAAGCTATTTTAGATGGCACATTTTTAACTGAAGCAACTTTGGTAGAAGCAAATTTTTCCTGGGCTGTGATGACAAATGCTAAGTTGGAAAGAGCTGTGTTAATTGATGCTGAATTGGCTGGTGCTAATTTGCGCGGTGCGTTTCTTCCTGATGCTAAGTTGAGTAATGCTAATTTGGTGATGGCTGATTTGAGTCGTGCTAATTTGGTACGGGCTGATTTGAGTCGTGCTAATTTTAATCAAGCGAATTTGAGTGAAGCTGATTTGACTGATGCTTATCTAGCTCGAACTGATGTGCGGGATGCTATTTTGCACCGTACAAGTTTGATTAGGGCTGATTTGAGCACGGCTAATTTAGCGGGCGCTCAATTCCGCGGCACGATTATGCCTAATGGAGAATTGCACGGTTAGGAATTGGTAGTTGTTAGGTACGTAGTTGCGCTTGGGCGCTCTTTATTTCTTTATATATGAAAGAGCACAGGAATTAGGTACGTAGTTGCGCTTCAGCGCTCTTTCTTTATATAAGCAAAGAGCGCTGAAGCGCAACTACATACCTGGAAATTCTATAATCAATCTATATTCTAAAATCTACAATCAAATGGCAACACCAGTTGATTTTCCTAAATATCTGCAATCCCTAATTAAGTCCTATGAAAGCCAACCGGATCTCTACACGCTGACGGATTTACAGGTGGAGGTGCGAGTGGAAATTTCACCGGAAGATCGATCGCCCCAAACCCCAAAAAATAAACCAGAAACGAAAATAGAGCGCCTGGAAGTGCTCTCAGGAATCCGCAAATACCTGCGCGACGGAAATGTGCTGTTAGTGGGGAAGCCCGGTTCGGGAAAATCGACGGTTTTGCGGCGTTTTCGGTGGGAATTGGCACTGGAAGCACTCAAGGATTGCGATCGCCCGATTCCGATATTAGTGCAGTTGAGGAGCGATCGCTCGATCGTACAAGCAATCCGTGCCGAATTTCGACAAGCAAAACTCAGGGTTAGCCCGGAAGACGTGGATGATTTACTGCTGGATGGCAAATTGCTGCTGTTGCTGGATGGCGTGAATGAGATGCCATCGCCACAACGGCGACAGGAATTCCAGCTATTCCGCGACGACAATTCCGATACGCCGATGATTTTGACGACGCGGGATTTGGCGCTGGGCGGATCTTTGGGAATTGAGAAAAAGTTAGAAATGTGCGCGCTGACGAAACCGCAGATGGAAGAGTTTGTGCACAAACATTTGCCACAACATGGGGATTCGCTGCTGCGACAATTGCGCGATCGCCTGCGAGAAATTGCCGAAACGCCGTTACTGTTGTGGATGATGTGCGAGGTGTTTGAAAGTACCGGGGAAATTCCCCAAAGTAAGGGCGAATTGTTTGAGCAATTCCATTACAAGTACGAAAACTTTAAGGGTAATATCCCGATTTCGGAGGATTCTCGGCGATTCACGTCGGAGCTTTTGCAGCAGTTGGCTTTTGTGATGTTGCAGGGCGATTTGCACCAGCCTACGGAGGGTTTGGTGGCGATTTCTCGCGATCGGGCTGAGGGAATTTTGGAGTGCTGGTTGCATCATAGAGGGGTGCTAGATGCGCCAACGAAGGCGAAGGAATGGCTAGAGGATTTGCTGGAACATCATTTGTTACAGGTGGCGGCAAAGCCGGAGGAAATTGAGTTTCATCACCAATTATTTCAGGAGTATTATGCGGGGCGGGCGTTGCTGAAACTGTTGGTTGAGAAGCATGATGATGTCACGGATGATGAAAGGTTACAGCATTTCTATTTAAATTATTTTAAATGGACTGAGCCTCTTGCCTTCATGCTGTCGCTGTTGGGGGATGAGGTGCAGGCGGTGCGGGTGGTGCGGCTGGCTTTGGATGTGGATGTGATGTTGGGGGCGCGGCTGGCGGGGGAGGTGCAGCGGGTGTTTCAGCAGCGCACGGTTGGGTTGGTGGATGGGTTGGATGTGCCGGGGTGGTTGAAGGTTGCGCTTTTGGGGGAAGTGCGATCGGATGAGGCGATTCCGGGATTGCTTAAATTCGTTGAAGATTCAGACTCAGATGTGCGTAGGAGGGCGGTAGATGCGTTAGGTGCGATCGGTTCCGAGGTGGCGATTTCTGAATTGTTTAAACTCGTTCAAGATTCAGACTCTGAGGTGCGTAGTAGCGTAGCATATGCCTTTGGCGAAATAGGTTCCGAGGCAGCGATTTCTGAATTGTTTAAACTCGTTGAAGATTCAGACTCTGATGTGCGTTGGAGTGTGGCAGATGCCTTAGGCAAAATCGGTGACAAGGCAGGAATTGAGGGATTGCTTAAACTCATTGAAGATTCAGACTCGGATGTGCGTTGGAGTGGGGCCGAAGCTTTATGCAAAATCGGTGACAAGGCAGCTATTCCAGGATTGCTTAAACTCGTTGAACAATCAAACTATGCTATGCGTAGGATGGCGGCAGATGCCTTAGGCAAAATCGGTGACAAGGCAGCAATTGAGGGATTGCTTAAACTCCTTAAACATTCAGACTCTGATGTGCGTTGTAGTGTGGCAGAACCCTTAGGAAAAATCGGTAACAAGGCAGCAATCGAAGGATTGCTTAAACTCGTTCAACATTCAGAGTATTCTATGCGTAGGATAGCGACAAATGCCTTAGGCAACATCAATAACAAGGCAGCAATTGAGGGATTGCTTAAACTCCTTGAACATTCAGAATCTGATGTGCGATCGAGTGCGGCAGATGCCTTAGGTAACATCGGTGACAAGGCAGCAATTGAGGGATTGCTTAAACTCCTTGAAGATTCAGACTCTGATGTGCGTTGGAGTGTGGCAGATGCCTTAGGAAAAATTGGTGACAAGGCAGCAATTGAGGGATTGCTTAAACTCGTTGAAGATTCAGACTCTGATGTGCGATCGAGCGTAGCAGATGCCTTAGAAAAAATCGGTGACAAGGCAGCAATTGAGGGATTGCTTAAACTCCTTAAAGATTCAGACCCATATGTGCGATTGATGGCAGCCAGTGCCTTAGGAAAAATCGGTGACAAGGCAGCAATTGAGGGATTGCTTAAACTCCTTGAAGACTCAAACTATGCTGTGCGTGAGAAAGCAGCCAATGCCTTAGGAAAAATCGGTGACAAGGCAGGAATTGAAGGATTGCTTAAGCTCGTTAAAGATTCAAAATCTGCTGTGCGTTTTAGTGTGGCAAAAGCCTTAGGAAAAATTGGTAACAAGGCAGCAATTGAGGGATTACTTAAACTCGTTGAAGATTCAGACTTTTATCGTTGGAGCGCGGCAGATGCCTTAGGCAAAATCGCTAAGCAGCACACAGAGAAAATTGCCACTTATCTCCCCCACCTCCTCACCTTAATTCCCTCCAAATCAGGCAAAGAAGTTCACCACCTCATCCTCGCCATCCAAGCCGCCTGCAAATACTACAACTACCCGATTCGTCAGTTGTCCCTAACACCGCAGCCAGCCAAACCACCGCAGCCAAACGAGATCCTTGCTAAAATTGACGAAACCACCCAGCTAATCCACAAAACAACAAAAGAAATGTCTGATAAACCCACCCAGGACTTCTCCAATTCAACCTTCTACGCCCCTTTGAACTTCAGAGATAACCACGGCAATCAAGCCCAAAATATCACCATCGCCGCCCAACAATCCTCCCCTGAAGCCGCACTAAATGCAGTAGTGCAAATCATTCAGGCATTAGAAAAAAAGTATACCTACGTGCAAGACGAACAACAAGCACTCAATATTATTGATGCAGAATTTAAGGAAATCAAAGAGCAAAAACCGATCGAGTGGCAAAACCTAATCAGCCTCAAACGGCTTTACAATGGTGGCAAAAATGCAGCAGTGAAAGTTGGTGAACACTTCGCCGAATCAAACCCCTGGGGTAAAGGAATTGTTGCTTTCATTGAAGGCGTATCCGAAGACGTGAATTAGCCCTAGGAATTACGCACGGGAGCTCAGAAACCGGGTTTTTTACGAAGATACTTCGTTGTTATGCAGAGATTCGGTAAAAACCCGGTTTCTCACCCCACCCGCCACTACTGTCAACTGCCAACTGCCAACTGACTAATGACTCCTTAAAACAACTTTAGCCGATCGCGCAAAATCTCAGCTTGTTTTTCCGATTCCGCCAAAGCATCCCTCGCGCCCTGAACCACATCAGGAGTAGCCTTATCCACAAACTTCTGATTAGTCAAACGCGCCGCCGTATGCTTAATTTCAGCTTCCACCTTGGCCAGCTTCTTCTCCAACTTACCACGCAAAGCCGCTAAATCGACCACACCAGCCAGAGGAATCAAGACTTGGACAGTACCAACAACCCCAGCAATTGTCTGTCCCAAATCTGCGTCTAAATTAGCTGTCACCGTCAGATTTTCGACTTTCGCCAAATCCTGAATGTAAACGCCTCCATCCAAGAGAATTTGGCGTTCCTTTTCATTTTCGCTTTGCAAAATCGCCGTCACCTTCACACTCGGTTTGATATCAGAATCTGCCCGCAAATTGCGAATAGTGCGAATTGTCCCAAACAACAAATCAAACTGGTGTTCTAATTCTGGATCGATTAGCGATGTGTCAGGTTCAGGATAAGCTTGCAAAGCCAAACAATCACCATCACCCGTTTGAGTCAGAGTGTGCCAAATTTCCTCAGTAATGTGCGGCATAAAAGGATGCAGCAATTTCAGAATGCCTTCCAAAACAAAAGCAAAAGTTTGCTGTGCAACTTTCTTAGAATTTGGTTCAGCATCCTGCTGCAAGCGAGACTTGACTAACTCAATATACCAGTCGCAAAAATCGCCCCAAATAAATTCGTAAAGCCCCTTCGCTGCTTCTCCCAAACCGTAATTTTCTAAACAAGTGCGACTTTGTTGTACAACTTGATAATAGCGAGAAAGAATCCAGCGATCGCACAATTCCAACCCTTCTTCACTCCCCCCCTTAGCAAGGGGGGGCTGGGGGGGGTAAGGACTTCCCAACTGCTGTGGAGTTTGTCCTTCCAGATTCATCATCACAAACCGGGCGGCATTCCACAACTTATTCGTGAAATTCCGGGAAGTCTCGACTGATTTAGATTCATCAGTTTTGCGATCGTACTCCATGCGAATATTCTGCCCGGCCCCAATCACTTCCTTAACCAAAGTGTAGCGCAAAGCATCAGTCCCGTACTTCGCAATCAACAGCAGCGGGTCAATACCGTTGTTTTTACTCTTAGACATTTTGTGGCCGTTTTCATCCAACACCAAACCGTGAATGTAAACAGTCTCAAAAGGCATCTTTCCTGTAAAATGTCCTGCCATCATCGTCATTCTAGCAACCCAGAAAAAGATGATATCAAAACCAGTCACCAAAGTAGTTGTCGGATAGTAAAAATCCAAATCCTTAGTTTCATCCGGCCATCCCAGAGTTGAGAAAGGCCACAATCCCGACGAAAACCAAGTATCCAATACATCTGGATCTCTTGCTAGCTGGACATCTGTGCCAAACTTAGCCTCCGCTTTTTCCCTCGCCTCAGCTTCAGTTTTCGCCACCACAAACGGCGTTGTATCAGTAATCTCGCCGTGAGTTTCGCTAACAGCATACCAAGCCGGGATTTGGTGTCCCCACCACAATTGTCGGGAGATACACCAATCTTTTAGCTTCACCAACCAATCGCGATAAACCTTTGTCCATCTTTCAGGAACAAAGACAGGTGAATTATTTTGATCTAAGGCTTCCAAAGCGCGCTGAGACAGAGGATCGATTTTCACAAACCATTGAGTAGATAGCAACGGTTCGACAGGAACTTTGCCGCGTTCGCTGTAGGGAACTGTATGTTTGTAATCTTCAATTTTTACCAAAACTCCGTCTGTTTCTAACCGCTTTATCACATTCTTGCGGGCAACAAATCGGTCTTGTCCCTGGAACTCTCCGGCATTTTCATTTAAAGTGCCGTCTTTATTCATGATATTGATAAACGGCAAATTGTGGCGCTTACCCATCTCGAAGTCATTCGGATCGTGGGCGGGAGTCACTTTCACGCAACCTGTTCCGAAAGTCGCGTCAACTAATTCATCGGCAAAAATTGGAATTTCGCGATTTATAATTGGCAAAGTGACAGTTTTACCGATAAGATGCTTATAGCGATCGTCCTCTGGATTCACAGCAACGCCAGTATCGCCCAACATCGTCTCCGGCCGAGTCGTCGCCACCTCCAAATAACCCGAACCATCCGTCAAAGGATAGCGGAAATGCCACAAATGCCCCTCAACTTCCTGCTGGTCAACCTCCAAATCAGACACAGCAGACTGACTCGCCGGACACCAATTCACCAAGTAATTGCCGCGATAAATCAGCCCCTCATCGTAGAGGCGGACAAAAGCTTCTAAAACCGCAGCGGATAAGCCTTCATCCATCGTAAAGCGTTCCCGCGACCAATCGACAGACACGCCCAAACTGCGTAATTGATTAGTAATAGTATTGCCAGACTCAGCTTTCCATTCCCAAGCCCGTTCTAGGAATTTTTCTCGACCTAAATCGTGGCGAGTTTTGCCTTGTGCTTTGAGTTGTTTTTCGAGAATAGTTTGAACTGCGATACTAGCATGATCGGTTCCCGGCAACCACAGGGTATTGCGTCCAGTCATGCGGTGATAGCGGACGAGGACATCAATTAGGGTTTCTTCAAAGGCGTGTCCCATGTGGAGGCTGCCGGTCACGTTGGGCGGCGGAATGACGACGCAGTAGGGTTCGCCGCCGCCTTCTGGGTCAGCTTTGAAGGTTTGGTTGTCTTCCCAGTATTTTTGCCATTTGGTTTCGGTGGCTTTGGGGTCGTATTGGGGTGGTAGGTTTCCGGTCATGGTGGCTTGAAGGTTTGATCTTATTTATGATTGTGCCATAGAAGGGAGGAGAAGAGTTTTGAACCGCATCCGCGTCAGAGGCAGAGAGAGGGAAGAGCGATATTCAAGGCGGGGCGGGTTTACGTTAAAATTAAGGTAAAATCAACAGGTTTGATGACATTATGAATGTAGCAGCACTTCGACATCAAATCGATCGATGGCTCGATCGACTCTCTCCAGAAAATCTGGCATTAGTTGCGAGTTTTATAGAGTTTCTCAGCCAAAAGCAACGTCAGGGGATAATCATTTCGCAAAATAATCTGCCAGAGGTTTTCTCAGCAGAAATCCAAGAGATGCCGACTGCTAATTCTTTTAGTATTCCAGAACCCTCAGAAATTGACGGAGAGGGTCAATCTAAAGCAGCGCTTCTACAAGATTTTCGGCAAGCTTGGCACGAAGCCATGAGTGGGCAAACCATTTCGGTTGCTCAAATGTGGGAAGGAATTGAGAATGACTGACTTGCCGTTAATTCAAGTTATAGTTTCGCGAACCTTCAACCGCAATTTACGCACTCTTTCAAAAAAATACCGCAGCATTCGCAATGATATTCAACCCGTTATCGAACAACTCACACAGGGAGAACTGCCAGGAGATCGAATTGCTGGAGTGGGTTATGCAGTCTTCAAGTTGAGAGTCCGAAATAGCGACACTCAAATATTTTCCGAGTTCAAAGATGCTTGAATAATGTAGTCTTTAATTTCTGCCTCCATCTCAAAAATTTCTGTCATTATGCTTTGACTCAATTCGCTTTCTCCAACTAATCCCTAATTATATTTCTCTTTGATCCAGATGCGATCGCCAAAACGCAGAACATAAGACCAGATCGCAGAAGGTAGCTCGGAATGCGTCACCCAAATGACAGATGTACCTGCTTCAATAATTTTTTCAACAATGCCTACAACTTTATAAGCTGTTTCAGGATCTAAATTTGCTGTAATTTCATCGAGTAGCAGGAGTTGAGGAGAGTGTACCAGCGCACGGGCAAATGCTGCCCGTTGCCGTTGTCCTCCTGATAGTTGATTGGGGTACTCATTCGCTTTATCTTCAATCCCAAGCTGAGCTAACTGATGCTTGGCAGCTTCATCTGCTAGCTTTTTACGTTTACCGTTACGCAACCAAAGGGGTAGTGCTACGTTTTCTAGAACAGTCATGTGCGACCAGAGGTATAGTTGTTGAAAAACCATGCCAATTTCTAGCCGACTGTTTGTCCGATCGAGATGACCGGGTTTGGAAACAACTCTGCCATTAAAAATAATTCGACCTCGATCGATCGATTCTAGCAACGCAATGCAGCGCAACAGGGTAGTTTTCCCGCAGCCACTTTTGCCTTGAATCAGCATACTCTCACCTTTTTCTAGCGAGAAGCTGACATTCTCTAGAATATTGGCATTATTAAACCGTTTGCCCAGATTTTCGATGCTTAGGAATGAACTTTGCATTGTAGGATTGAGAGCTTATATTGTCTCCGTGCCACCCAGTTCTTTGACTTGCTGTACCCGTCTTAGTAAGAGGTTGAGAGGAACAACGGTAGCAATGAACATCGCGGCAACTGTTGAATAAATTTCGATCGGGCGGTAGGTTTGAGCAATGATTGAATTGGCTGTATGAAGGATTTCTGGCACAGCAATTACTGATGCCAGGGTAGAGAATTTGTAGGTGGTGATGTACTGTCCCATGAGGGGCAGCCAGGATTTGCGAAAAACTTGAGGAATCAGGATGTAGCGAATCGTTTCTAAGCGAGTCATACCCGTGCAGTAGGCAACCTCGATTTCTCCAGGGGGGATGGAGTTAATCCCACCCCGGATGATATCTGCAACAAAGGCAGCGAGGCTCAAACCTAGCCCCAACACGGCACAGCTTTGCCCGTCAAGGATGAAGCCGGGGATGATTAGGGGCAGGCTGTAGTAAAGCCAAACGAGTAAAACTATAGCGGGGAGTGCTAGGAACACTTCGATGAAGAATTTGGCGCACCCAGAAATGAACCGGGAGGATGTGAGAGAAAGCACCCCTACTAACACACCGAGTAGCGTTCCAAGAGCAATACTACCAAGACTAATCCCGATCGTGGTTAGTAAGGCAAAGCATAGGGGTAAAAGGTTATTCCAGATGATGGAAAAGTTCCAGTTCATTGATGAATTACGATTTAGTAAATTCCCAGACTTTTTTAATGTGGAGCCAGTTTGCGCCTGCTTTTTGTTCCCACTCCCGCAGGCGACCTTGGTAATCTAAAGATTCTAGGCTGCTGTTGAGGAAGTTCAACATTTCGGTGTCGCCCTTACGCACTGCCCAGGAGACAGGAGTGAGGTTATAGGGGGCTTTGGCAAAAAGGTCTTTGACTTGGGGGTTGGCTTTGGCAAACTGGGAGGTAACATAGGCATCACCGAGGGCAATATTGGCGCGACCTGCCACAACAGCTTGGAAGGCAAGGGATTGGTCGCCACCAGAGAAGCGGGTGATTTTGGCTTTCTTGAAGTTGGCTTTGGCATATTCGTCGCCAGCTTCGCCTTGGGTGACAGCAACGGTGACTCCGGGTTGGTCGATGCTTTCCAGGGTTGTGAAGCGGGTTTCGTCGGCTTTAGTGATGGCGCTGTTGCCTGCGTAGAAGAGGGGATTGGTGAAGTAGACGGATAAGGCTCTGGGGACGGTGACGAAGGTGGGGACGATCGAAACATCAAACCGACGGGAGTCCAGCCCGGTAGCAAAGCCTGACCAATCGGTTTCGATGAATTCGGGAGTCCAGTTGTTGAGCCGCGCAATTTCTTTGATTGTATCTACTAAATGCCCGCCCAATTCTCCAGTGGTTTGGTTTTTGGTGATGGTTGGCGGAAAGACGAGATAGGCGACTTTGATTTTGCTACTGGCTGCGATTTGCCCCAAGGTTGACGTGCTGGTGGTATTTGGACTGGTTTGTTGTGCAGAATTTTTTGTGCATGAAGCCAAGCTGACCAAGAAGACTATTGCTAGTGAAATGGCGATTGGAAACCAGCGATTTTTAAGTGTTTTAATGCCCATTGCGTTCCTCCAAAAAAAATCAAAAGTTTTAAACACAGCAATCGGTTGTTTGTTCTTGTAAGTGCGCTATTAATCCACGCCACATTTCAGTTTGTGTCTGAAAAACAAATTCTTTCGCCCGATTGAAGGCACTTTCTCCACCTTCCTGTTCTCGAAGCCAAGAAACAACGTCTTCAAACATTCCAAAGTGTTCCGCTGCTGCGTGAACCTGAAAGAAACGTAGCCCTAGCTGTGAGACATCTGCTTTTTTCATGACTCGAAGCAGAAGTTGATAGTCCGGTACATCAAAAATTTCGTAAATTGCGATGGCAGATAAAGCTTCTGCCAGTGGAGCTTTTCTACAGAATGTTTCCCAGGCAAAGTTGAAGTGGCGGGCAAATTCAGGTTCCTGCAAAGAATTTTCTGGTCGAGCATCAACGCAAGATAAGAAATCTCGATACAACTGATTGTGGCTTAGTCCGTTTTTACCACCCAGTTCTTCATACAGATTTCTGGCTAATCCTGCCCATAGGAATTCATTCGTACAGCAACGTTCACCGACAATAAAGTTGAGGCGGCAAAAATCGTAGCGAACAAAGTAAAAGGCTTCAGCAAATCGTTTCAATCCGTCTACCTTGCTGGATAACTTACTAAGGTCAGCTTCTACTGCTAGCTTATCGAGAATAGAGTCTTCTTCATAGACCATGATTTCAACTAGGGGATGAGATATTATTTTCATATCAATTATCCCTCCCATTAGTAATCTGGGGAATTTCACTAACCATCCTGAGAACAGAGTTGACTGAAGAAGTCAGCTTTTCTTCTTCAGGATGAAATGCAAACGCTGGGTAAAGTTCTATATCTTTCATACAGTGGATATTGATGACTTTCCAGTCATTCTTATTTGCGATGGACTCACAAGTCATAGAGTCAGAACAAAAAACAGGAATCAATTCACTCTCTTTGCTTTCAGTAGCTTTCAAATAACTAATAGCTTTGGCTAGATCAGAACAAACCATTCGATCATAACGGACACCAAGAACTTTCACTATAAAACTTCCGACTTCGTTTACTATATAAACTAGCTGAACGCGCCCAATCTGTAAATCTTCAACAAATGAATTTTCATTAACCTGATTTTGAGATATCACTGCATTCAGTCTAAAAGAGCCTCCTTGCTTCCAAGGATCGGAAAAGCGATAGTTGAAAAATCTTTCGGGTGCAGCAAGCATAAAAGGGGCAATTCCATGAACCTTTCGCTCTGCAACAGCAGAAGGCATTTCATCCCAGGTTAAATACTGCCATTCTGTACGTATGCCGAGTAGATCTCCCACTATTTCTGCAAGATCAATAGCCATGCCAGTCGGTGCTTCTCCATAGTCATCTGGTACCTTTGCCCATTTTGGGCTAACTGATGTGTATCCAAGTTTCCACGAGCGTTTATGAGCTATTTCTTGCCAGCTAGAGTCGATTCCTTTTCCTCGAACACTGGCACTATAGCCTGCTGTTTCAAGCAGCTCATTTAACAAACCATCAATCGTGTCAGAAACTGGAAAGGGATTGTGAGGAAGATTTTGATAGACTTCATCTAAGCGACGAGCTAAAAATACCGCAACGCGATTAACAATCGCTTTTGTTGGTACATTTTCTCCCCTCGCCCACCGATAGAACTGAGCTTCTCCAACCTGGATTTCAGCCATGAATTGCTGCTTTGTCCAGTTTGCTTTGGTAAGATAGCCTTCCACAACCTGAACAAATTTTGACTGAGACGCGGTATCTTCAGGACGAGTGCGTTTTGGGCGTGCCATTGAGATTATTTACCCTCCTTTTTTTTCTGAAACCAATAGACTCGCAATAAAGCTGACTTGCTGCGAGGTGCTAGTTGTCCTGCTTGCACTTCAGAGGTCAAGCTTGGGTCGTTGCGGCTAGCTGTGTGCTAAGCCCACAAGAGTTTACACCATATAGCTAGCCTTTGAGCGTAGCAACTGTAAGTTTTGACGATCTTGATAAGACAGATTTATTGGCCATCTGCCGCAATCCTAACAGACATATGCTCGATCGTCATGAGTGGATGCCGTACCTAAGATAATTAAACATACTCATTTTGCAAAATCCGGAAATCGTGAAACGATAGTCTTCCTTGCCAGACTGATTGACATATAAGACTTTTCCTTTGTCCCAGAGGTGCGGGAAACCTAACCTATTAGGTCTACCCACTCGATCGGGACTTACGAAAAGAGTCTTTTACACTATCTGTAGAGTACGCAGTGCATACTCTACAGATAGAGTTTATGTGTAAGTCCTATCTATAAAAGGGTGCGGAGCAACACAAGAGTAATGGCTCAGCAGCCCTCCAGAGTGGCTTTACGCCAAGATTTGGTCATTCCAGGGAACGTCTTGGAAGGCTTCTGCAAGAGCGATCGACTGCTAAATTATATTAAAGATAGTCGTGATTGTCGTGAAACGCAAAAAATATTTGCAAAATATGTTGACAAGAGCAGGCGCGAGCAGTAAAGTGTAAATAACAAACGAAAAGAGTCCTGCCTCGGCAGAACTCTTCTGAAATAAACTTTCCCTCTAAGATTACTATGAAACTTGAAGCTCTGACAAGTGCTGCCGCTTCAGATGTAGGCTATTGGGCTGTTCGCGATCGCCTACCCGAAGAACAGGTCATTCTAGATCCCAATACCCTACTGGAACCGCCTGCTCCAGAAAATCCAAAGAGACTCGCGATCGTGGTCGATCGCACCCTAGAGTCTGGACTAATAGCCAATGCTGTCGCGATCGTCTCAGGCGGCTTGCAATGTGAAGCCTTTGGCTCCCCAATTCCTGATGCTCATGGGAATCTTTAGCCTGCAAGTCTCTGGAATTCAGTAGCTCTGATTACTCTTCTTGTGAGGTTCACTGTATGTTGCTCACTTTTAGTCGTCTCGATCGTCAAATCAGTCAAGTAATCGAGGGTCTCTTGCAATCCCATTTATCAGAAAGCTCTATCAGCGAACTTAAAACTCGGGAGATTATTGATCAAGTAAACGATCGAATTTACGATGACTTGATCTGCTTTTCTAATAAAGATCCAGCGGCGAAAAAATCGCCTGAGTATATTTTTGAGAGTTATCTCTCTTTTCAAGCTCTCATGTATTATCGAGTAGCCAATGCCTTATATTATAGTTGTCACAGTAATGGAAATGAGATAACCCATCTAAAAATCGTTGCGCGAAGGATATCCGAGCAAGCCAAAGCTAAAAGTGGAGTTGAAATTCATCCAGCAGCCACAATTGGTCGTAGATGTATTATAGATCACGGCTATGGTACTGTGATTGGTGAAACTTGTGAAATTGGTGATGACTGTTACATTCTTCAAGGCGTAATTTTAGGTGCAAGAGGGATTTCTGGAAATCAATATAGTAAAAGGCATCCAACGTTAGGAAATCGTGTGGAAGTAGGTGGATGTGTCAGGATTTTTGGTGCGGTGACAATTGGTGACGACGTAAAAATTTCTCCTTATATTGTCATCACCGAAGATATCCCTGCTAATTCTAAAGTATTGCTACGAACAACCAATCAAATTATCAAGAAATAAAATGAAGGCTATCTACATACAAGGTCAATCTCTACGTTCAGAAATAGAAAAAAATATTTCTGAGGAGCTGCTTGAAAAAGTTTACTATTTTGCCCGCCAAAGTTATCCAGATGAATGCTGTGGGTTAATTCTTGAAAAGGGCATCAGATCTTGCAAAAACATTCAAAATCAATTACATCAATCAGATCCAGTAACTTATCCCAGGAGCGCAAGAGAAGGGTTTGTTTTTTCATCAGAAGATTCCTTGTTCTTAAGCAGAAATATTGCTTCAGTCAATCCAGTCAAGGCAATCTATCATTCTCATCCTGATGTAGGAGCTTATTTCAGCAATGAAGACAAAAAAAATGCTCTATTTGATGGCAAGCCAATTTATCCAGTAGATCACCTGATAATTGATATACAAAGAGATGAAATTATCTGTTCTAAACTATTCAGATTTATTGCAGAAGATTATCAGTTAATTGCTGTTTTTCCTGGTAGAAAGATCTGAGAAGATACTCAAAAAAAGATTGCAAAACACAAAACAGTGATACTAATTATGATTTACAACTCAATTTTAGAGACAATTGGTCAAACTCCAGTGATTAAGCTTCAAAAAATAATTGATAAATCCCTTGATTCAAAGTTTGCCATTTATATAAAAAATGAAACGTTTAATCCTGGAGGTAGCCACAAAACTAGAATTGCCTTTAATATGATTAAAGATGCCGAAAAACAAGGGATTCTCAAACCAAATACAGGACAAACAATTCTCGAACCAACTGGAGGAAATACAGGAATGGGAATTGCTATAGCTGCTGCTATCCTCGGCTACAATGTGATCTTAGTTATTCCTGATAACTATAGCTCACAAAAACAAAAATCATTAAAAGCGTTAGGAGCAAAAATTATCCTTTCTGATAGTCGTAAAGGAGGTAATTCACATGGTGAGCTAGCAATGGAAATTCAGATTGAAAATCCTGAGTATGTGATGCTAAATCAAGGTCAAAATCCAGCAAATCCAGAAATTCATCGATTAACAACAGCTCCAGAAATTCTGGAAGACTTTCAAAATGAAACAATTGATTATTTTATTGCCAGTATTGGTACTGGAGGTCACATTACAGGAATAGGAGAAATTCTCAAAAAAGAAAAACCAAAGGTAACAATTATAGGAGTTCAACCAGACGGCTGCGAGCTTCTAGAAAATAAATTTTTTCCTCACAATATTCAAGGTCTTGCTGTTGGCATTATCCCCAAAGTATTGAATGTTAATATCATAGATCGAATGATTTCTGTAACATTTGAAGAGTCATTACAAATGATGAAAAATCTGAGCGTAAAAGAAGGCTTGTCAGTAGGTATTTCTTCTGGAGCTAATGTCGCCGCTGCTTTAAAAGTTGTTGAGGAAGTTCAGCAAAAGAAACAGCTACATCACAAAGTCAATATTCTGACGATGGCTTATGACTCAGCTATTGATTACTTAGATCTTTTTGATTGATTTTTTGATGACATCAAGCTTTGTTGCTCAGTTTTGAGTAAACTGTGAACTTTCCAAAATAAGGAGATTGAAATGACGATTTTTATTCTTAACAGTCCAGAAAAACTACCCCCAACTCAGAAGTTGTGGATTGATGAACCCTATCAGACTGAATGTGAAGCTACCGTGCTGCATACACAAGATGATTTGCTGGTAACAGATCGAACTATATTTTATGCAGAATCAGGAGGGCAAGTACCTGACAAAGGCTTTATTGACGATGTAGCTATCATTGACGTACAAAAGCAACCCGGAAAACCTATCTATATAAACCGTCCAGATGTCGAAGTTCCGATGGTACAGATTGATACTGTGGTGGTTCATAAACTAGATAGTCCTTCCCCTTTTATCGTAGGACAAAAAGTGCATATGAAGATTGATTGGGATTATCGATACAAGCTAATGCGTTACCACAGTGCAACTCACTTTGTTTTACACGCCCTTGAAGAAATCTATGGTCATCAAGAAAAGCTATATATCAAAGGTTGCTATATATATGAACAGAGTGCCCGTTTAGACTACGCTAATAAACTCAATCCTGAACTGATTCCAAAAGTGTCTACTTTAGCTAATAATTTGATTGCTCAAGGCGATGAAATTTTGATGGAGTCAGATCCTAGTACAAAAGATATCTCTTACTGGCGTTATGGTGATATCATTATTCCTTGTGGTGGGACTCATGTAAGTAGTGCCAAAGAAGTGGGTGCCGTTTCTTTGAAGCGTAAAAGTCATGGTAAAAATCTCGATCGAATTTACATTTCTCTATGTTAAAAAGTTGGAGCGAGTTAAAATCTCTTTGGCACATAAACTGAATGTCACTCAAATCCAACTTCTACCGAAACCCTGACATTACTTGCGATTCAAAGAGGGGGATTAACAATCGCCCCTATTGGTTGAACCATCCGGGTCAATTTCCACCAAGGTTCCCGTTCCAATAGCCGTCAACTGAATGTACCGCTCGGCAATCGCATCACTACCTTTATACTTACGTTAAAATGAAGGTAAAATTAAAAGGTATGATGGCATTATGAATGTAGCAGCACTTCGACATCAAATCGATCGATGGCTCGATCGACTCTCTCCAGAACATCTGGCATTAGTTGCGAGTTTTATAGAGTTTCTAAGCCAAAAGCAACGTCAAGGGGTAATCGTTTCACAAAATAATCTGGCAGAGGTTTTCTCAGCAGAAATCCAAGAGATGCCTGCTGCTAATTCTCTTAGTATTCCAGAACCCTCAGAAATTGACGGAGAGGGCCAATCTAAAGCAGCGCTGCTACAAGATTTTCGGCAAGCTTGGCACGAAGCCATGACTGGGCAAACCATTTCGGTTTCTCAAATGTGGGAAGGAATTGAAAATGACTGACTTGCCCTTAATTCAAGTTATAGTTTCGCGAACCTTCAACCGCAATTTACGCACTCTTGCAAAAAAATACCGCAGCATTCGCAATGATATTCAACCCGTTATCGAACAACTCACACGGGGAGAACTGCCAGGAGATCGAATTGCTGGAGTGGGTTATGCAGTCTTCAAGTTGAGAGTCCGAAATAGCGACACTCAAAAAGGTAAAAGTGGTGGCTATCGTTTAATTTACTACGTCCAAACAGCAACGGGAATCATTTTGCTGACCCTTTACACAAAATCCGAACAAGTCGATATTGCAGCAGAAGATATTCAAAACATTATTACAGAATACCAGCAGCAGCAGAGCGAAGATCGAGAGGATATCTAAGAGTTTGGGAATCCTGCGCCGTAGAAGGAGACTTGCTAGGTCGGGTGCTGGAAGCTAAAATAGGCATGGAACGAATTATTGCTAGATTGGAGAACTTACAATGAGACAGCTACCGGATGAAAAAGAATTACTTGAACTGCTGGAAATGACAAAAATAGTTGAACGGCAAATGATAGAAGTAGGTCAGATGATAACGGCGGTGGATGAGAAATCTGCAAAACGCATTGGTAAATTTAGAGAAGCGATGTTACAGAAAAAAGAAGTTTCAGGTGTTTGAGTTGAACCAGCAAAGAAAAAGCGATCGCACTTTGTCAAAAAAAAGTGCGATCGCTCTTAATTAGTTTACAAAATTTCCTATTTCCACCGAATATTTCGCTCGTCCCCTACTACTTCCTTAGATCTATTTCACCTCTTTATAATCCACGCCATAACTCGTATCTCTCCCCGACAAATAAGTAGTTTTCCCCGTTAAAGTCTCCAAAGTTTCCCTTGTTTTACTCGAAGTAATCGTATTTAGCGGCACTCCCAACTTGCTAGCCAAACCCGCCGCCACGCCCACGCCTTGTCCTTGATAAATATTCACCGTCGCAATTCGCCCGACTGATACCGCCATCCCGACATAACCGGACGATCGCCCTACGATCGCCAAATTACTCACTTTACTCGCCAAAGCGCTCTCTATCCCAAAATTATAGGTCGGCAGCGGCGGAATTCTCGATTCCAAATCCTTGACTCCCCCCCGCAAGTCGAAATCATAGGAAAAACTGCCGATCGACTTTTCGGCCTCTGTTCCTCCTTTGATAATCTCTTTCCCACTTAGCGGCGCCACCACATCGCGAACATTCAAAGTTTGTCTGATATAAATCTCTTCCGGGATAAACACTCTCACATCTTTACCAGATTTTTTTTGCAGCCATTCTTGGAGATGTGACATTTCTTTCACCATCTCAGCATTCGGTTTTCTGCCGTTAGCTTCCATCTTCATCAATTCATCAACTTGATATTTAAATAAAAACCCGTTCCACGACAGCGAAGTATCTTTATAAACGCAAACATTGGCTTTATCAAAGAAGAATCCTTTATCTTGAGTAAAGGGCAAGTTCCTGTCTACGTGATATGCCGCACCTAGGGCTACGCTTCTGATGTTGTAGCCGTCTCGATATGCCTGATAAATCGGACTCAAGAAATTTCTCATCCAGAATTCTGTACTTGCGGGGTCTTTATATTTGGTAATGCTTGCTTTGATTTTTTCGACTAAAGGCGTGTCGTAGAGAATGTCATCTTCTATTTTGCGGAAGTCTGCCATCGTTAGCCCCGTAATTGTCGGCACTACAGATACTGCTAAAGTTTCATTTTTTGATTTAATATTTTGCGATTCATATCCTGTATAATAAGATAATCCGGCTTTTCTTGCCAGTTCCGCGTCTTGAGTTACGTCAATAAAAGAGTTAGCTTGAATTTTAATATTGCTCTCTTTGACTTCGGCATATTCTATTTTTTTATCAACTACGTGAGGAGTCAGAGTTGAGTGGGAAATAAGTTTAACTCCGGCTTCCGAAAGCATCTCTCTCAGAGCTTTATCAGCGGTTTTTGGTTCCAAGCAAGATTCAGGAACATTCGCTTTGTCTAGGAATTCCCGGAAACATTGGGCGTAGGGTTGGCGGTACCAGTCGGGGATTTTATCTAAATCGACGTAACCTAAACCGCCGCGGGTGAGTACGCCGCCCAAAAGAGCAGTTGCGTAGTTCGATCGCACAACAGCAACTTTGCCTTTTTCACCTAAAGTCTTTTTTGCCCATATAGCCGCACATATCCCCGGCACTTCATCGCCATATACTACTACATCAAACTTTTGATCCGGTGATTTGTGGGGTTCTGCTGCGGGCGGGCTGCTGGATTTTTGCCGGATAGTTTCGGTATCTGATGTGGCGCTGGCTGGGTTTCTGTGTGTGATGTCATTGGCGGCTTGTTGGAAGTGCCCAGAGTCAACTAAAATTTTTACGGCTACGAAGAAGATTGCAATGGCGGCTAATTTCTTGAAAGTAAAGGGCATTTAGTTGACTCGTTGATAATTTTGGCATACCTGAAAGCGCTGTTCAGGGTTTACGGAGTTGAATATAACACGTTTAGGTAATTTCGACACAAGTTTAATTTTTCCGGGAACAGTTGCGATTAGTATTGATGTTAAGTTAATTCACAACTTGTAGTAAGCGTAACACTCGGCTGCTATTTTCAAAGCATCAGTCAAAAACGATAAACTGATGAAAGTGCAAGTTTTGTCTATTCAATCTGCGATCGCCCCCAACACTCACGAGGTTGTGCTGTCTGTTGGTACGGATACACAAAAATTTATTTTTACAACAGAAGTGAATCGAGTTGGAGAACATTTACTTCAGACTACCCGCGGCGATCGCACTTTTTCAGAGTTTTTTAAATTTAATCAGCGGGTAGCGATGAATGTGACAAATCTGGTTGTTAAATACTACAATCGTGAAACTGTCAATCTTCCGGCAGATGTCGGTGTCTTGGTCACTCAAGAAACGGCTTTATCGAAGCAAAAGCCATTTGAAAATAACAGTTTAGCAGATACTGAATCGCAGCTACCAACAGCAGTGGATGGAGAAACTCGTCAAAGGGCGATCGCGATTCTCGAACAGTTACCGGAAGCTGTGCTTGATGAAGCTGTTAAGTTTCTGGAATCTTTGTATGTTAAGTGCGATCGGCTACAATAAGTTAAGAACAGCAATTAAGTCATCTTAAAAATACAGAAAAAATGGAAAAAGTTTTTGTACATCCTGAATGTCCTTTTTCAGAAAACACATTTAACCTAGTGGCACAATTTAATGATAATCCCAGCTCTGATTTTTACAGTGAACACAAAAAAGTTTTCTTGAAATATGTTGAAAATCCATTAAAGTATATTTTAAGCCAGGTGGAAGAGCTGTTACCTGATTTTATCAAAAATTATATAAATTTCAGGATTGACCAATTTGGTTCTCTCCTTCTATTCCAAGGATTCCCATCAATATCGTACAGTGTAGCTTTGGGTCTGGGAGATATAAATTCTTTAGATAAGGCGCAGTTAATGCTAAAAATTGAACCTGAAAAATTCACTTTTGGATTTTACTCAAAAATAACAAGTTTGGAAAAATTCATTAACAATTATAGCTCTCAATGTAGAAGTAATTCCTGGAAAACCTTGCTTGAATTATACAAGCTGCCCCATCAAAATTTTTGCGAGTTAAATCGCCACCTTCATTCTTATCGTTACCTACTTGAAGACTATAGGTTCGTAAAAATTAAAAATTCACAATCTGTTTTTAGTTTGCTAGAAGAGATTTTTTGTTGGCAAGAAATACCCAAGAATTTATTAATCACACCTAAAGTCAATAACATTCAGGTTGCTGTCTCACTAGAATCACCAGAGGTATTAGGATATTCTGCTAAACAGTTAATCGCAAAAATAGCACAAACCTTTAAAAAATTATTTCCATTGTTTTTATTTTTTAATGTTTATGAGAATAACTTATCTCTTCTTGTAAATGAATATTTTTTAGTATATAACAAAGAATTTAATCGAGCCTACAATCTCCAAGAAATGTCGGAACTAACAGGTTTTCAAACATCTGAAATCAACCGCTGGATACGCACCATTAACCGCAAGCAACAAGCCATCATCCAAGGCCCGCCCGGAACCGGAAAAACCTTCCTCGCTCAAAAACTAGCCCAACACTTAATCGGCGGCGGTGACGGCTTTTCAGACCTTATTCAATTTCATCCAGCTTATACTTATGAAGACTTCATTCAAGGCATCCGTCCGCAAAGTCAAGATGGGCAATTAACATATCCCATAGTTCCCGGCAGATTACTCGAATTTTGCACAAAAGCTGAGTCTCGTCAAAACACTTGCGTTCTCATTATTGATGAAATTAATCGTGCAAATTTATCTCAGGTATTTGGAGAATTAATGTATTTGCTGGACGATCGTGATCGCACTGTTAAACTAGCCAGCGGTCAACTATTTAGAATACCTAAAAATGTCTGCATCATCGGTACAATGAATACTGCCGATCGCTCTATTGCCTTAGTCGATAACGCACTCCGCCGCCGTTTCGCATTCATTCCCGTCTATCCAAACTATGAAGTGCTGCGACAGTATCACCAGAGAGAGAATACAGGTTTCCCAGTTGATAAATTAACTAGCATTCTAGAAGATGTCAATCGGGCAATTAACAACAAACATTATGAACTTGGCATCTCCTTCTTTTTGACAAAAACCTTAGCTGAAGATATCCAAGATATTTGGCAAATGGAAATTGAGCCATACCTCGAAGAATACTTTTTTGATGACCAGGCAAAAATGGATGAATTTCTCTGGGATAAAATCAAAGACAAATTGAGCAATTGAGCATCTAACGCTACCATTACCAAAAATATGCCGTTACAGCATCTATGAAACAATGTGATTGACTTAAGAGAGTCCTAGAGGGAAAACTGTGTGAACAATAGATACTGCGATTGCTTTCCTACGGATCGCTTCGCTAACGTTCCTCGCAATGACAACTACTGACTGAACCGTATTTCTATGAAACGAGAATCACCCCAAATTATCGAACTCACAGAATATCAATTAGCGACCTTTGAGCGAGATGCAATCCCCCAATCAGTAGGAGAGAAAATCTACCATAATTATGCTAAGGAAATAGATATTGAATTTCCCAACCCTAAAACAAAATATAAATGGCAATTAAAGTCTCAAGGCCGAGTTGGCAATATTCCAATTACTCCACAATTTCACATTGTGATCAAACCCAAAGTTCCGATCGCAAATTTATTCGGAATGCTTGAGTATGCCTACGAACTTAAGATAAGTTTTCCGAAAGGACAGATTGAGTGCGAATCTTTGGAACAAGTCTATGAACGATTAGCTAACATCCTGGCGCTGAAAATTCTCGAACGCTGTCGCAAAGGATTGTATCGCAATTACTTACCCAAAACAGAAAAACTTTCCTATATTCGCGGCAGGATTGATGTCCGGGAAGCTGTGCAAAAACCTTGGGATGTTAAACTAAAATGTCACTATAACGAACAAACAGGCGATATCGAAGATAATCAAATTCTGGCTTGGACACTTTTCATTATTGGCCGTAGCGGTTTGTGCCGCGAATCTGTCTCATCGAGCGTGCGAAAAGCTTTTCACGCACTCCAAGGATTTGTTACTCTAACATCTTTTAAACCAGAAGCTTGTATCGATCGCACTTATCACCGTCTTAATCAAGATTATCAACTTTTACACGCCCTCTGTCGGTTTTTTTTAGATAACACAGGGCCCAGTCACGAAATGGGCGATCGCGAAATGCTCCCTTTTCTGATCAACATGGCTAGTTTATATGAACAGTTTGTCGCTGAATGGCTCAAGGCTAATACACCAAAAGGCTTCTTTGTCAAGAAAAAAAACACGGTCACACATGACCAAAATTACTCCGATTGCATTGACTTACTGCTGTGCGACATAGAAACAGGTAAAGTCCAATACGTCCTCGATACCAAATACAAAGCTCCCGATCGAGCAGACAGTGGAGACCGCCATCAAATAGTTGCCTACGCCAATGCAGTAAACTGTAAAAATGCAATTCTTATCTACCCGGAACACCTCAAACAGCCACTAGACATAAAAAATGGCGATCTGCGAGTTCGCAGTCTAAACTTTTCCCTAAATGACGATCTCAATGAAGCCGGACAAATATTCTTAACCTCTCTACTTCCAAGCACCGTCTCCTATTGGTGACAACTTAAGTAAAGGTACAAATTTTTAAGGCATACAAAAAAATGTAAATAGCTGAAATACTTACAGGCAAAGCAGTTTAGCTCTACTGAAGGAGTAAGGTAGCTAAAGTGCTTTGCTTGTTTACTGCGATCGCTCCCGATCGCCCCCGATCGCCAATGAGATGATTGCCAAAACAGTCTTGATCTAGACCAGATCAATTAATAAGCCGTATAATTAAAACAGGACAAAAAGTAATTATCCAGAAACAACTTCCGTTCCCCAAAAGCACATTGATTCGCGCCGTCATATACGTATTATTACTGCAATGTGACAGTTTCGAGACTGCTAAATAAGCAATCCACAAAAAGCTGTGATCTGGATCAATGCGCGATAAGGAATTTTCCCTAGGGTGCCTCTCTTAATCTCCCTCACTCTACTTAAATCAAAAATATGATGAATTCTCAAGATGTTTTGACGAGTCGTGATGGGTACTTACCCAACCAGGAAACTGATGCACTAAAAACTACCCACGATGTCTGTGTCGATCTTCCATTACATAGTCAGGATATTTCCTCTGTCGAGGACTCTCAAGTCGATCGAACTCCATCTGACTATGTGAGTATCCATCAATGGTTTGAAGCACAGGTTAAGGAGACTCCTGATGCGATCGCCCTTTCATTTCAAGGGCAAGAATTAACCTATGATGCCTTAAATCAACGCGCAAACCAGCTCGCCCATTACCTCCAAGCACTAGGAGTGCAACCGGATGAACTGATTGCTATCTCTATGAATCGCTGCATGGAAATGGTGATTTGCTTTTTGGGGGTGATGAAGGCTGGGGCGGCCTATGTGCCGATCGACCCAGCCTATCCCCACGAACGTCGAGCGTACAAGTTACGAGACGCCGCTGTGCGATTCATTTTGATTCAACAGGATCTGGTTAAATTTTTGCCCGAACACAATGCTCGCGTGATTTGTCCAGATACAGACTGGCACGATATGGCGCCATACAGCACTGAAAATTTGTCTCTGCTGACAACGCCCGAGCATTTGGCTTACGTTATTTACACCTCTGGTTCGACGGGAAATCCCAAGGGTGTAATGATTACTCACCGGGGCATGGTTCACCACAGCAAGGCGATCGCACAGGCATTTAATCTTCAGGCTGGCGATCGGGTACTGCAATTCTCTAGCATGAGCTTTGACATCATCATTGAGGAAGTTTTTCCATCCTTGGTAAGTGGTGCAACAATCGTGCTGCGAACTGAAGACTGTATTAGCTCTACTCGCCAATTCCTCGAATTTATTGAGCAAGAACGTATTACTATTCTGGACTTGCCAACTGCTTTTTGGCATGGTCTCGTCAGCGGACTCTCATTGCTAGGTGTTCCCATGTCCCCAGATGTGAGATTGGTGATTGTGGGCGGAGAAAAAGCCTCTCGCGCTCTGTATGCTGAATGGCGACAATTGGTAGGGGAATATCCTCGTTGGCTCAATACCTACGGGCCGACTGAAACTACAGTGACGGCCACCATTTTTGACCCGATCGCTGAAAGCTACGATCTCAGTAGTGAAGCAGACATTCCGATCGGTCGTCCCCTTCCCAACAGCCAAATTTACATTCTGGATGAAAACCTAAATCCTGTGCCCGATGGCGACATTGGAGAACTGTATATTGGCGGCCCAGGGGTTGCGAGGGGATATCTCAACTTGGCAGAACGCACTGCAAGTAAGTTTATTGCTAATCCATTTAGCGATCGACCTGGAGACAAACTTTACATAACAGGGGATACTTGCCGCTATTTACCCAATGGAACGTTGGAGTTTATTGGTCGCATCGATTTTCAAGTAAAAATTCGAGGTTTTCGGATTGAGTTACTAGAGATTGAAACCTATTTGGAACAGTACCCATCTGTGCAGCAAGGTATAGTTTTGGCACGGGAAGATGTACCCGGTGAAAAGCGCTTAGTGGCATATATCATTCCGAAGCCCGGACAACCAATTCAGGTGTCTGAATTGCGTAGTTTTCTACAAACCAAACTACCGGCATACATGATTCCGGCAGCGGTTGTAGTGATGGACTCTTTCCCGATGACGCCCAATGGTAAGGTCGATCGCCGTGGGTTTCCAGAACCTCAGGTTGCCGATCTGGTTACAAATAGTGAAGTTGTGTTGCCTATTGATGGACTAGAAGCTCAACTTGTTCAAATTTGGGAGCAGATACTCAATATTAAGCCGATCGGCACTACGGATAATTTCATGGATTTAGGCGGTACATCCCTGTTAGCCGCTCGCTTAGCTGACAAAATTGACCAAAAGTTCCAGCAGAAAGTCCCACTATCGATTATCTTCCAAGCCCCAACCATCAAGCAACTATCCCAGATTCTACGTCAAGGCGATATCCCCAACCAAAGCCTTTCCCTTGTCGAGATTCAACCGAAAGGTTCTCAGCCACCACTCTTTCTGTTTGAAGGAGTGTCTATTTATCATCCGTTAATTCCATATTTAGGGCTAGATCAGCCGATATATGGCTTAATTGCTGTTGTTAAAGATGGCGTGCACGGGCCAGTCAATCAGGTTGAGGCGATCGCAGACTATTACATCAATGAACTCGTGAAGGTGCAACCAGAAGGCCCCTATTATTTGGGTGGTTTGTCATTTGGAGGTATTGTTGCTTTTGAGGTTGCTCAAAAATTGGCAGCTAAAGGACAGGAAACAGCGTTATTGGTGATGTTTGATTCCATGTTGCCCTCTGCCTACAAGCCCCTACCCATTCAGCAGCGGCTGCGCTTCCATGTCCAAAAAATTGCTAAGCAGGGCGTAGGTTACATCGTCAGTAGTGTCGTCGATAAAATAACGACAGTTACAGACGGAATGACAATGCTGGCCCGCAAGACGATCGGGCGAGACAACAAGGTGAAAGAACCTACAGAGTCAATGTCTTACACCACCGACTATTTGATCAGAGAGAAGATAATTGATCTGGCAGAACGAGCTTACGCGCCAAAACCCTATGCTGGCAAAGTAGTGATGTTTCGAGCACAGGATTCTCAAGATGGCATAAGTGTCATCCTCGATCCGGATCTAGGCTGGAAACCTTATCTCAAAGACGGTCTGACCATTTACGATGTACCTGGAGACCATCTCAGTATTTTACTGGAACCCAATGTCGGGGCGATCGGCAATCGAATGAAGCTATTACTGGAGGAGGTAATGGTGTAGCAGTAAAGTTTTTGGCATTCTTAATCGATATTCACACAGGGTTGCATCAAATTAGATAATTCAAAAAAGTAGAACTTCCCTCAATCAAGCCGGAAAAACATTTTTAAACTCTCTATTGCCAAATACTCTACCCTAACTCAATAGGCTTGGCTTAAAGATTTTTTACGAATTTCGTCTCACGATTTCATAGGCAATACAGGCATTTTTAAAAAGTCAGATAGTTCTTAAATGAACCGTATTACGCCTTAATTATTCGCTGTGCCAATATCACCATCTGCCGTTCATTTCACCCACAAAAAAAAGAGGCGCACTCGCGCCTCTCAAATCTTTCATCAAAAAAAGTGGGTGGAAACCCCGTCCTTCGCTCGACGGCTTTACAAAAACATACAACACAGAGCTAATATCACAAAAGACGTGTTAGGCTGTGAAGATATGGAAAAAGCCTATCGCTACCGATTCTATCCCACCAGCGAGCAAGAAAACCTCTTGCGACGGACAATGGGCTGTACCCGGCTAGTGTACAACAAGGCTTTGACTTACCGCACGGAATCTTGGTACGAACGCCAAGAAAGAGTTGGCTACAGCGAAACTTCCTCTATGCTGACGAACTGGAAGAAAGAGGAAGAACTTGATTTCTTGAATGAAGTTAGCTGCGTACCTCTTCAACAAGGCTTGCGCCACCTTCAGACAGCGTTCACCAACTTCTTTGCAGGACGAGCCAAATATCCTAATTTCAAGAAAAAGCATAACGGTGGCAGTGCTGAATTTACCAAATCTGCCTTCCGCTGGAAAAACGGACAGGTATTTTTGGCTAAATGTAACGAGCCACTACCTATCCGCTGGAGCAAACAAATTCCCCAAGGGTGCATTCCGTCTACGATTACAGTGAAATTAACGCCTGCTGGGCTTTGGTTTGTATCCATATTAGTAGACGACTATAAAATCCAACCATTTCCAAAAACAGATAAAACTATCGGATTGGATGTGGGGATTACGAGTTTGATTGCTACTAGCGACGGCGATAAAATCGCCAATCCCAAACACTTTAAGAGACTTCGCAAAAAGTTAAAAAGAAAGCAAAAAACGTTAGCACGCAAGCAAAAGGGAAGCAACAATCGGGAAAAAGCCCGGAGACAGGTGGCAAAAGTCCACGCACAGATAGTCGATGTGCGTAAAGATTTCTTGCACAAGCTAACGACTCAACTCGTTCGTGAAAACCAAACGATTGTAGTTGAGGATTTGGCTGTCAAGAATATGGTGAAAAACCATAAGTTAGCTCTTGCCATCAGCGATGCTAGTTGGGGTGAATTGATTCGCCAGCTAAGTTACAAATGCGATTGGTACGGGCGTGAATTAATAAAAATAGACCGCTGGTTTCCCAGCTCTAAGCGCTGTGGAAACTGCGGTCACATTGTTGAGAAATTGCCGTTGAATATTCGCGAGTGGGAGTGTCCCAAGTGCGGGACAAACCACGATCGTGACATCAATGCTGCAAAGAACATTTTGGCGGCTGGGCTAGCCGTTTCAGTCTGCGGAGCAACTGTAAGACCCGAAGAGAGTAAGTCTCGGAAGGCTGGTGCTATGAAGCAGAAACCCAATTAGCGATGATTGGGAATCCCCGCACCTTCAGGTCGGGGTGGATGTCAAGTCAGAGTTCTAAACACTAACAGCAACTTTTGATTCTTTTGCAGTCAACTTTTCGTAAGTCGCCCGCATCTTCAATCCCACCAATACTTGGAATAAACCAGTTCCATTGTTGGAACCAGGATATTCGCGGTGTTGGAGTAACAGGTGAGTCAACTCGCCTTCGTATTTCGCAGAAGTCTTGCTCAAGTGGCTTTCGATGTAAATCACTTCTTCGAGATTCTCGAACTGACCGTCTACTTCCAAAATCGAGACTTCGTGGCCGTAGAAAGCATCTGGGCCGTAGTACATCTTAATTCCGGGATAGGAACAAGTCAGTTTGCGGCCGCAAGGAATCCAGTTAATTGTCGAACCTTCGTCAAACAAATACGCAGGTTCAAAGTTGGCGATACCTTCGCGCTGGATCATTTGGACGCGCAGAACCTTCCGTTCTTTGTCATCTTTGATCAAGTTAGTCGGCAATACTTGAATTACCACGTCAGCATATTGCTTTTGTGGGTCGATGTACGCTGTGAAATCTGGTTTGCGAGCATTGATCGCAAACAGCACGTCTTCGTAACGGTGGCCCCGTTCCGCCATGTCGCGCTGGATTTTCCAAGCAATTTTTACTTCGTCGCTGATGTCGAGGTAGACGCTGAAGTCGATGAGATTTCTCACTCGCTCGTCGTAAAGGGGGTGCAACCCCTCAATCACAATCACGTGATTCGGCTCTACCCGCTCAGGAGGATCGAGCAGACCGGTTTCGTGGTTGTAAATCGGCTTGTCTATTCCCCGACCTTCTTTGAGCGCTTTCATTTGCTCGGCCATCAGGTCAAAATTGTTCGCTCTGGGGTCAAGGGCGGTAATCCCTGTTTCCTTGCGTTGCTTGCGATCGAGACAATGATAGTCGTCGAGGCAGATTACAGTTACGAAATCTTCCCCGAACAAATCTGTCAATCGGCGCAAAAAAGTAGATTTTCCGCAACCGGAGTCTCCGGCTACGCCAATTAAAACCACGCGATCCGGCTTACTGGTCATAGTTTCCCTCTAACAAAATCACTGTTTACTAACTCAAGTCTAGATTCCACAAAATTTCAGCCCGCACGTAGCGCGCCGGCTTTGTCCGGCTTTGCTACCCCGAGAGGATCGAGCAAAACCAGCATACAGCAGTCAGTTGACTGCCTGCCAGGGAAGACCCAAGCAATCTTCAAGGCAAGTAATTAATACTAACTTTAGTGGTTAATCTTACCAGAATGCGTCCGCCCCCTACAAGCTCAACATCATTTAGGTGACGCTCCCACACCAACCGCAAGCGGTATGTTGTAGGCATCTGAGTCCGGTCAAGGATATCAATATCTTCCTTCGAGGTACTCCAATTGTTTCCCTCTACGGCGTTTTATAGTGAGGAACACGTCCAGCCCCACTTGTCACATGAAATATTTTTTATCTAGACCTAGATTGTTATTCTGCGATCGAAGATGCAAGCATTTTACCAGAATTATTACTGCGGAGTGCTTGTCTCGTTGCCATCTTTAAGAATGCTAGTTGGCTGTGCCCAACATTGCGGTGAGAGGATCGCTCCTCACAGGAGCGCGGCTCCCATCCCAGCCCATAATCTTTGATTATGGGCTGGGGATTCCCGCCTGTCCAGCTAAATCTTACTTTCAGCAAGACGGCATTTAAATTGTATATTTCTTGAGCCGTATTCCCCTCTCACCCTCTCCCCTTATCTCCCCTTGTCTCCTTATCTCCCCTTATCTCCCCCTCTCCCCCTCTCCCCAAATCAGAACGAGTTATCGGGGCCGATCCCCCGATCGGGTAAAATATTGGCAGTACGCAGACAACAATAGCTATAGGTCAACACCTGAATGCAGCCGGGCGAGACCAAGGGCGGCGATCGGCTAATCGGGAATTAGAGGCAGAGCGATCTCAACTTGACACTCCCGCCTGCGCGGCGAGGCCCAAAGATTCGCGCGGGCAAATTAGTCCAGGTGGCCTTAAGAAAAAAGTAAATTGAGTCTAACGTCACATTCTCTTTCTTTATAACTCTGTATCGTGAAGGACAAGCAACAAATGTACAGCCCAAGCATATCTGGTGTAGCGGCCAACTCAGAATCAGGCAGCCGCATCTTTGTTTACGAAGTGGAGGGTATGCGTCAGAGCAAAGCAACTGACGAAACAAATCACCCGATTCGCCGTAGCGGCAGCGTGTTTATCTCCGTTCCCTACGATCGCATGAATCAGGAAATGCGCAGAATTGCTCGCATGGGTGGCAAAATCGTCAGCATTCGCCCCTCAAACGGCGCTCCCGAAACTACTAATGGCAAAGTCGCACCAGAAGCAGGGCTACAGAGTCAGAAATCTGGAGAAAAAACTAAGCCCATGACTCAAGCCAAGGAAAAAGTTCAGGTTCCTGTTAACCTCTACAAACCGGCCAATCCCTATATTGGCAAGTGCATCTCTACAGAAGAAATGGTCAGAGAAGGCGGCGAAGGCACAGTCCGTCACGTCACTTTCGACATTTCTGGTGGCAATTTGCACTATCTCGAAGGTCAAAGTATCGGGATTATTCCCGATGGAACCGATAAAAACGGTAAACCTCACAAAATTCGACTTTACTCGATCGCCTCTACCCGTCACGGCGACAACCTCGACGACAAAACTGTCTCTTTGTGCGTTCGCCGGCTGGAGTACAATGACCCGAAAAGTGGCGAAAGAGTATTCGGCGTTTGTTCGACTTTTCTCACAGGTTTGGAACCTGGGGCTGATGTCAAAATCACTGGCCCGGTAGGGAAAGAAATGTTGTTACCCGATGACGAAGATGCCACCGTGATTATGATGGCTACTGGTACGGGTATTGCTCCTTTCCGCGCTTATTTGTGGCGGATGTTTAAAGAAAATAATCCTGGTTACAAGTTCAAAGGTTTAGCTTGGCTGTTCTTTGGAGTTGCTTACACTCCCAACATTCTTTATAAAGAAGAATTGGAGCAATTGCAGCGCGAATTCCCCGATAATTTCCGCTTAACTTATGCGATCAGCCGCGAGCAAAAGACTGCTGACGGCGGTAAGATGTATATTCAAAACCGGATTCAAGAGAACGCAGACCAACTGTGGGAATTGGTTCAAAAGCCGAAAACTCACACTTACATCTGTGGTTTGAAGGGCATGGAAGGCGGCATTGATGAGGGAATGTCTGCTGCATCTAGCAAGCACGGCATTGACTGGGCTGGCTATCAAAAACAGTTGAAGAAAGAGCATCGCTGGCACGTTGAAACTTATTAATGTGTAAAGTGATTTAATCTGATTTGTAGGGCGGGCTTAGGCTTGCCCTATTTTTTTAAGAAAGAGTTTTTAGCCCACATTCCGCAGTTCTGGCTTTGATGATTAAGGTTTTTCATATATTCACTGTATGAAAAACATCTGCGCCTACCTTTTCTACTTTTGGTATCATTATTGTCAGATTTTTGAGATATACAAGAATTTTGAATTTACAGATATTTCCTAATATATTCATTTGTGGAATCTTTGAGCTAATTTGCCATAAATTAGATATCACAATTCCGGCAACATGATTTTTGCCTTGCTAATTATTGGGATTTATTCAACTATATTCTCAGGTTTATTTTCATCCTTATCCATCTTCAACTATTAAAAAATATTCACTGCAAACGTTTCCTAAATAATTCAATATATCCCAATACGGTTTACTTAGAATAGTCCGAAGAGAGGAACGTTAGCTTTCGCGATCCGAAGGAAAGCAATCTCCGTATCTATTTCTCATAGGGTTTTACCCTCAGGGCGGTCTTAAGTAAACGGTATTGCAATATATCCTGTTTTTTGTTAAGTTGCTCACCTGTTCGGCTCCATTTAGATTGACTAAGTGTACGGCTTAAAACATCTGAAATACCGACCGTATTGTCGGTTTATTTGTTGATTTCTTAACCTAATTTCTCATACTAGAGCGTCGGTACAGTAGAATATTTTGACAAAAAGAACGAAATATGTATTATGTAGGGGTTCTCGCATGAGGGCGACAGTAGATCGCGATCGCCAACCATTTTTTTTGTCCTCATGCAACGCCGGGCCAAGGTCTACATCAACATACATACTATGCCGAGGAGTGTCAATTTCTTTTACTGAACCGACGCCCTAGTATTCCTAAATAGCCTAAATTTAGGACTGTTATCGCTCCTTCATCACTCTCAGACAGTAAAAATATGACCATAATTTGATAATGCTTATCTAGTATGGCTTTGTGGAGCGATTTTCTAACACCTTCCTTTGTTGGGATCGTTTGGGAAGAGATCCTTTGCTGTCGTGTCTTCGAGAATTTACTCTCATGAAAGTGACGAAAGAGCGTTATGGCTCCTTGAGGATCATTCATGGTTTTTACCTCTTTTATCCTGACTCAATATTTTTTAACCAAAAAAGCCTGAAATGCTTGCTGGATAAATATTTCAGGCTTGAATATTTCAACTTGACAACCATCAATTCTGTTTAAATATCTGCGGAATCTGGGCTATAATTAATGACAACTGTCAACTGTCAACTATCAACTGTCAACTGACTAAACTCCAGCAGCAGTAAAAGCTGCCCAGTGATAAGGATTGGCAAAAGGACAGGGTTTGCGGTTGCGAATTTGCTGTAAAGATGCTTCAGCAATCAGGCGAGAACTTTGTGAAAGCCGATCGAACATTTGCGAAATTTGAGGCTGAAAATCCGCCAGCAACACCTCCAATTCCTCGCCTGTCAAATCCCGCAGCCACCTTTGAGCCTCCGCAAGCGATCGCGCCACATCTCCCACTTGCAATCGAGGAAAACGCCCGAGATTTTCATAAAACTTGCTCGTCAGCAGCAGCGTTGAAACATCATTCACTTTCCACAGGCTGCTGACAACACTAGATGTGCCAGCATACAACAAACCCGCGGACAAACCGACAAAATCTTCAGTACCGCTGACTGAGCCTGCTGCAATTTCGCAAGCCGATAAAGTAACTAAAAAGTATTGCCGACAATCGAAATTAAAAATTTCCTCCAAAGTCATAGTATCATTTCTCACAAATACGCCTGATTTGAGCGGGAAAGCGAAATCAAGCACGCTCAAACAAGCAAAGTGAGCGCATTTTTTCTGCTGCACTTGTCCTATTTTCGCGGATGAATTCCCATCATTTACAGATATCGATCGAGAAAAAGCCTCTTTAATTGCTGGCTTCTGCCGCAAAATTTCTGTACTGGAAAAACACTGGGAAATATTGCCGATTTCCAGGTTGCTGTAAAGCGCATCTCTGCTGAAAGTGGGAACTGCCAAGAGGTGCTGCAAATTCGGTCTGTAGCGGCCGATAGCTGCGCTGCGCGCGATTTGTCTCAACCGCAATAGCTGGCAGCTAGGAGCATAGCGAATTCCTCCGGCAAATCGATCGATCAAATAAGCAGGAGGAGGTGAAATTTCCCCAAAGGACGAACTGTGAGAAAAATCCGAACTGTTGTGCGTATCCAACAGATCGAAACCGCTGCGATCGCCGCCATGAGACCTGAAAATTGCCCCGGTGTCCTCCAACCCGTCTCTCACCCCCAAAGGCAAAGCATGGAGCGGCAAAGCGTGCAAAAATCGGTGCGGCACCACAATTAGCCGATCGCAATTTTCCGGAATCAGCGCCACCACTCGATCGATTTCCAACAGCGCGGCCAAGCGTTTGAGGCGAGCCGGGAGATGATTGATCCAGCGACCTTTTTGCTCGGAATAAGCGCTGAGGTACTCTCCGGCCCAAGTTTCGGCAGCTAAAGCATTTCCCGCGGCACAGAGGTGAACGGCGGGATATTCTGCACTCTTCACCACCACAAAAGCCACTACCAAATCCTCCAAACTCGCCCACACCACAGCAGCACAATTGGCATCAGGCAACAATTGGCGAATTTGCTCGAAAGTAATGGGTTCAACTTTGCGAGCTAAGCTGAAGAAAGGGTCGTTTGCCTGCACCTCGCGCGCAATCAACCCATCAAACTGCCGCCACAATTGATTTAAGTGCATAAAATCGGAGTTCGGCATCAGAGAACCGCTGTTCAAACCAGGGCTGTCGCCCTCAGAAATCAAGCTAGTGCTGGGTTCGGGTTGTCGCTGTTGTTGCTGCCGCTGTTCCCTTGCTATTTCCAGTTGCAATGACTCCAACTCGCTGCGTACCGCTGCCGGAATGTCGCCTTTTGGGGTCAGGGGGGATTTAACCAGGAGTTCTACCAAATTCCGATTTTTGTGGCGTTCAGCGTATTCCAGGGCTTTAGCGTAATATTCCGGCTGGCCCGGGCCGAGTTCTAGGCAAACTTGTACGAGGGATTTATAGAGTCCTCTCCAGGTGCTGACTAATTTGGCTTTTGAGTTACTTCCCCGATCGCCCAAATCGGCCGCATCAACCCCAACTTCGCTCCGCAAGAACTCCACAGTATCGACAGCAGTAGTAAAAACGCCGTAGGCGCGCAGCAACTCGCCTCGCCTTCGGTAAGCTTCACCCAAATAAAATAAAATTTGTGCCCAACGGTGGGGATAGGTTTCGCGAGTGTAGATTTGGCCGGCACTGTGATAGCAGGCGATCGCGCTTTCGATGCGAGACGAGTTTTCCGTCTCCGTCAGTTCCGAAAAAGCTCGGCCCAGATAAATTTGCAGCATGGCCCAGCGGTGGGGAGATCCGTGTTTGGTGTAGACTTGGGCTGCATTTTGATAACAGGCGATCGCGCTTTTGAGATTGCGGTTTTTTTCGCCTTTCACGTGTTGGCTGAAAGCGCGTCCGAGGTAGGCACAGAGCATTGCCCAGCGTTCGGGAGTTTTTTGGCGGTTGCAAAAGAGCAAAGCATTTTGATAGCAGGCGATCGCCATTTCCAGATTTTCCGCTTTTTCCCCTTTCACCCGCAGACTGTAGATCCTGCCGAGGTAAGTTTGGATCGAACCCCAGGCTTCGGGAAATTTGATGCGAGTGTAGACTTGCAAAGAATTTTGAAAGCAGGTGAGTGCCATTTCCAGATTTTCGACTCCTTCGCCCTTAATTCGATCGATAAACACCCGGCCCAAATTCCTTTGAGTCGTCGCCCATTGCAGCGGAAAAGCTTCCTTAGTCCGCACTTGCAAAGCTCTCTGGTAGCAGTTGACAGCGTATTCGAGATTTTCTGCCCGATTCCCCCGCAGGAAATCATAGTAAGCATTTGCTAAATTATTTTGAGTCGTCGCCCAGCGCCGGGGAAACATCTTGCGGTTGTAGACTTGCAAGGCATTGTGGTAGCAAACGACTGCCTGTTCGAGATTTTGGGCTTTGTCGCCCCGCAGTCGGCGGCTGTAAGCGCGGCCGAGATTGTTTTGAGTGCTTGCCCAATCTCCTCCGAAACCCTCGCGGTTGCGAACTTGTAGGGCGTTTTGATAGCAGGCGATCGCAATTTCGAGATTTTCGGCCGCATCTCCCCTGAGGCGCTCGCTATAAGCGTTTCCCAGATTGTTTTGCAGCGTCGCCCACTGTTCCGGGTACTGTTCGCGAGTTCGCACTTGCAGGGCATTAGCAAAGCAAGCAATGGCTTGTTCGATATTTTGAGCCTTATCGCCTTTGGGGCGATCGGTATAAGCATTGCCCAGATTATTTTGCATGACTGCCCACTCTTGGGGAAAGTCTTTGCGGGTAAACACCTTAGCCACGGTTTCGTAACCGGCGATTTCGATTTCCAAGTTATTCGCCTTGCTACCGAGGGGAAACCGCCCAATTTTGTTGCTCAGATTGCCAATTAGGGCCGCAATGCGCCTCGCCTCTGATTCTGGGGCAGTAGGGAGTACCAAAGTTGCCCAGCGGCGCAGCAAATCTGCGAAATTCTGGTCGAGTTTGTCTAAATTGTTTCTCAGCAGCGCGTACACGTGCTGCGAATCAGGGTTGCGCGCCACTGCTTGCAATACTTCTGCTAAAAAAGCCAGATATGCTGCCCCGGTTCCGGGCAATTTAGCATTGCTCTTAGCAGATTCTAAGGGTGCGATCGTCCTTTGAAAGAATTTTGCAGCTTTGAGCAAGCTGTCTCGTGTCAGTGCCGGCTCTTCCAAGTACAGCATTTGCACAAACCCAAAGTCGATCGACTTTGAGTCAGTCCTCAAAATCAAATCTATTCCTGAGTCCACAGGATTTTCCAGCAGCGCTCGGAGCATATTAACATCAGTTTCGCGACGCTGTTCGTCCATCGTGCATTCCGCCGAACTATTAACGATAGGATTGCTGCTTCTGTGCAGCCAATGAAATTAGGAACTGTTTCAATTTGGCTCTCGAACCGGAGGTAGGAGTCTCCGACGGATTATAGACCTTAAAGGATGAAATCAGTTAAACCAGGATTCACAAGTGGCAACAGACAGGCTGATAGCGAGATTAGCACCTACAATCACTAATAGTATTATTGTGCCCGTTGTCTTTAGCCAAATTCCGGTCTAATGCGTCGTCAGTGTTTCGGGGCGGGTTTCACAGACAATATTCGAGTAGAGGATAAAACTCAATTTTATCTTGAGATATTTTTTGTGTCGATCGGCATTCAAAAGCGGTTAAAAATTCCCAACCGGGAGTCTATTAACTTTAAGACTTATCTAGAAGTATTAAAAAAACCCGGTTTTTGCAGCATACACATCGTCACAGCGCAGTGTATTTGCCTAAAAAACTGGTTTCCGGGCAAGTCCTAAACTGGATAAAACCCGCCCCGACAGACTTGCAGCGGGGCGGGTTTACTTTTACCCTGATAGGGACTGATATCATGTCCGGTCGATTACCATAACAAAAACGGTTTGTAGTGCGCCCGAAAGTCCGCTCTGATGCTGCGGACTTCAGTCCGCACTACGAACGCATCTGATTGCGATGATCGAACACGACAGGAGGCTAAGAAACCGGGTTTCTCAGGAATAGCGCCTCTGCATATTGCGCCAGTTGCAGCGCTACAGCTCACAAAAATCAACCCAGTAGATTTTAGTGTACCGCTTGAGAGCGCAACGCTTCCTCAACGGCAAGCAAAGCCCGATCGACTTCAGCAGCAGAAACAATTAGAGGTGGAACAAACCTCAACACCTTCGGCCCGGCGGGAACCAACAGCACACCAGCGGCGATCGCAGATTTAACAATATCAGCCGATGTCAGTGCAATATCAGCCTGCAATTCCAGCCCGACAATCAAGCCCCAGCCCCGCACCTCAGCAATCAAATTCGGATATGCAGCCGCCAGTTGGTTGAGGCCAGCTTTCAACTGTGCTCCGCGCTGTTGGACGTTTTCCAGCAGGTTTTCCCGTTCTAAAGTTTGGCACACGCACAAAGCGACAGCACAAGCAAAAGGATTGCCGCCAAAAGTGCTCGCGTGACTTCCCGGTTCAAACACATCGCAGTGAGACTTGCACAGCATAGCGCCGATCGGAATACCGCCGCCCAATCCCTTCGCAGAGGTAAAGATATCCGGTTCAATACCGAGATTTTCGTAACCCCAATATTTACCGCTGCGTCCCATCCCGACTTGCACTTCGTCGAGAATTAGCAAAATGCCTTTTTCGTCGCAAATTTCCCGAATCCGTTGGAAATAGGCGATATCTCCGGGACGAACTCCCCCTTCACCTTGCAGCGCTTCCAGCATAATTGCAGCTACTTGGCGTTCGTCTTTGTCGAGTTGCTCGATCGCCAGTTCGATCGCACTAATATCATTGTAAGGAACATAGTGAAATCCAGGAACCAACGGACTAAAACCCTTCTGATATTTAGGTTGTCCCGTCGCCGTAATCGTCGCCAAAGTCCGCCCGTGGAAACTAGCAACAGCAGTAATTATGGTCGGATTCGAGATATTTAATTGTTCGTGGGCGTACTTGCGCGCCAGCTTAATCGCCGCTTCATTAGCTTCCGCACCCGAGTTGCAAAAGAAAGCTCTGTCCGCGCAAGAATGATCTACAAGCCACTTTGCCAGCTCGCCCTGTACGGGGATGTAGTAAAGATTAGAAACGTGGTGCAGCGTCTGAATTTGCTGAGTTACCGCTGCCACCATCGCCGGATGGGCGTGTCCCAGAGTGCAGGTAGCAATACCCGCCACAAAATCGAGATATTCGCGGCCCTCGGTATCCCAAACGCGGCAGCCGAGGCCCCGTTCCAGGGCGATCGCAAAACGCCCGTAAGTAGTCATTACATAACTGTCGAAGCCCTCAGAACTGAACAAACTGGCTTCGGCTTGCACGCTTGGTTCTTTTAGTAAGGTTTCTGGACTCACGAATCGCTCCTTAACACATAATATGTAGAACTAGATTGTACGGTAAAAATCCAGCTTCGCGTTGCAGGCTGTTAATTTTGTCATAAAATTGTAACAGTAACAGCAATAAATCCCTCACAAATCTACTGATGAGTTATTACATTTCTCCTAACTTTCTCGATAAAGTTGCGGTGCACGTCACTAAGAACTTTTTAAATTTGCCTGGGGTAAGAGTTCCCCTAATTTTGGGAATTCACGGCCGCAAAGGAGAAGGTAAAACATTTCAAGCCGAACTGGTTTTTCGGCGAATGGGCTTTGAACCGGTGATGATATCTGGTGGAGAATTAGAAAGTCCCGATGCCGGAGATCCGGCGCGTTTAATTCGTTTGCGCTACCGCGAAGCTGCGGAGCAAATTCGAGTGCGGGGCGAGATGTGTGCAATTTTTATTAACGATTTGGATGCCGGTGCTGGCAGGTTCGATACTACGACTCAATATACTGTAAATACTCAGATGGTCAATGCCACTCTGATGAATATTGCGGACAATCCCACTAACGTGCAGTTACCGGGAAGTTATGACAGTACGCCGCTGCACCGAGTGCCGATTATTGTCACCGGAAATGACTTTGCTACGCTTTACGCGCCGCTGATTCGCGACGGGCGGATGGAAAAGTTTTATTGGGAACCCAGCCGGGATGATAAAATTGGGATTGTCGGCGGAATTTTTGAGTCTGACAATTTGTCACAAACCGAGATAGTGGGTTTGGTAGATAATTTTGCAGATCAGGCGATCGACTTTTTTAGCGCTTTGCGATCGCGCATTTACGACGAACAAATCCGCGAATTCATCCACAAGATAGGAATCGAGCAAGTTTCCAAGCGTTTAGTCAACACTCTGGAAGCACCGCCAGATTTCCCGAACCCTAATTTCAGCCTCGCTCATTTATTAGAAATGGGTAGTTCAATGGTTGGTCAACAAAAGCGGGTACAGGAAATGCGCTTGGTAGATGAATACAACCAATCACGGCTGTTTAACGTTCCTGGAACTGTCAATGTCCCGGCTGCTGCGCCAACACAAAATCAACAAAACGACCCCTCATCGAAATATTATAAGGCTTATGTCGAGCCAACTTCAACTATTAGTAACGGTAAAGCTGCGCGGCTGAGCGGCGAGGTATTGGAACAAGTACAACAGTTATTAGCAAGGGGCTGCAAAATAGGGATGGAATATGCAGACAATCGCCGATTTAAAACAGGTTCCTGGCAAAGTTGTGCGACAATTAAAACGGCACAGGAAAAAGATGTGGTTGCATCTTTAGAAACTTGCTTGGCGGAACACGGCGGGGAATACGTGCGGCTGATTGGTATCGATCCAAAAGTCAAGCGCCGGGTAGTTGAAACAATTATTCAGCGGCCACAGTAGGCTGTGCTTCGGGGCACCTTACAAATTCAAGAAGACTTGGCGGTTGAAACCGCGTCTATACAAGCAAAACCCGCCGGACGCCGGTTGAAGAGTGGGCAGTTAAAATTATGTTATCCTCTTCAGTCCGCGAAGGCGGACATCGTTTGTGTAGATGCGGTTTCAACCGCCGTCTTATCTAAATTCTGCTGCTAAATTATGCTGCAAAAATTTATCAAAAGTTGCCCGATCGGGCATAGCAACCTGAGCACCCACCTTAGTTGCACACAGAGCACCCGCTGCACAGCCCCACACCACCGCCTCCGACAGCGATCGCCCGCCATCTAACGCCGCAGCCAACCCACCGTTAAAAGCGTCGCCAGCAGCCACTGTGTCGATCGCCCTCACAGCAAAAGCAGGCACAAAAAAGCTCTCGTCCGCAGTCACAGCAACCGCCCCGCGATCGCCCAATTTGACAATAACATTCTCGACACCGCGCTGCTGCAACTGTTTGGCTGCCCGAATCGCCGTTTCTGTGTCATTCACCGGAAAACCGAATAACTGTCCAGCTTCCACTTCATTCGGCGTGATGATGTCGATTAGCGGGTAAAGGTCGATCGGCAAATCCCCCGCAGCCGGTGCCGGATCGAGAATCACTCGCACCCCCAATTCACGGGCGACTTTCGCAGCTTTTTGAACAAATTTCAGCGGAATTTCTAACTGTAACAGCAAAGATGTAGCTTCAGACAACACTTTTTTAAGACGTTCTATATCTGCATCACCAACATTATTATTTGCACCCGGAATCACAATAATATTATTTTGACCGCTATCGTCTACGGCAATAATTGCCACACCTGAATGAGTGCTTTTATCTATTAATACATTTTCTGTATTCAAACCATAGGATTGTAAACTTGTCAATAATTCTTCAGCAAATTTATCGTTGCCCACACGCCCGATCAGGTGAGTCGAAGTTCCAAGACGCGACGCTGCTACGGCTTGATTTGCTCCTTTACCGCCGCCGGCAGTGAAAAAATTGCTACCGATGATAGTTTCCCCAGGTTGCGGCAATCTGGGAGTTTTTGCTGCGAGGTCAATGTTGATACTGCCAAATACAATGAGGCTCATGGATTGTTGAATTGGGTAATTGGTAATTAGGTTTGTAGTGAGGACTTCAGTCCTCTGAGTTTAATATTGAATTTGGGCATTGGGCATTGGGAATTGGGAATTGGGAATTGGGAATTGGGAATTGGTAATTGGGAATTGGGAATTGGGAATTGGGAATTGGGAATTGGTAATTGGTAATTGGTAATTGGTAATTGGGAATTGTCATTGGCTTATCTTGCTTATTTCATGATTTTTCCATCTAACTGTCAACTGACAACTGTCAACTGACAACTGTCAACTGTCAACTGTCAACTGTCAACTGTCCCCTGAGACGTGCTAGAACTGGTATGGTCTACATCGGTCAATGCAATGGCTGCACTCACTCTCGATCGCAATCCCTGTGTCCTGCTAGTAGAAACAGACGAAGTTCTCGCCGGACACTTAAGTCTAGACTTAAAATCCTCCGGCTACGAACCAGTAATAGCTTCTAGTATCGCCACAGGCCAACATTTAGCCCATAAATTGCAGCCAGCTTTGATTGTAATCGATCGCATACTTGGCCCTGAATCGGGGCTGTCGCTGTGTTCTCACCTCCGAAGTGGTGGCAATCGGGCGCCAGTGCTATTATTGATCGGTCGCGATACAGTGGACGATCGCGTGGCTTGTCTGGAAGCTGGCGCAGATGATTATTTTCTCAAACCTTACCGCACTGAGGAGTTTATGCAGTTGGTGCGCTTGTATTTGCAGCCGGATAACACCAGCAGCGAACAACTGAGGTTTGGTGATTTAGTTTTGGATTTGGCGTCTAGGCGAGCTCTACGCAACGGACGGGCGATCGACCTGACGATGAAGGAATTTGAACTGCTAAAGTATTTGATGGAACATCCCCGCGATGTTTTGACTCGCGAACAAATTCTAGAGAATGTTTGGGGTTACGATTTTCTGGGCGAGTCGAATGTGATTGAGGTTTACATCCGCTATCTGCGTCTCAAAATTGAAGATGATGGCGAGAAGCGCTTGATTCAGACTGTGCGCGGTGTTGGTTACGTGATGCGCGAAGCTTGAAGTCAGTTGACAGTTGACAGTTGTCAGTTGACAGTTGTCAGTTGACAGTTGTCAGTTGACAGTTGTCAGTTGACAGTTGTCAGTTGACAGTTGTTAAAAAGTCCCATTCCAATTACCAATTCCCAATTCCCAATTACCAATTACCCATTACCAATTACCCATTACCAATTCCCCATTCCCAATCTAAAATCTTTATGAGTTATTTAACTAATTTCCTAAATATTGGGGTAATTATATTTTTGCTTGGATGTTCGCCGGCTTTACCTGTCGCAAATTCTGGTGTTACTGGTACTTTGGCGTCGCAGTCTCCGACGGCGACAACATCCGGTCAAGTTTTGCCTGTTTCTGCTAGAGCTCGGATAGCCGATCGCCAGATCGAACTTGAAGTCGCCAAAACATCCGAACAACAGGCTATGGGTTTAATGTACAGAACTTCTTTGGCCGATGACAGAGGAATGCTGTTTGAGTTTAAACCCGCGCGCTGGGTCAATTTTTGGATGAAAAATTGCAAGATTTCTCTGGATATGATTTTTCTGCGGGATGGAGTCGTGACAGCCATCGCAGCAGAGGCACCTCCTTGTACAGCCGATCCTTGTCCCACCTACGGGCCCGATACTGCTGTCGATCGAGTAATCGAGATCCGGGGTGGCCGGGCTGCTGAACTTGGTGTCAAAGTGGGAGATCGGATTGAAATCGAGTTTTTCCAGTAACACTTCGGACATTTTCAGGGCTTACACATGGGGCTAGAAACCCGGTTTCTAGGTGTATTTCTGGTTCCCAGTCGCAAAATTTAGTAGAAACCCGGTTTCTGAAGTCACTCCCCCTCTCCCCCTCTCTCCCCTCTCCCCCTCTCTCCCCTCTCCCTTTCCCGCTGAGTTCGGCTTCGAGAAAACCTCAAAAAATTAATAAACTTTACAAAACTTGATAATATCTGTTAAAGTATTAATGTAAGATACAGCACAAAGACCAAAAGATTTGCTACGATGTCAATCTTAGTTCGTCTGGGCTTGAGCTTGTTTGCAGAAGCTGTAGATTGTTAGTTCCAGGTATGAGAGGAGTCAGCGACTCGTTACCAATCCTGAGAGACGATGCTCAGCCGATCGGGCTCCTGGCACGAAAAGAAATTCTCTGGAACTTCTGGCGCCAAACCTGAATCTACTAAACCTGTCGGAAGTAAGATGCTACAAGCCAAATTAAGTGGCAAAGTTAACTTAAGGTAGCAAGGTCGGCTGCGATCGACATATCTGACCAAATATTGCCGAAGTAGATTTGCGGATTCTGCACTTTCGCAGATGAAGTTAAACTCTGAACAACAGTGCAATTAGTTTAGGTAGCAGAATTTCTTCAGATTCGCGTTGCACAATACCGAGGTATTCAGTTTAAGTTCGATCGCGCTCAACAGGCGATCGGGCAGACAGCAGCAAAAGTGCAAAACCTTTCACTTCTGGGGAAAGGTTGGCTTTAGAGTCACACTCAGCAGTAAATTTGGGATTTTCCACAACCGCTAATACTGTTTTAACAGCTATCGACGGCCAAGAGACAGATTTAAAACTGGCTTATTACTAATCAAAAACATCAGGTTCGCATCAGAAAATGGTGTCCTATACATGGAGACAAAATCACATGGCACCCGCTACATACACTAGATTAATTCGATTTTTACAAGAAGATTTGGCAATCTCTCCCGCGTCCATCGCTGTCGCCGAACGTGTTGGCGGTGACGAAAAACGGCAGCGAGATCGAGACCCTAATTCCTTGCCGATGGTTCTGTGGCAGTACGGTTTAGTCACTCTGGAACAATTGGATAAAATCTTTGATTGGTTATCCCAAGCCTATTAAAAGGATTTTAGATTTGAGATAAAACCCAAAATCCAAAATCCTTTAATAACTAAGATTAAGATCCAGCTAACTCTTTCGCAGCAGCGGCGATACCGGCACCAGGAAGGCAGCCTTCATGACCCAATTCTTGCAACACGACTTCCAAAGCGGAAATTGCTGCTAGAATATCGCGATCGCACACAAAGCCCAAATGACCGATGCGGAAGATTTTACCTTTCAAATGGTCTTGTCCGTCGGCGAGAGCAATATCAAACTTCTTTCTCATCAAAGTTCGCACTTTTTGAGCATCTACAGACGCAGGCGGCATAACTGCGGTAATGGCAGGACTGGCGGCATCATCAGCAGCAAATAATGGCAAACCCAAAGCTTTTACAGCGGCGCGAGTAGTTGTCATCAAGCGCTTGTGTCTGGCGAAAACGTTTTCCAATCCTTCGCCTTTCATTATTTGCAGCGATGCTTGCAGCGCAAAAAACATATTGACTGGCGGAGTAAAAGGAGTCGTATTTTTGGCAGCGTCTTTGCTATATTTACCCAAATCTAAATAATAGCGGGGCAGTGTGGCAGTTTTGTAAGCTTTCCAAGCCTTAGGACTAACGGCTACAAAACCCAAACCCGGGGGAATCATGTAAGCTTTCTGAGAACCAGAAGCAATCACATCTAGCCCCCAAGCTTCCATTGGCACGCTGACAGCACCTAAACTGGTGACAGCATCAACCATAATTAAAGCTTCGCCGTGGGCTTTGACGTGGCGGTTGATGGTTTCGAGGTCATTCAGGACACCGGTAGAGGTTTCTGAGTGAGTGACGATGACAGCTTTGATTTGCTTCTCAGTATCTGCTTCGAGTTTTTCGCGGAAGTCTTCGGGGTTCAAAGGTTGACCCCACTCAGCTTTGACGATTTCGGCATTTAAACCGTAAGCTTGTGCGACTTCAGCCCAGCGTTCGCCAAATTTACCATTGCATCCGACTAAAACTCGATCGCCCGCACTCAAGAAATTAATTATCCCAGCTTCCATCGCGCCGGTACCGGAAACCGTCAAACTCAGTACGTCGCCGCTGGTTTGGTGCAGCCATTTGAGATTTTCGGTACATTCGGCAAAAATCGCGTCAAATTCCTTGCTGCGGTGGCCCATCGGGTGTTTTGCCATTGCTAGCAAAGCCGCTTCCGGCACCGGTGTAGGGCCGGGAATCATCAGCATTAACTTGTTGTCCATTATGTCGTCCTAACTTTTTCGATGGGAGTTCTACAGAATAAATCAAATACGATCGGTTGGTACTCTAAGTTTTTTAACTTTTAATGCCAGTATGGTTAGTTTCATTTAAAGACCAACGGTATTCTACTGCCAAGTTCGATCGCTCGCAGCTTTGTTCTAATTGCTTTTGAATGGCAAGGGCTTTACGCAGGGTAATAATAAGTTGGTGAACTTGTTGCTGTTGGGGCGATTGTGGACTGACAGCAAACATTGTTTTGCGTTCTAACAATTGAAGTAACAATTCATAATGAATGTACGAAGGAAGGGGAATTGGCTCCATGAAAGCTAACATACCTCAGCGAACCGATACCCCATTGCAAGTGCATGGGGCATCACAGGTGAACATTAGATGCCCGACTTCTTATTTGTTTTCTAACCTTACAAAAACCCCTGCTTTGCCGATCGAATATTCGGGGCTGGGTGCGTTGGTAACGCTAAATTTTGCGATCGACTGGCGACAGCGAATAGATTTAATTGCTTTCTGGCAAAATATTTCTCTGCAATATAGCTTTGAGTGCTATTTTTTTTGCAGTTAGGCGCTTGAGTCGATGCAGGCTAGAATTTCTGATTATTTACCTACTCAATCATTTTTTATCAGAATTCGGGGGTGTTTTTGAACTAACCCCACCGATGAATCGGGGGGATTCGTGCGATTCCAATAAAGGTTTCACACAGGCGTGTTCAATGCGCCGCTACCCACTCAGTCTAGATTACTCTAAACTTTGCGTATACTTTTATGCTTCTATCGCTTGGAAAGTCCATCACTCTGCCAGGTTGGTACGCTCGACATCCTGCCATTATTTGCCCTTTAACTGTTCCGAATCGAAGTCGGATATGTCCGTTGCCTGGATTTCTCAGTACTAGGATGTTTCGTCGCGTAGATGGTTGCTCCTACTCGCTTGAATCTATTGTACCACGGCGGCTAAAGCCGTGCAACCCCTTCTAGGCGGTTGAAACCGCTACCGACTTATCCCCATGTCTCGCATCGAGGGGCCCGGCGGGCTCGTTCTTTGGTCAAGCAGTCTCGCCTTTGGTGATGGGCGGATGTGTCTTGGCAAGGGAGGCTAAAGCAGCACCCGGATCTGGCTGCTTGACTAGGGATTCGCCGATGAGGACGGCTTGGACTCCGGCGCTGGCAACTTGGGTGAGGTCGTCGGCTGTATGGATTCCTGACTCGCTGACGGTGAGGATGTTTTTTCCTTGAATTTCGGTTTGGCGATCGGCTAATAGTTGGCTGGTGGTTTCTAGACTGACGGAAAAGTCTTCTAGGTTGCGGTTGTTGATGCCGATTAGGTTGACTCCTTCTAGGGTTAATACTCGATCGAGTTCTTCGAGAGTGTGAACTTCTATTAAGGCCGTCATCCCCAAAGTCTTGACAATTTTCACAAAGTATTGTAAGTCTTTGTCAGATAAGATGGCAGCGATTAACAATACAGCATCGGCGCCGCTAATCCGGGCGAGATAGATTTGGTAAGGATAGATAATAAATTCTTTGCAAAGTAAGGGCAAATCGACGGCGGCACGGATTTTAGCGAGGTTGTCGAAACTGCCTTGAAAGAACTTTTCATCGGTGAGTACGGAGATGCAACTGGCGCCGTTTTCTTGGTATGCTTGGGCGATCGCCACGGGATCGAAATCTTCGCGAATTACGCCTTTGCTGGGGGAAGCTTTTTTGACTTCTGCGATGATTGCTGGTGTGGTTTTACCGTTTTTGAGTGCGCCGAGGAAGTCGCGGATCGGGGGTGCAAAGGGGAGTCTTTTGTGAAGTTCGGCTAAAGGCGTGCGATCGCGCTTTTGGGCTACTTCAACCTCTTTTTGCCAAACAATTTCTTCGAGGATGTGCCGGGGTTCGGCGTCGGGTACGGCGATTTTGTAGCTGAGGTAGAGTACGGAGACTGAGGTGCTGGGCGGACGGCGGCGGATTTGGAGCATGATAGGGGGGATTAAGGGGATAAAGGGCGATCGTAATAGGTTTGAGATTTTTTGCTGAGATGCCTATCACAGTTAAAATAGTTTATATTAAAAAGCAATCCATGTTCAAGAACGCAGACGGCAAAAAAGGATGGAAAGTTTTACTCTCGGGGCAATTGTGGCTGGGATTGCGACCAACATTTTGGCACATTATCCGAATCGGGCTGTTTGCAAAGGAGTCGAGTCTCTCGGTAATTACCTGAAACAAGACGATAAACTGATCAATCATCACCTGCAAAAGGCGCTCAAGTTTTCCTGGCTCTCAGCTTTGCAAAAGATTGCCTTAGAGTGCCAGTATCAATTGATGGGGGAGTTTGAGCCGCAACAGATATTCATGGTGATGGTGGAATACCCCCCGGAACCATCTTATCCACCTGAACACGAGGCAGATATTAAACTACTGAATGAGAAATTTATTCGACTTGCAAGGGAACTCGGAAAAGTTAAAAAATTAAAAGATATTGAGCCACTAATTAGCTCGATTGATGAAATTGCATTTTTGCTGACTCCTGAAGGGGAGTTGGCTGAGGAGCGGATTCAAAGAATTAAAGATAACTTGATAGCTGAGGCGCTGAGCAGGTATGGTGATTTGCCTGAATTCTACAGAGCTAAAGTCAGGGAAGTTTTATTTCAACGGGTGTGCGAACAATTTGCTGCTCAGATCAAGTATGTGCCAGAGGTTCGCAGGATTTTTCAGGCGCAGTTATTAGCTCAAGTTCATGCTGATTCAGCAGAGCAACAGCAAAAAAATCAAAAAACCATAGATGATTCTATGTCGATCCTGTTGTCAGAAATGGGAGATATTAAAAATACTATGCAGCAAGTCTTAAACCGTATGGAAGAGCAGCTACAACCTAAAAAGATGGAGTTAGATAAGAGTGCTGAGGGTACATTGTTATTGAAGATATCAATTGAAAATCTAGATCCGCAAAAGTTGACAGAGATAGTTCAGTATTTACAACGAGTTTAGGATGTTTTTTATGGATATACGCAGAATAGAAGAAAATGATGAAGATTCTGTGCATCTGGTTTTGGAAGGTTCGCTAGATCGGTTGCAGCGGCTTGAGCAACTGTTTAAATCTGGGCAATTGAAGGAAATATTAGGAATTACTGTTGATGATGTGCAGCTAACTTTACCAGTAAAGGAACAAGCTGTTGTACCTACTGAAGTGCTGGTAAACTTGAGTCAGTGGCTTCAAAATGTCGTTAACGATATTTGGAAAACTGTACAAGAAGTTTTGGATGAGCAAAGACTAGAGCTGATTTTGGGTAGCAGATCTGTTAGTTCTAATGCCATGCTCAAAGCACAGCAGGTTGTATTGGGAATGTCACCGAATAGTCATTCTTTAGCCTTGGTAGTTGCTGTGAGCCAAAAGCCAAATCAAGAAATGGATATCTGCCTGCAAGTGCATCCCATCGGCAGCAAAAATCTCCCGTACAGTCTGAAGTTTGTGGCGATTGATACAATATCTGCTAAAACTATCGTCGAAGACCAAGCTGGAAATTATAGGGAATGGATTCAATTAAATCTTAATGGTAAACCCGGAGAAGAATTTAATATCAAAATTGAATTAGGTGATGCAAGTGTTACGCAAAATTTTATAATTTAAATAATTGACCAGGAGGGGCAATGGGTAAAATAGTTCTTCTCGATTTAGTAGAGGGTAATTTTGATAGAGGTTTTACTGTCACACTTCGTATTGAGACAGAAGTAGAGCATCGTTGTATTGTTGATACTAAAGGCAAGTTGCCTCAAAGTCCAGAGATCCGCGAGCACTATGAACTTTGGAAGTCAGGATATCTCGCTCGTGTAGACCCGATGAGGTCTGCTACCCGAATTGGTGGCTATACAAGTCCTAACCCTGCTATTAAGGAAATAGCAACACACACGCGAAAATTGGAGTCCAATATTAATAAATGGCTAAATTCTCATCATATGTCTCCGATCAGAGATGAACTATTATCCGAACTAACCGATCCACGAGAAGAAATTAGATTTATTTTTAAGACAAAAGACCCAAATTTACAGCGGTTGCCTTGGCATAGCTGGGATGTTTTTCATCGAAAAAACTGTGCGAAAGCCTCGGCGAGTTTATTTCTGCCCGTGCGAAAACAACCACCTATTCCCAGAGAAAAAGTTAAAGTATTAGCAGTTTTTGGCAAGAAAGAAACGGTTGGTAATACCACGATAATTAAGACAGAGAAAGACTGGGAATCGCTGCACAATTTCTTGTCTAGAGACTCGAATGGTGAAATTATTCGTTTAGATGAGCCGACTTGTGAGAAATTAGGCGAGGAGATTGAGAAGCAAAGTCCGCAGATATTTTTCTTTGCCGGTCATAGCAGCAGTGAAGATGATGCTGCTAGAGGCGTGATTGAACTCAATCAGGATGAGAGTATAACTATCGATCATTTGAAATATGATATTTCAGGTGCGGTAAAGCATGGTTTGCAGTTAGCAATTTTCAATTCCTGCGATGGGTTAGGAATAGCACAGCAACTTAGCAATTTAGGAGTTCCAAATGTCATTGTTATGCGAGAAATTGTGCCGGATGAGGTAGCACAGAAGTTTTTGCAGCGTTTTTTGGAAGCATTTGTGGCTGGAAATTCTGTCAGCCTTGCAGTGCGGAAGGCACGGGAAAAGCTCAACCGTCTGGAAAATAGATTTCCCGGTGTAACTTTCTTGCCAGTGAGTTTTCAGAATCCAGCAGAAGCACCTTTGACTTGGCAAGCGCTTGGGGGTGTACAAAGTCGCAGGGCTGAAAAGTCTCAAACAGGCAATCAGAATTCAATATTATGGTTGCCAAGTGCGATCGTCAATCCATCTCAAGAACAGCAAAATCACCCATCACATACGATTATTATTCCATCCCCCCAGGAGGAGCAGGAACTACCCACACCTGGCAACAATTCATCTGAGTTAGAGCAACGGCAAGCACCAGCGACTAACATACATTCATCTCAGTCGCGACAACAACCTCCATCACCTGTTACCCATTCCTTTGAGTCTCAGCCACAGCAACAAACAAGGCATAAAATTTCTATTTTACGGTGTAGTAAGGGGCATGAAAATCGAGCAGAAAATAATTTTTGCATACATTGCCGTGAATCTCTAAAACAGCTATCAGTAAGTGGTGTTAACTCCTCTTCGCCTCAGTCGCAGCCGTCGCAGCTAAACGTTCTTGAAAATCAATCAGTAGCGAGCGTTAATTCTTTTTCGCCTCAGCCACAGCAGCCGCAGCTAAACGTGATTGGCAATCAATATGCACCTCTAGTAAAGTCGTGGAGTGGTGGCAACTGCATTAATCCCAACTGCCGCCATCCAGAAAACCCTGTCACTCTCAACTTTTGTCAAAACTGCGGTTCTAAGTTGTTGGTAGACGATCGCTATCGGGTAATTAGAGGTTTGGGAGAAGGAGGGTTTGGCAGAACTTATGAAGTCAGAGATAGAGACGCTACTCGGAAAGTGTTGAAAGTTCTCATGAACAACGATACTCTAGGTGTGGAACTTTTTCAAAGAGAAGCTAGCGTTTTGCAGCGGCTGAAGCATCCGGGACTTCCTAAAGTAGAGTCAGACGGTTACTTTACCTTCAGACCTCAGAATAGTGCCAATTCCTTGCACTGCTTGGTAATGGAGAAAATTGAAGGGTATAATTTGCAGCAGTGGTTAGAAAAACAGAACCATACGCCCATAGACTCGGAACAAGCTATAGACTGGCTCAAACAACTGACAGAAATTTTAAATCTCGTTCACAGTCAAAATTATTTCCACCGCGATATCAAGCCACAAAATATTATGTGTAGGTCTAACGGACAATTAGTATTGATTGATTTTGGCGCGGTGCGAGAAATGACAGAAACTATTCAAAGAACAAGTGGAGAAGTAACAAGAATTTCTTCAATGGGTTACACTCCTGAAGAACAAAAAAAGGGTCGCTCTGAACCGCGTTCTGATTTTTTTGCATTGGGCAGAACTTTTGTCTATTTGCTAACAGCTCAAGAACCAAGAAATTTGCAGGAAGATTTGCGTTCTGGAAAGTTAATTTGGCGGAATATAGCTACTAAAACATCGCAGCCCCTAGCAGATTTGATTGACGATTTAATGGGTTATTTTCCGAAAGACAGGCCGAAAGATACGCAAGTTCTGTTGCAACGACTGGCTAAAATGGTCGATCGTCCATCCTCGGCTCCGTCTGCAAAAACTTCTATTGGCAGGATGGGTATAATTGAAACATTAATCAAAGCCTTTCAGCGGCGAAGTTAATCCTAGATGGTGAATACTATGATTATGTAGCGCCACAGCCATAAAAAGTTTTACAACAAAAAATATGAGCATTAATGATAAACTTAAGAACATCCTAACGCAACTCAGATCGCACTTCGAGCAACTTTACGACAGTCGCCTTGTCAAAATGGTGCTCTACGGTTCCCAAGCGCGAGGTGACGCACATCCAGACTCTGATATAGATGTGTTAGTAGTTCTCAAAGCCCCAGTTCAAGCGGGGGTCGAAATTGATAGAACTCTTCAGATTGTAGCAGATTTGTCGCTCCAAAATGATGAAGTGATTAGCTGCCAGTTTATGAATGAAGAACGGTTTACTAATTATCAAGACCCTTTGCTGAGAAATATCCGTAAAGAGGGAATAGCTTTATGAAACCTGAACAATTAGAATACCTAGATACCCGACTTCTTGAAAAAGTCGGGTATCTAAAAATAGCACTTACGCGCGGGGGCCAGAAACCGGGTTTTTTTAGGAAAATATTTCGTTCCAACCCACAGATTAAGTAAAAAACCCGGTTTCTTTGCGTGGAGTGCGTCCAGGAGTGTAAAAAAAGAACACCGCCCCTACAAATTAATGACCGCCCGCCGCGCCCGCCGCCCGTTTGAAAGCCTCATCCAACACTTCCGAAAGCGTCGGGTGCGTGTGAACTCGGAATGCTAAAGTGTTCACAGAATCCCGCTGGGCGATCGCATTTGCCGCCTCCTGAATCAAATCCGAAGCGTGCAAACCGAAAATGTGAACTCCCAACAATTCCCCAGTATCTTTCCGGTAAATCACCTTAGCCATACCGTCGGTTTCACCCTCCGCAATAGCCTTAGAATTTCCCTTAAAATAACTCTTGACAGAAGCGACCTCAAACCCTTCGGTTTTTCCTAACTCCTTCGCCGCAGGTTCATTCATTCCCACATAGCTAATTTCTGGGTGAGTAAAAGCCGCCGCTGGGATACTCAAATAGTCAACTTCGCGAGTGCGGCCGCAAATATTTTCGACGGCGGCAATTCCTTGAGCAGATGCAGCGTGGGCTAACATCATTTTGCCGTTAACATCGCCGATCGCCCACAAATTCGCGATCGGTTCTCCTGCTACCAAAACCTGCATCTTATCGTTAACTGGAATATAGCCGCGCATCGTTTCGACGCCAACTGTTTCTAACCCCAAATTCTTGCTGACGGGAACTCGACCAGTTGCTACCAAACAAGCGTCAACTTCCAAAATTTCCACAACTTCTTTAGTTTTGAAATCAGCTAATTCAATAATTACGGGCGAACCAGGAATAATTTTCTTAGCCAACAAACCAACTTTTGTTTCAATATCGCGCGGTGCAATCAAAACTCGTTCTGCTAATTTAGCAATATCCGGGTCAAAAGTTGGCATCAATTGATCTAGAGCTTCAATCATCGTAATTTCGCAGCCGAGGGCTGTGTAAATATCCGAAAACTCCAAACCAATATAACCGCTGCCAATAATTGCGATCCACTTCGGTAGAGATTCCAATCTGACAGCATCATCGCTAGTAAATACAGTTTTGCCGTCAATTTCTATCCCCGGAGGGACGAAGGGAATTGAACCGGGGGCGAGAATAATATCCTTGGCGGTAATAGTTTTCTCGCCTTTATCGGTTTCGATCGCAATTTTTTGAGCAGCGGCAATTTTGCCCCAACCTTGGATGACATCGACGTTCAAACGTTTGAGGCTGTTTGTCAAGTCGCCGCGCAGTTTGCTAACAATAGTATTAGCGTGATTGGCGATCGCCCCTCGATCGAAATCCACACTTCCCAACTGAATTCCCAAAGTCTTGAGATGGTGGGCATTCCGCATATCCCGCACCCGCCCGGAAGCCGCCAGCAGCGCCTTGGAGGGAATGCAGCCGCGGTTGACGCAAGTCCCGCCCATGTCGCCTGCTTCGATAATTGCCACTTTCAGCCCGCAGCTAACCGCGTGTATGGCGGCCCCGTGCCCGCCCACGCCGGCGCCGATAATTGCTAAATCGTAATCAAATCCTTGAGTCACCTTAAAATCTCCTAATGCCTTTGAAATCTTAGGACTCAAGCAAAAAACACCGTCTGTCCGTCCTTTCGAGGTGGTGCGTTGCGATCGCAACCTTTGAACAGCGGTAATAGTTGCATAAGTCCTGTGTCCTTATTCTCGACTAGACTAGGGTTAATTAGACAGTAACTGAGATTTTTTTAGGGTCGATTATGTTGAGCTGGCTGTGCGCCAAGTCTCAAATCACCCTGTCGGCGGGTGTAAAGTTAAGTACAGATTGATGGCTGACAATGCGTAAGCCGTGTCAACTGAAAGTCAAATGCAGTGTCGGTCTACTGTTTGACGATAGGGCCCAGATCCCCCCTAGCCCCCCTTAAGAAGGGGGGAACAAGAGGCGATCAAAGTTCCCCTTGTCAAGCCCTTCTTAAGGGGCGGACAGGATTCTTCTCAAAGTCCCCCTTCTTAAGGGGGATTTAGGGGGATCTCGCAAGAGGATAAAAGCGAAATTTCTCAAGGATTTTAGTTGATTGAGGTTTTGATGTCTAATATCTGCACGTGCCGGTGGGCAGAGTTTCTAGGCAAGTTTTGAAGTCTATGGAGTGGCTTATGATGGATGAGGATGATTTGAAAGATTCACGCCGGGCCTCGGCTCAAGCTTTTTTTCAGTCCCTGGATGAATTGTTTGATTATATAGAAGCTTCCAACCCAGAAGCAGCACAGCCTCAGTCTCCGTCGCCTCAAGCTAAGCCTGCGAGTGAGTCTGTGAGTCCGCCGAAGAAGGCTAAAGCTAAGAAAATTAATTTGTCGGATTTTGAAGATGCGATCGCAGATTTGGAACAGTTTATCCAGAATAAGCGCCAGAAACGCCCGGAATCTAATCAATAGTTCGACACATTTTTTAAGTAATTATGTCCGGCCAATGACGGATGATATAAGCTGGCGGACGATCGCCCTGGCTGGATTTTGCCTGAGAGTGCGATCGGGCCAGCGGTTATACCGTGGTTAGTCTTGGTCTATGGATAGGCGATTTAGGCGATCGGTGTTTTGTCGATCGAGCTTGACGAGCACAAACAGGATCTTGAGTGTTAACTCGCTGGCGGTGTTAATTGTTCCTTCTGGAACTTTGCCAGCCACAAAGGAACCGATACCTACAAGATAGAGCAAAACACTGGTGATGATGAATCCACGGATTGCCAGAGAATAGGAATGAGCTTGATGCAAAAGTTCTTGTTGAGGAGTGCGATCGATTGTGCTAGAATTATCGCAGGACAATAGTTGGTTAATATTTAAATGATTATTAAACATTTATCTTGCTGGAAATCTACAAGCATATTGCAGATTAACGATCGAATAAATATTATTTGCTGATAATAATTATGGGGCGATCGCTTAGAGTTTCTCCAGGGTGCATTGAACAAGTCCAATCGGCTGTAGTGATGAGGGGCTTTGCGAGTAAGGTGGATTTGGCTGAAACATTGAGATTATCCCGATCTACTGTCACGAAATTTCTGGCGGGACAACCTGTTGATTATCGAAATTTTGTTGAAATTAGCGAGAAATTGGGGTTTAAGTGGAACACCATTGCCACTCTAGAAATAACAAATCCTCAGTCACCTCAGCCTAATTCACAACAAATCTTTGAGGAAACTTCTTCGTTTATAACTGGGAATCCCATCACCCATCCGCGCTGCTTCTTTGGACGCGAGAAAGAACTCAAACGCCTATTCAATTTGCTCAAACGCCTTCCATTGCAAAATGCGGCCATTATCGGCAAAAAGCGCAGCGGTAAAACTTCTCTACTGCAATACTTAAAAAACATTACCACCACATCAATAGAACAGTTACGTCCCAATCAAAAATCTGACTGGTTGCCCAATCCAGAAAACTATCGCTGGATATTCGTAGATTTTCAAGATTCGCGACTTCAGAATCGGGAAGGGCTGCTGCGATATATTTTAGAATCCCTGAAAATGGCAGTGCCTAATCCTTGCGACTTGGATAGATTTATGGATGTAGTTAGCCGTAATTTACATCAGCCGACAGTCATCTTACTAGACGAAATTGGTGTCGGTTTACAACGCTGTCCGGAATTAGATGATGGATTTTGGGAAAGTTTGCGTTCTTTAGCAACCAACCAAACAAATGGGAATCTAGGATTTGTTTTAGCTGCTCCTGAATCACCGATCGAATTAGCGACTAGCACGGGACATAGTTCGCCTTTTTTCAATATTTTTGGATATACTACAACTCTGGGAGCTATGACAGAACCTGAGGCGCGGGAGTTGATAAGCAGTTCGCCCATTCCTTTTGCTGATGAAGATGTCGAATGGATTTTGAATCAAAGTAAATGCTGGCCTCTGCTGCTGCAAATCCTTTGTCGAGAACGATTATTTAGTCTGGAAGAGGGGGAAACTGGGGATGATTGGCATGAAGAAGGTTTGCAACAGATAAAGCTATTCGCTCATTTTTAAAAGTAAATGCCGTGAGAACTAATTTGCCTCTAACGCTGAATCATGTACTCACCTTTTGCTACTAGATGGTGCTAGAAATAAGCTAAGCTATCGCGCAGTTAAGTTGGATAATTTTGAGGCTGAAACCGCCTCTTGCCTCTAGGGGGCTGGCAATCGGTCTTGCGGAGCCAATTTATGCAATAATTTCATTGTTAACAATAAGTCAGTCACAAGTCAGTCACAAGTCAGTCACAAGTCAGTCACAAGTCAACTTCATAAACTTTTAAGTCAGTCACGTCTAAATGTATAATACAAATATGTATTAACGAAAACAGACTGTATTCGTTTAAAGCGGTGTAATCGTGTAAAACAAAAAAGCCAAGTAAGTTGTCACCTTACTTAGCTGGTCTTGATTACAAAAAGTAGTTCAACGATTCACACTGTTGCTATTCATGCTTGTCGTCATCCTTGCCCTTGCTCCTATCCTCCATAGGCATGAGTAATTGGATGATAACGGGAAACACGACTGGATCATTAAAAGGTACGTCATTCAAGATGGCGCAAATCACCACTGCAACAATTAACAGTGGTCGATAAAAATTAGCCATTTAGCTCTCCAATTGTTCAAAAGTTTAATCAAAGCTTCTGAACGGTAGCTTAACGGTAATGTTCAGGGGGAGCGTGGGTGTCCAGAGTCTAAAGGTACTGGGCACTCTATTCTCTTTTTCCCTAACGCAAATCTAACACAGCAATTTTAGCGAGCTGCATTAATTTATTGCTAGCTCATATTTTAATGTTTTATGTATTTGCAGTCATTTGTGCATTTTTACTTATATTTTTTGGATATACTAGCTATCGGCGATCGTCCGATCGGCTAACAAAGATTAAACAGGATGTACAAAGGCTAGAAATCTGTGCAGACGTAACAGCCATAAGTAACGCTCACCGCAGTATATCGATCGGCGAACCAAACAGTCAAGTCAGCACCATACTCAGTAGCTTCAGTTATATCAGCCAAGACGTAGATGCAGCCCTCAACCAGAAAAGTCCTTACAACCAGCGTTTAGCTCTCAGTTCGGTAGCAGAAAAATTAAACAATTTAATACGAGAATTCACCCGCAGCAGCGATAAATATTCTGTTCGTTTTCGCCCCATTGCTACCAATTGGTCGGAAATAGTCACCAACCATATACGAGAACTAGCAGAAGCAGTCGAACTTCGCCAAGAAATTGACAGCCCTTATATCATCGGCGTACCCCTGACAGAACAGCAGGAAATCTTCACCGGGCGTACTGATATCGGCACGCGCATCGAGCAATTACTCCTAGACCGCCGCCGCCCACCCTTGCTACTGTACGGTCAGCGGCGCATGGGCAAAACTTCCCTACTCAACAACCTAGGACGCTTGCTACCCAGCAATATTATTCCCATGTTTGTAGACCTGCAAGGCCCAGTTTCATCAGCAAGTAATTCTGCTGGATTTCTCTACAATATTGCCAAGAGTATGGCAATTTCAGCGAAGCGCCAAAGTGCGTTAATTATCCCATTTCTTGACCGAGAAACACTACAATATGACCCTTTCACCTGCTTTGATGAATGGCTGGAGAAAGTAGAAGCAGCGCTACAAGAAAATATTGCCCTGCTTGCCTTAGATGAATTCGAGGCGCTAGATAATGCCATCAGAAAAGGACGTTTCGACGAGCAAGATGTTCTGGGAATGTTGCGTCACCTCATTCAACATCGTCCCCGCTTCAAAGTAATGCTAGCTGGCAGTCATACAATAGAAGAATTTCAGCGTTGGGCAAGCTATTTAATCAATGTCCAAGTCGTTCATATCAGCTACCTAAAAGAACCAGAAGCGCGTCAACTAATTGAGCAACCCGTCCAAGATTTTACCCTGCGTTACGAACCGAATGCGGTCGATCGAGTTTTGCAACTCACCCGCTGTCACCCTTTCCTAATACAACTCCTCTGCGCTGAAATTGTCGCTCTCAAAAACGAGCAAATTCCCTCTATCCGCCGACTGGCAACTTTAGCGGATGTGGAAGCAGCAATCCCAGAGGCTTTAAGTGTTGGCAGTTTCTTCTTTGCAGATATTCAAAGCAATCAAGTAGATGCGGCAGGATTAGCTATTTTGCAGTTTTTGGCTGCACAAGGGGAAGGGGGAATCGTTAGTCGGGAAACTATTTTACAAGAGTTTCCTGATGATTTTGATGCTGTCGGTTTGCTTAGGCAACGGGAGTTGATTGAGGAAGTTGGTGATGGTTATTGTTTTCAGGTTGAGTTGATGCGGCGCTGGTTTGCACGGGGTGTTAGATAGTACGCGATTTTATGGATTAGTAACCTATTTCGGTCATTGCGAGGAATGTTAGTTTTCGCCAATCGTTCCTCTCTTCGGACAACCTCTAACCCAAGCGTATTGTTTTTATATCATTTCCGGTTGCATCGGAATTATGTAGTGCGAGCGTCTCGCTCGCGGCCTGAATCGTGAGCGAGACGCTCGCACGCTCAACGATTCAAATATATATAGCCTTTCTCAAAAAGATGAGGTATAACTGACAGCTTATATCACCACTTAAGCCAAGAAGGGCTGAAGCCCAACAACGTACCTCATCTTTTAATAGCAATTTTTAAAAGTATTGCTACCAAACAATTTTTGGGTTTGTTGGCTCAAATATTGTCGCGGGTGTGCGTAGCTGTGAGATTTTCGATATTTTTTGGATACTATCTTTACTTTGACGCACCTACAAATAATTTGTTCCTCGCAATGATAAAAAACTTTAATCCAACGGTATTCACCTTCAGAGTCCAGCGAGAACACCGCTGCCGTCCAACTACACCTTCACATATTTTGATAATTATACGTAAATTCACGTATCTTGACAATTATTTAAACTCTCCCCTACGTATGTGGAAAACCCGCTATTTGCATTGCTGAAAAATTTATCGGAAATTTATCCGGATCGCAGTAATTGACGATGAAACACTTCATATCGTGACCGATAACTATAAAGAAAGCCAAACTCTCTGGTTTTCAGTCACTTTTAATCGTTAATTACTATCAAAACAGAAGCTATGCCTACTCCATTGAATGGTTCTTTGGGTCAACCCACTAATTTCACCAGCGTCAATGACCTAATTACAAAATGGCCGACTGCTGCCCAGAATCAAGGTATCAAACTGTCTGGGATAGCTTTTGATGGCGTGGAAACTGATTACCTTAATCCTCAAGCGATCGCCAATCTCACCTTACCAACTAATGAAAATCCTAAAAGCTGGTTGAGTTATGGCAGTAGCCCTGGTATTGGTGTCCCATCCTCCTATGATGGTTGGTTCACCGACACCACTAAAATTAGAGCGGAAATCAACTATAATCCCAACACAAATCAATCTCAGGCGCTGAAGCTGAAATGGGCAGATAACCAAAATATCACTAGCGCCACGATCGACCTTAGCACCTTGGGTCCCAAAACTAGCCCAGGAGTTGGCGATCAAGGTAATGAAGTTGGTTTGCTACAAATCTTTAATAATGGGACTCTGGTACCGGCCAGCAATTTTACGATCACTCGTCTCAACGCTCCGATCGCTCCAAAAGCGATTACTGCGGGTGCAGATGGAGTGACTTTCACTGGCGATCGCACCGATGGCAGTTTCCAATTCAAGATAGAAGCCAAGCCTCTCACCAACACTGCTTTTGACGAACTGCGGTTCTCCGCCAAACCCTACGATAGCCCCACCGCTGCCTACACCGCCAGCTCTTTCAAAGACGATAGTTCCGACTACCTGGTGCGGAAGATTGACTATCAAGGCACGGCAAATCAGCCTAGCCTTCAGTTTAGTGCCCCAACCTTCAGCGTCAACGAAAACGGGACAGCGGTTGCAGCCGTAACTGTGACGCGCACGGGTGGTAGCGAGGGCGCAGTTTCAGCTACTGTGAACTTGACCAATGCAACTGCAACAGCCCCTGCTGACTACAACAATGCTGCCATCCCTGTCAATTTTGCCGCTGGGGACACAGCACCCAAGACTATTACCATTCCCATTGTCGATGACACCTTGGTGGAAGGTACCGAAAATGTCAACTTAACTTTGGCCAACCCGACAGGTGGTGCCACGATTGGGACACAAGGTACTGCGACTTTGAGTATCGTAGACAATGACACTGCCCCTGCGAGCACTCTGCAATTTAGTGCTCCTACCTTCAGCGTCAACGAAAATGGGACAGCGATCGCAGCCGTGACAGTCACTCGTACTGGCAGTAATACCGCAGCAGTTTCAGCTACTGTGAACCTAGCCAATGGTACTGCTACAGCCCCTGGTGATTACAACAATGCTCCCATCCTGGTCAATTTTGCCGCTGGTGATTCTGCATCCAAGACTATTACCATTCCCATTGTCGATGACACTTTGGTGGAAGGTACCGAAAATGTCAACTTAACTTTGGCAAACCCGACAGGTGGTGCGACGATTGGGACACAAGGTACTGCGACTTTGAGCATCGTAGACAATGACACTGCCCCTGCGAGCACTCTGCAATTTAGTGCTCCTACCTTCAGGGTTAGAGAAGATGGCGTACCGATCGCAGCCGTGACAGTCACTCGCACTGGTAGCAGTACCGCAGCAGTTTCAGCCAGCCTCAACTTGGCCAATGGTACTGCTACAGCCCCTGCTGACTACAACAATGCTCCCATCCTGGTCAATTTTGCCGCTGGCGATTCTGCACCCAAGACGATCAATATTCCGATCGTCAACGATACTTTGCTCGAAGCTACCGAAACAGTCAATTTAAGTTTGGTTAACCCGACAGGTGGTGCGACGATTGGAACGCAAGGTACCGCCCGTTTGGACATCGCAGACAATGACAGCAGCCTGCAATTTAGTGCTCCTGTCTTCAGCGCCAACGAAGATGGGACGGCCATTGCAGCAGTGACAGTCACTCGCACAGGTGTAGCCTCTGGTGCAGTCTCAGCCACTGTCAGCTTGGCCGATGGTACTGCTACAGCCCCTGGTGACTACGGCAATACTCCGATCCTGGTGAATTTTGCCGCTGGCGACTCCACATCCAAAGTCGTCAATATTCCGATCGTCAACGACACTTTGGTAGAGGGTACCGAAAATATCCGCTTAACTTTGGGTAGCCCGACAGGCAATGCCACAATCGGGACGCAAAGTACAGCCACTTTCAACATCATAGACAATGACACTGCCCCTGCGAACACTCTGCAATTTAGTGCTCCTACCTTTAGTGTCAACGAAGATGGGACAACAAGCGCAGCCGTGACAGTCACTCGCACTGGTAGCAATACCGCAGCAGTTTCAGCTACTGTGAACCTAGCCAATGGTAGTGCTACAGCCCCTGCTGATTACAACAATAGTCCCATCCTGGTCAATTTTGGTGCTGGCGATTCTGCACCCAAGACGATCAATATTCCGATCGTCAACGACACCTTGGTAGAGGGTACCGAAACAGTCAACTTAAGTTTGGTTAACCCGACAGGCGGTGCGACGATTGGAACGCAAGGTACCGCCAGTTTGAACATCCTAGACAATGACAGCAGCCTGCAATTCAGTGGCTCCAGCTTCAGTGTCAACGAAGATGGAACCCCCATCACAACCGTAACAGTAACTCGCACTGGCAGTAGTGCTGGTGCTGTGTCAGCCACCGTCAGCTTGGCCGATGGTACTGCGATCGCCCCTGGTGACTACGCCAATACTCCGATCGCTGTCAATTTTGCCGCTGGCGACACCACACCCAAAACGGTCAATATTCCGATCGTCAATGACACTCTGGTAGAAGGTAACGAAACTGTCCGTTTAACTTTGGGTAGCCCGACAGGCAATACCACCATTGGCACCCAAAGCACAGCCACTGTCAACATCGTAGACAATGACAGCAGCCTGCAATTTAGTTCCCCTACCTTTGGCGTCAACGAAGATGGAACGCCCGTTGCAGCCGTCACAGTCATTCGTAATGGCAGTAGTGCTGGTGCAGTCTCAGCCAACGTGAATTTGACCAACGGTACTGCGATCGCCCCTGATGATTACACCGGTACTCCGATTCCTGTCAATTTTGCCGCTGGGGACTCTACACCCAAAGTCGTCACCATTCCCATTGTCAACGACGCTTTGGTAGAGGGTACCGAAACAGTCAATTTAAGTTTGGTTGGCCCGACAGGCAATGCCACTATTGGCAACCAAAGTACCGCCACTTTGAACATCTTAGACAATGACAGCACCCTACAATTTAGCGATCCTACCTTCAGGGTTAGAGAAGATGGCGTACCGATCGCAGCCGTGACAGTCACTCGCACTGGCAGTAATATTGGTGCAGTCTCAGCCAGCGTCAACTTGGCTGATGGTACTGCTACAACCCCTGCTGACTACACCGGTACTCCGATCCTTGTCAATTTTGCTGATGGGGACAACACACCCAAGACGATCGATATTCCGATCGTCAACGACCTTTTGGTGGAGGGTAACGAAACAATCAATTTAAGTTTGGTTAGCCCGACAGGCAATGCCACCATTGGCACCCAAGGTACCGCCATTTTGGACATCGCAGAGAATGACAGCAGCCTGCAATTTAGTTCCCCTACCTTTAGCACCAATGAAGATGGAACACCCGTTGCAGTCGTGACAGTTACTCGCACTGGTGTTAGTACCGGTGCAGTCTCAGCCACCGTCAGTTTGGCAGATGGAACTGCTACAGCCCCTGCTGACTACGCCAATACTCCGATCTTGGTCAATTTTGGCGCTGGGGACACCATACCCAAAACAGTCAGCATTCCCATTGTCAACGACACCTTGGTAGAGCCTACCGAAAATCTCACCTTAACTTTGGGCAGCCCGACAGGCAATGCCACGATTGGCACCCAAAGTACCGCCACTTTCGACATCATTGACAATGACAGCACCCTGCAATTTAGCGCCCCTACCTTCAGGATCAGAGAAGATGGCGTACCGATCGCAGCCGTGACAGTCACTCGCACTGGTAGTAGTGTTGACGCAGTTTCAGCTACTGTGAACCTCACTAATAGAACTGCGATCGCCCCTGGTGACTACGCCAATACTCCGATCGCTGTCAATTTTGCCGCTGGGGATTCTACACCCAAGATCGTCAATCTTCCCATTGTCAACGACACTTTGGTGGAGCCAAACGAAACTATCAATTTAAGTTTGGTTAACCCGACAGGAAATGCGACGATTGGAGGGCAAAGCACCGCCATTACGACGATCGTAGACAATGACAGCACCCTGCAATTTAGTGCCCCTTTCTTCAGTGTCAACGAAGATGGAACGCCCGTTGCAGCAGTGACAGTCACTCGCACTGGCAGCGATCTCGGTGCAGTCTCAGCTTTTGTCAACTTGACCGATGGTACTGCTACAGCCCCTGCTGATTACAGCAATGGTTTGATCGCTGTCAATTTTGCCAATCGGGATTCAACACCCAAAACCATCACTATTCCCATTATCGATGACCTTTTCCCGGATGGCGCTTTCTTTCCGCTTGACGAAACTGTCAATTTAAGTTTGGTCAACCCGACAGGCGCCACGATTGGAACCCAAAGTAGCGCCGTTCTGACGATCGTCGATAATGACTCAGAATTTGGGAATAGAACGGCAAGTAGTCTCACTTTGACAAACGACGAGCTACTCAACGGTGGCCTGCGAAAGACTTCCAGCTTGTCTGGGGCTCCGGCGCAGGGAAGAGCAGATTTGGTGAACAAATCTATCGCCGACGAGCTACTGGGTGGCGGAATCGGAGCCTCTAATGTCGGGATTAATTCCAACTCAGTCTCCAACTTCGGTGTCGCCGATAGCTGGTTGAATTCACTCACAGACTCGAAGCTTAATCCTGGTTTCGTTGCGTTGAACAACCAATTTGCCTAAGTAGCTCTTTTGACCGAAGGACGAGCCCGCCCGGCCCCGGGCTACCGACACGGGGATAAGTCGGTGGCGGTTTCAACCGCCTTCAGTATTTGTGATACAATGGAACAGTAAGTAAGAATAACCATCTACGTGTTGAGACATCCTAGTTCTGAGAAATCCAGGCAACGGACATATCCGACTTCGATTCGGAACAGTTAAAGGGCAAATAATGGCAGGTTGTTGAGCGTACCGTATCTTTGGCATTAGTGATGGACTCCGAAAGCATAGAAAGCTAAAAGTATACGCAAAGCTTGGATTTATTTAAGCTGAGCGGGTAGGGGCGCTTTGATTTCGCCCTTGAAAGTTCGTATCTGGACTCTTCAAGAATCCCCGTCCCGGAGCGGGCTGGGGAGTATCAATAGCAATTTGCGTTAGTGGGTTTTAATCAAAAGAGGGCCCAAGCCCAATTATGTGCCTCTACGGTATGTAGTTGGGATGCGAGCTGCTAAAGCGCAACTACGTACCTTAAATGCCAAGAGCGCTGAAGCGCAACTACGTACCTTAAATGCCAGGAGCGCTGAAGCGCAACTACGTACCTTAAATGCCAGGAGCGCTGAAGCGCAACTACGTACCTCTACGGTATGTAGTTGGGATGCGAACCCTCTAGCTAAGGAATCACAATTAAATAACTTCCACTCTTGAAAGTGGGATGGGCGTCCCCCACAATAATAATTAAAATTGTAAGTTATTTAATTTGCGATCCTAACTCAACTACGTACCGTAGAGGCCAAGAGCGCTGAAGCGCAACTACGTACCTGTTTTTTAAAGAGCGCTGAAGCGCAACTACGTACCTTAAATGCCAGGAGCGCTGAAGCGCAACTACGTACCTCTGCACAACTAAGATGCTATCGAATGTAAAATTAGTTGAATTTACTATTAATAGCTTTGTTTTTTGACTTAGACTGCTGCGGTAATTGCCTCGATCGCACTTCGATCGCCCCATCGCTCACAGCACTCAAAGGCAACTCGAATTCATCAATATCATTGCGGTACTTCACCGCAATATCAGCACCATTAATAATCGCCCCCAACAGCCGCGGCCCCGATTTGTGCGAATCCTCATCATCAGATTCCAGCAACTGATCCGCAGCCTCAGACAACATACTCGCCAGAGTATAACCAGCCCGCGCCACCAAAATTATACCGTCCGTATAGGGTTCCAGCGTCAGCGCGTCGTTGCACTCGCTCAACGCCGGAGAATCCACTACCACAAAATCAAAGCGATTGCGAACATCCTCAAACAACCTCCGCATTTCGCTCGATTCCAGTACCGCCGAAGCCTGCCGCAAACTGCCCGGACTCGGCACGACATATAGGTTCTCTACCTCTGGAACCAACAAAACGCACTCGCTCATATTGCCGTAATAGTGCAAAGGTTCCACCGCCGCCAGAGGATCCGCAGCTATTTTCAAAGATTCCACATTAGAACCCGATCGCAAATCTGCTTCAATTAACAAAGTCCGTTTACCCGATCGAGCCGACGCAATTGCCAAATTGTAAGCACTAAAACTCTTTCCCTCCAAAGGCGCCGCCGAAGTCAGCAACACCACTTTTACAGGCTTTTCGCCAATTCGGCGTAAATTAGTCCGCAACCGCTCGTAAAACTCTAAATAAGGCGAATTGGGTTCCAAAGCCAGCGGCATCTCCTCCCCATAGGAATCAAACACAATCACTTCAGGCAAAACAGCCAGTATTGGCACCTCTTTTTCCACCAAAGCCGCCCGCACTTCTTCCCAACTGTAAAACTTCCCGTTGAGCATTCCCAACAAAAATATGAACCCGCCGCCCAGCAGCAATCCCACAAATCCGCCCACCGCCAGCATCACCGGCAAACCTTTCTTGTTTGGCGGAACGTCATCAATTTTGGGAGGCTGGGCGACTGTCAAACTCCCCGTTGTCTCAGCTCTCGCCGCCTCAGCATCTACCAAAGCCGCCTGCATCTTATCGTAGAGAGCTTTTTTCAGCGCCACTTGCTGGGCTAACCGCGCTTGTTCTAACTGCTTGTTGGGGATTTTCGCGTATTCCTGGCGCAATTGTCGTTCAGTGTTCTCTACTCCTTTGAGTTGTTCTTGCACCACATCCCGCTGCGTTTGTAAAGCAATCAAACTTTGAGCTAGCTGCTGTCTCGCCGGGTCTAAAGAAGAGTCTATCCGAATTCGATCGGCACTTCTGAGTGGAGCCGCCACCCCGTTCCCCCCGAGCACCTCCGATTGTCGCTGCTGTAACTGCTGCTCAAAAGCTTGTTTTTGTTTGAGCAATTCCACAATTTTCGGGTGTTCCTCCTGCAAGTCGCTACGCAGAATTTTGAGCTGAGATTCGATCGAAAACAGTTGCACTCGCAGTTGTGCAATAATTGGATCGGCAGACAGTGCTTGAGCCACGTAAGCTTGCTCTCCATTCAATCCCAAGCGTTCCTGCAAGCTTTTAATTTGAGCTACTATTGCTCCCAACTGCACCCGGAGTTGCCGCTGCTGCTGTTCGGTGGCGATAATCGCTTGCGGCAAAGTACCGCTCTGAACTGCTAAAATAGAAGTTTCTTCTCGTTTTTCGTAGGATTCAAGTTTTGCTTCCACCTCTCTGAGTTCCTGAGTTACTTTCGGCAAGCGTTGGTTAATTTGGGCGATCGTTTTTCGGACGCTGAAATTATTAGAATTTTCGCTGTAAATCACCATTTCGTTCATCAACGCCTCTGCTCGCTTTTCTGCTTTTTGGCGATCGGCATTTTTGTACGATACTTGAATCAAAGCACTGGGGTCATTACTCTTGGTCGGCATCTTGATCTCCACGCCGTCTTTCAGCTTTTTAGTCAATATTTTTACTTTTTCGTTCAATTCTTCTGAATTTAGTTCTGCTGCTTGTTTATTTAATTTGTTTTCTGCTTTAATGAGTTTTTTGGCGGCTGCTTGGATGACCTGTTGATTGAGCAACTTATCTTTAGTTATTTCTTGTCCTTCCTGTTGAATCTTGGTAGTGGTTGATGAAAAAATCACGGTCGGCTTGCTGTAGGCCAGCGTACCTTTAGCAACGTAAACCGGCGCCTGATTTGGCTGCACGGCAACTACTCCGGACACGCCCACAGTCACCGCAAGAGTGGCTAGTCCCACCCACTTGTATTGGTCAAAAGCAATCAAATAACGTTTGACAACTGATAAAGTCATAACTATTTTAGATTTTAGATTTTAGATTTTAGATTGAAGAATTGCTAACTATAAATCCTAACTAAGTAGGTGATGGAAAAAAAACTATAGCCTTTTGAGCTCCCATCTGAGGTACCAGACGTGCATAATAGGGCATTGGCAAACAGGGCAAACAGGGCATTGAGCCAACAGGGCATTGGGCAAACAGGGCATACCTCATTTTTTTGAGAACCGCTGTAGTATCTTGTCTCGGCGGGTTTAGCTAACAGTCTTTGATAGAAGCGAGTTTACGAGTACAAAACCGCCTCTCCCTAAGCGTGTTTATGTGTAACAACCTACTGAATGACCAATGACCAATGACTGATTTTTGCGATCGGGGACAGCACTGCTGACTAATGACAACTGACAACTTACAACTGAGGGCTGGCACGGGGTACAGCCCCTACCAACTAACAACCAACAACCAACAACTAACAACAACTAACAACTAACCACTAACAACTAACCACTAACAACTAACCACTAACTACCTATTATTATTGTTGTTGGATGGCCCAAACAGATTGTTTACCCCATTTCTCAACTGCTCAAAAAACAGAATAAATCCCAAAGTATCCCGGAATGGTCGAGTAAAGGTATTGAGAACATAACCAATACGCTCTACCAGATTCCGACCAATCACAATCACATCATTATCTTCCAGCATCGGGTTCTGAGAAACATTGCCCTCCAAAGCAGCTTTTGCATCTATCTTGCGGTTGATTGCTCTACCTTGCTTTTGGTCGAACCGGATCAAGGCCATTTTCCGCAAATCAGCCAGATTCACAGGCAAGTTGTTGATAGCATCCAAAAACTTGCTGCCATTTTCTAGGTAAAACGAGGTCAAACTACCACTAGCGTAACTCAAAACTCGAACGTAGATCTTGGGCTTCATCAGCGTAGAACGCGCCACCAAAGCTTTGTCGTAGTCTAGGTTTTTGATACTAGCGTCCAATTCTGGGATGACAATCACATCTCCCGAGGCCAAAGGAAAATCAAACAAATCGTTAGCCTTTGCTAAGGGAGTGTAGAGGTCGAGGGGTTGCTCCACCGAGGAGCCATCCACCAGCGTCCGTCGCACTCGCACGGCTCGTAAATCGGCTTTTCCCGTGACTCCCCCCGCAATCGTCAAAGCGGCGGAAATTCGACCTGAACCCGCCGGAAGCGTGTAAAAACCAGGTTTGCTGACTTCTCCGGTGACTGTGATTTGAACGGGGACAGCGGCAGCGGCTAGGCTGTATCTGGATGCTAAATCTCGATCGGACTTGCGATCGGCTGTAACCTGTTTATACGGTACGACGATCGCATCTCCATCTTCCAAACGCAAATCCGGCGGAGCAATACCAGTTTGCAGCGGCGTCAAAATATCAACAACTTGCTCAGCCACAGCACCACCCGGCAAAGTCCGCCGCACCCGCACCGCCCGCAGTTCGGCCGTCGGAGTAGTCCCAGCAGCAGCAGCCAAAGCCGCCGGAAGCTGCGGAGTTTGCAGCGGATAAAAACCAGGCCTGGCCACTTCCCCCGTCACCGTCACCACTACCGGGCGCTGAACGAGCAAAGCAGCCGAGACTTGAGGATTTTTGATAAATTGAGTAAAGCGCTCGCGGAGGCGCTGCTGTGCTTCTTCGACGGTAAGGCCGCGCACATTTACTGTGCCGATTAGCGGCAGTACAATTACCCCTTCAGGGCTGATTGCACCCGTAAAATTTAGCTCTGGAAAGCGCTGAACTTGAACGGAAATCTGGTCTCCCGGGCCCAGGCGGTACGGCCGATTCCGAAAAGCTGGGTTAATTTCCCTGTTGAAATTAGTAGGTGGCGGTGGCGGTACGCGCAGTGGCTGTGGCGGCACAAGTCGCTCAGAACTAGGAACAACAGATTGGGCTAAAGCCGTTTCTGAAAAAACCTTGCCGTTAAAGCCCCACAATACAGCAGCGAAAGATAGAGTCCAAGCACTTGAATACAGGCCAGCCAAGGAAAAAGCGACGCGATTTCTAATTATGAATTTATCCGGCATTTTGAAATAATAAAAAAGGGTAATATTTTCAATGTTTCGCTGTTTTTTAAGTTTCATCTCCGCAATTCTCAACTATAAATATCTACTCTTGATACCAAATTCGTTTAACTTTTCCTCTTGATTCTTCTAGCCCGCGGAGGCGGTCTTTGTTTGTGTAGAAGCGATTTCAATCGCCCTCTTGATTAAACTCAGAAAATTTCTGCCATTAATTGAGTCTGAACACTTTGGCCCAGAGATTCCAGCAGCGGTTCAACTATCTTAATATCGCCCTGCGGTTGGATGGGAACTATGATGCTGACAGCAACCCAAGAGGCGCGGCGGTTCGACAGCCTCGCAATGCTATCTTCCCAAAACCAGCGGCTGGTTGCTGGAGAACCCCCATTAGGCCAAGCGTACCACTGCACGACAGCAAAAGTTTGTTGAGAAGTCCAGCTTCGGAAAAACCTCGTCTCGATAGTAGGTGAGGGCTTGTCGGATGTTGGCGCTAATTTAACTGTAAACCTCAAAGTGCGATGAGAATCTGTTTGCCACCGGTGAAATCCATCAATATCTAGCCATTCTACTTGCGGCTGGTTTTTGGGGGAATTTTGAGGCATTAGCAATAAAATGGCAATTGTTTGATGATTTTTAATTTCTTCAACTAACCATCTGTGTCCGCCAATTTGAAGGTTATTCTGGATGCGGATCACCTCCCAGTCAGGAAGTGTCATCCCGTGTTGGCGCAAACTTTTTAACTGCTTGAGGTTTGTAACTGTTGGCGGATTTGTCCAAGGCCACCTTCCCGTCGCGTAGCCAGGAATTGCTACTCCCGCAACCAGTACCAGCAAAAACACCAGTACCACAATTTTAGATACTTGGTAGCGCCGCAGTAGTTTCCGTGCTGAAATCATTTGTTTCATTAATCGGCAGGCTGGCTTGGGAAATACTTTTCCATCCCGTTGATGAGAAGTACCAATAAGCCTAGTATACAAGCAGAATACAAGTCTCCGCCCCATCCGGCGTGCAACCAAGTAAAAAGTCTCTCTCTGTCGGTTCCGTGAAAGTAAGTCAGCAAAGTGTTGCGGAGAATGTTGGAAGTGATGCTAATGATAGATGTGGCCACTAAAAACAAAATGCTTCTTTTTTGGGAACTCCAAACTCCCGTCCAATCTATCAAAATTAAGCTGACATAAAGACTGGTAAACAGCATTTTTAAGCCTGCACAGTGAGGGGCGACTTCGACAATGCGATCGTTTACGTACAGATAAATTTCTTCGATTCTCACGTTCAGACCGACTTTAATTAAGATCCAGCCTGATACTTGAGCAATGAAGTGCTGTAACGGCAAGGCGTAGGGTTCTATGAGGTAAGGAATGTGATTTGGCGAGGCAAAAAATACGAACAAAAGCGGCATTGCTTGCAATTTTAAGCCGGAAAATCCTTTTAAAGACAAGCAAATACTGGCTAGCATTAGTGGTAGAGATAAATTCACCAAATCGCTTAAGCGACTCAGATAAAAAAGCGTTGCTATTAACAGCAAAAAGCTTCCCAAAGGATGTGGCGAGTCGCCTAAGCGCCGCCAGCAGTTTCGGTTTGTCCAAGCAATATAAGCGGCGTAGGGTAAACCAATTATTCCGTGGCTGAAATATTCGTGTTCGATGCTGATGTTTTTGTTGAACCAGCCGTCGTACCAGTGTACTAGCAGGGGGGCGTAAAGCAGCACTAGGAGTACCGTGATACCTTCCCCCATGAGGTATCGCTTGAGAACAATGCGAATTCGGCGCTGGATTTGCATGGTTTGAGAAGTTTTGACATGGCCGCGCTGGATTCGCAACGCGAAAGCGATTGTGAACGGTGAGTTAAAGATTTGTTAATTCCCAACTCCAACGCTTTGAGATTTCTACTCTATGGCTTGCAACATCCTCACCATAACTTTTATAAACAATTAAGTAAATTAACTTAATTAAAGGTAAAATACCGATCGCGAAACAGTTTACTGTCTGTGTATTCTTCCATCTAGAGCATTGCGTCTTCTTTCAGTATTGCGCCTTCCTTCAGTATTGCGTCTTCCTTCTGTCAACTGTCAACTGTCAACTGTCAACTCTTCCTACTGTCAACTGTCAACTGTCAACTGTCAACTGATTTTTCGATCGCCCTTACAACCTGCTCGATCTGAGTATTGCTCAATCCGGGATACATTGGCAAGGATAAAATTTGTTCGCACAGGGTTTCGGTGTGGGGGAAGTCGCCCGGATTGCCTAAGTTTTGGTAGGCTGGTTGCAGGTGGCAAGGTACGGGATAGTGGATGCCTGTTTGGATGCCTTCTCGGGTAATATGTTCCTGAAGGGTGTTGCGGGCGATCCTCTTCGTTGGCGTAGCCCCCGTAGGGGAGGGCTTCCGTAACGGGCTTTTGTCAGTAATCTGGATTACGTAGAGGTGATAAATGTGACCTGTGCCGCTGTGATTGGCGATCGGTACAATGCCTTTGGGTTTCAGGGGTTCTAGTAGAGTATTGTAGTATTGAGCGGCGTCGGTGCGATCGCGATTCCATTTTTCCAAGTAAGGCAATTTCAAATTGAGCACGGCGGCTTGCAAATTATCGAGGCGGCTGTTGGTGCCGATTTCTGCGTGCAAATATTTGCTGGGTGCTCCGTAATTGCGGAGAGTTCGCATTTTTTGTGCTATTTCTGCATCGTTAGTAATTAACATCCCACCATCGCCAAAACAGCCGAGGTTTTTGCTGGGATAAAAGCTGAATGCTGCTGCTTTACCAAAGGAACCTGCACGGTATCCTTCTCTTTCGGCTAAATGGGCTTGTGCCGCATCTTCAAATATCATTAATTTGTGGCGGCTAGCAAAATCTAAAACTTCCCTAGGCGATACCATTTGACCGTAGAGGTGTACGGGGATAATTGCTTTAGTTTTTGAGCTGACTGCTGTTTCGGCTGCTGTGAGGTCAATCAGGGCGGTTTCCGGGTCACAATCTACCAGAATAGGTACTGCTTTGGCTTGAATCACACCAATTATAGTAGCGATAAATGTGTTGGCTGGGAGGATGATTTCGTCGCCCGGATGGATGCCACAAGCTTGGAGTCCGAGGGCGATCGCATCAGTTCCACAAGCCACTCCTACGCCGTATTTTACTCCAGAAGCTGCTGCAAAGGCTGTTTCAAATTCTGCCAGTGCTTCACCTAAAATAAAGTCTCCGTGCTGGATAATTGTTGCAAGTGTTGCTGCTATTTGAGATTCGATTGGTTGGTGTTGCAGGTAAAGGTTTACAAATGGAACTTTTGGCTGGCGACTGCTCATACATCGGAGGGAGAGTAATTATTTATATTAGCACTTAATTGCGGAGATATTTTATTTTTTTTAACCGCAGAGGGCGCAGAGATCGCAGAGAAAAAGAGGAATAGAGGAGAAAGCCGATCTCACTTTTCTGAGCTGTATATTATAATTTTTCGGCAATTGAGATCGTGGAATACAAAAAACTAGGTAACAGCGACTTATTAGTATCTGAAATCTGTTTGGGTACGATGACTTACGGCCAGCAGAATACGGTTGCAGAAGCGGCTGAACAGCTCGATTTTGCGATCGCCCGAGGCATCAACTTTATCGATACGGCAGAAATGTATCCGGTGCCGGGAAAACCCGAAACTCAGGGCAAAACCGAGGAATATATCGGCGAATGGTTGGCGCGACAGCAGCGGGATAAAGTCATTATAGCTACTAAAGTGGCGGGGAGAAGCACTCGATTGAAGTGGATTAGGGAAGGGAAAAATCAGATCGATCGCCCAAATGTCGAAAAAGCCCTGAACGACAGCCTGAAGCGCCTGCAAACAGACTACATCGACCTCTATCAGATCCACTGGCCCGATCGCTACGTGCCCCTATTTGGTGCGCCAGATTACGACATCGCCCAAGAACACGAAACCGTACCGATTTTGGAACAATTAGAGGTATTTGCTGACTTAATTAAAGCTGGCAAAATTCGCTATTTGGGTTTGAGCAACGAAACGCCTTGGGGAGTTTGCGAGTTTTGCGAATTAGCCGAAAAACACGATTTGCCGAAGGTTATTTCGATTCAGAATGCTTTCAGTTTGAGCAATCGGACTTTTCACATGAATTTGGCAGAAACTTGCAGATTTAAAAATGTGGGATTGATGGCTTACAGTCCCTTGGGTTTCGGACTTTTAACGGGTAAATATCTAAATGGAATCCCGGAAAATTCCCGACTGGCTTTGTTCGCAGGATTCGGTCAACGTTACGATAAAACTAATCTGAACGATGCCGTGAAAGCCTATGTTGAGATTGCGCGATCGCACGGTTTGAGTCCGGCGCAAATGGCTTTGGCTTATGTGCGATCGCGTTGGTTCGTAACTAGCACAATTATCGGTGCAACATCGATCGCACAACTTGAGGAAAATCTTAGCAGTTTGGAGGTGACTCTCGATCGAGATATCGTAGCAGAAATCAATTCGGTACACGCGAATTATCCCAATCCCACGCCGTAATCCTTATTAGTAGGTTGCGGTTAAGTGATATAGCCTCCGCTCGAATGACCGCAATCAGTAAGGTTCGTAGTGCGGACTTCAGTCCGCAGCCCAAACACAAAATGAAGGGCAATACGAACCGTTTTTGTTAAGGTTAAATCATATCATTTTCGCTGGAATCGCCATCCTAAAATTGGTTCGCTCGTTCGGATTTTATATCGTTTCCGGTAGCATCGGAATTATATATTTGAATCGTTCAGTGCGAGCGTCTCGCTCGCGAGTGGATCGCGAGCGTCTCGCTCGCACTACATAATTCGGATGCTACCGGATTTGATTTTATTCCTCAGGTGAATGCGGACTAAAGTCCTCACTACAGACCTTCAGAGCAATTGCTAATTGCCAATTATCAATTACCTAAGCGTAACTCATGTTACACCATAAGTGCTATAATTATTTCCCTAATGAACTTGATGGTTGCCCGATATTGGCAGCTCGATGATAAATTTCGTGCCGCAGTTTGGTGCAGTATCGCACCATAATTTTCCGCCATGCTTTTCAGCAATTATCTGATAGCTAATAGATAAGCCTAACCCGGTTCCCTTTCCCACTGGCTTGGTGGTGAAGAAAGGGTCAAATAGGCGCGATCGCACATTCTCTGGAATACCTGCACCATTATCGGCAAACACTATCTGCACTTGATTTGGTTCCGTGCGAGAGGTAGTAATGCAGATCGTGTTCGGGTTGGTGGCAATCTGATCGAAACTGCGCCCTCGGTTGCTCTCCTCCAAGGCGTCAATCGCATTTACTAGCAGGTTCATAAATACTTGGTTGAGTTGTCCTGCATAGCATTCTACCTGCGGCAAATCGCCATATTGTTTTACGATCTCAATGGTTGGGTGTTGTGCTGTCGCTTTGATGCGGTGTTGCACAATCATTAATGTGTTATCAATGCCTTCATGCAGATTGACAAACTTCAATTCTGCTTGATCCAGGCGAGCAAAATTGCGGAGCGAAATTACAATTTCCCGAATGCGATCGGAGCCTACTTGCATCGAATGCAGTACCTTGGTGAGATCTTCACTCAGAAAATTTAGATCCACATCATCTAGTTCTGTTTGCAGCGATTGGGGAGGGTTCGGATAGTGCTGTTGATATGAATTGAGCAATCGCAGCAGTTCTTGTGTATATTGATTGACGTATGTGATGTTGCCGTGAATAAAGCTAACTGGATTGTTGATTTCATGGGCTACGCCTGCTACCATTTGCCCTAGTGCTGACATTTTTTCACTCTGCACCATCTGACTCTGGGTACGATGCAATTCTTTCAGCGTGCTTTCTAATTGCTGCATTTGTTGGCTTAGTTGTCGATCGCGATTTGTTAGCTCTTGTGCCATAACGTTAAATGATTGTGCCAGAATCCCCACTTCATCTTGGTTGTTGACAGGAATGCGAGTCGTTAAGTCGCCTTGGGCTAATTGCTGGGTTGCTTGGGTTAGGCTTTGAATCCGACGCCCCAGAGATTGGGTGATGCGAAATCCCCAGAGTGTCACTCCCGTCACCAGGAAACTTCCCAGCAGCCCAAAGCCACCCACCACAAACCACAACTTTTGTTCTGCTTGTTCGGTTTGTATGACAGACTTGAGTACGGCGATTTTGAGGGTTGCGCGATCGAATCCTGGTAGCCCGATCGTTTTAATCAAGTAGTTTTCGCCTGCAATCTTTGCCACTTTAGGTAGAGATTCAGGCTGGGGAGCTTGCCAGGGTCGAGCGCGATTAAGCTGTAAAGTAGAAGCAGTTATGCGATCGCCCTGGAATGCAACTAAGTGCATGGATGTGTTACCGCGAATTTGCTGAAGTAGTGCGTCGTCAATCGCACCCCCCACAACCAAACCAGCCAAAATTTGTGTAGAAGATTTGATCGAGATCAATCCCACCAGGGAGGGTACAGCCCCTTTTTCTGCCAGCAGAATGCCCGATAAACTTAGTCCAGCACGAGCCGCACGATTGATGGCAGTATCTTCTAATATTGCTTGTGTCAGTGCTCCCTGCTGCGAAGATACTAAGAGTTCACCATTTGTGTCTACGATTCTGATCAAATCCAGTTTTAAGGATGCCTGGATTGGTAACATGGTACGGAGCAATAAAGGGCGATCGCCCGCAGCAACGGCCCTGATTACATTCCTGTCCTCGCTCACCCAACGAGCTTTTAAGTAGAGCAATTCTTGCTTTTGCTTCAGATCTTGTTGGAGTAAAGTAGCCCTATCTTCTATCTCCTTGTGCGCCGTTTGTTCTAAGTTCTTTCTGGCAAAATAACCAAAGCCCAGGGTTCCGAAAGTCCACAGGCTAAGGAATGCCACCAACAAAGGAGACAACAGCTTGACTGAGATAGGGAGTCGCACATATCTGAAGCCCTGTAACATATCTACTTCAACCTAGGATTGAGTGTAGCTAAAACCATGTAGTGTCAATTTAAACGTCAAGTTGTTTAATAAATCTAGCTTACCGCGCACTCTCGATACCAGTAAATATTCCTTAAAAAGGGGGAATCGATCGTCTAGTCCCTTCTTAACAAAGCTGGATAGAGAAGGATCGAGAAGATTGTTAACTCATCAGTAAGCTGACACTAGGTTCGCAGCTCAAGTTGATGCTATTTACTAACAACAAACCCAGACTTCTCCAAAGCAGTGGTTCCTGACGGGCTAAAAATGTATTTAATCAGTCCTTGAGTAGACTCCGAAGCATTTTTATGCCAAAGAATTTCGATCGGGCGTACCATTTGATATTTGCCTGCTTTGACATTTTCGGCTGTAGGCTCAACATTGTTGAGACTAAGACGGTTTACGGGTAGTTTATGGGAAATGGCGTAAGCCAGGGAAAAAGTACCGATGCTGTAGGGAGTGCTTTGAATCGCCTCGATTAATTCTCCTTCTTTGCGGAACACTACTGCTTGCGGTGAACTCTTCAAATCTTTTCCGAGATAGTGTTTGCGGAGGAGGCGTTTGGCAGATTCATCTTCTGGGCGATCGAGTACCACAATCTTAGCATCGGGCCCGCCCAGTTTTTTCCAGTTGGTCAAGGTGCCGCTGTAAATGGCTTTGAGGTCTTTAGTGGTCAGGTTTTTCACCCCTTTGACGCTGGGATGAGTAGCAACGAGAAGGGCATCGTGGGCGACTTCACGAAACTCTAATGTGCCATCATTTTCCTCGGGCTTTAATGTTTTAGAAATTGCACCAATATCAATAAGTTGTTGTTTGACTCCTGCAATCACTGTTTCAGATTGTCCCGGCTCTAACTGAGTAATTTTGGTGTTTTGGGAGGTGGATTCATAATTAGTCGCTAGCGTCTGAATCACACCTATTGTGCTGCTTGAACCTCCGATTTTGAGCGAGGCATCAGTTGGCGCTGCTGCCGTTGCAACCGTTGTAGCCGTGGAGGTACTGGCGTTTGTTGAGCAACTGGGCAAGCCAAAAAGTGCGATCGCGCCTAAAGTCAGGATTAATAAATTCCGTTTCATAGTATACAATTATTGGGTAATATTGTCAGCTTGCTAAATTTTTCATCAAACCAAACAGCAATCATTTTTTTGTGCTTCCCTGACTTGGCCTTACACTAACATAAATACCGAAAAGTGGCGATCTATTTAAAAATTCTTTACAAACTTGTGTATAGTCGAAGCGTTTGAGCAAAAATCTGTAAGTGCGATCGAATATCATATATTTTCATACTTTTGCATAATCGGGAGAGCGCGAAGTTCTAACATAGGAGTAGCAGCCATGAATAGCGGTCAAAAATTTAATTTTAAATTAGGAGAGCGTTTCTTAGAAGACTGGGCAGAACCTCCAGAAGATCCATTAGGAGAGCTTTCTCATTTTGAAATGGGATGGCGATGTTTCTGTTTTGAATACAACCATAAAGTTTTCATAGAAATAGGTGATGCTCAAAAAGAGGTGTTTTTAGATCCAGATATCTGTATGATGATCGACAATTACTTTCCCAAGGAAATTGCGAAGCTATCGCAAGGTAAACCAATAGAAATAGACTTTGGTGAGAGTTGGTTTACTATTATGTTGCTACCGATCGACAATAAGATTAACTGCACTTGGATCGAGTTTGGGACTTCGTGCTGGGAAAAGGTGTTTGAATGCGATCGCACTCAAGTATTAGATACCCTCAGAGGATTTTTGACGGAAGTGATGCAGCTAGCTGTAGATCAGGGTTTCATCACGCTGTTCGAGAAGGAGGAGTTTATTCATCCGGCTTTTGCTAGCAGTACGGATGCTGTGGTATTGAGCAAGTAGTTGGTTTTTGGTGGTGTTTTGGGCGATCGCCCTTGACGCAGAGGAAATGGGATAGAGGAGCGATCTAAACTTTAGCATACCTAACTCAACAATCTTTCAAGTCATTATTCCCAATATTGGGAAAATTTCCCAGATTGGATTGACGCTGATATCAGGTAGAGAGGTTTATATTTATCGATATTTGGCACAAAATATAGTTGCCAATTCTGCTGGCCAGTGTTAAAGTCTTAAAAGACAAAAGAAGACAAAAACTCCTCAAATTGCCAAGTATAAGAACTCTCTAATGTCTTGTATTTTTTGCAATCTTGGATTTTTCGCAATACCGAATCCTATCCTGATACGAAAAAGGCCCGCCTGAACTACTAATTCAGACAATGCCCTCGTTTTAGCTAGGTAGCTAAGTTGATTTGACCTGTAAACGTCAGACCCACACAACTAAACCCAACTTTTGAAATATATGTTCGACAATTATAACCCACAAGATGGACTATTGTATGCCAAGCATAGCCTGACTCCGATCTTCTCTGCTTTGGAGGAGTTAAACCCCGCTTGGGCAGAGTGTATCCGCAGTCTGCTTGATGACAAGGACGAAACTATCCAAGAACAGCGACAGGAAATAGATGACTTGAAGTACGAACTTGATTGTCAGCCAAATCCTTGGGATAACGATGGTTCATCACACGCAGATTGTCACGATCGCGAATATGTTACGGATAGACTAGGAATTTAACAAAAAGCCGATCGCCCTTACCATCCAAAAAATAAGACAATGGTAAAGGGCGATCGCCCTTCACCCTAAAATCTTTCTCCACTAAACCCATGAGTACAATTCGCTTACAACTAGCCGAATACTTGAAATGTCGAGGCTTCACCCCCGAAAACTTAATCGAAGCTGTCGGCGAAACACTCAATCCTGAAACCGTATACCAACTGATCGAAAAAGCAGAAAACCTCAGCCACCTAGACTTATCAGTCCTAGCCGCCATTATAGATGGCTTGAGCAAACTCAATGGTTTTCCAGTCGGTATCCCAGAAGTGCTCATGTTTTTTCCTGACATTTCCGAGGAAGCATTGGCAAAATCGCCTTGGCGCCAACTTTACCTCGTCGATAATGAAATTCCCCCCTATGATTGGGGAGATGTAGATCCGATGAAACTTGGCCAACCTGTGCGCTATATACCGGGAGTAGGTGCCGTTATTCTTGAAGACGAAAGGGTAAAGTAATAAGCGTGACTAATACATTCAACATCCGCGATATTTTACTCGTTGATTTCCCTCCTCAAACGCCTGCACTGCACGAACAACAAGGAAGACGCCCTGCTGTAGTAGTGGGGAGCCCAAGCGACACAGGTACGATCCGTTTTGAGCTTGTGATTGTTGTGCCGATTACCAGACAATCAGGAGATTGGACTGCACAAAATCCAATTTTATACCCAAGTCTTCGGGCAGGAGTGGGAAATCTAACTGCCGACTCGATAGTATTGCTGGATCAAGTACGCACTGTAGATATCCGGCGAATATTGCGGTATCTTGGCAGTTTAACCGCAGAAGAGTATCAGCCGATCGCAAATGGACTCAAGCTAATGTTCGGCTTTTAAATTATCCATTAATAACCTAACAGTCGATCGCGCAAATTCTTAATGCGAGCGCCCTTCCCATTCATCTATATAATAGGTCGATATAATAGGTCGATCGGAATTTATGCACTCCGACAAAGAAACCGGGTTTTTAACGAATTTACTCGCCACAACGAAGTATTTTCACAAAAACCCGGTTTCTGGGCCCATGCGTCAGTTGTATAATCGCAACTGATGCGGATAAACCGTTTCAACACCTATCGTTTCCATAAATGATTCTGGTTCATCCTGAGTTGCGGTAACAAAATCTCCGCCAACTTCTGCTTTCACCCATCCGCCAAATAACTCGACTAAATAGGCTTCACCGTTTTTGAATACCTCAACAATTGCCCCGGCTGTTTCTGGCGGTGCAATCTCGCCATCACCGAGGGCGACTGCTTCGGTTAAACATACTGCATCGAATAACTGAAATTTGCTCATTGCTCCCCATTCTTCAACCCGCGAAGGCGGGTTTTGTTCGTGTAGACGCGGTTTCAACCGCCGAGTTTAATATACATCAAAAGCCTATTTTGAACAGGCAAGATGCCTGTTCCACGGTAAATATGGTCGATGTCTAATGTCCCAATAACTTATCCCGCAAATGCTTAATTCGATCGCGCAACTTACCAGCCTCCTCAAACTCCAACTTCTTCGCCGCCGCCTTCATCTGCGTCTCCAACCGCCCGATTAACTGAGGAATCTCGTCCAAAGATAACTCATCCACCTGTTCGTAAACCTCCTCCAACTGCTGCGAGTTCAGCTTGCGCGACACATCCAGAAACGCCAGAATCGCATTAGTCGATCGCTTTTTCGCGATCGGCTGCGGCGTAATCCCGTGCATCTTATTGTACGCTAGCTGAATCCCCCGGCGCCGATCCGTTTCGTCGATCGCCTTAACCATACTATCAGTCAAATTATCCGCGTACAAAATAGCCTGTCCCTGCACGTGGCGCGCCGCCCGCCCAATCGTTTGAATCAAAGAACGTTCCGATCGCAAAAACCCCTCTTTATCCGCATCCAAAATCACCACCAGCGACACTTCCGGCAAATCCAAACCTTCCCGCAACAAGTTGACACCAATCAACACATCAAACTTGCCATCCTGCAAATCTTGGATAATTTCGATGCGTTGAATCGACTGAATTTCCGAGTGCAAATACCGGACTCTAATCGCCCTTTCCTGCAAATATTCAGTTAAATCCTCCGCCATCCGCTTCGTCAAAGTCGTCACCAAAACTCGCTCGTCCCGAGTGACTCTCTGCTTAATTTCCCCCAACAAATCGTCAATTTGTCCTTCCGTCGGGCGCACGAAAATTGTCGGATCGACGACTCCCGTAGGGCGAATTACTTGCTCGGCAACTCTCCCTTCCGAGATTTCCATTTCCCAATTCCCCGGAGTCGCAGAAACAAAGATGCACTGATTCTCTTTTGCCCAGAACTCCTCTGCTTTCAAAGGGCGGTTGTCAGCAGCACTTGGCAAGCGAAAACCATGTTCGATCAATACTTTTTTCCGCGCTTGGTCGCCGTTGTACATTCCCCGAATTTGCGGCACAGTCACGTGGGATTCATCTACTACCAACATCCAATCTTTCGGAAAATAATCAATCAAACATTCGGGCGGTTCTCCGGCATTTCGGCCTGCTAAATGCCGCGAATAATTCTCTACTCCGTTACAGTATCCAACTTCCCGCAGCATTTCCAAATCGTAGCGGGTGCGCTGTTCTATCCGCTGCGCTTCTAATAGTTTCCCTTCTTTTTCAAATGCTAGCAGCCTGTCTTCTAATTCGAGTTCTATTCCTTGGCAAGCTGCCTCTAATTTATCATCAGCAGTCACAAAGTGGCGCGCAGGATAAATATTTAAAGCCGTTGTACTTTGGATGATTTTACCAGTTACGGGGTCAACGTAGCGAATCGCATCGATTTCGTCGCCGAAGAATTCGACGCGAATAATTCGATCTTCGTAGGCGGGGCCGATTTCTACAACATCGCCTTTGACTCGAAATTTGCCTCTACCTAAATCTAGGTCGTTGCGGCTGTATTGGACGTTGACTAAATCTCGCAATATTTGCCGCTGGTTGACTTCCATTCCTACTTGCAAAGGGATAGCAGCTTTCAGGTATTCTGCGGGCATTCCCAAACCGTAAATGCAGCTAATTGATGCTACGACAATTACGTCGCGGCGTTCAAAGAGCGATCGCGTGGCGGAGTGTCGCAGCATATCGATCTCATCGTTAATTGCTGCGGTTTTTTCAATAAAAGTATCGCTGACGGCGATGTATGCTTCAGGTTGGTAGTAGTCGTAATAACTGACAAAGTATTCGACTGCATTGTTGGGGAAAAAATTGCGGAGTTCGTTGCACAGTTGAGCGGCCAGGGTTTTGTTGTGTGCTAAGACTAAGGTGGGTCTACCGATTTTTTCGATCGCCGAGGCAATGGTGAAGGTTTTGCCCGTACCTGTGGCACCGAGTAAGGTTTGAAATCGATCGCCCGCTTGGATGCCTTTGACGAGTTGGGCGATCGCTAGCGGTTGGTCGCCCGTGGGATCGAAGGGCGCTTGCAATTGAAAAGATGCTGCCGCAGTTACCATAGGAAAATGTCGCTATTACCGATAAATTTTAACAAAAATTCAGAGATTCTGCAATTTCGTTAAGAAAATAGTTAAACTTTATAATATTATTTTAATTATCGGTTCAAATAGAAAGCAGAAAGCCCAGAAAAGCAGTTGTCCGAACCCAGTAATCAGCAAGGAAAAAAAATTATGGCTCTCACACCCAAAGACAAAGTCAAAGCGAGCCCCCGCGGCGGCAAAGGCACTACCAAGGCCCTACCACCCGCCAGCGAAGCCAAATCAGCGGGCATTCAACTTTATCAGCCGCAACTCCTACATGACAACCGCCCCGTCGGCCCAAACGATTTTACCATCAGCGAGACAGTCTCGATCTCGGGGAATCGCCCGATCGGCGCTAGCACCCTGCACATCAGCGAAACCTACGGCACTGTAGGCAATCGCCCGATCGAAGCCAGCGACTTTGAAGTGGTGGCTACACTCGGCAGACGCCCGATCGGCTCCAGCGCCATGCAAGTCAGCGAAATGTTCAGTATGTCCGGTGCGCGCCCTATTGCGATCAGCAATCTGCACATTGATGAAGTTTACTCCACCATGGGAGGCAACCGGCCAATTGCTTCCAACGACATTGACGACAGCTCGACCTTAATGGGATTTTTAGATTAATTATTCATTGGTCATTAGTTATTAGTTTTTCACTATTAACTCTATTAACTAATGACTAAAAACACATTTTTAGAGAAGTTTGTGACCAAGGAGATTGATAATTGGAAAACTCGAAAGTAATTTATAGCGGTTCTCAGAAAGATTCGCGGACGTTGTTGGGATGCGAGCCCTCTTTGTCTGGGAGGTTATGTAAGCTGTCTGTCATACCTCATCTTTTTGAGAAAGGCTATATTTTATCCTACCAATTTCCACAATATTTTCGCCATTATTAAATAGCTCAATTGCGTCAGGAAAAGCACGAGTAAAAATACGATGCAAATCTTTATTCGTAATGTTGCCACAGGTTAGCCAAAGAATTTGAGGCGGTTTGCCAAGGCTAATTACTAAATCAACAAAATCCCTATCCTTAGGACTGAAAAATTAATAACTTCATTATCTACTCATTTGTCGGAACAGCACGGTAATTCCATTTTGGCAAATATTCATCAAAAATAATTTTCATTGTATTCTTAAATCCATCTGCTACTTTTCTACCAGTTTTATAAATTTTATCAAGCACATTTACCACCACAGAAAGTCCGGTTTTGTGTGGGTTTTTTTCATGAGCTCTTTGACAAACTCAACAGAAGTAAAAATCACTCCTTGACAAGCTCTCGTTACATGAGGAAATAAGCGATGCTCTATTGGATTATACTCCAATGTATAGGGAGGATAATGTGCTATTCTGATTTCTATATGGAGCTACGTTGACTAATTTTTGCAAATCCGATTTAAAGATATAGTGATTAGAATTATTACTGCCACCTCCATCGCATTTAATCAAGATTGAACTTGCTTGAGGGTAGAGATAGATTCCGTAATTTATCCACCATGATTTAATCGATTCACAAGCAAATTCACTCGTATCTTTACTAATACCTAGGGTTAAATATCCTCGGTTATGTTGCACATCATAAATTCCATGAGGTACTATTTTGCCCTCAGCCAAACTGAAAAAGTCATGGTCAAGTGTGGTAACTGTTTCGGTAGTATACAGAGTTCCTGAGCGATATAAATTTCCAATAAATTCCTTTTTTTTGGTATCCATGCTAATGATAGGATTTCCCTGTAACTCATACTCTTCAGTGATTCTGGCAAGATTTTCAAATTGTTCGTTACGATTCTTTGTTATTCCTGTTGTTTGTTTTTTTTGAGCTTGACGTTTCACATATCCGTGCTTTTTTAATAATTTTTTGACAACCGTTACACTGACTGTTATGCCATGAACTTTCAGACCTTCAACTATTTCTTCTTGAGTGAGATTAGTCCATTTAATTTTCTCATCCATTGGGCTGCCTGCTGTATAATGTTTTAACACTTCTAAAAAACTTTCATTCAAGCCAGGTATCAGAGACTCGCTAGTTTTTCTTCCTCCTCCTTTTTGACGAATTCTGTGTCCCTCAAAAGTAGTCTCTGATTCACTTTTTAATTCCTTAATGCCTTTGGCTATTGTATTTCTGTCTGCTGCCAAAATTCGGGATATGTAACTAATTCCACCATAACCAAGTTTTTCGGCTTCTATTGCTGCATATCTTCGTCGATCTTTTTCAGATAGAGATTGATAAAGTTTCCGCATCTGAGCAGTAATTTCAGAGGAGTAATACATAAATTTACCTGAACAAAATGAAGGAAATTAACTAACCAATTATTAGGGAAACAAAGAAGGTGAACATCGAATAAGGATCAGTTTTGACCACCAGAATGAAATGTTACATCCTTTGTAATCACTCATTTGTTTATTATACCTTGCTTGTGTTATTAAATTTTCATTCCTAAGGATGAGTTTTGACCAAAAAATGAAATGTTACATCCTTTGCAATCACTCATTTGTTTATTATACCTTGCTTGTGTTATTAAATTTTCATTCCTTATCCCGTCGCTCAAAGAAATTGATAAACGCTCTAGACAAGTTTAGCGACACCGATTGCAACACTTGGCTATAAGGTTCAGCCAACCATCCAAACTCTTTTTTGAGAGCAGGTAGACGGTCGTTTCTCCCTTGCTGGGATAGCCCTTTACCAGTTTCTTTATAAAGTTGATTGGTCATGGCTAACGAATTATTCCAAAACCAACGGGCACAGCCGAATGCTTTTGATAGCGCTACTTGCTGCTCATCGTTAGGATAAATTCGTACCTTGACTGCGTGTTTCATGTCTCTATCTTACTACGAAAAACTTAAATCAGTAAATAAATATTCTAGGTGGAAGGCAAAGCTAATTGGCTGTTGGATCGGGGAGTTCCAACAGCCGCGCTATCCATCCCCACCGTGTAGACGGATGGGGAATTCCGCTAATCAGTTAAATTTTGATTGTTCCCAGACTTTAGTCTGGGAATGCATCTTTAACGACTCCAAATTGAAATTGCAACGAAAAAGTGAAAAAGACAGAAAAACTAAGTTTATCGTATCTTTTACCTTGTTATTTGGAGACACTGGCGAGAATCTTTTCCATCTCAGAAAGCTCCAGCGCACCGGAGAATGTTTTGCCGTTCAGAATAAAGAATGGAGTGCCTTCGATTCCCAGTTTTTGAGCCAGTTGCACGTCTTTCTGAATCGCGGCTTCGGCGGCGGGGCTGTTGCGATCGCTGTTGAATTTATCTAACTTGAGATTGAGCTTTTGGGCGATCGATCCGTAAAATTCCTCGCCTAACTGTTTTTGCCCTTCAAACAAAGCGCTGTAATATTCCCAGAATTTTCCCTGCTGTTGGGCAGCCCAAGCTGCTTTAGCTGCTGGTAGCGCTTGAGGGTGAATTGAACTCAAGGGAAAATGCTTGTAAGCTAAAGTAACTTTGTCCTGGTGTTTTGCCATAAACTGCTTAACGGTATCGTGAGCGCGCGCGCAAAACGGACATTGAAAGTCAGAGAATTCTAAAAGTACAATCTGCTGCGAAGCCGAACCCGTGCTAGGAGAATCCCCGATCGCCGATTTGGGATTTGTTTTCATCTCCTGGAAAAATGACTCCTGCGCTGCTTTGAGAGACTGCTGCTGCTGTTGCTGATACGCTTGTACCGAATCTAAAATTGCTTGGGGGTTTTCGCGGATCACCTGCAAGACTTGCTCTTTAAACTTGGGATCGACTGAATTGCCAGCCGCTGACTGGGCGGGGGAACAACCGATAAATACAAGGCAACCCGCAAGCAGTGCAGCCAAGCAGAAGGCTTGCTGGCTGCGGAATTTTCGCCAAATAGTGGATATGTTCATCTTTTTTCCTGGTTTACGGCAAGACTTAATCCTACATTTAATTTTGCGGAGTGTCAGGTGTACCGCAGTTTAGTGCTGTGCAGCTATTTTTATATCTAAGCAATAATTAGCAATTGGCGATCGCAAATTCGGAGTGGGCAATTGGCAGTGGGTTTTACTAACCGGGAGCATCTCAGTTTTGCATTTATAGTGCTGTCCCCGCTCGCGTGTTTATACAAACACGCGAGCGGGGACAGCACTACAATAAAAAACGCTTCTTGCAACAATGAGATGCTCCCTACTCACCCTAACAGCAACCAGCGGCATAATTAAGATTTAAAATCTCGAAATTTAGTATGATATTGGAGCGAATAGTCTGTAGTGAGGACTTCAGTCCTCATCAAATGAGAGAGGACTGAAGTCCTCGCTACAAACAATCTCTAAAGGTTTGTAGTGAGGACTTCAGTCCTTCCTCAATCATTTCCGGCTGTTGAGCCATTTAGCAGCAACTATCCCCAAAATACCCGCAACCACTGGATTTCCCAAAAACTTCATCAAACTAGGCTGTTCTGCCAGCACTTCTCGGAAAATATCCGGGTGATTGTGATAGGTGAACGAGGCAAGCTTGGTAACATCATCAGCAGTCATGCGACTCGCGTGGTGGGTAGAAAGTCCTAATTGCTTTTCCAACTGGCGATCGTTCAATCCTCTCTTGTCCAACTGCTTGAAGAACTCCCGAGCCACGTCGTCCAGTTCGTTCGGCTTGATTTGGGCGATCGCCTTTTGCAATTCCGGTTCCAACTGTGCCGGCGGAAGAGACTCGTGATTAAAAGAACGCCCGAATAATTGTTTGCGCTGATCCGGGGAAGTTCTCTGAGCAAAATCGTCAAAATTTTCGTACTCTTCACCCGTTGTCTCAGGCATCATTTCGCGATCGCCCTGAGCCAAATCGCTCATGATTTGTCGCTTGTAATTATCGCTGCTACTCATGGTAATTATTTTCCCAACTACACAACAGTTCCGTCTCAAATTGAGATTCCTTCGACTTCAAAAAGCTGCGGAATATTAAAGCGTCGCGCTGCTATAAATTCCGCTTTTTAACCAAGTCAAGACTTGTCTTCAATCTGATTTGATTGCTGGTCGTACTTGGCAGTCAAAATCAGTTTTTTGTCAGAAGCATAAACCAAAACACTTAAATCCTGATTTGGGAAATTAACGTTCGCGAGCGGGGACGCTCGCGCTAAGGAATGAGAATTAAATAACTTACAATTTTTATTGTTCTTGTGGGATGGGCGGGAGAGCCCATTCTTTCTGGACGGGCGGGACGCCCATCCCACAAACTTGTGTAAGTTATTAACTTTTCGTTCCTAATGACAACTCACAAACGTTCGCGAGCGAGGACGCTCGCGCTAATGACAACTAACAAATAACAAATAACAAATAACAAATAACAACTGACAAATAACAACTAACAACTAACAAATAACAACTAACAACTGACTTCAAAAAAAGAGTGTGGGCAAGACTTCATCTTACCCACACCCTAAAAAAACGTTATTAGTTTTAATCTACCTTGTGATGACATTCTTTATCTATTTTGTGCTGAAGTTCTTCTTTCAACTGTTCCACAGCGCGCATAGTTTGAGCTTTTTCTTGTTTCTGCTGGCCGAGGGCTTTTTCTGTTTCCTCGCCCACCAATTTTTCCCTTGATTTTGGTAATGTAACTTCGCTGCCACTTACAGTGTGGATCTGGTTTTCTTCAATATTCATTAGTTTTCACCGCTTTTAAAAATCTAGGTAAACCTAGCAAGACTCAGCGGTTTAAGGTTCTTAAGCATTCTTTCCTATCGCTTACGCTTCCTCAATGTCAAGGTTGCCCAGGAAATCCCAGTTAGAGTTAGAATAGTAACTATGTCTATTAGTTATTATTCCAGATTGCTTGATTTTTTTATTCAGTTGATTCCACAGGCTCCAAACGTGCTTTGTTGAGTTCACCTCAACAAAGGCGGTTAAGGAGCCTGGTATTTTTTCCGACAATCTCATTCCCCTACGGCCGATAACTAACGCCGCTGCTTCATCACTAGCCAAACCATACATCCTCAGATATTTGACTAAACCAATAATACTAGAATAAGCAGGATTGACCGTTAAAAGCTCAATACCTCTGTTAGAAAGAATTGAGTTTAACAACTTAAACAACTCAGAATAAGCCCAACCTGATAGCATCCGAGCATATTTCTTGCCACGTTCTCTAAGTTGCTCTTTCTTGCTGGTAAAGTCTAATTCCTCGCAGACTATTGGACATTGAAACTTGATAGCTAATGCCGATAATTCTCGGCAAGCTTTAACAATTTGAGCTTGCTGTTGACCCTTGCGTAAACCAGTTTGTAGTCGGATTTTACCCTGTGCTTTCAAGTTACCTTCGGTATCAATATACGCCCAACCAATCGAGCCGGGATTCATGTCGATACCAATACAACCATAATCTACAGAACGCGATACCTGCTCAACATTGGAGGGCGTGAAACTAACAGCAACACACCATTTACCAGATTTATAATAGAAGTGCCAAGTTTTAGCGCCCGTAGCTGGTAATCGGTTAATATTGCGAGGGAAATCGCCAATATACGAATCTACATTTTTACCAAACTTAGATTCTAAACAAGCTGGCACTCTAACTATTAAATTATCCCCATCCCACTGACACACTTGATTACCATAAGATTCATCTTTGGAACCCACGATAAAGGCTTGATTCTTGGGGACACGAACCCGCACAGGGATTGATTTTAGGACGGCTAATATTTGCCGATACCTGGTCAGCTTACGTTTTTTATTGTGTATCTGAAAGCGTAGGTTTTGCCAGTTAGTTTGTCTATACTTTAGGTCACTAGATAACGGAAATGCACAACCGCTTTTACTATTTTGCCAGTTCTTTTTAGCGTAAAACTTCCGAGCTAATTTGAGTTTTCTCTCAGCTTTTGTTAGCCAAGCTTCACAAGATTTAGCTTGATTTTCTAAGGTTTTTATGTGTGAAATCCGGCACTCCTTGGCGCTATCAACAGCACCCTTAGCCGATGAGATTACACCATTGGCATGACGTTTGCTAATACCGTAAGTTTTTTGTAGGTGCGTGTTCCAGTATGACTTGTTAAATCCTTCTCCTAACATCATAAAGTTGACAGTTTCACATACTGCTTTGTGAAATATTGGTGTGTAAGCGCTCAAAAACATTTCTAGCTGAGTTTTACCGATCGCGTTCAACTCATCTATCGGTGTAGAAAGTGCTTTGCAGTAAGTGATGCTGGTCATTGAGTTCGATAGTTGTCGGGTTCGCCTGACTTGATTTTTATATATTAACATCTATCTTAAATCTACTGACCACCCTTGAATTAACTTTTATTTCTAGGTAAATCTAGGTATTTTGGCAACTGCTGACAACCCTAATTTATGCCAAACATATTTTTAACAAGGCTAATTCAAAGTTGACCTTACCTCGATCCTAAGGTAAAGCACGGAGAGTTCCCTCTGCCTGAAGGGTGATAGGGGCTGGGGAAGAGTGGGTGAGTTTTGAGGTTTGAGTATTATACTAAGAGCAATCTACCGAGAGTTACATCTCCCGGAAGCAAGATATGGGAATGGGAATAGTGTCTGAGTAGGTGCTATTAGTTGGTGACTCGCACGCAGCTAGGCGGTGAATGAGTTGGGGAGAGGAGATGGATGAGAGCGTGGGAGAGTGTAAAAGGCAAGAGGGAGATAATTTTTCTGCTGCATTGCACAAGTGGGTTCTACCGTTTGTTTGATGAGGCTGCTTAGACCTCCGTCACAGATTGAGAGAAAAATCGGTGACAGGTTAGTGCAGAATTAAGTCAATGCAGGAAGGTTTGACCGTTAAAATCAACAAGATGCAGCAATTGTCAAGTTGTGTGGCGATCGGGTGAAATAATCTGCTAAACCAGAGTTAGCCTCCGGACTAACTTCCCGCAGGATTGAACTAAAATTTCTGTTATTAGTAAAAAGTATCTAAAACCCTATGGGAGCAAGCAGCAGTAACCCCCTCGAAGCAGCCGGCCAAACTTGTGAGCCGATCAAAATAGGCGTGTTGCATTCGCTGACGGGAACTATGTCCATCAGCGAAATTTCTGTAAAAGATGCGACGCTGTTGGCTGTTGAGGAAATTAATGCGGCGGGAGGGGTACTCGGACGCCCCTTGGAAGCGGTGATAGCAGATGGAGCCAGCGATTTGCAGACTTTTGCTCAAAAAGCTAAGCAATTGCTCCAAGAATCGCAGGTGGCGGTGGTATTTGGTTGTTGGACTTCGGCTAGTCGCAAGGCGGTACTGCCGGCTTTTGAGTACGGCAATGGGTTGCTCTTTTATCCGGTACAGTATGAAGGGCTAGAACAGTGTCCGAATATTTTTTACACTGGTGCGGCCCCGAACCAACAGATTGTACCTGGGGTGAATTACTTGCTGGCTCAGGGGAAGCGGAAAATTTTCCTGTTGGGTTCTGATTATATTTTTCCCCGGACGGCAAATTTGATTGTGAAAGCTCAACTGGCTGCACTCGGAGGAGAGTTGGCGGGGGAAGTGTATCTGCCACTGGGTTCGAGGGAGGTGGACGAGGCGATCGCACATATTTTAGCAGTGAAACCGGATGCGATTCTCAACAGTCTTAACGGCGACAGCAATGTGGCTTTTTTCCTTCGTCTGCGGGAAGCTGGTTTGAAACCGGAGGATTTGCCGGTGATGTCGGTTAGCGTGGCAGAAGAGGAAATACGGGCGATAGGGCCGTCCAATATTGCCGGACATTGGGTGGTTTGGAACTATTTTCAAACTGTTGATACAGCGGAAAATCAGAAATTTGTTAAGGATTATAAAGCGAGATACGGGGAAAATCGTGTCACGGATGACCCAATCGAAGCGGCTTATTTGGGGGTTTATCTGTGGAAGAAAGCAGTAGAAAAAGCTGGTTCGATAGATGTAATTAAAGTCAGGGCGGCTGCTAAAAATATTGAGTTTGCAGCGCCTTCTGGCATGGTAAAAATAGATGCCAAAACTCAGCATACCTGGAAAACAGTGCGGATTGGTCAGGTGCGATCGGACGGTCAAATTGAGGAGATTTGGAATTCCGGGGCACCTGTACAGCCGGATCCTTTTCTCAAAAGCTACCCTTGGGCGGCCGCACTAAGTCCGAAGCAGATTTCTGTGGGTACTAGGGCTTCTTTGCTCGGGCTGTTTGTGATCATGGTACTGATCGCTTGGATGGCGGTGGGAGTCGGGTGGATGGGTTCTTTGGAGATGAAGAACTCTTTGCTGGCGATGCAGGCAGCATCAGCTCCAGCGGGGGCTGCGGAGGCAACAATGGCGGTGCTGGCCGAGCAAACTATGGCTGTGGCGAGTCGCACTCAGAGTTGGCTGGTGGGGGCTTTGGTTTTGAGTTCGATCGCAGGTATAGTTGCTTGTGTGTCGGTGTCGGCGATTATTCGGAATTTGGGTTTGCTCCGGGAAACTGCCCAACTGATTGCGAGCGGTGATTTGACGGCTCGATCGCCTGTGGTGTCTAATGATGCGATCGGAGTTCTATCTTCTACTCTCAATACAATGGCTCAGCAAATTAGCAGTTTGCTCAAAGGTTTGGAGGTGCGGCAACGACAGCTAGAAGAGCGATCGGGTGAATTGGAAATTGCTAAGAACGCTGCGGAAGCTGCTAACCGCGCGAAAAGCACGTTTTTGGCAAATATGACTCACGAATTGCGGACGCCCTTAAATGCGATTATTGGCTACAGCGAGCTGCTGCAAGAAGAGGCTCTTGAACTCGGCGAAGAAGAGTTTGTGATGGATTTGGCAAGCATTAATATGGCAGGCAAGCAGTTGCTGAACATTATTAGTGACATCCTGGATATTTCTAAAATAGAAGCAGGAAAGATGACTCTTTTCCTGGAGACTTTTGATGTCTTGAATTTAGTCGATCAGGTTATGACTACTGTTCAACCGCTGGTGGGGAAAAATGGCAATACTTTGAGTGTCAATTGCGATCGCGATATTGGTACGATCTACGCTGATTCGGCGAAGCTGCGGCAAGCGCTGTTGAATTTGGCCAGCAATGCTGCTAAGTTTACCGATCGAGGCAAAATTACAATTAATGTTTGGAAGGAAGAATCGGAAGTTTTGCCGGTGGAGAATTCCGAGGATATCTCGGATATTGCCTCTGAATTTCACAAATATTCGATCGTGTTTCAAGTCACCGATACGGGCATCGGCATGACTGACGATCAGATTTCGAGGCTGTTTGGAGCTTTTTCACAAGCGGACGATTCGACTACCCGCAGGTACGGTGGCACGGGTTTGGGGCTTACTATTAGCCGAAAGTTTTGCCAGATGATGGGCGGGGATATTACAGTTGAGAGCCAGTTTGATTGCGGTTCTACTTTTACGATTCGCTTGCCGATGGCGATTAAAATCGAGAAAGAAGCCGAGGGCGATCGAACACCGGAAGAAACGGCGCAGCAAGAAGTGCGATCGCAAGCGCTGGAACTTCCTGATGCTGCGACTGTGCTAGTAATTGACGACGATCCTGACTCGCGAGATTTGATCGCCCGCTGCTTGTCGAAACAAGGATTTCGGGTACTCTCGTCAGCTAGCGGTGAGGCAGGGCTTGAGTTAGCTAAGGAGTCGCTACCTGATGCGATTACTCTAGACGTGATGATGCCGAGTATGGACGGCTGGGCGGTTCTCTCGGCCTTGAAAGCCGATCCGGAGTTAGCTAATATTCCGGTGATTATGTTGACTTTTTTGGACGATCAAAATCATGGTTTAGAATTGGGAGCGGCGGAGTATTTGAGGAAGCCTTTGGATTACAAACGCTTTGCTGATTTATTGAGTAAATATCAGCGCCCGCAAAAGTAGTCTGTTGACGGTTGACGGTTGACGGTTGACGGTTGACCATTTGTGACAAGTTAAGAAAAAGTGCAAATTGTCAAGGGGGTAGACTTGCAAGAGGTAAAATAGGATGAAACCTTGACCGGGTAAGCAGTTGAGCCATAATTGAACCAGTTTATGAGTAGCAAAAAACGAATCAACCGAGATCGTGCAAAGAAAAAAAATCGTCCTCAAGTAGAAAACGAAGCGATCGCGAATCACCTGGAAGATTTATTAATTCCAGCAATGGCGGCCCAAAAAACTTTTTATCGCCAACTAAATTTAAGAGATAGAATTCTAACACTACCGTTAATGATGGCCTCTGTATTAAGTTTATTATGGCGAGACGTAGCAGGAGTAACAAAATTAACCAGATTATTAAAGAGAGAAGGCTTTTTATGATGTCAGCCACAAGAAATTAGCCAACAAGCATTATCACTCAGATTTTTAACTTTGAGAGCTATTTTGTTTGAAAAAGTATTTAAAGAATTAGTACCTCATTTTCGACAAAAATGGTTGATGAGAAAGTCGAGACCATTACCAGATAGCGTACAATTTGCCTTAAAAAACTTTGAAAATATCTGCATAGCAGACGGCTCAACATTAGAAGCATTATTTCGTAAACTAGAAAGTTTATCAGATGTTCCAATTGGTAAATTATCCGGAAAAATGTGAGTAATAATAGACCTAGTAACTCATCTTCCCGAAGAAATTTGGTTTTGGACAAATCCGAAACAAGCAGATACCCATTGGGAAGAAGATTTACTAAAAACAGTTAAGCCAAAAACTTTGCTGTTACTGGATAGAGGCTTCTATCACTTCGCTTTTTGGTCAAAATCAATTGAGCAAGAAATTGGATTTATCACTCAAATTAAGAAAGGTGCAGGGTGTATCTCAGTTTTGCATTTGTAGTAGTGCGAGCTTAAGAGCTCGCGTATTGTACAATACGCGAGCTCTTAAGCTCGCACTGTAAAAAAAAATGCTTTTTGCAAAAATGAGATGCTCCCAAGGTGCATCTTATCAAGTCAAGCGGGTATTAACCAATACTTATAATGTCAAAGACCAGATAATCCAGATAGGTGCAGGGACAAAAAAGACACCAAGTTTGACTATAAGATTAGTACAAATTCGCTCGAAAAATAGCTGGCGTTCTTATCTGACGAGTGTCCGAGAACCCGAAATATTGCCCCCTATGTAGTGGCAGATTTATATCAAAGACGCTGGCGAATTGAAGACGCCTTTTGTATAGTAAAGAGACTCCTAAATTTAAGTTATTTATGGACAGGTTCTGTCAACGGAATTCAGCTCCAAATCTGGGCTACCTGGCTATTTTATGCGGTTTTGGTAGACTTAGGGGATGCCGTTGCAGATGAATTAGGAGTGCCAATTGAACGTGTTTCATTAGAAATGATTTATCGGGGAATGTATCATTTTTCTGTTGCCTATCAAAAAGGATTAGCTTCTGACGAAAGTTAAGTATTTTGCTGACGATAAAAATCAAGATTTAGGGATTGTTAAGCGACAACGAAAACCTCAGATCAGGCTAATTATTTCTCCTTTCCCTGGAACTCAAAGAAGTCCCGAACAATTTTTTTTCAATAATAAAGGAACAAATGGAGTCATATTTTAATTGGTATCTCGGTAAAAAAAATGAGTAAGATTACTCATTGACAACAGTGCTTTTAGCTTAACTTGTGAGTAATGGGCAAGGTTCGATCGACTGGTTTAAAAAGCAAATTCCCTAAAATCAAAATCTTTTGGGGGCTCACAAGCTCGAAGCTTTCATTACTTGGGCTAACAAACATCTCTAATCAGGCATTACCGATCGCGATCGCCATTTTCCCCTTCCCTACAGTTGCTTTTTTTGGGGAAACTGCTATTATTTACGATAACCCAGCATTCAAATATTTTAATTTTATTAAAGTGAAAAAAATCGCCCTTTTTTTTCGAGTTAACCGCTTGACTCTGAAGTTTTTTGGAAGTACAATTTAATAATGGGAATAGTCGCAAAATTAAAGTTAGACTCACCACTTCCATTATCTAAAATATACCACCTAAAGTCCAGACAAGTCAATAGGTAATAATTCCTTTTTTTTGCCAATTTTTTGACACTGTTTCTAAACTTTTTGTGGTTGATATCGACGAAAAGCATTGCTATCCAAAAATGGGTTTGTTTCCACAGGCCGTGCAATCACAGGTGTGGAACGGTTACATTATCAATTTTTCTTGAGGGATTTTCGGTGGCGGCGCACCCTACACCTAACTAACTCAACTTCGACTAGATAGAGAGTGGATTTTGGTGTTTAGTTAAATTGAACTTATTAATAATTCCTTGACTTTGCCGCGCTTGGAACTCTTAGAGTTAATTCCCCTAGACGCTGATATTTCAATTTGCTGAGGGAGATGAGCTATTTTAAAAGCTTCAGCATCGCTGTATATTTTATCGATGAAATCGCAGTTAGAATTAGACAGCATAATTTTGACACCCCGTTGGGCAAGTTCTGCAAAAACATCTCTAAGCTTTATCTGTTCGGCTTGTTTGAAGTTCTCGCGGCTGTAAGCTGTGAAATCGCTAGTAGAACTGATAGGATAATAAGGCGGGTCAAAATAAACAAAGTCTTTGCTGCTTGTAGCAAAATCTAAAATTCGATCGAATTTTCTCACTTCAATTTGAGCTGGTTCGAGTAGAGATGAGACCGATCGCAATAATTCTGGTTGACAAATGTTAGGATTTTTGTATCTGCCTATGGGAACATTAAATTCACCTTTGGAGTTTTCTCTGTAGAGGCCGTTGTAACAAGTTTTATTGAGGTAGATTAGCCGTGCTGCTTTTTCTGTATCTGTGTTGTAGGATCGCGATCGCACCGAGTAATAATAGGCTGGATTGTCCTTGCTGTGCTCTGAAGCGTGCTCTAACAAAAGCTCAATCAGATCCTCAACTTTATCCCTGACACAGCGATAAGCATTAATCAACTCAGGATTAATATCTGTTAACACAACTTGCACAGAAGGGTGCTGTTGTGCTAAGTAAAAAAATACGGCTCCGCCGCCCAAAAAAGGCTCGTAGTAAGTGGTGAACTTTTTAGGAAAATAAGGTTGATATTGTCCAATCAACCTTGTTTTGCCTCCAGCCCATTTCAGAAATGGACGCGGCAAGACGAAAGAAGGTGCGGCAGCAGACATTTAGGTAGAAATAACAGCCCTATAATATTTATCACAACTACAACTCACAACTACAACTGAATAGAAATACTTCTCTCATTCGTTACCAGAAAGAATTGGTTGAAAGCCGGAACGCTTTGAGGGAGAAATTAAAATCAGACTATTCATTACTCCAATCCTCGGACTTATAGGTAGAGGTCGCTCTCAAACTGTCAAGCGGTCAACTGTCAAGCGGTCAACTGTTGAACGGAGGTCGCGTTCCGGCATTGAACAGACTCAGACCCGATCGCTCTCACAAAACTTTTCGTTAGAATTATATATGTTAGCATCGCCCTTGAAAAATGACCGATCGCCCGATCGGCAGATTTAGCTCCGGCTGTGCCAAAATTGTCTAACTCGCTCACAAGTGTTACCAGTCAAAGATCGAGCTGTAACACTTTACCCCACCGGTGCTCATGCAAGATTTCATTAATAACATCTCTCGCTACCCTCGTTTTTTGATTACTGTGTGTCTGGGAATCTTTTTTTTCCTGTTCGAGCGACTCAAACCTCTGCTCGATCGACCGGCAACTGCGATCGCCCTGATTACTTCGATTGTAGCGACTTTTGTGTTTCTAACTTTTACACTGCGCGCCATGTTAGGTCTGAGTCCGGTTTAAAGGCAAAATTTCTGCCCGAAAAAGCCGGCGAACTCTGACAAACCATAGCCCACAAACCAGGAACGCAGAGGGTTTGGGGGTTGCGACTTCTGAGTTTGAGTTAAAACACTAACCCCCGAAATAAGTGCAACTCTTCCGTGCGATCGCACACTTGGCAATAGTCGCTGCGATAGATTGGAAGAGAAAGTAAAGTTACCCTAGTTATGTGAGCGCTCCTCAACCTTGGCGCAAGCAAACATTACCGAAGTGCAGCACAACAGTTCCGGCTATCAACACAACTGGGGAAATACTGCACCTCTGTTTCCCCCATTCCCACTTAATCCTTAGGAAGCGGCACACCCCGCCCCGCTTTCCTCTCCCGTTAACCTGACGGTATCACGAGAGTTTCCAGCGGACAAGACAGATGAAATTTGAACATATCTATCAATTTTTTCAAGACCCCCCTCCTGTTTATCTAAACAAGGAACTGGCAGTGTGCTACATTCTCTCGGTGTTATTGCGCGGAGATTCCTACGGTACAGAACTCATCGGACAACTAGAAAGGGAATTCCCCATCTACCGACTTTCTGATACCGTCCTCTACAGCGCTTTGAAATTTCTCGAAGATGAAGCCGTCATTACCGGTTACTGGAAAAAAGTAGAAGGACGCGGCCGCCCCCGCCGGATGTATCAAATCCTCCCTGAGTGGCGGCATCAAGCTCAAGACCTGGCTCGTCTGTGGCACGAGTACATCGGTCAGGGAAACGGCGCGTCTGGCCGTCGTCCCCGTGCCTTGGAAACTGGTCACACGGGTTAGCAGGCGTTGAAATCGGATGCCTAAACCCTTGAGATGCGGTGCTACTAGCAAAGCGAATTGTCCGATTGCCTTCGCTTTGCCAGCATCGCCGCCGCACAGCGATTAGAGTAGCGATTCACTACGTCAGGACTTACGCATTGTCACTTGAGAATTAAGGATGATGGGGAGATATGGGAATTGGGTGATGGGGAGAAAAACGCATTGCTAGAAAGCTTGGCGAGAATTTGGGTTAAAAAGTGTCTGCGTAAGTCCTCGATCGCTTTCTTCTGTAAACTTATGTAAAGTCATAGTAGATAATTTCACTTACACAAACTTCTACCGATGGATACTACTGTTCTTTCTTCAACCTTTGTGATGACGCTGCTGTTGGCTGTTGGCTTGTTTTTCTTCATCAAGGCCTCAGTCAAAGATCGCATCGAACAAGTCAAGCTTGCTTCCGAGAGCGCCCAAGAGTTACTGTTAACCCAGCTACAAGAGTATTTTGCTTCTAGGGCTTACCGAGTTGCAGCCGTTGATGCCCCCAACTATAAAGTCACCTTTGAGGGTTTTGTGCGGCCGAGTTGGTTTCTAGCTATCTTTTTAACCCTGTTGAGTGCAGGCGGCGCTCTCTGCTTGGGACTGGTTTTGGGAATGCTAGTACCACAGCAAGGTCAAATTTTCCTAGGTTTGGTACTGCTGTCGCCGTTGACGGGAGTATTTTACTGGAAAAAAGCCGGACGCTCCGAGCAAGTCATTCTCAAACTCGAATCAGTTGCTGACTCGGAAAGCCCAACTAAAAGCTTTGTTACTGTCAGAGCTCACCGCGACGAACTAGCAACTATGCAAAAAGCTTTAAATTTGAAACCCCTGGAAGATTAAAAGTTTGGCGCGGAACGTTTTTTTGATATGCTAGATGCCGTGCTTCGACTTCGAGCCGACAAAAGGATTGCTGCTGGCAGTTCTCTAGTTGGCCCGAAAGTTCGATCGACTGTTGATGCAAAGTAAATGATTTTCTAGAAACTTATTGAATAATTGGGTAAAAGCTGGTAGTGTAGGGCGGGAATAAAAAACGCTCTAGCGATTAAAACAGCTAGGGCGATGGTCACTTTGAGTCATTATCGTTTTCAGCAAATGTTGAAGCATCAAGCTGTTAAATATGGCAGTTTTGTAGTAGACATAACCGAATAATACACATCACAAACCTGTTCAAAGTGTGAACAGAGATTTAAATGGCGCTTTCAATATCTTGTTGAAAGCTTTGAGAGATACCTCCTTGACGGGAGAGCTTGCAGCTTTCACGCGTCTTGCCATACACAGCTAATTCGGGCTTAGTCTTGGATTTGCTGGGTTAAATGTATCTGGCACGGTCAAACGATTTTAGATTGTGAGATTTTAGATTTGAGATTTATTCTACAGATGAATCTGGGAGCTTTAATTTTCGTCTAAAATTTGGAGTGGTTCGCGACTCGATTCCGGGCTTGTATTCGTTTTTGGGCAGAGTCAAAAAAAACCATTATCCTGAGAGTGCCAATTGTGCCGATCGCCCTTTCTTGACGATCTATCCTGTTGCGATGGCTCCTTATACCTTAACTTCCCAAGGATTTTTCGCGTAAATTTCAGTTGGCACTCTCCAGACAATGAGAACTCTCGCGCTTTTGTTAAAAGAGCTAGAAAAACATTGCTGTCAATGTTTTGAGCTAAACATTTCGATCTATGCGCGACTGGCGGACACCGCAGGAATTTTTTCTGCGGTTGCTTCCAGCATCACCTTTAAGCTGGGAAACAAGAAATGGTTCTCTTCTACGTATTGGGCTCCGAACAAACCTTTTTCAGCCCAGAAGTATCTGTCGGTGGTATGCTCGTTACGCTTGACCAACAGTAAAGCTGGGGGAGCAATGCCTTCGGCATGGATGAACTTGCGAGCCGCTGTTACGGGTTTATCTTCGCCGCTCTCGATGCTATATTGAGGCACACACTCTAAAATTCTCCGTCCTTCTTGTCGGCGGCGACTTTTGCGCTTGCGTCTCCTGGCCAATTTCTTTACCTCCTCTGTGAGCAGACAGTGTGAGCAGACAGTATGAGCAGACAGGTTTTGACATACTCCCCAGCCATAAAGACATGGGGATTCTGGATTCAAACAGCTTTTCTCAAGCACAGTTTGTCTGATATTGCCGAGCATCCTAGGTTGATGCCCCAACCTATCTCAGATTTTTTGGATTATAGAGTTGAGACCGGATTTTTACATCTGGCGAATCAACAATACATGATTCAATCATCAAAGCTGTCCCGATCGGGCGTGGCTTTTTATCCAATTTTTAGGTAATGATAGCTACCAAATCCGAGGCCAGTATATCTGTTCTAGCTCTAAACTTCAACTGTTTTTAATATATCGACATAATCTTAACATTCGTGCCGATCGACAAAAGTGCAGCGGTTGTGGTAAGGTGGGCCGCAACTTCCGGCAGCAGCCAAGCTTGGGACTCTGGGGAAGCTATGCAGGCGGGGCTTTAAAGCAATTGTGTTTGTGAAAGCTGAATCCTGGGAACCGAGCAGCCTGCCATCAAAGCCCACATACTAGAAATTTAGGAGTCTCCAATCTGTAATCGGGGGCTGAGCAGTTGTAATTTAGTTAAAATTCCGTAAAATATCTTAATGTGGCACTCATGTTAATGCCAGCCAGTTCAGAATTTGTCAAGCTTTGTCGATCGCAGGTGGCGATCGCAGTCAGTTTGGGTGCGACATTCAGCGCAGTATACCTGACACAAGAGCTGGTAGAAGGCAGCGAGGCAAAGTTAGTGCCGATCGCAGTTTACCCAGAAACCTCAGTCGAACCAGAAAATCAGGAGTTGAGGCTCGAACCGGCTTCAAGCTCGACAGTGAAACCAATGCCACGGCGGCTGGCTGCGCCGGCTTTGGCTGTGGAAGCATCAACCGTGGGTGCGATCGCACCCGAGCCACTGCCGGGTTTTGAAAACAGTTCCAATCAGTGCCAAGGCCCGGGGAATGTGTGGCAGCAACGGAGGCAAATAGTGACGCCTCTGATACACGAGGACGCTGTCCTGGGACTCCTGGTCAGCGGTAGGGAAGACAGGGCTTGGAACGATCGAGAGGAGGCTCAGATCCAACAAATTGCTCGCACTTTGGCCCTAGCCTGCATTTTAGACCAGCGATCGCAGTGGATGCATCAGGAATTGGGATCTTCTCGGCAAATCCAGGCTCAGGTTTATGACACGATGCACAACTTGCTGCACCAGTTCAAGAGTCCGCTGACAGCGTTGCGAACTTTTGGCAAACTGTTAGCGCGCAGGCTGGTACCAGAAGACAAAAATCGCAATGTGGCTTATAGTATTGTCCGAGAGAGCGATCGGCTCTCTGAATTGCTCGGCCAGTTCGATCGCACAGTAGATACCGGCGAAGCAAATCTCAGACTCCCATCAGGCACTTCAGAAACAGCAACTTCTAATATCGAATTAATCCAGCATTCTCCTCTGTCGCTGTTACCAGTGGCCAATTTGGACGAATCCTGTGTAGTGACAGAAGTCTTAAAACCGCTGTTAATTTCCGCCGAGGCGATCGCATCGGAAAGGCATCTGTCATTGCTAGCCGACATTCCGGCGGATTTACCACCAGTCTCGGCGAGCGATCGAGCTTTGCGCGAAGTTTTGAGCAACCTAATTGACAATGCTTTGAAATATACCCCCGCCGGCCGCCAAATTTATATTAAAGTAAGCTACGAAGCGAACCACCGCCCCTTACCTGCCATAGCAGTTGCAGTCAGCGACACAGGTTCCGGCATTCCCCCCCAGGATTTAGAGCATTTATTTGAGCGACACTACCGGGGAGAAAAAGCCCAGACAGAAATTCCCGGCACAGGATTGGGTTTGGCGATCGCCCGCGATTTAGTCCGCCAAATGCAAGGAGAAATCCAAGTATTTTCCCCAGTAAATCCGGAATGGCTGCCATCTAGTGCAGCTCATTTATATCCAACCGATAGCGGCACTACATTCGTCGTTTGGCTGCCGGTTCGGAAGAAGGAAGAAGGAAGAAGGAAGAAGGAAGAAGGAAGAAGAGATACACAGTAAGCTTAACCGCGAACCGTATTTTACGTTTGATCGGGTGGATTTACTTAACACTCGCTTCAAACAAGAATGCAACTGTAAACCCATGTTCCCAAGAATGCTCTTCATCAGTCATTGCCAATCTAAAATTTAAAATATAAAATAGTCTAACAAACTCTATTCCTGGGAAAACAATTATGAAGCATCAGCCTTTATTCGATAAAATTCCCAACTTTTCAACTTTTTTAGAACTTCTCAAAAAACACTTTTTTACTGTACCATTTTTAGTCATTTTCAACACTCTGGCTCTCCTAATTTTAGGCGGACTGAGCCTATACGCCAAACTCAACAACCAGGGAGACGGAGTTGAACGCCTCTTTAGCGATCCTTTTAATTTCTGGTTCCCTTACGAAGGCCTTTTCACCGGAATTTCCGAAGTCCTCTGGTGCATCCCAGTCGCAATTTGTGCATTTACATTCGGACTCCTGCGCCAAAAAGACCCCCGCAGTCGATCGGCAATATTCTTCTTTTTTAGCGCTTTACTGCTGGGAGTCTTTTTCTTGGATGACAGGTTTCGGATGACTTTGATTCTTTCTCAGTTGGGAATATCTAAGAAATTAATTTATTTGTGTTATGGTACTGGCGTTTTCCTTTACGGAATTAAATTTTGGCGATACATCAAAACCACTCCTTACCTGCCCTTAATTGTCGCATTTCTCTTATTTGCTATCTCGCGGTTTGAGGATATTATAGACACTGGTAGTCTAGGAGTACACGCCATGTTAGAAGATGGCACTAAGTTATTAGCTCTTCTGAATTTGGCCATGTATTTTTGGCACGTATGTTATCAAGCAATTTGTCATGACAGTTGACAGTTGACAGTTGACAGTTGACAGTTGACAGTTGACAGTTGACAGTTGACAGTTGACAGTTGACAGTTGACAGTTGGCAGTTGGCAGTTGACAGTCATTGGAAGCAATTACTAATTACCAATTCCAATCCGCAATGCCCAATGCGCTGGGAAGGCCAATGCCCAATGCCCAATCCCCAATGCCCTGGGAAGGCCAATGCCCCATGCCCCATGCCCCATGCCCCATGCCCCATGCCCAATTACCCATTGCCAATTACAAACAAACTTTTCATGTTTTTTTTATTCCTCTGACTAAAACTGTCAGGCAATCCCCGAAACCGCTGGAAATTCAGAAATTGAAACCCGCGAACATCAGCCAGTAACTTTGGCGTAGATTTTACCGCCGAAGTTGCAGCACAAGAGGCAATTTCTTTCTCTACTGTTAACACATTTCCGTAAAGATTGGCAATTATTTCTTGACCCCCAGCAGTCATTTTCAAATGCTGCAATCCTTCTTGAATGTAGGGATATACAACATTCCAAAAAAACTTGGGATAGCCCGATCGCAAATCTGCCGGATGGCAGTAGCCTAGATTTTTATTACTACCTATTTCTTCAAATTCATAAAACAGCGCCGGTATTTTTTGTAAGTAGCGGGGGTCGCTGAGTTGACCGAGCAAATCTGCTGCCCGCACTAAGCCGGGATAATTGCCAGTACAAGAGTGTTCTTCGTCGTTCGGTACGGGGAAGCGAGTCAATTCAATATTACGCATAATAGCCTCCGAATCAATCAAATCGTGACCGAAAAAATGTTCTTGTACGAACATTTTACCCCTGTCTATATGATAGGGAGTTAAGCTAGCATCAGTTGTACCCGATTCTAGATAAATTGTATTGTTGTCAGTGCCTGTCGCATACAATCTTTGGCTTTGTTGATCTTGAGGGCAGATTCCTTTGACGTAACCGATATCGTGACACAGCCAAGAAACGATCGCCTCCAGCCAATTTTCTGGGGAGATGTTTCCTTCGCTCAGGTATTTACCGCGCAATATTTCTTGCCCTACTAAGGTGACAAGAACTGTATGTTCGACGTTGTGATAAAGAGCGTCGCTGCTGGCAATGTTTTCTAAAGCTAGGCTGACAACCTGTTCGATAAGTCTGGCGCTGTCAGATTTAATGTTCCCGTAAGTGTTTCGGTATCCGGCTTTTAAGCTTTCAGTTAAGGAACTGATGATGACTGTGGTGGGGTTCAACATTTGTAGTTACCTTGATGGCGGGTGATTGCGAACTATTGCATATTTGCAATTAGTCTGTCAGAGGAGTATTTTTTTTTCCAAGAAGTCATTTGTGCAGTCAATCTAAAATCTAAAATCTAAAATCTAAAATCGATCGACTGGCTGTTGGTTTTTATTGTCACCGATCGCAATTGGCGATCGCAACCAGAAAAGCTCATAAGTTTGACAGTTTTTGCGCCTCAGCAATTTCCCGCTGATTGGGGAGCTACCGCAATACCTCATAAAAACTCATAAAACCTCAGGAAAGCGAAGGAGCAGCTAACTCGACTCGGAATTTGCCGTGCAAGCCCTCAGCTCGGCTGCTGGCTTGAATGTTGACCCGCGAGGCTATACAATTTATAAAAATTCTTGCTATCAAGGAAGTGTGGGACTTTTTTCCTAAAACGAACCTACAGCAGGCAAGCTCCCAACCCTGATAGCCATCAGTGATTCCCAAATCTACAATCTCCAATCTACAATCGAAATACCTTAGTAAAAAAATGAATATTAAAGAAGCTTTAGAATTTATAGAAAACTCAGTTCACCTCAAAACTGGCAAACACCTCAACGATTTGGAAAGGCAGGTTTTTATCGGGACTTGGCAAGGACAAACCTATGAACAGATTTACCCATTAAACCCGGAATATGTCGAAAAAGATGTAGGATACAAGCTATGGCAGAAGCTGTCAAGTATCTTGGGAGAGAAAGTTACAAAAAAGAACGTGCGAGGAGCCATAGCTCGATCGATCGCGCGGCAGGAAATGCGATCGGCAGAACATCTAAAACAGCCTTCCCAGACTGAACCGAGAAATGGGACAAATCACGGAAAACGAGTTTTTATTAGCTATTGCAACCAAGAACCCGATCTGAGTTTGGCACTGGAGCTTGCCGAAGGCATAAATGCAACGGGACACCAAGTATTCGCTGCCAATATTGGGGCGGTTTATCCCGATCGCGAATCAGCAAAAAACTGGCTTTCTCAAATTGACTTTCAATTAGAACAGTGTGACTATTTTTTATTGCTGCTGTCCGGGGAAACAGCAGTTAGTGAAATAGTTATGGAAGAATTGCGGAAAATCAAAGAATTGCGCTACAGACGGCAAAATCCGGCGCCTGCCGTGTTGCCAATTCGAGTCAATTATCCTCCCAGCATACGGCTAAACCATGACTTGCGGAACTACATCAACGATACTCAGCAGCGCGAGTGGACATCGCCGGCTGACACGGTACTACTGCTACAAGAAATCAACCAAATGCTTTTAGAAACAGTCGCTGGGGAAAGCACAGTACAGCCAGCAGGTACATCGCAAACAGATACAGAAGATGACATATCCGCAGGATTTATAGTTAATTTAAACCTGCTGGCGCCAGAGCATTCATTCCTTAAAACTGCGACTCAGACTGTAACCATTTCTCGGACTCTGCCGCTTTCAAATCCTCCATCACCCGCCGCAGAGCCGCAGATTCCCCAAGGACAAGTCAGGCTGGATTCGGCTTTTTATGTCGATCGCGTTCCCTGGGAAGCTCAGTGTTACAAGGAACTTTTGCAGCCGGGAACTTTAATTAGGATAAAAGCACCGAGACAAATGGGCAAAACTTCGTTAATGGCGAGGATTCTTTATCAGGCAAAAGAACAAGGCTATCGCACTGTTCCTCTGAGTTTTCAACACGCAGATGCTGCGTCATTTGCCAATCTCAATTCACTGCTGAGGTGGTTCTGCAACAAAATTACGCGCAAGCTGCGGTTGCCTCACCAGATTGACGATTATTGGACTGATACTTACGGCAGTAAAGATAATTGTACGGCTTATTTTGAAGATTGTTTGTTGTCGGGAAACAATGCACCGCTGGTGTTGGGATTGGATGAGGTCGATCGCGTTTTTCAGTATCCTACAATTGCCGATGATTTTTTTGGGCTGCTAAGGGCCTGGTATGAAGAAGCCGGATATGGCGACAGCGACAGCGAACTGTGGGCAAAACTGCGTTTGGTAGTGGTGCATTCAACAGAAGTTTACATTCCGCTGAACGTGAATCAATCGCCTTTCAATGTGGGTTTGCCAATAGAATTGTCCGAGTTTAGCGCCGAACAAGTGGCTGATTTAGCGAGAAGGCACGGGCTGAATTGGCAAATAAATATGGTGGAAAAATTGATGAATATTGTGGGCGGTCATCCGTATTTGGTGCGCGTAGCTTTATATCACATTGCTCAAGAATTTGCTCTTTTCAATCGCCGATTTTCAGGTTCTGCCAAAGAACAAAAAGATTTAGAGGAAAGTTTAGATGAACTTTTAGAACTTGCTCCTACTGAAGCGGGAATTTACGGCGATCATTTGCGCCGTCATTTGTGGAATTTGCAAGAACATCAGGAGTTAGCAGTGGCTTTTAGTAGGGTAGTAGCAGCTAATGAACCTGTAGAGTTAGAATCTGTGCTGGCGTTTAAGTTGCACAGTTTGGGGCTGGTGCAGTTGCGGGGAAATGAGGTAACTGTGCGCTTTGAGTTGTACCGTCAGTATTTTGGCGATCGACTAAAATGTATTTAAGATTCATCTAACTTACAAAACTCTTGCGGGAGGTAATAAAATGCCGTCTCCATTTCCAGGGGTAGACCCTTACTTAGAAAATCCTGAATTTTGGCCGGAAGTTCATCACCGCTTAATTACGGCGATCGCCGATGCGATCGGGCCTGCGCTGCGCCCGAAATACCGGGCGGCAATTGAAAAGCGGATTTATTTGAGCGAGGCCGAAGATAGCGATTTGTTGGCAATTCCTGACGTGACAGTATTCGATCGCCCGTCCACCGCCAGCCCATCTGTTATGACTGCAACGCTGCCCCATTCTGAACCGATGACAGTTACGGTACCAATATTGGAAGAAGCTAGGGAAGGCTATTTAGAACTCCGAGAGGTAGGTACAAATCGGGTAATCACAGTCATAGAAATTCTTTCGCCGAAAAACAAACGCACTGGGAAAGGTCGAGAGGCCTATGAAAACAAGCGACAAGAAGTGTTAAGAAGTGCCTCTCATTTAGTAGAAATTGACTTGCTCAGGGCCGGGAGACAAATGCCTGTAACTGGCGGGACTAACACGGATTATCGCATTTTAATTAGCAGGGCAAATCGCCGTCCAAAAGCTCAATTGTATGCTTTTACGGTACGAGAAGAAATTCCACCATTTTTCTTGCCATTGCAGCCGGGAGATACAGAATTTCAGGTGGATTTGCAAGCTTTGTTCAGCGGTGTGTATGACAGAGCGGGATTTGATTTGTCGATCGACTATGCTCAGCAACCTGTGCCGCGACTGAAGGAAGAGGATGCTGGTTGGGCTGAGGCGCTTTTGCAGGAAAGGGGATTGCGGTGAACTGGGAGTTATTTCGGGCGATCGATTAAAATATTATCACCAAGAGGAGTGAAAAATCTTGATTCCCTTTGAATTTATCGTCACTGGTTCGCCAGTTTCTCTACAAACAAATAACCGAGCAAAACTTCAAAAGTGGAAAGCCAAAGTCGGTCAAATAGCCGCCGAAGCTATGCCAATAGGCATCCCAGCAACTAGCGAACCAGTTCAAGTCATCATCACTCACTATTGCATTACTCAAATATCTGATTTAGATAACATTATCAAGCCGATTGTAGATGCGATGAAGATTTTAGTTTACGTTGATGACAGACAAGTTACCGACCTCACAGTAAAACGGCGCAAACTTAAGGAATTAGAAGATTTCACTGCAATATCTCCTTTGATAGCTGAAGCTTTGACTGCTGCCCTAGAATTTATCTATGTTAAAATTGACATACCAACTGAGCCGATGGAGCTAAATCAATGATAGCAACGATACAAAAATTAGAAGTAACAGAAATTGCAGAGATTGCCGATAAATATCGCCAGCAAGGTTATCAAGTGTTAGTAAAGTCGAGGGATTATGACTGGCAAAAATTTATTCAAAATCCAGAAATAGACTTGATTATTTGTACGGCTCAAGAATCTGTCCTTGCAGCATTAAAACCGCGTCCTCCTGAGTCAAAAAGTCAAAAGACTTCCGAAGAAGAGATGATGCAACCTTCCTATGACTATCGCCAGCACGATCTATACGATATTCAGGTTTACATGGTAAGAGCATCAGAAATGATCGAAAAAGGTAATTTTGAACTCGCTACCTGTTCGATCGGATCTATTACTGAATCAGTGATGCGGATGGTAGCTGAACACCACTCGATTAATTTTGAAATCCAAGAACCGCCTATTTTGGCTCAAACATTCCTCGCTCACGGTTTGATGAATGGGGAGGATTATGAAGTTTTGGTGGCGGCGCTGGAAATTCGCGATCGCGTGATTTTTCAGCGAGAAAAAGTTACTGTTGAACTCAATTTGGCGCGCCGTGCTTTTGAAGCATTGCAGCGTCTTTTAAGTCAATCTGGACAAATTGAAGGGTAATTAGGCTCTCAAATGGCGATCGGCTGTGTATTCTACTCATTGAAAACAGGTTATGTATCAAGAAAAAAGCTCAGCCTATACTTATAAAGTTGGTGGACATTTGCCTCTAGATGTTTCCACTTATGTAGTGCGACAAGCGGATTCTGAACTTTATCAAGGCTTAACAAATGGCGAGTTTTGTTATGTGCTGAATTCTCGCCAGATGGGTAAAACTAGCTTGCGCGTGCGAACTATGCACAAATTGCAAGCAGAAGGTATTGCTTGTGCGGCGATCGATCTAACTAAAATCGGTTCTCAAGATATCAATCCCGATCAGTGGTATGCGGGGGTTATTAGACGTTTAGTTACCAGTTTTAAGCTAGATTTGAATTTGAGATCGTGGGTGCGGGAGCGAGAATTCTTGCCGCCCGTACAGCGCCTAAGCGAGTTTATTGAACAAGTTTTACTGGAAAATGTTCAGGGTAAGATTGTAATTTTTGTTGATGAAATAGACAGTATTTTGAGTTTAAATTTTCGGGCAGATGACTTTTTTGCCTTCATTCGTGCTTGCCATGAATTCGATCGCCTGACTTTTGCTTTGCTGGGGGTTGCGACTCCTTCGGACTTGATTCAAGATAAATACTGTACGCCTTTTAATCTCGGTCGCGCTGTCGAATTGTATGGCTTTAAACTGCACGAAGCTCAACCTTTGGTACAAGGTTTAGCAGGGAAAGTTAGCTATCCTGAGTCTGTTGTAGAAAATGTACTGATTTGGACGGGAGGACAGCCGTTTTTAACTCAAAAGATTTGCAACTATATTTGGCAACAAGCCGAAAATTTCCCGGCAAAAATTCCTCAGGATAAATCTTTAATCGCAGATTGGGTGGAGAATTTAGTCCAGACGCAAATTATTGATAATTGGGAAGTTCAAGACGAACCGCCACATTTGAAAACAATTCGCGATCGCATTCTCAGAAGCGGACAGCGTACTGAGACTTTGCTTAAAATTTACCAGCAAATTTTAATTGCTTCTGATTCGTGTAGCGAAGCCAAAATTCCGGCTGATGAAAGCCTCGAACAAATGGAACTGCGATTGTCTGGTTTGGTTGTGAAAAGAGGGGGGATTTTAAGCATTTATAATAAAATTTATGCCTCTGTATTTAATCGAAATTGGACGAAAAAAGCTTTGGCTGCTCTCCAACCAAACTTTAAACAATTAGTTGCCCATCAAGAACACAAAGTCCTATCTATGCTCAACAGTATGGAAGGCAGAGATTTTGAGGATGTACTCTATGAAATTTTGGGTTCGATTACTATTAAACTAGGGGAATTGATGAGTGTCGATCGCATTACCATATTTTTTATAGATAAAGATAAAAATGAACTTTGGTCGATTATTGCCAGAACTACAAACAGCAGTTCGACAAAGATTCAAATTATGGCAAACAATCCAACAGCAGGCAGAGTGACTATTTATAAAAAAGCTGTCAGCATTCCCAGCGATTTATCGGAAAATTGGTATTCCGATGTCGTGGAAGAGCAAGATAAAAAGACTGGTTACAGACTTTACAGCAATTTAACCTCACCTATGTTAAATGAAAAGGGAGATATATTTGCTTTTGTGCAGTTGGTCAACAAGTTAAAACAACAGCACGATCCGGCAGGAACTTTTTCTGAGAAAGTCGATATAGAAGGGTTTACAGAAGTCGATCGCACTTTGATTGGAGAGTATGTTCCAGCTATTCAGCGGTTGTTGGAAAGGTGTCAATCTTGTTATAAGTTAACTCAAAGATTGCAAGCTTCGGAAGCTCTGACGGAAGCAACGCGATCGGTTTCTCAAAGCAGCTTGGATTCGGAAGAAATTATCACTAAAGTGATGGAAGCTGCTAAAAGATTGATGAATGCCGATCGCAGCACTCTTTGGCTGTTAGAACGCGAAACAGGGCAACTGTGGACAAAAATCCGCTTTGAAGATGGCTCGGTTCGCGAACTCCGGATCGAAGTCGGACAAGGTTTTGCGGGTCAAGTTGCTGATAGTGGCAAACCTGTAAATATTCCCTTCGATTTGTACGAACATCCCGAATCAATAACCGCGAAACAAACTGACCAAAAAACAAAATATCGTACTTGCAGTTTGCTGTGTATGCCTGTTTGCAGTCCTGACGGTGAATTAGTGGCTGTCACTCAATTAATTAACAAAAGAAGACCGGGAGATTTCCCAGAATATGACCCGGAAACTTGGCCGGAAGCACCGGAATGCTTTCAAGACAGCTTCGATGCTAACAGTCAAAAATATATGCAAATTTTTAACACTCAAGTCGGGGTGGCACTGCACAATGCGAGACAATTTGCAGCGATGAAACAGCAGGCGGAAGACCACCCGCAAAATGTGGTCAGCCAAACTCTGGCAATGCTAAATCAGGTGATGGATGGTCAGGGTTTTGATGATATTCTTGATGCTACTTTGCGATCGATTACTTTGAAAATGGGTAAGTCTTTGAATGCCGATCGCACTAGCATTTTTCTGTTAGACGAAGAAAAAAATGAGTTTTGGTCGATTATTGCTGAAGCCGATGCTGAGGGCGATCGATCGCTAGAAATTCGCGTTCCGGCAGATAAAGGAATTGTCGGTCATGTGGCGTCTACGAAACAAAGTATTAATATTCCGTTTGATTTTTATGACGATCCGCGTTCGGAAACGGCAAAAGCATTAGATATCAAAAATGGCTATCGAACTTATACTATGTTAACACTTCCTTTGTTAAATGACGAGGGTAATTTAGTAGCTGTAATTCAGCTAATTAATAAAATCAAAAAAATCGATCGCTCCAGCTTGTCTTTGTCAGAAAAAATTGATTTGGAAGGGTTTACAAAACTGGATGAAGAGCGGTTTGCCGAAGATGCGAATTTGATTCAAATGATTTTAGAAAGTTTCCGTACCTTTCACAAAACAGCCCGAGGACAAAGAGTTGCGGCTGCGTTGATGGCGGCTACTCGTTCTGTGAGTCAAAGCAGCTTAGAAATTGATTCGATTCTGCAACGTGTGATGGAATCTGCTAAAGAGTTGATGAATGCCGATCGGAGCAGTTTTTGGGTAATTGATAGAGATGCTAATCAATTGTGGACAAAAATTATTTTGCCAGATGGTAATTTATTGGAGTTGCGTGTGGCGATCGGGCAAGGTTATGTGGGACAAGTGGCCCAGATGGGGGTTCCTCTAAATATACCGTTCGATCTTTATGATTATCCGGGTTCTGAAACTTCTAAAAAGACGGACGAAAAAACCGGATATCGGACTTGCAGTTTGCTTTGTATGCCTGTTTGGAATCCAGACGGGGAGTTGATTGCTGTGACGCAGTTAATTAATAAAATTAAATCGGATGGCGAGGATAAATCGATTGAATTATCTAAGGAAAATGTGCCGGAGCGTTTTCGGGCAAGTTTCGACCAAAGCGATCAAAACTATATGAAAATTTTTAACAATCAAGTGGGGGTGATTTTGCAAAATGCAGAATTGTTGGCGGCGGTTAAGCGGCAGGAACAAACTTTGCGAAATAATTTGAGTTCGATCGGGGGTGATTAGAAGTCAGAGGAGAGGGGGAGAGGGGGAGAGGGATTATGTAATCCGACTAAAGAAACCGGGTTTTTTACCCTTGTTAAAGGCGATAAACCAGTGTTTTTGTAAAAAAACTGGTTTCTGCCTGCGAGACTATAGCATTTCTCAGAAAGATGAGGTATGACTTGTAAATGGAGTTTTTGATGCGACTTCGCTTGCTTTATAATCACTATAAGAGGGCTAAAGCCCCAACTACGTACCTAAGAGGGCTAAAGCCCAACTACGTACCTAAGAGGGCTAAAGCCCAACTACGTACCTAAGAGGGCTAAAGCCCAACTACGTACCTCACTAATCGCCAATTACCAGGGATTGCCAATCATGGTGAAGGCGGCCCAATAATAGGGATGGGAAAGGATTCGATCGCCCCGCGCGGCAATTTCCGGAGGCAAAATTAGAGGTAAAGCAAGCCCTTCGACTCGCAGCAGCCCGTCTTGAATCCGCACGCGCCCCCGCAGCATCTCCAATTGCGCTTGCCGCAAAGCCTCGGCTTTAATCGTCACATTCCCCTCGCGTCTGGGGGCGCGCAACTGCCGGTAAAACCCTGTCATCAGCCCCAAAGTTCCCTCGTCGCTGACTTCCCACAAACTCGCTAAAGCCGATCGCGCACCGCTAGCTACCGCCAAACCGGCAAACCCCAACTCTGCCTCTTCGTCGCCCAAAGCGGTACTGCACGCGCTTAAAACTAAGAGATTCACTGGCGGTTCATTCCACCCCAACTTCGGCATTTCAGTGATGAGCAACTTAGTATCCCACAATTGAATGTAAGAATTAGTCGGTTGCCCGGGCTGGAATTCGCTGTGAGTTGCTAAATGAATGATACCAAACGGATGATTTGTCCGCTGAGCTTGCAAGTTTCTGAGGGTAAAATCTTGATTCAAAAATGATTTTCCGCGCGTCGGCGGCGCGATCGCCTCTAACTCCACCGGTACCGCCGGTAATGGCGCTTTATCTTGAAATACCGACGCGCCCATCGCCAAAACTTCATCGTCAGCAATATTCTGGTAGCGGGTATCCGTCAAACTCAGACTCGGGATGACGCTAATGCTGTATTTTTCTACTAAAAATTGTTTGCCATCGTGAAGGGCAGCAAAGGGCAAGCTTCGCAAACCTGCTGCCGGAATTACAATTAAATTGTCAATCTTTAAAGCTGCCAATTCTGTGACTATGGGCGCAATTAACAACCGATAAAGTTTTTGGGCTGCATCCAAATAACTGATGCTGTTTCTTCTTCTGGGATTAGTTATTTCGGCTTGCAGGGATTCTGCTAGTTGCAATACCTGCCAGCGCGTTATTGCGGGAACTAAAATGCGTATTGGTTGAGCGTTAGCTGTGACTAATACTAATTCTAACTGCTCCCCGTTAGGAACATCGGAAATTTCTTTGCCGGCTGGTTGGAGGCTCTTTCCTAACTTTTTTTCTAAGGAGCTAGGAGACTCGGATGTGAGGTTTTTGATTGCAGGAAATACATTAGATAAATTCCGACTTGCCACCAGCACCGAACTATTTTCTTTCGCTGCCCCGTTGGTTCCGCTGACCCAATTCATATAAATGATTGCCGATTTTACGCGGGTAATTTGTTCGTTTTTGCGAAGAGTTTCGTAAATTACCGACATATTAGTTATCGGCGTTCTGGCGGGCAGTTTTAGATGTTTTTCGTACTCGCGAGTGAAGGTTCTCTCAAATGCTAACACTCCCGAGCCTGCCGGATCGTATCTGCGAGAAGGAGTGAAAATATCCGGGCTAATTGGAGAATGCTTGTCTCGATTTGGCGATCGCAATTCTACTTGCAAAGATGCCGGAAGCGATCGCCCAGGCTCAGGATTTACGGACACTGGAGTTGGAGTTGGTGCGGGAGTTGATGCGGGAGTTGGTGCGGGAGTTGGAGTTGGTGCGGGAGTTGGAGTTGGTGCGGGAGTTGCTGCGGGAGTTGGTGCGATTAGGGAAATCAGATTTGGTAAACTTCCTTGGGTGTAAGTTTCCCCAAAAGCAAGACTGGGGAAAATGGTGTTTCCCTCGCCAGAATTAATGCTTCCCTTGGTTCCATTGTCGATCGCGCCGCCAACTACAAATGGTCGATTGCTACCGCCGCCGTGCCGAATTGCGATCGCGCCGCCTCTGGCACTTCCGGCGGTAGAAATACTGCTGGAAAGATTGCCAGATATATCGTCGGTGAAAACATTGTTCGATCGAAATAAACCAAGGGTTGTCACATCAACGTTGCCACCTGTGCCGTCTTGTTTGCCGCCTCTAGCATCGATAAAACCCAACAGAATGTTACCTGTCGCGCTGAGGGAGACGGTGCCACCGTTTCTCTGAGTGCCTCGGGAGGTGAGATCGAGAGCGGAAATTCCGGCTTGGGAGGTGAGGTCAATATTGCCGCCGATCGCTCCCGAAGCGTTCAAAGAGCCGGCAGTTAAAGGGCCGGCATTGCTTTTGAGTGCGATCGCGCCGCCTGTTCCCGTTGCTGATGAGGAGTCGATCGTACCGGCAGTAACAGTATTTCCCTCAACTCGAATGCTCCCGCCGTTGGAGGTAATATTGCCAGTCCTCACCTCGCGAGTTGCTTGCAGGTTGATGCTGCCGCCATCCGTCCTTAAATTGCCCTCTAAGAGTAGGTTTCCTGCGTTGATATCGGCTGGTAAACCCGCCCCGTTGTCCCCTCCGAGGGTAGCGGGATCTCGGGCGTTTAGGGTCAAATTGCGCGCGGTAATTCTCGAAGTCGCCGTGATGCTAGGAGCGTCAGCCGAGAGCTGGCCCAAGCTCTGAGTTTGACCGACGGAACCCCCAAAAGTAATGTTGCCACCAGCGCGCAGGGTCAAATTATTTGCGCCGCCCGGGGTGCTGTCGAGGGTATTGGCAAAAGTGATATTGCCGGTACTGGCGGCGAGGGTGGCGGTGCGATCGACTGTGACGGCACTGTTGAAAGTGATGTTGCCCGCAGTCGCGATCGCACCGGATAGCTCGGTACTCCGGCCGTTGACAGTCAAACTAGCTAGGGGCGCAGCTTGACCGACTGTACCGCCGAACAGCACTCTCTGAGCGTCAAGTCTAAGGGCGCGAGTTCCGTCTAGGCTGCCGGAGAACAGAATGTTGCCCCTAGCTTGAGTGCTCAAAGCTACATCAGCATTTAGGGAGAAGTTGCCTGTCAAAGTGAGATCGGCGCCGGATGTCGAAATGTTTGCGCCGATCGCAGTTTGGGACGCATCGAGAGTCAAACTAGCGCTGCCAGTCGTTCTTAGGGGATTGTCGATCGCGATAGAGTTGCCTTGAAGTGTCAGCGAACTGTTGAAGGTAATGGGTGTGACGATCGCGATCGAGCTGCTGTTGGGACGCCCGATCGCGATCGAGCCAAAATCCCCTGCCAAAGCAGCGATATCCGTTGCCGTTAAGTCCAAAATCCCTAAATTATCCCCGCTGCCGCCAATCCGAATTTGTCTGCCGTCGTTGGGTTGCAAGCTAATTGTTCCCCCCGCACTGCTGACAGAATTGTTGCCGCCCCTGAAGTCAATGCCGCTAGCAGTGAGAGCAATGTTGCCACCGTTCGCATTCAGCCGCCCCAGAGAGATGCTGCTGGCAAAAATGTTGATGTTGCCGCCTTGAGTTTCGATTAAATCCTTGGGATCGTTGACAAAAAACACTCCGCCCGCTCTAAATGTTACGCTGTCTCCGGTTCTCGCTTGCAGTGAAAGTTGGTTGTCGGGCAAGTCTTGGACGGTGATGTAGCCCGGAGTGTCTAAAACTACGTTGCTGCCGGCAGCCATCTGTTCCAACTGCGCGTCTGAGATCGATGTTTCAGCGGGCGATCCTGTGGCTTGGAGTTCCCCGCCGGTCGATCGCGCGCTGGGAATGCCGTTACCGCTGACGATGGTAATATTTGCCGGATCGAGCAACAAATTGCCGATCGCCCCGTTAGGCGCGCGGGTATCGACCTGTCCTTGGAAAGTTAGAGCATTTTTGCCAGAAACTTCGACTCTGCCACCGTTACCTGCGGCAGTGCCGCCGTGAGCAGTAATATTGCCGAAGAAGCCAGTGGTATTGTCTGACCAAATTACGGCTGTGCCACCGTTGCCGCGGTCGATCGCGTTTGTGGCGATCGTAGAATCAGGACTAACATAAGTTACCTGGGCATTTAACACTGGTTCGAGCCCCTGGAAACCGCCTCCGACGCGCACAACACCTCCGCCGTTAGTCCCGGAAGCATTAATATTTGCGCCGAACAATCCGACTTTTTCGCCTAAAATATTTACCGTGCCGCCAGTCTGGCCAGCAGGGGCAAATACATTTACAGTACCCGAGACGATCGCACTTCCGGCATTTATCGGCACTGTTTGGCCGCCCGTCAGTACCAATTGACCTTGTGCGTTGGTTGTTAAACCTGTGGCTGACGCTACTCCTGGGCCCGTCAGCAACTGAGGTAAAGTAGCAGCAGGGGCGATCGCAGATTTTTCTGACGGCAAAGATGGAGTAATTTCTAAACTCAATAAGTTACCCGTTTGACTGATGCGGACTGCATTTTGTCCCGGAACAGCAGCCACCGTAATTTGACCGGCCGGCGCCGATAATTGCCCACTATTAATTACTGTACCGCCCAGCAAAGTTAAATTTTGACCCTTGCCAACTGCCAAACTTCCTGCATTTACAATTGCACCGACTTGTGAGTTATTAAAATTAAATTGATTGGGATTTCCCAGTAAAGCTTTATAATCATTAATTCCTGCCGAATTAAACCAGCGATCGCCGAAACCGATACCTGTAGCAGTTGTGGCGAAAAAAGAACCAGGCACGTTTAATCTAGCATTTTGACCGAAGACAATTCCCGCCGGATTCATCAGGAATAAATTTGAGTTGCCGCCGCTTACAGAAATCAGACCGTTAATGACGGAAATATTGCTGCTGGAAATCCGCCCTAAAATATTTTGAATATTTGGATTAGTTAGAAAATTAGCGATTTGACCTTCGCTGAGATTAAATTGGCTGAAGCTGTGAAACAGATTGGCGCCGTTTCCCGACAGTTGTCCGCCGCTAATGTTTAAGCGATTTTGCTCCTGATTGACAACAGTATTAGTGCCGTCATTCGCTGGAACGACAGATTGCGATCGCACTGCTATCGGTAGCAGCCAAAAACCTAATGTCAAAATTAAAGCAGAGCGAAAATAGGTCATTAGTCAGTTGACAGTTGATAGTTGTCCATTGTCAGTTGTCCGTTCTCAGTTATCAGTTATCATGGGAGCAATTATCAATTCCCAATTCCCGATGCCCGATGCCCGATGCCCAATTCCCGATTCCCAATTCCCGATTCCCGATTCCAGATTCCCAATTCTAATCTATAGTAGTTTTGATTTTGTTTGAGCTGTAATGTTCCGCGAAAGTGCCAATAAACTTAAAAAAGTCGATCGCGCGCCTACACGGGGGGTTTGTCTCCTGGGTGCCAAGGGTGCCTCCTTCAGTCGATCGCACTTTCAAAGCGCCCGCTGCCATAATATCGGAAATCCCATGCAGATTTGATATGTATCTGTAGCAGGTGTCTTGACAAAATGCTGGCTTTCGTGGTGTACTGATTGGATAGAAGAGCAGTCAAACCACGAAATCACTCGCTCCTCTGACGGTAGTTGTGTTTACCTGTCAACTGTCAAGCGGTCAACTGTCAACTAAATGAACTTTTTTTATTAGCCGCAGAGAGCGCAGAGTACGCAGAGTAAGAGAATAAAAGAGAAGATTATAGTTGAATGTATTTTGATTTACTATTGCTGTTTTTTGGGTAGATTACTGAATTTTTGCATGAATTGGCGATCGATCCAATCTTTCCAGTACCAGAGTAGCGCTGATTCCCACATCCACGATCCGCGAGATGCGATCGCCCTTTTATTCCCAGTACCGATTAAGCCTAAATATTTTTCCTGTGGTGCAAAGGGTTTCAGCGGTTTTTGCAATAAAAACTGCTGCAAATTTTCAAACAGCCGTTTGCCCTGACGCACAGCAAACACCCCTGCTTTGGGACGGGGATAATTAACCATCGCCGCGATGTCTCCAGCCCCAAATACGTTGGAGTGAGAGACTGATTGCAGGCAATCGTTGACTTGCATAAAGCCGTTTGAGTCAGTTGCTAAACCCGATTCTCCGATCCAATTGGCGGCGGATGCTTGTGTCACCCAAAAAATGCGATCGCACTCAATCTTCAAACCAGATTCACAGTATATTTGGTAAATGGGCATTGGGCATTGGGCATTGGGCATTGGGCATTGGGCATTGGGCATTGGGCATTGAGAATCGGATGTTATTTCCATCATTTCTTGCTTTTCTATAGCACTAACTTTTTCCATTAGATGCAGTTGAATGCCGCGACTAATCAGAATTTCTTTCAGGCGGCGGCGAACCCGTTTGTTATGTGCAGGCATCAATTCAGCACCGCTATGAAACAAATGAATTTCTAATCCTTCTTCCTGCTTAAACTTTCCTCTCTCCTTTAAAATCCATCCGTTACAAAATCCGCTGCCGAACTTCCCTCTTCCCTCTTCCTTCTTCCCTCTTCCTTCTTCCTTCTTCCTTCTTTCCTCTTCCCTCTTCCCTCTTCCTTCTTCCTTCTTCCCTCTTCCGACTTCCCTCTTCCTTCTTCCCTCTTCCGACTTCCCTCTTCCTTCTTCCTTCTTCCTTCTTCCTTCTTCCTTCGCCAGACGAGATTGCATATTCAATGCTAATTCTACGCCGCCCGCGCCGCCACCAACAATCGCGATTCGTACAGGTTTTTTTGGATAGTTTTGCGTTGCAGAGATTAACTGATTCCAGCTAGCTAAAAACTCCGGTACGGGTTTAGCTGGAATTGCGTATTCTGCCGCACCTGGAACTGATATAGTCGCGGGAGTGCTGCCGATATCCACAGACAGCACGTCAAAGTTAATTGGAGGGCTGGTTTGACAAATTACTAAATTTTTGTTAAAGTCGATCGCGATCGCCCGATCGACCAATATTTGACACCCGGCAAATTCGGCCAGCGATCGCAAATCGATATGACATTCATCATAATCGTAAAACCCGGCAACGTGTCCCGGCAACATCCCCGAATAGGGCGCGTACAGGACATCGCTAATCAGAGTCAACCGCACGGAGGGCAGCGGTTTGATGCCGAACATTTTCAATACAATAGCATGACTGTGACCGCCGCCAATTAAGACTAAATCTTTCACAATTACAGATGTTCGATCGAAATATTCCTTTCCCCGATATTGTACAGCACTTGCACTTCCGCAGACAGGACTGTCCGGTCAGGAGAGCTGGCGGTGTGTAATTAAGATTGGCCAGCACTTTTGACAAAATGCTCTCACTTACCCCCCGCCTACATCGCAGATTTTCAGCGATTGTACGATCGCACATTCAGCGCAAATGGCTGTAGACTGTAGAGCGAGCAAATTTGATCGCCAAATTATGCCGGGGTGTGTTTGAAAGCTAACTCACCATTCAAAATTATGACATTACGGATCATTCCTCGCAGTTGGTCGCGATCGATTAAACGTTTGTTCCCACTGCTGTTTGCCCTCTCATTCATTATAGTATTGTTGGTCAATAATGCGATCGGCGCGATCGCCCAGCAACCCCGCCAAGAAATTCGCGGAGTTTGGATGACGACAAACGACAAAGACATCCTCAGAGATAGGCGCAAAGTAGCCGAGGCTGTCAGCCAATTAAAGCGATTAAATTTTAACACAATCTATCCCGTAGTCTGGAACTCTGGCTATGCAATGTATCCCAGCCCAGTCGCCCAGCAAAGAGACATTCAACCCTTTGTTTATAGAGGGTTAGACGGACAAGATATGATCGGAGATTTAGTCGCTCAAGCTCACCGTCAAGGGCTGCTAGTAATTCCTTGGTTTGAGTTTGGTTTTATGACTCCTCCCACCTCAGAATTAGCCTTAAACAATCCCGATTGGCTGACACAAAAACAAGACGGCACTCAAACATCAAACGGTGCAGGTGGCGAAGTAGTTTGGCTCAATCCCTTTCATCCCGAAGTCCAGAAATTTATTACCGAACTCGTACTAGAAATCACCACCCAATACAACGCCGACGGCATCCAATTCGACGACCATATGAGTTTGCCCTCAGAATTTGGCTATGACGAATACACAGTGGCTTTGTATACCAAAGAAACCAAAAAAGCACCTCCAAGCGACTCTCAAGACGCAGCATGGGTGAAGTGGCGAGCTAATAAAATCACCGCTTTTATGTCCCAACTAAATCAAGCCGTCAAAGCAGCAAAACCCAAGGCAATTTTCTCGATTTCTCCCAATTACTACGAATTTGCTTACAAACATCACCTCCAAGATTGGCTGGCTTGGGTGCGTTTGGATATTGCCGACGAACTGATCGTGCAAGTGTACCGTCCCAATCTAGAATCATTTGTGGACAAGATTAACCGTCCAGAAATGCGAGAAGCACAGCAAAAAATTCCGACTGGAGTTGGGATTATGACAGGTTTAAGAAATCGTCCAGTAGCGATAGGGCAAATTAAATCCCAGGTGCAAGCAGTCCAACAATACGGCTTAGGTGCCGCTTTCTTCTACTACGAAAGCTTGTGGGAAGATGCACCCGAACCAATGGGCGATCGACTTTCTCAATTTAGCGCCTTCTTCCCGTCTTCTGCATTCCGCACAGCGCTACAAATACCGAGACGCGCGGCAACTTTTCCTCCGCCGCCCCCAGCCAAACCAGACCCCAAAGCTAAGCCCAATCAACCTACAAAAAACAGCCCACCTTCGCCCTCACCAACCACATCTAAAAAGTAAAAAGTCCTCATATCAAATCCGGTTACATCGGGATATTCCAGCGCTCGCGAGCGAAGGTTGCGCGAGCGGGGAGTGAAGGTTACGCGAGCGGGGAGCGAAGGTTACGCGAGCGGGGAGTGAAGGTTACGCGAGCGGGGACGCTCGCACTTAAGAGCGGAAAATTATTGTTTGGATGTAAGCGAAAATAATATCATTAATATCATTCCTCAGTCTCTTCCTAGTGCCGTCCCCGCTCGCGTGTGAGGGGCTGGTGAGATACTTTGGTAACGACGAACGAGTGCGAGCATCCCCGGTCACTTGTTCAGTATACCTTACCCTAATATCAATCATTAATCATCAATAAAAATGTCAACTAATCAAAAAATTGTATTACCAAAAATGGGCTGTGGCACTTGGGCTTGGGGTAACAGATTACTCTGGGGTTACGATGAAAGTATGGACGAGGAATTGCAAGCCGCGTTCAATCTTTGCGTTAACAATGGAGTCACCTTGTTTGATACAGGTGATTCCTACGGAACCGGGAAATTAAACGGACGCAGCGAGCAACTTTTAGGGCAGTTTTCCCAACAATATCAAGGTGCAAATCAAGACAATATTTGTATAGCGACAAAACTAGCTGCTTATCCTTGGAGACTGACGCGACAATCCATGATATCTGCTGGAAAAGCCTCTGCTTCGCGGCTCGGAAAGAATGTAGATTTGGTGCAAATGCACTGGTCTACAGCCAATTATGCACCTTGGCAAGAGGGAGCTCTTTTGGACGGTTTGGCTGACCTTTACGAGCAAGGATTGGTCAAGGGAGTGGGTTTATCTAATTACGGGCCGAAACGGTTGAAATGGGTGCATCAAAGATTTAGTTCGCGCCAAGTTCCTATTGTGACTTTACAAGTGCAATATTCGCTACTTTCTACTTATCCAGTAACAGAACTTGGATTGAAAGATGTTTGCGATGAATTGGGGATAAAATTGATTGCTTACAGTCCTTTAGCTTTGGGGTTGCTGACTGGTAAATATTCGGAAAATGGCGCTCTTCCTAAGGGTATTAGAGGTTTGGCGTGCAAGCAGTTATTACCGGGAATGCGATCGCTTTTGGGCTGTTTGCGAGAAATAGCGGCGTTCAGAAACAAGACTGTTTCGCAGGTAGCAATCAACTGGTGCATCTGCAAAGAAACTATTCCGATTCCGGGGGCTAAATCGGCGGCGCAGGCGATGGATAATATTGGTGCTTTGGGCTGGGAGTTGAATTCGGGGGAGATTGCAGAATTGGATAAGGCGGCGGCGAGTGTGGATAAGAAAATGGTGCAGAATATCTTTCAAACGAGATAACCCGGTTCGTTAGAGTCGGCGGTTGAAACCGCGTCTACACAAACAAAGTCCGCCTTCGCGGACTGAATAACATAATTTTAACCTTTCATTCTTCAACCTGCGGAGGCAGGTTTTATTTGTATAGACGCGGTTTCAACCGCCGAGTCTAATTGCTGAATAACATAATTTCAACCTTTCATTCTTCAACCTGCGGAGGCAGGTTTTATTTGTATAGACGCGGTTTCAACCGCCGAGTCTAATTGCTGAATAACATAATTTTAACCTTTCATTCTTCAACCTGCGGAGGCAGGTTTTGTTTGTATAGACGCGGTTTCAACCGCCGACTCTACTCTAACCACAGAATTTTTCTACGCACCTCACAAACATTTCTACACCCATCCCCAACGCAGTTTCATCAAAATCAAAACGCGGGTGGTGGTGCGGGTAAGCCAAGTTTTTCTCGGGATTTGCGGAACCTAAAAAGAAATAGCAGCCGGGGATTTCTTGCAAAAAGAATGACATATCCTCCCCGCCCATTGTTTGACATTCTGGGACTATTCCCGCAGGAGTTTCCACAACGGATTCAGCCACGCTGCGTACTAAGTCAGCCATGCTTGAATCGTTGATAACTGGTGGATAAATCGAAGAATAATCTAGTTGGTAATTGGCGCCGTGACTCTGACAAATTCCGGCAATTACTTGCTCGATTCGCCTGTGAAAATAACCTTGATATATGGGATTGAAATAGCGCACTGTGCCGCCGATTTGGGCGGTGTTGGCGATGACGTTGTGGGTGTGCCCTGCGTGGAATTTGCCGACTGTGACTACCGCTGAGTCGATCGGGTTAACGTTCCGTGCGACAATTGCCTGTAGGGCGCTGACAATTTGGGCTGTAACGACGATCGCATCTACAGTCTGGTGTGGCATTCCACCGTGCCCGCCCTTGCCAAAAATCGTGCAGTCAAAAACTTCTACAGCCGCCATCAGCGCGCCGCTGCGGACGCCTACAGTGCCTAATGGTAGATTATTCCACAAATGCAAGCCGACGATCGCCTCAACGTCAGGATTCTGCAAAACTCCGGCTTCAATCATCGGTTTGGCGCCACCCGGGCCTTCTTCGGCGGGCTGAAAGATGAATTTTACCTTACCCGAAAAGCTGTGTTTGTGTTTGGCGAGATAACAAACTGTCCCAAGGGCGATCGCAGTATGACCGTCGTGACCGCAAGCGTGCATAATACCATCATGCTGCGATCGATAATCCACCTCATTTTCCTCTTGAATCGGCAAAGCATCCATATCCGCTCGAATTGCCAAAACTCGCCCCGGCTTCCCGCTGTCAATAGTTGCGACAACACCCGTTTTAGCAATATTAGTTTGATGCTCAATTCCCCATTCCTGCAACTTTTGGGAGATAAACTGGGCTGTTAAATTCTCATCAAAACCCAACTCCGGTTTTTGGTGCAAGCGGCGGCGCCATTCGACTAGCTGAGGCTGCAAACTTCTAATCTCCAGCCGCAACTGAGATAAATCGAAATCGGTTAAATTCGGTACAGTAGAAACCATATTAGTTGTTATTTGTTAGTTGTTATTTGTTAGTTGTTTACTCGTTTTACTCTTTACCTGGGAACCAGTTAAATAATTTGTAAAACTCTCTTTTCCTTCTCTGCGCTCTCTGCGCTCTCTGCGGTTTGCGCTCTCTGCGGTTAAAATAAAATCTAAGATGTTTTACCACAGAGGGCGCAGAGTACACAGAGAAAGAGAAGATTGAGCAACAGAGGTGTTGAGAATGGGGTTATTTAGCAGTCTGAGAAACCAAATTAACTCCATGTAACAACCGCTCTAAATCTAATTCTGATGCTGATGCTGCTAATTTTGTCAAGTCATTTGGATCGTCTAAATGTGGCAAAGTACCCAACACTGGAATTTGAGTCAGAGACTCGATTAAATCGATCGGCGCAAAATCGGCAATTTCTTGTTCGGAACAAGCTTGAGGGCAATTAAGGACAATGCCTCTAAGCTGAAAGCCCGTGTGTCTGGCGAGGGCAACATTCGCTACAGCTTGCCCGATCGCACCTAACCTCACAGGTACCACCAAAACGCCCCTCAGCCGCCAATCTCGGGCAATATCCGCCACCGTCAGTTCCCGCGTTACAGGGGAACCCAGCCCTCCCAAAGCCTCCACCAGCACAAAATTCTTGCGCTCAGTGAGGCTTTGCAGCGCCGTCCAGACCTTTTCGAGTTCGATCGCTCTCCCCTCGCGTTCGGCAGAAATCGGTGGTGCTAGAGGCGCGCTAAAGTGCAGCGGATTGAGTTCTTCGGGGGATTGGTCGAGGCTAAATAAACGGGTGTAGAGTTCTCGATCGCCCGTGCCGGTTTGCAACAGCTTCATAATTCCCAAACTGCGATCGGGAAAATACATTTGCCAATAAGCAGCCAGAGCACTGGTCAAAACAGTTTTGCCCGCGTCAGTATCAGTTCCAGCAATCAGCAGCGAGTTCATTGGCAAAAGCTAGTAAGTAATTGGCTTCAACTTAAGTCTAGAGGAATTTTGCCAGAACTAGGGTGAAGGCGCAGGAGTCGGTGCGGGTTCCGGTGAAGGCGCAGGAGTCGGTGCGGGTTCCGGCGCAGGAGTTGGTGACGGCGCAGGAGTTGGTGACGGCGCAGGAGTTGGTGACGGCGCAGGAGTTGGTGACGGCGCAGGAGTTGGTGCAGGAGTTGGTGCGGGAGTCGGTTTGGGTGCGGGAGTCGGTGCGGGAGTCGGTTTGGGTGCGGGAGTCGGCGCGGGTGTGGGTTTCGGCGCGGGAGTTGGCGCGGGTGTCGGTTTGGGCGCGGGAGTCGGCGCGGGAGTCGGTTCTGGTGTTGGCGTCGGTTCTGGCGCTGGCGTTGGTTCAGGTGGTAGCGATGGTGTGATTTCCGGCGAAGGTTCTGGGGTGATTTCCGGCGAAGGTTCTGGTGTGATTTCCGGCGAAGGTTCTGGAGTTGGGCTTGGCGAAGGTTCTGGAGTTGGGCTTGGTAAAGGTTCCGGGGTTGGAGTTGGCAAAGGTTCCGGGGTTGGAAGCGGAGTTAGTCTCGGCGTCGGAGTTATGACTGATGGCGCTGTCGGAGTGGCTGTGGGCTTCGGTTTGCTGTTGAGAAATGAGCCTACTAATGCCCAGGAACCGAAGCCTGTCAAGATGACTAAGCCTGTTAGCAGTCCGATCGCAGCAACCGGATTATCCCACAAAGAGCCACCAGCAGGCTCAATTAGCGGATCTGGCTGGTTTTGCGGGCCGGGACTTAGGGGCACCACCGGCTCGGATTCGAGTGGTCTCCCCACGGCTACCGTTGCGATTAGCGAAGGATTTGACTGGACGACTGCTGATGCTGGTGGTGCAGTTGGCGCGTTAGATTGAGGGTTAGAATTAGTTTGGGTGTCGAGTGCTTGAGCGACTTCGCTGACAGATTGATATCGATCGCCCGGAGAGCGATTTAACATCCGATTCAGCACCACAGCCAAACCAGCGCTCACCTGTACTTGCTGCTGCCAATTCCACTGTAGCGTTGTTTGATCCAGCAATTCCTGCGGTTCTTTGCCCGTCAGCAGGACGATCGCCGTTACAGCTAAAGCATACAGGTCACTGCTGGCCGTTGCGCGCCCGCTTTGCAATTGTTCCATCGGCGCGTAGCCAATTTTACCCACAGTTGTCGCGTGGGCTGTTCCTTCGGGAGACTGAACTTTGGTAGCGAGTTCTTTCACCACTCCAAAGTCAATCAGTACCGGCAACTTATCGTTTTCACGGAGGATGATATTTTCTGGCGAGATGTCGCGGTGGATGATGCCCCGGGCGTGAATATGAGCCAGTACCGGCAGCATTTGTCGGATAAAGACTAAAACTTCGGCTTCGCTGAAGGTGCCGCCTGTGTTAGTTCGATCGAGCAACAGTTCGCGGTAAGTCATCCCTTCCACGTAATCCTGCACTAAAAACAAACGTTGATTCTCTTCAAATATTGCCCGAAACTGGGGAATTTGCGGGTGGGCAATTTGGTAAAGTATTGCCGCCTCTCTTTGAAACAATTCCTTCGATTTTTCCAAAACGTAAGGCCCGCTTTGCATCGGAATCAATTCCTTGAGGGCGCAGCGTTCTTTAAACCGCCCCTCGTCTTCTACTAAATAAGTCCGGCCAAATCCCCCTTGACCTAAAATATTCACCAAGCGGTAGCGGTTTTGTAGGAGAGTTCCAATAGAAATAGGTGGCTGCATAAGTTTTAAGTAGAAATTGTTAAAAAATAGACGATCGCTGGCAGACTTAGAATGTTAAATCTTTAATGCTCAAGATCGTACTTCACTGTCTGTAGTTCCCAGTCCCGATGAAAGTTAGCATTTTACTTCTTTTTGAGCAACTTTGAGAAATTAGGCGCAAGCGGGCGATCGAAAATCAGGGGTTCCCCCGGAGGGGTTTGCCCCATAGTTGCGGTTTTTTTGGGCGATCGCAAAGGCGAAAAATTAGCAGGCTGCTACATTCTTCCTAATGACCGCTGACCGCTGACTGTTGACTGTTGACTGTTGACTGTTGACTGCTGACTGCTGACTGCTGACTGTTGACTAATGACTTCTACCAACTGTCAACTGTCCACTGTCAACTGTCAACTGTTAAGCTTTGCTTTTACCATCTCTTGAATTCTGTTACCGTCTGCTTTGCCTTTAAGCTGCTGCATAGCCTTGCCCATCACCTTGCCCATATCTTTGGCAGAAGTAGCGCCCACCGAAGCAATCACCTCGTCAACCACTTGACTTACCTCTTCGTCAGACATCTGCGCCGGCAAATACTCTTCCAGAATTGCCAACTCCGCCTCCTCTTGTGCCACTAAGTCCTCGCGGCCACCTTTGCGGTATTGGTCGATCGAATCCCGGCGCTGTTTCGCTATCTGCATCAAAATTTCCAATTCTTGAGCTTCTGTCAGCGTCTCTTGCCCCGAGGGACGGAGGCTGACTTCTTTTTCCAGAATAACTTTCTTGATGCCACGAACAGTTTCCAAGCGAACTTTGTCCTTGGACTTCATCGCTGCTTTGATTTCTGCGTCAATCCGTTCTCTTAAGCTCATCGATTTTTACCTTGCTTTGCTATATCAAAAATCAGGAGTATGCTTCCGATTCTTAACTTTTTTTACAGTATTTTGCAAGTTTATTGCCTGTTGGTGGCATTTTTATCACCTTGAAGCCGGTGGCTTTCGGCCTTTGACCGAATTTTGAGCGGCTGCACTTCAAGTCTGGGCCCCAAATAGACTGTCGGCACAATTTTGAGACGCACAGACAGAAGTCAATACGGTTCACTGATAGTCCACGGGGAAAAAGAATGTGACAAACAGACGCGCTCGTTTGCGTCGCGAGGACAGCAATGACAAACAAACCTTAAGTGAACCGTATTGAGACAGAAGTGCGATCGCGCTTCTGCCTGCACACAGCCAGCCATAAACCCTGTTTATCCGACATATTTGTGCAACTTCTATTCAGTTCGCCTAAGTTAACACTTGCGGCCGCCCCGAAAGTTAAATCTCTCCAAATATTGGCTGAACATTTCTAATTTCCGATGGTAAGATGGCGGTTAAATAAACGTCTTGCAAGAGGCCTGCTGTGATCCGTTCTGCTACTTTACCGCTTCCGTTTCCCGAGCCGCCGGTTTCCGCTCACGACCGTCTGCGGCTGTTCTCCGGTTCTGCTAATGTTCCCCTCGCCCAAGAGGTGGCTCGCTATTTGGGGATCGATTTGGGGCCGATGGTTCGCAAGCGGTTCGCTGATGGGGAACTCTACGTTCAAATTCAAGAATCGATTCGGGGTTGCGATGTTTACTTGATTCAGCCTACTTGCTGTCCGGTGAACGATCGACTCATGGAATTATTAATTATGATCGATGCTTGTCGCCGCGCTTCAGCAAGACAAGTTACTGCTGTGATTCCTTACTACGGCTATGCTAGAGCCGATCGCAAAACAGCCGGCAGAGAGTCAATTACTGCAAAGTTGGTAGCTAATTTGATTACTGAAGCTGGAGCAAATCGCATTTTAGGGATGGATTTGCACTCAGCTCAGATTCAAGGTTATTTTGACATTCCTTTCGATCATGTTTACGGTTCGCCAGTGCTGTTGGATTATCTCGCGAGCAAGAAGTTGACAGATATTGTCGTCGTTTCGCCGGATGTGGGCGGAGTCGCCAGGGCGAGATCTTTTGCGAAAAAGCTTGGCGATGCTCCCCTAGCAATTATTGACAAGCGCCGCCAAGCTCACAACGTCGCTGAAGTGATGAACGTCATCGGGGATGTCAAAGGCAAAACTGCCGTGTTGGTGGACGACATGATCGATACTGCGGGGACGATTACCGAAGGCGCGAGATTGTTGCGCCGCCAGGGTGCGAGACAGGTATATGCTTGTGCTACTCATGCGGTTTTTTCACCTCCGGCGATCGAGCGTTTGTCTAGCGGAGTTTTGGAAGAGGTAATTGTTACAAATACAATTCCCGTACCTGAAGAGAACCGATTCAAGCAGTTGACGGTGCTTTCGGTAGCGAATTTGCTGGGCGAAACTATTTGGCGGATTCACGAAGATAGTTCTGTTAGCAGTATGTTCCGCTAGCTAGAGAAAGCACGTTTTCAATATTTGTTTTAGGGTGCGTTACAGGCTTGTTAACGCACCGTTTTTTTTGTATGTTGCGCTCTTTCTGGCAATAAATATCGTTTCCACAGGCATCCGAATAATAATATGTTTCCTATAGTGCGAGCTTAAGAGCTCGCGATCGTAACACCGCATTAACGATCGCATTGCAGTATCATATCAAATCCGGTAGCATCGTCCTGTATTAATCTCTCTATTCTCTCTCTGTGCCCTCTGCGCCCTCTGCGGTTAAATCATTCCGATGCAACCGGAAACGATATCATCCGATCTAACCGGAGTCGATCGCACTTGAGATCGCTGGAACAACAAATGGTAAAATTCTATCTTGTTGTCTTAAGACCGCGACCTTTTCATCTTCTAGAGATGTCTGACCAAAATAAGGGGTAAATAGGGAAAAACTATGAAACATTCACTGGTACGAGCAGCGGCCGCCTTTGTCGGTTCAGCAATTTTAACACTCGGGGCGATCGCTCCGGCGAAAGCATATACTTTTGACGAAACCGAAATTAACCAAGATCGAGTAATTGCGATCGCCCAACCGGGCGGTTTGACCGGCTACCAATTGCTTATTGTAGAACAAGTCACAGACAGACGGAAGTGCTGGAGCGAAAGCGGTTCTAATCCCGTGACAGTCGATCCGTTATTAGCTACTTTTGACTTCACCGGCATTTGCGGCCGCGCCACAGACAGCAACGGCTTTTCCATTCGCATGGCCGGCACCGATTTAGCATTAAAATACAGCCTAATATTGCAAAATGTTGATGGCAATGTGGTATTAATGGGAATTCCCAGCGATCCTAACGCTCAACCGATAATTATCGGCCGCACCAACGGCAATACTAACGGCTTTATGAAAATCACTCTCGATCCCGCTTGGCGCTTTAGTAAAAGAACTTATCAAGGGAAAGTATTAGGTCACTTTTATTTCACTAGCAGTCAAGCCGCACCGGGACAAATCGGAAATACTGGCGGAAATACTGGCGGAAATACTGGCGGAAATACCGGAGGTAATACTGGCGGAAATACCGGAGGAAATACCGGAGGCAATACTGGCTCTTCTACATTCGGAGATATTGCTAGCGATATCTACGCTTCCGAAATTAAAGAAGCTGTGGGCCTTGGGTTTGTCGCCGGCTTTGCTCAAGATAATACATTTCGGCCGCAGCTTGCCGTTACGCGAGAGCAATTGGTATCTTTAGTATTGGAATCATTGAAAGGAATCCAAGGTGCTAACATCACATTTCCTAACAATGTTTCTACTCGTCCTTATAGCGACGTTGATAGCACGCGCTGGAGTGCCGGAAAAGTGCAATTTGCGCGGGACAATAAAATAGTTAGTGGCTATCAAGATGGAACTTTTAAACCCATGCAGTCAGTGACTCGCGCTGAATTGATGGCGGTGCTGCGGAGAGCATCAGAATTTGGTTTGTCGGCGCGGGGAATGCAGCCAAATTTAGTTGGAAAAGAACCGCCTAAAACTTTTTCAGACACTCAAAATCATTGGGCTGCTGCGATTATTACTCAAATGTCTGCTTATTGTTCTGTTGCTTCCGCTGTTAACGAAGTTGGAACTCGTTTTGCTCCCGATGATTCTGCAAAGCGCAATTACGCAGCCGCGGCTACTTTGCGGATGCTGAAATGCGTTAAGGCTCAATAAACAGTTGACAGTTGACAGTTGACAGTTGACAGCGAATTGATAAGAATGGAGATTTAAACTCCGTTCTTATCACAATCTGCCTTCATGCTGGTGCTTCAAACCCCTGCTATTCGGTCAGTAGGGAAACCCTAAGTTTTTTTAGTAATCTTAAGACTGGCGCACCATAAGAATAGACTGTCAACTGCTGTGCCCTGAGCGTAGTCGAAGGGGTCAACTGTCAACTGTCAACTGTCAACTGTCAACTATTTACGCTACACCGTAGTCAGTATACGGTCGTTTGTATGGGGGTTGCAATCCCAAAACAATATCCTCTCTTGGCACTCCCATTGCAACTAATTCCTCCGCTGGATTTTGGTCGGTTAAATTTTGCTGAAGCCAGATTTTTCCATCTTTGATGTCAATGTGAATGATGCTTCGATAAATTCGGTTAAGGTGTTCCCAGCCGACATTCATCCACTGATAATGATCTCGTTCTGTGTCGCAGATAAGTTGCACTTCGACTTCATCATCGGAAACATCATCTTCAGCATAACGGGTGATTAATGTCTGAACGTATTGACGATATTGAGCTAGTTTGTCCATTGCACAATTACCTCATTTGTTGGTTGATCAGGACTAATATCAATTAGGGTTGCATCGGAATTAATATTACCCAAAATCAGGAGACGGCAGTGCCGTTTCCCTACAATTAATCGGGCGTAGGGACACGGCACTGCCGTCTCCTCGCTTGTCATTCCGGCGCAGCCGGAATTGATATAAAGTCTTTTTTAGTCCCGATCATATCGTTTCCTTGCCTTTCTTCTTAGCTGCCGATTTCCGAGTTTTTGGAGTAGCGATTATTTCTGGTTCTTCCAAAATAACATCTTCTTCGGATAATTTACACAAGTCGTTTAAGGAAAGTTTTTGTTGGGATTCGAGTTCGTTTAGCAAGTTTGAGGCTGTTTCTAATATGTGCTTTCCCTGTCGGAGTTGGATGGTAGTTTTATTTTCGATCGCATCCTGCAACACAAAAACTGATACAATTTGCCAAATATCCAAATCGTCGCCGATGACATCGCACTGAGAGACGATTTTGCCGTTTTCGGGGACGTGAATCCCGAGGCCGGAAGCTTGGATCAGCGGCTGGATTTCTGTTATGCTTAAATCCGCAAGGTCGCTAATTTTATGTTCGAGGGATACGAAGTCTGCTAAATCTGGTAAGTTGATTGATTCTGCTGCTACAGCGTCGAACTTGAAGGTGAGAGTTTGGTTTAATGGATCGGAAATGGCGTAAATTGATTGGATTTGCGATCGACTAACTGCACCTTTATCAAAAAAATCTTCGCCTAGAGGTGCGATCGTCTTCGTTGGCGTAGCCCCCGTAAGGGCGGGATTCGCGATCGCAATTTTACCATTTTCCGCCACCTCCAAAATCTCCAAATTAACCAAATTCGTCGCCGCAGTCTTCACAAAAACCCGATCCAACCCCAACAAATCCGCCAACTCCTGCAAAGTTGGCGCAGGATCGAACTCCACACCCGCCCGCAAAATGAACTCTTCCAATACATTAAACTCGCGAGGTTCGCTAATCGTCACCTCCAGCGGAGTTTGGCGAATTGCAAAGCGGAATTCACGCGCCACCAACACCGACAAATCAGGGTTTTGTTGCTCAATTTGTGCCGCTAGCGAACTTAAATTCGCATCAATTTGTTTAGCTGAGGATGCTAGCAACATCTACAAAACCTCCGCAGTGACGCACCGTTTTTGAAACTTCCTGATACATTTTTCCGACAGTACCTGTTTGTTGCGTAAATAAATCGTGACAGCCGACAACTATTAACAATTCTTGAGCGCGAGAAAAAGCCACATTCACCCGTTCCGGTTCCTTAGCAAATCCAATATCGCCTCTAATATTATTGCACACAGTGCTGACAATAATCACAGGTCTTTCCATTCCTTGAAAGATGTCAACCGTACCTGTGCGGATACTCAAAGATGGGAATCTTTCGGCGGCGATTCTATCTTTAATTGCGTTCAATTGAGCACCGTAAAAAGTGATAATCCCGATTTCCTTCGGCGGTTCACCCTCTACCATTTTAGGCCGCCAAGCGGTTTCCATCTGTTCGCACAAAAGCTCGATCGCATCTATTTCCTTGACATTCAACCGCGAAGTACCCTGTTTCCCCTCCTCAAACCCTTGTCCCACCGGCGTTTTCACCCACAGGATGTGATTGTTTTCTTTGATGGTGTCACCTGCGAGATGGTGCGCGCGTCTCGTGTCTGCTTCCAAAATCCCGCAGTTGAGCTTTTGCTGGTAAAACTGATTGATTGCGCCCATGATTTGCGGGTGCATTCGGTACTGAGTTGTCAGCATTTTTTTAATACCGTCGTCAGCTTTTTCAAACAATATTTTAAACAGCGATTCTTTGATAAAGCTAAGTTCGTCTCCGGTACAACCGATGTCTTCGGCGATGTCGTCGATCGTACTTTGATTAAACATCGGCGGCAATTGCCTGTGATCGCCCACTAATACTAATTTTCTGCCCTTCAAGGCGGGGATTAATAACTCTGGCGGAGTGCATTTACTAACTTCGTCAATGATGACTGCATCAAAGCTGGGAAAGTTTTTGCTAAAATCAAAGCTGGCAGCTTGCACGCAGGTAATGCCGATGACGTTCGCGTTGTCAATATAAATTTGCTTTAAATCTTGACGGTCTTTTTCTGACGGATTGCGGAGTTTTTCAATCCAATCTGTGACGAAGTTTTGAGAACGATTGAGGGCAGTTTCTTCTCGTTCTAATTCCCGCTGCCAATGCTTGAATAAACGCTTGATTTTGCTTAAAAAATCTACGCTGAATAATCCGGTACTGGGAACTTCTATTTGGTATTTAGTCGGGATATTTTGCCATGCTGATTCCCACCAACTTCTCTCTACGATTAATTCTGCTGTGGGCTGCTGTTGTTGCAGTTGAGTCGTAATTTCGTTCAATTCTGTTTGAAGTGTCGCGAGTTCCTCCTGTGCAGTTGTAGCGGCAATTTGCAGTGGGGATAATTGCTCGTCAAGAGTAGTTTTGACAACTTCCAAAATCCCGAATGGATCTAAGTCAGCCAGGGATTTTTTAAGCTGAATCACACTGGTTTTCCAAGTTTCAACTTGCTTGAAAAACTGCTGCGGTTGTTCCCAAATATTCGACTTTTGCGCGAGATATTGTTGGGCGAGAATCCGCAACTTGTCTGGAACCTTTGACTGTTCTACAATTGCTTGCAATTGATTCGTAACTTCGCTAATTTTTAAGTTCGCTTCTTGCTGCGCGGCTTCTACTTGAACTTGGGCGGCGGATATTTGCTGCTGGCTGACGGTTTGACCGATTTTATCTAATAACTGTTGCTGCTTAATTAGTTGTTGTTCGGTTTCGGTTTTCAGAGGAACTATGCACTGGCGGGCGTTTCCGAGAATAGTATGCAGCAATTCTTTGACTAGCCGATCGAAGGTTTCTTGAATTTGATTTGGCTGCAATGATTGACTGTAAAATTGTTGGATGTTAGCTAAGAAAGTGTCAGCTTTTTCGAGGATGAATTTGCGCTGGCTTTGACTGACTTGGGAATAGCTGGCGAAGTCTTTGGCTAGTTGTTGCCATTGCGCTCGATCGCCCGCAGCGAGCACGATCGGCATTTGAATCAAATTTAGGTGCAAAAACTCGCTAAACCGGAACTGCTGCCCTTGAATGTCCTTAAAACCCGCGCTGGCTTCATGGGCGATCGCCTTTTGCAGTCTTTCCAAATCGGGCAAACTGACTTTACACTTCGGCGGGACGATCGGCAATTTGAGCGATCGGGCAATTTTCAAAAGTCCTGCGGGCAATTCTACCATATCATCCGTCAGCATTGCGCCCGTTTCCCAGCAAGCTTTCACAACAGTATAAAGTCGCGTATCCGCCGTCTCAATCCACTCTGCAACGGCGACAACCACGGCGGCAATTTCCGCTTTTCGCAGTTCCAAATTACTGATTTTCTGTTCGAGATTGTGGCGGTGTGTCTGATTTTGCTTGTCGCCCAACTCGAGTTGATTCACCGCATCCGACAACTGCCGCGACGCCCGCAGCGACTCCGCAACTCCTGACATCGCGTGACAAACTTCCTGGGCGCGATCGCCCGCCGTCTCAAATTCGGATAATTGTGCTGCTACAGTTTCCCGCAACCAAACCGCAATCCCAAACGCACCGCAACTAGGGCGATCCAATCCTATTTGAATAGTATGGTTGACGCAAAGCCGCACATTTGCCATAAAGTTTTCGACTAAAACATTGCCTTCAGAATAAGGTTTTAGTTTCGGCATAAACTCGGAAACTTCTGAAGATTCCCAGTTAATCTCCGGCGCCGCCAGTAAATTTGCCAGCCCATCAACCAAAGACGCAATCTCGCTTTTAGCAGTTAAACTTAATTGATACGCTGCTGATTGCGCGGTCAACTTTTCCTCAACCTCCGCCTTCCCGTCGTGCAGGTATTTTTGTTCCTTAAAAAAAGCTCTCTCGGCGGCCGAGTAGGCATTAAATCTGTCGAAATCTGCCAGCAACCGCTGTAAAGATGTGACATTAATCTGACGCTGCGACAGTTTTTGTTCGCAATCAGTCGCCGTATTTTGCAGCCAAGTGCCGATCGCATTTTCCTCTAAAAACGGCTGGCCTTCCTCCTGTACCTTATGGGCTTTTCCCTTTCGCAAAGCCCGAATTGCCGGATTGTGAACCAACCGACTCAAAGCATTATCAACGGCTAAATTTGCCTGAGAAGCAATCAAAGTTTTCCCGCCCTGACGCGCAATTTGATAGCAAATTTCCGCAATCACCGTCGTTTTCCCGGTTCCTGGCGGCCCTTGAATCAAAATTAAATCCCGCGCCGAAAGCACCATTTCTACGGCAGCGAGTTGATCGTCGTTAGCATTGCGATTTAATAAATTTTCCCGATCCAATTTTACCAGCTTGTCGGGAATTCTCGCCTCGGAAGAGTCAAATAAAAACTCGCTTAAATAGGGATTTTGAGCGCGGCCATCCGCCAGCATCTTTAAAGCTTTCTTTTTGCGATCGATCTGACTGATATCGCCCGCCGCCTCGAAATACAAAAATCCTTGTTTGGGAAGTTGATATCTACCGCCCGCCATGCGATCGCCCAAATCAACATCCAACTTAATCCGTAACATACCACGTTCAAATTCAATTTCCGCAATGCTACCCAAAGTCTCGCCATCGCGGCTGCTTCTGCTTCCCGGCGGCGAATCAAACAAAATAATGTCTTCATTTCTGGCTTGTTTCAGCCTTTCGCGAAAGTCGCCGACTTGTAAGGGATTCTCCTCGTAGCCGTCAAGAGTTGCCGAATTGCGATCGATTTCAAAAGTAACGATTTTGAAGCCGGAACCATAGTTATGCGCGCGGAAAGGTACACAAAATTGACGCGCTTCGGCGATGCGTTTTTCGACATTTAAGAAAGTGTGCCAAACTTTTAATTGTTCAGTTGTCGGTATGTGTCTCTCGTCCCAAAATGGCATTTGTTGGACGCGGGCGATCGACTTTGCAGGAATTGGCGATCTACTTTTTGGCAAAAGTCGCAACTGTACCGGCAAAGCATAGCCATCTTTTCTACCTCTAGGAAGCGCCACCAAACCAGCATCCAGCAGTTTCAACCCGCCGATTCCATCTTCTATGCGTACAGTTGCGAGTAATCGTAAAGTGCGATTCCCTTCGGGATAGCTTCGCTTCACGGCTTTTTGCAGCAATTCGGGTAATTCAAAATCATCTCCATCCGTAGCAAGAATCAATTCCCAGATTTCCTCTTCAGAAAATCTCTCATTTACCTTTTGGCGGCGCACGTAGAAAAGACTGGGGGATTTACCGGCTATTTCCGACATCACAACTTCCGCCCGATCTCTGCATTCCCAATCGCAATATTTCGCTAAAGCCGCTTCTCCTTCAACTTGACCAATAAATTTACTAATTGTGCGATCGCCACTAAATTTATATCCCCAATCTTCTGCTACTAAAGATGGCATATTTTGATTTTAGATTTTGGATTTTAGATTTGAGATTGGATTTAAGATTAGCATATTGGAAGACTGGGCGGTTAGAAACCGCGTCTATACAGGCGAAACCCAAGGTGGTTTTACAGTCATCAGAGAATTAGGTACGTTGTTGGGATGCGAGCCCTCTTTATATATACGCCTAAAGAGGGCTGAAGCCCAACAACGTACCTTTGTTAATTCTGCACAATAAAATCAAAAGGGCGAATGATGGGAATTGAACCCACGAATGGTGGTACCACAAACCACTGCCTTAACCACTTGGCTACACTCGCCATAACGTTTTTAACTATAACATAACATCTCAGCACAAGTCTAGGGGTAAAGCAAAAAAATTTCAAAATATTTTTCAGCCTCCCTAAACCGATCGGCATCAATTGTGCCTGAAATTCAGCGCACAGCCCGAGTTTAGCACAATTTTCGATTTGGGCGATCGCACAATAAAATTGGTTCGTAGTGCGGACTTCAGTCCGCATTATGCGGACTGAAGTCCGCTTTTGCGAACTTTCATTACTGGAGATGAGATAAGTCCTCGACGCAAGTGTGACAATAGTTAAAGATTTTTTGAGGTAGATTGTGGCGCCAAGAGTGAAGACAGCGCAACCGCATACCTTTGGTTAATGTGCCAGTTGCGTCTCGGAATGTAAATGAAACGCCCGCGCAGCAAGCTGTCGCGCGCCCGGATCTGTGTCAGCTTGGGGCGCCGTGCACATTGTATAACATCGCGATCGGGCCCAGCGGAATAGAATAGCCTTATATCCATGTGTGCGTCTATTGTCAACTAATTTTCTTCTCTTATCTCTCTTCCTTCGCCCCGCGAAGCAAGGAGACTATGAAAGCGGTGCATTTAAAAAACTTCTTCACAATCCAAAATCTCAAATATAAAATCTCAAATCCCTATGAGCTACTGTATTAACCCAGAATGTCAAAATCCCGAAAATTCACTCACAGAAAAACTTTGCTTGAACTGCGGCTTTAACCTATTGTTGAGACAGCGGTATCGCCCGATTAAACTCTTAGGAAGAGGTGGATTTGGCAAAACTTTCCTCGCCATTGATGAAGACATCCCCTCGCAACCGCGCTGTGCCCTCAAGCAATTTTATTTTCGCGATCGCGATCCAGTAATTTTCAACAAAGCCCTTGAATTATTCCACCAAGAAGCAGTCCGTTTAGACGAACTGGGAAAACACGCGCAAATTCCCACTTTATTAGCTGCATTTGAACAAGAAGGTCATATTTATTTAGTTCAAGAGTTTATAGACGGGCCGACTCTCAAAGAAGAATTAGACCAAAGTGTCTGCGATGAAAATCAAATTTGGCAACTGCTGCAAGACTTATTACCCGTGCTGCAATTCATCCACGACAAGCGCGTCATTCACCGCGACATCAAACCTGAAAATATTATCCGCCGCCAGTCGGACAACAAACTCGTATTGATCGATTTCGGCATTGCCAAACTGCTGACTGATTCAGCTATACTCCGTTCAGCAACGCTGATCGGGAGTCAAGATTATATAGCTCCCGAACAAATGCGCGGTAAAGTATTTCCTGCTAGCGACCTTTACAGTTTAGGTGTTACTTGCATTCGCCTGATGACGCAAGTTCCGCCGTTGGATATGTACGACTGTAAAACCGAGCGCTGGTGGTGGCGCGAGTTTCTCCCCAAAGGCACGAGTATTAGCGCCGAGTTAGGTGAGATTTTAGATAAATTGCTACAAACTCATCTTTGTCAGCGCTACAGTTTTGCGGCGGAAGTTTTGCAAGATATCAATGCAGTTTTAGATATTCGCCAGCAAAATTTGGTTGTGCCGAAAAAGCCGATCGCCCAAACTCTCATTAATACCGACAACTCGCCTTATTTCAAAGCCCTGCCAACTTCTGAGCCTCCGATTTCACCGACCAAAACTACCGCCAATTCCGCAGAAACTTTGTCCTTATCAAGGATTTCAAATCTCGATTCTACCATGATTTCAGCAGCGGGAGTGGATTATACCAAACTGCGGGATTGTTTGTCAACTAAAAAGTGGAAAGAAGCCGATCGCGAAACTTGGGCCGTGATGTGTCAATCTCTATCGCTGACACCGGGAATTCAGCTAGAAATCAGCCAAATTTACAAGTTACCATGCGAAGATTTGCAAATAGTCGATCGCCTGTGGCTGCACTACAGTCAAGGTCGGTTTGGCTTCAGCGTCCAAAAGGAAATCTATGAAAGCGTCAAGGGAGATTATGTCAGATTTTGCGATCGGGTAAACTGGCAAACCTACAATTCTGCTACTGCTTCAGGACAACTTAAATTTACTCAGCAAGCACCAATCGGACACCTGCCATCTCGCAGTTGGGTTGGTGGCATTCAGTGGCTGCGACACCTCGATGCCTTGTCAGCAAAGCTAACCGAATGCAACAACAATTGACTATTGATATTTGTTATTTGTTATTTGTTATTTGTTATTTTTGAATATTTCGCAATAATTAATAACCAATAACTAATGACTAATAGCGTTCGCGAGCAGGGACAGCACTAATGACTAATGACTAATGCCCAATGACCTGTTTGGCCACTGCCCTGTTTGGCCAATTCCCGATGCCCAATTCCCGATGCCCAATAACTTAACTCTACCTGAAAGCAGAGCAATGGCTCCCGCTAGATGTATCCAACGAGCGAGGTTCAGTGCGATCGCTTGTCGCACAATGGATGCTGAAGGTAAACACAGATACAGTCGGAAATCTGACGACTGTAACAACCGAACTAAAGAGAGGTATCGATCGATGTTTTTTCACAAAAAGCCACTAATGTCTGCGGTAACAGTAGACGAAGCCAACCCCCGTTTTGCCCAACTGCTGCTAGAACAGTTTGGCGGAGCAACCGGAGAACTGACAGCAGCTTTGCAATACTGGGTGCAGTCCTTTCACTGTGAAAATGCAGAGATTAAGGATATGCTCCAAGATATTGCGATCGAAGAATTCAGCCACTTAGAAATGGTTGGCAAACTGATCGAAGCTCACACCAAAAACGTTGACCAAACAGAAGCTTACAAAAGCACTTTGTTTGCAGTCAGAGGTGTAGGCCCGCACTTGTTGGATAGCCAAGGTCAAGCTTGGAGTGCTGCTTACGTCAACGAAGGCGGCGATGTTGTCCGCGATTTGCGCGCTAATATCGGTGCGGAAGCAGGAGCTCGCCAAACCTACGAAGCATTGATTGAACTAGCGCCGGATGCGGGAACGAAAAAGACGCTGCACTTCTTGCTGACTCGGGAAATTTCCCACACTCAAATGTTCATGAAAGCTTTGGAAGCGATGGGCAAACTTACCGATCCGTTCTTCGGAAATATCGCGCCAGATTCAACAGTAGATTTGTTCTTTAATTTGTCTAGTGATGGCAAAGACCAACCAACTGCTTTGAACTCTGAACCTACTTTCAAGTACGTCGCCGAGCCTACTCCTCAAGGTTAATCAGAATATTCGGCAACTGTTATCCCCGACTTCTTAAAGAAGTCGGGGATTTCGGCGTTCGGTTTTTTTTAGGAGTTGCGGCTCCCTGATGTTAGAATTATTCAACATCCCGATCGACCATTAACATCAAATCCCTATTGAAATTGCGATCGACTTACCTATTAGTTTCTCACGGCAGCCGCGACCCCAGACCGCAAGTAGCTTTGGAAAACCTGGCTCAACTGCTGTCTGATAATTTGGCCCACTCCTTCCCCGCAGTCGCCACCGCCACCCTAGAACTCGGCCCCGCGCCACTCCACGAACAAATTTGCAGTTTTGGCGAACGTACCCTCTCCCTCGGACTGACTCATTTGCAAATCCTGCCCGTATTTTTATTACCCGGAGTTCACGTCGCCGACGACATACCCGCAGAGGTGGAAATTGCCCAGAAAACTTTTGGTTCCCGGTTAAACATAGAAGTGCGCCCGCATTTAGGTTCCCAAGTAGCAGGCTTAACAAACTTGCTCAAAACTCAGATGCAAGAGCTAGCTTTTGTCCCCAATTTGCTATCCCCAAAATGGATTGTACTATCTCACGGCAGCCGCCGCCCCGGAGGTAACTCGACATTTGAAGAAATCGCCAGCCAACTCGGTGCAGAGACTGCTTATTGGTCGGTAAAGCCGAGTTTGGAAGCACGAATTGACAGTTTGGTTCGCGGTGGACATCAGCAAATAGGAATTGTGCCATACTTCTTATTTAATGGAGGAATTACAGATGCGATCGCCAAAAATGTCGAGCAGCTACAGCAGCAATTTCCCACGGCAGAACTTCATCTCGCAAATCCTCTAGGCGCCAGTGTAGAATTAGCAGACTTAATTCGGGATTTAATTCAAAAATGAATCGCAAAGACACAGAAGAGGTCAAGGAAGCAAGAAAAATGTCTTTAGGTAAAGTGTATTTAGTAGGTGCAGGCCCCGGAGATCCGGGTTTGATGACTTTGAAGGGAAAAGCGCTGTTAGAGTGCGCGGATGTGGTGATTTACGACGCTTTAGTCAGCCCTCAAATTTTGGCAGTCATCAACCCCCAAGCAGAACGAATTGATGCCGGGAAACGCAAAGGCCGTCACTCGTTAATGCAGGACGAAACTACTCAGTTAATGATAGACAAAGCTCAAGATAATGCGATCGTAGTTCGTCTCAAAGGCGGCGATCCGTTTATTTTTGGGCGCGGCGGCGAAGAAATGGAAGATTTGGTAAAAGCTGGAGTCTCGGTAGAAGTTGTACCCGGTGTCACTTCGGGAATTGCGGCCCCGGCTTATGCGGGAATTCCTCTGACACATCGATCGTACAGTTCGTCAGTCACTTTTGTCACCGGCCACGAATCAGCCGGAAAATATCGGCCGGAGGTTAATTGGCAGGCGATCGCCCGCGGCTCCGAAACTATTGTAGTATACATGGGAATCCACAATTTGCCTTATATCATCGGCCAGTTAACAGCAGCCGAATTGAGCGCAGAAACGCCCGTAGCCTTAGTGCGCTGGGGAACGCGGCCGGAACAAGAGGAATTGATTGGCACTTTGAGTACAATTGTAGAGCAAGTTGAGGCGACTGGATTTTCCGCACCTGCGATCGCCGTAATCGGAAATGTCGTTAATTTGCACTCTATATTGTCTGGCTGTCGGCCACATCAGACGGTGGTTGAAACCGCACCTACACAAACGATTTCTGCCTCCGCAGACTGAACAAAACAAATTAAATTTAACAATCTTTGTCTTCAACCCGCGGAGGCGGGTTTTGTCTGTGTAGACGCGGTTTTAACCGCCGTGTCTTTTCTACAAACCTATGTTCAACGCGCCACCTGCCGCATATATTCCCCCCACAACTGAGCCGCATTTGCACTACCTCCGCCAGTCGGAGAATTATCATCATTTCCCAACCAAACTCCTGTCACCAGTTGCTGGCTGGGAATATAACCGACAAACCACAAATCTTTATTATCATTAGTCGTGCCTGTTTTTCCAGCTTCTCCCAAGCCCAAAGCAGCACTGCTACCCGTACCTCCCCGAACAACTCCTTGCAGCATATCAGTCATCGTATCCGCGACGCCTTCAGAAACTAACTGTCGATTGGCAACGCCATCTTTTTGATAGTCATAAATCACCCGACAACTTTTAAAATCATTTCGATCTTTGCAGTCGCTGCTGTCAATAATTCGCTTGATTACGTGGGGGCGATTCCCCAAACCCCGGTTCGCCAAAACCCCGAACGCACCCGTTAATTGCAATACGTTAACTTCACTTTCACCTAACACTAAACCGGGGGAAGAACGCAGGGGAGATGTAATCCCCAAACGTCTGGCCATGCCCACTACATTGTCTAAACCGACATCTTGCGCGACTCTCAAAGCAATGGGATTTTCCGACTGTGCTAAACCCCGATACATATCAGTGCTACCGCTGGTTCTGGCGCAGCCATTGTAACTTTGTCCTCCCCAAGAAAGCGGCTCGCAAGAATAAGTCTTACTGGGTGGGATTCCGCGTTCTAGGGCGGCGGCATAGGTGAAAATCTTAAATGTAGAACCGGGCTGTCTCAATGCTTGGGTAGCCCGATTAAACTGACTTTGCAAGTAATCTACACCCCCAACTAATGCTAAGACTTCCCCGGTTGTAGAATTGAGAGTTACTACAGCTCCTTGAGAAAAACCTGCATTCGCTCCGGCATTTTCTACGGCATTTTTGAGGGAAGATTCAGCTACTTTTTGCAGACCTGGATTTAAGCCTGTTTCTACAATAAAATTGCCTTCTCTGGCTAACTGCTCCCCCAACAAAAACTCCAATTCGTCAAATACATAATTGTAGAAATAAGGCGCGATCGTACTTTGCAGGTATTGGCGGGCTTTGGGATTGATGTCAATTCGCGATCGCCTCGCGCGATCGGCTTCTTCCTGAGAAACCGTCCCCATTGCTCGCATCCGTTCGATTACTCGATCGCGATACTGCACCGCCAACTGATAATTTTGAATCGGATTAAAACTGTTTGGCCCAGGCAAAATCCCCGCCAAAGTCGCCGCCTCCGATAAAGTCAAATCCTTCGCCGACTTGGCAAAATAAAATCGAGACGCATCCTCAAAACCGTAGAGGTCAATTCCCAAAAACACGCGATTTAAATAAGTCAGCAACAGCTCATCTTTGCTGTAATAACTCTCTAGTTTCAAAGCAACTACTGCTTCCCGGAATTTGCGTCCGCCCGAATCTTGAGTACCTACATAATCTCGAAACAAACTCCGCGCTAACTGCTGCGTCAGAGTGCTACCGCCTTCGCGAATTCCTCCCCCGCGCACATTGGTCAACAGCGCCCGCAAAACGCCGATCGGATCTACGCCCAAATGCCAATTGTAGCGGCTGTCTTCCGAAGCAAGTACCGCCTTGGATAAATAAGGCGAAAAATCCTGCAATTGCTTCAATTCTAAGTGAGCGTTATTCTGAGGGGGACGCAGCGGAGTTTGTCCGTCGCGGGCGTAAACAATCACAGGGCCGTTGATACTTCTCGGTAGAGGCCGCACTTGAAACTTGGTCGATTCAACACCAACCAAAATAGCTATCAGAGTGGTGATTCCGCTAACACCGTAAAAGCTGTAACGCAAAAATTCTAAATACCAAGGTGGCGGATCTACGTACTGAACTCTGACGGCGGCGGCGAGTTCCGGCGGCCCTAATGTGAACACGTCTCCGTGACGGAGGGACATACTTTTAATTCGTCTTTTCCCTCTGTAAATGCCGTTGGTAGAGTCTTCGTCTTTAATTACAAAAGGTGTTCGCCGTCGAGTATCCCGCGACAGGGATAGGTGTACGTGACTGACAACGGGATTGCGAACTACAATATCTGAAGCTTTGGACGATCGACCTAACAGATATCGATCGCCCAATAGCGGATAAACCTCAGCTTTAGCCGCACCTGCATCCTGTACCCACAGTTCGGGTACTTTGGCATTTGGTTTCAGGGCTAGCTGGTTAAAATTAACCTTGGCAATTGTCTGGACTGCTTGGGTAATCGCACCCAAGACGGTTTGAGGTTTGCGGGGCGGCTGCGGTGGGGTCATATTTCGCTATGGACTACGATCGAGCGATCGGCTCTTGAATCATTCTACTCGCAACTTTTGGCTATTTTCAGGATCTGTCCCATACTTTGGGCGATCGACCGTCGATGTTAGATTTTAGATTTTAGATTTTAGATTTTAGATTTATACCGTGTCCTGTCAATTACCTAAAATTAAAAAGGTTCGATCGTTCGGACTTTAGTCCTACTAGCGATTCCCAGCAAAATATTATAAATTTCCTAAACAATGAACTGTTTATCTAACATTTATCCTCGATTTATATCATTTATCAAAACTTTTGCTACAAAACAATTGTTCGGATTGTTTGATCGACCTCGATCGAGGCTAATTCTTAGGTACGTAGTTGCGCTCTTTGCGCTCCGATCTTAATATATATAGCCATCCTAAATCATTATCACGGGCGGCGAACATAAATGTGATTTCGCCTAAATCAATCAGGGACACGGCTTGACCTAAGTCCCTACAGGTACTCATGAAAATCCTGCGAGGATTGCGATAAGAGCGCAAAGAGCGCAACTACGTACCTTTATTTAGTGTGACGGTTGCGTCTAAGACTGAATTAATTAAAACCCCCCTTTTTCAAGGGAGGTTTTAGGCGTAAAATACGCAATATTGTCCTTACATCGAAGAACCCAAACCGGCATAAGCACCGTAGAAGAAAAGGCTCAAAATGCTCAGAGCACCGAGACCTGCGACAGTAGCTACCAGCCACAAAGGAATTCTGCCACTTTCACTAAACATAGCGATCACCTCACTAATTCACAGCTAAACAAATTGGATTGAATCACAGAGATTGAACTGAACCACCAGTTAGTTAAAGAAATAACTGGAGAACAAAATCCCCAACACAAAAATCAGCAATAAACCCAAATAAAGAGAAGTCCGGTTTAACTCGACTGGCTGCTCGTTGGGATTAGGGGCGCGTTCAGGCATTATAAACTCCTATCGTTGAATAAATTGCATTGCTGCGATCGCGCCCAAAAAGAAAATCGTTGGGACACCTAAAGTATGAACGGCCAACCAGCGTACCGTAAAAATCGGATACGAAATTGGCTCATTGTTTGGCGTTCTGCTCGTCATTTTTCCAAATCCTTGTAAAATTACTTGCCAATGAACTGATCTACTTGTTTCTTAGCTTCAAAGCGATCCGAGATAATCGGAACTTCTTCGCGCTGCTCTGTGAAATACTGGTTAGGGCGAGGAGTTCCGAAAGCATCGTAAGCCAAACCAGTTTGCACAAACAGCCATCCAGCAATAAACAAAGCTGGAATGGTGAGGCTGTGAATTACCCAATAACGGATGCTTGTAATAATGTCCCCAAACGGACGTTCTCCAGTTGTACCGGCCATTTAGAATCCTCCTTTCAACAACAAATCGACAGACAATCTCTATTACTATTCTACTATCAAGCAGCTTGCGCTGAACCTTGATATTTAAGTAGAGTACCGCTCGCACCAATCACGAATCCGCGATCGGGGCCCATAAAGACAATCCTGTAAAAATTAGCAGGAACGTCCTCAACTTCGCGGTCTTTTTGCCAAGTTTTCCCGCCATCCAAACTGCACAGCAAATTGCCGCCGCCGCCGGCTACCCAAACTTCATTATCAGTCCGGTAAGCCATGTCTAGCAAACCCCAACTCGCTTTGCGATCGGGAAAAAACGGTTTTCCCCAACCTTCAGGATTGGACGGATCGCTAAACTGAATCTGACCGCCGCGGGCGAGCATCCACAAACGCCCGTCCTTGGTAAAGCCCATGTTTTGCAAGCGGCGAGAACTATTGCGGTTGTGGGGTTCCCAAGCTTGTTGTCCTGGTCTCCACACGGAGTAGAAATTACCTTTCGAGGATACCGCAACATACTGCCCGTCTTCCGAGCGGTTGATATTGCGAACTACCCCAAAAGAATCTTGCACGATCGCTTTCCAATTTTTGCCACCGTCAGAAGTCCGGTAAATCGCCCCGACATCCGTCGTCATATCAGCCGTATTTGGGCCAATAGCGGCGATCGTACTCGGAGAACCTGGTAACTGAGAGCTTAAAGCAATCCGCGTCCAAGACTTGCCCTCATCTTCTGTGTGGAGCAAAACCGAAGGCTGACCGACAATCCAGCCTTCGGAACCGGAAAAACTCACCGACGCAAAACGCGATCTCGGCTCGTCTATATCCAGTGCTACTGGCTTCCAGTTAGTCCCGCCGTCGATCGTTTCAAACAGAGTCGCCTCAGAACCAACAACCCAGCCGTGCTGGGCATTTCCCGTAAAGGCAATATCCTGTAAATTAGCTTCTGTTGGCAAGGAAATCACTTGCCAAGGGTTGTAACTCACAGAACCGATCGTGCTGCAACTCGTACAGATGAGTGCAGCCGCCAATAACATTACAATTCGTTGCCAAAATCTCACAATCGTTTTACTGCAAACCATACATACTAAGTAACAACAAGAAACCAACGACCAAGCCGCCAAAAATCAGCAAACTTTTTTGACCTTCGGTCATGCCGTTGACGCCGACACCGTAGCGCTGATTTGCTTTAAATCCCGATACTCCTTCCATCTGACCCAGATTTTGAAAGACCGACTTGCGGCCCGCGCAAACGGGACAAACCCAAGTAGCGGGCAAATCTTCAAAAGCTGTGCCAGGGGCAATGTCATTTTTAGGATTCCCTTTTTTCGGATCGTAGACGTAGCCGCAGGCGCGGCACTCGTGCCGATCGAGGGTCTTAGTCTCAGTGGCTCGATCGCTCATAGTTCCAAAAAGAGTAGGTCAGTTGACACTCTCCGGGCTTTAGCCACGGAGATTCTTAAGACCACAATTTGAGTCTTAAAGGCGCTGACAAATCGCCTCTACACGCTCAAAACAACTACTAACACCAGAAGTATTGCAATTGCGCTTACTTTGATCTTTTTATACTTTCAGAGTCCATCACGCCCGCCAGTTAGGTACGCTCAACAATTCACTATTGCTTGTTTAACTCTCGCTACGATCGAGTCGAGGCGAGCTAAATCAGGAGTTACACCTTTTGATATTGTTTCAACACGTAGATGGTTGTTCTTACTTGCCTTTCTAGATCTTCTAACGCGAAGCCGTCCTAGAAGGACGGGGCTTCAGACCCATTTTGTTGGTGAAGTACCTCAACTAAGCTTCGTTATAGTTGGGGCTGCCAACCAACACTCAGATTAGGACGGTCTTATTCGTCTTCGAGGTTTCCCGTCTCAACCGCCGATACCACGTTAGGGACACCACAAGGGTGTTCGACACAAAGCGTCGATGATGGTCTTACTCAGCGTCCACAGGCAGCCGCCCGTCTTCCACAGGCAGTTAGAATATCGTTTACCCAATCCTGAGATTGCGGTTTTATTAAAATATACATTAAAAATTATTGCAGAAGATGGACAATTAATCTCGATCGACCAGTAATTTCTGTTACCGAAAAATTGGGCCTAAAGCCCCGTGTCCCGATCAGACGGCTTTTATGATAAGTTATGTATTTATGTATTGTTGATTCGCGAGATGTAAAAATCCGGTCTCAACTGTATAAATCCAAAAAATCTCAAATAAGTTGGGGCATCAACTATCGTGCTAGGCAATATCAGACAAGCCGTGCTTGCTTTTGCTGTTTAAATCCACAATCCCCATGCCTTTAGGTTGGGGAGTATGTCAAATAACCCTTTCACAGAGGCAGTAATTATTCACCGTGTTTGCACTTAGCGGCTACGAGTATTTTTTAGGCTTCCTGTTAATTTCGAGCCTAGTGCCTATCCTCGCCCTCACGGCGTCTAAGGTACTGCGGCCCAAAAGTCGTCCCTACGACCGACGCACTACCTACGAATCTGGCGTTGAGCCGATCGGCGGAGCCTGGATTCAGTTCAACATCCGATATTATATGTTCGCCCTGGTCTTCGTCATCTTCGACGTAGAGACCGTATTCCTCTACCCTTGGGCGGTTGCTTTCAACCAGCTAGGACTCTTGGCTTTCATCGAAGCCTTGTTTTTCATCACGATCCTCGTTATTGCTCTTGTATATGCATGGCGCAAAGGAGCCTTAGAATGGTCTTAAGTTCTGATACATCACAAAAATCCCTAATTGTCAATCCGGCAGAGCGGCCGCAAGTCACATCCGAATTATCAGAGAACGTCATCCTAACCACGGTTGATGACATCTATAACTGGGCGAGACTTTCCAGCCTGTGGCCGTTGCTTTACGGCACGGCTTGCTGCTTCATCGAATTTGCAGCTTTGATTGGTTCGCGCTTTGACTTCGACAGATTCGGCTTAGTACCGCGATCGAGCCCCAGACAAGCTGACCTGTTAATCACCGCAGGTACAATTACCATGAAGTACGCCCCCATCTTGGTGCGGCTGTACGAACAAATGCCCGAACCCAAGTACGTGATCGCCATGGGCGCGTGCACGATCACCGGTGGAATGTTCAGCGTAGACTCCCCCACAGCAGTCAGAGGCGTTGACAAACTTATCCCCGTAGATGTGTACATCCCCGGCTGTCCCCCGCGTCCCGAAGCGATTATTGACGCAATTATCAAACTGCGGAAAAAAATCGCCAACGACTCAATGCAAGAAAGGGCTAACTTGTTACCGACTCACCGCTACTACACCAGACCCCACAAAATGAAAGTAGTAGACGACATTTTGGATGGCAAATATTTGTCAATTCCCGGGCGGATAGCCCCACCGAAGGAGTTGACGGAAGCAATGGGAATGCCCGTACCGCCCGCCCTGCTTGCAGGACAAAAACAGGAGGTACAACGTGGCTGAGACAGAATCTGCGATTGTTGAAGCTGGGAAGGTTTCTCAGTGGTTGACTCAGAATGGCTTCGATCACGAGGCTTTAGCTGCTGATAATTTGGGTGTGGAGATCTTAAAGGTCGATCGAGAATTCCTAATTCCGATGTCAACAGCACTGTACGCCTACGGGTTCAATTATATGCAGTACCAGTGCGCCTACGACCAAGGCCCTGGACAAGATTTAGTCAGCGTCTACCACTTGGCTAAATTGACGGACAACGCTTCGCACCCCGAAGAAGTCCGCGTCAAAGTATTTATTCCCCGCGAAGATCCGAGAGTTCCATCAGTTTACTGGATTTGGAAAGCAGCAGATTTCCAAGAGCGGGAATCCTACGATATGTACGGCATCGTCTACGAAGGACATCCGAATCTGAAACGGATTTTGATGAACGAAGATTGGGTGGGCTGGCCGCTGCGGAAAGATTATATTTCGCCTGATTTTTACGAATTGCAAGACGCTTATTAAGCGAGTTTTGCGAGGGCGGGTTTAGAGTATAAAATTTGACTTTTGCAGTCAAGTTTTATGCAAAACTCGCCCTCTGTTTTTTTCATTAACTGGTTCCTATTTTCTATGCTCATTCCAAATGCAGGAAATGCAGTTGTTGATATTCGTAAACTTCGTGACTACTGCCTAAATCCAGAACACGATGATGGTAAACACAAAGCGCGGCTGTTTTCGTCAATTCTGGGGATGATGCCTGACAATGCGGAGGAATTGCGCCAAATTTTGCTTGAAGTAATTCAAAGTCATGAAGCTCAGTTAGGGAGGCGGGATGGGTTCGGGCAACGGTACACCCTAGATTTCACGATTGAATGGCAAAATAGAAGTGCAACCCTTCGGAGTGGCTGGATTATTGAGCATGATTCGGAAATTCCGAGATTAACAACCTGCTATCCTTTGTAGTGCCGGGAGGTAATAAAAGTGGTAAATAATACAATTAAATTACTAGATGTTGTTGCCTTGACCGTTGATATTCCTGAATACAATCTCTGGCGCGGACAAGTTGGGACAGTGGTTGAACTGTTGGCTGATGGTGCAGCGTTTGAGGTTGAATTTTGCGATCGCAACGGACGCACTTATGAATCTGTCGGACTGAATCCAGAGCAAATCATGGTTTTGTACTTCGAGCCAGCATCACCTAATATCAAACCCGAAATGGTTACAGCATAAGTGGTACAACAACACCCATGGACCCGCAGTCTGGCAAATTGTCGTAGGCCATGTCAGCGCAGTGCACGAGCAGTAGCAGAGATCGCCTGCATCGGAAAGTTGTCAATAAGACATCTAGAATAGGGATAGTAGCTCAAATGAAAAATGCTTAACGAAAACAATGCTTACACTGAAGAAACAGGGAAATAAATGGCTTCCAAAGTCAGTATCGGATTTGGAAAATTATCTTAAACAATTCATGGTTCCAATACCACACTATGAAGAGAAAGAGTGTAGAGGGCTGCAAAAGAATATTGCTTACTCGCTTCAACACCTCGAATTTATACATCGCTGTGGCGAAGACTTAAATCTTACTTCCGTTCTTTGGAATCAAAACGCGAAAACGTTCATCATAGTAGCGTGTTCAATTATTGAGGCTCTATTTTTTTACCTACTTCGCGCACGCGGTAAAGCTGCAACTACTTCATGGAAATCCTATCGCAAGTTATCAGGGCAGGAGTTTGAAGATTCTGATGGGAAGAAGAAAAAAATTAATATGGAAATCTTTGAAAAGGTTAAGCCAGAAATTTACCAAGAAATGAGTTTTGATAAAATGTGCCAGCGCGTCGAGTCAAAAAAGCTTGTTGCATTGGGAAATGACGAATTCTTTAAGAACCTTCCATATCTCCGTCAGATTAGAAATCGTGTTCATGTTCACATTGTGAAAGATGACACCGACACTGATTATCTAAAAATCCAGCAAAAGGAATACAATTTAGCAAGGAAAGTTCTTTTCACCCTACTAACTTCCGAGCTTTTTCCTAATGTTAGAGAAGACTTGTTTGATTATCTTAAGGTAGATGAGACGACGAAATACTGAGAAATCCACCATTGCAAGGATTTTTGACTATTTCTAATGCGTTGCAGTGGCGACTTCAGTATGGAAGAGTCATTGAGCGCGCTGGACAACAGGAAGGCGTTATCGCAGTTTATAAATCTAACCGATGAGTTCCAACGATCGCAAAACAAGACTAGAATACGGCGATTTTCAGACACCGCCGGCATTAGCCGAGATGGTATGTCGAAAATTAGTAGAACTTAATGTCAATCCAAACACTATCATTGAGCCGACGTGCGGAGTCGGTAATTTTATTGAAGCTGCTGCACGTTCGTTTCCATCCGCAGCGAAGATTATCGGGGTTGAAATAAATCAAAATTACTTAACAGAAATCAGACTAAATAAGCAATTATTTCAGGATGAGAGATGCGATATTTTTCATGGAGATTTCTTTCGATTTAATTGGAAATCGTTAGTTGATCAATACACAAATAGACTGCTTGTACTCGGCAATTTTCCTTGGGTGACAAACTCACAACAAGGAACTTTTGGTAGCGAAAATTTACCTAAAAAAAACAACTTTCAAAATCACAAAGGCTTAGATGCTCTCACAGGTAAGAGTAACTTTGATATCTCAGAATGGATGCTGATTCAGGCGGTGCAATGGCTGCAAAAGCGCGATGCTTATCTGGCCATGCTTTGCAAGACTTCTACTGCTAGAAAGTTATTGAATTACATTCACTCTCAAAAACTCTATCTCGCTGACTGTGCAACTTACACAATAGATGCCAAAAAATATTTTGATGCAAATGTTGATGCTTGTTTGTTAGTTTGCAAATTTGACAGTTATTCGCGAAACTACTTCTGTGATGTATTTAGCAGTTTAGAAACTTCGGACTGTCACCGAATTGGATATCATAATAATCTCTTGGTTAAGGATATCGATGCTTTCAGTAAATTGAGTAATTTATATGCGGTGGATTCAGGGACAAAATGGCGATCGGGTGTAAAGCATGACTGTTCTAGTGTAATGGAATTTAAGAAAATTGACAATTATTTTGTAAATAAATTGGGAGAAGTTGCTGATATTGAGGAAACTTATCTGTTTCCCATGATTAAAGGATCTGGTGTTGCTCAAAATCGAATTAATGCTACCGATCGCTATATGCTAATTACTCAAAAAAATATCGGGGAATCAACGGAAAATATCCAAAAAATTGCCCCTAAAACGGGGCGATATCTGGAGTCTCGCGGGCAATATCTAGATAATCGAAAAAGCAAAATTTATGAAAATAACCCTAGATTTGCGATTTTTGGAGTGGGCGATTATACCTTCAAACCTTGGAAAATTGCGATCGGCGGGCTTTATAAAAAATTGGAGTTTAGGTTAATCGGCGAAATCGCTAATAAACCTGTAGTTTTTGATGATACTGTTTACTTCCTAAGTTTTGATGATGAGGGAGTTGCACGTCAAACTTTTGAGCTTTTGAATTCATCGGCTGCAATTAAGTTTTATTCTGCGATCGTATTTTGGGATGAAAAGCGTCCGATCAAATCGAGTGTCTTAAATTGTCTGAATCTGGCACTGCTGGCAGATTCGGAGTTTGTAACCGCAGATGCACGCGGATGAGTATAGTTCTGCTATTTTTGACCGAATACGTAAAAAGTGGTGATATCGTTCCAAATTCCTTGCTGGGTTTGCAATGCTTCTATTTCTGCTTCAAATTCGGCCTTGGCTTGTGCTAATTGCTCGGTTGAAAGTGTTGATAACGGCGGCGGATATTGTCCAGGGGCGGGATGAGAATTTCCGGCCCACATTGCTTTTGCTTTTTCTAAACTGATATAGCTGCCATCTTGTTCGATTTTAATTTCTATCTGTTTAAATCCTGCTTTTTCGAGCAGGTTTCGGCATTTTTCAACAGTGCCTGTGGGTTTGCTCATATTGAAGGAAATGCCGTATTTTTCGGCTACTTTCTGCGTCACAACTCCGCCTACAAAAGCGGTGTCGGCAAAGGCATGAAAGCCAATTATTCCTCCTGGTTTGAGAAATCGATGCCAGTGAGTGAGGGCTGCGTGCAGATTAGACATCCAAATGAAGGCTGAAGAGCAAAAAATGCGATCGCAAACATTACGTGGTAAGTCGATATTTTCGGCATCCCTTAGCAAAAATTCTGTATTATTAAGCTTTAATTCGAGAGCTTTTTTTCTGGCTACATCGAGCATTCCATGCGAAATATCTACGCCAATAACTAGACCTTCAGTACCGACAATTTGAGCGGCTGCGATCGCCACATGACCCGTTCCCGTTGCAATGTCTAAAACCTGCTGTCCGCGACTGACTCGCCCGTATTCAACGAGACGCTGAGCAATCTGCAAATGCCAATCGCTATTGTCATAATTTTGACTTCTGCGGGTGTACAAATCTGCGATTTCTTGCTTGTATTTGTCTAATTTAGGTTGGTTGTTCATATTTAAAACACAACTATGTAAACGATTGTAAAGTGTCCAAATGCTTTCTACTGGCTGACTTAAGCCTGTTTACATACTGTTACATTGTTCGGTTTAATCCCGCCTACCTACTTACCACTCAATTTCCGCATCCGTGCAAGTAATTCCATTCTGCCAAATTTCATATTCACTGAGATCGATATCTTCATTCCAAACCAGTGCATAACCACCAGGCTCAATTTTAAAGTTTCTGAAAAACCCAGGATTACGTAACGTCGCAAACATCGGATTCTCTAATAACTTAGAGATGTCATATTTTTTGATTTCAAGATTAGCAAACTTAACCATCAAGGTATTATCGTCAATAACTTTAGCAGAAACAATGCGCTCAGGTTTCATAATGAGGATTATTGTAGTAGAAATAATAGCACAATGACAGACCATCGCCACTAACTTCAATCATTCCGCAAAGCTGCGATCGGATCTAAGCGAGCGGCATTCCGTGCCGGCAATACTCCAGCCAATAAGCCTACTGTAAAGGATAGTCCAAAACCGGCTGCGATCGACCATACTGAAATTACAAACGGAAAACTAAATGCTGTCGCGGCCCCAAAGGCGATCGCAATTCCCAACCCAATACCAGCCGTACCGCCCACAGTCGAAACTAAAATCGATTCAGCCATGAATTGAATCAAAATAGCTGCATTGGTAGCACCTACAGCTTTGCGAATCCCGATTTCCTTAGTGCGCTCCACAACTGACACCAACATAATATTAGCAATCCCGATGCCGCCAACTACCAGGGAAATTCCGGCGATTGCCACTACCATCACTGTAAACAAACCTACCACATTGCTGAAAGTATTCACAATATCAACTTGATTAATCACTCGAAAATCATCCGGTTGTGGCGGATAGATATTGTGGCGCAAACGCATGATATTTTCTACTTGAAATTGAGCATCAGCTAAATCCGATTCCCCCGTAGTTTGTAACCAAAAACCAGAGATGGCAATTCCAGCCAAAGAATTTCTACCCACAATTCGAGCTGACATATTTTTCAGGGGAATATACACGCGATCGTCCTGATCCGTACCCCCTACCGAACCCTTGGGTTCCATCACTCCTATTACCTTGTAGCGCCCTCCCTGAATGCGAACATCGGCTGATAGGGCATTAGCACCAACTCCAAAAAGCTCGTCTCGCACCTTAGAACCAAGGACAACAACTGGTTCAGCAGCATTCAATTCATCCTCATTAAAAAACCGTCCTGCTTGAGGTTGAATGTTCTTCACATCGGGGTAATTTAAATCAGTTCCTAATATAAAAGTAGATGAATTTTGTCCGCCATAAACAACTTGCACTTGGCGCTGCAAAAACGCCGAAATCGCCTTAACTGCCGGTGCTTGTTTGCCGATCGCCCTAGCGTCATCCCATGTCACAGTAGAAGCAGAACCACTACCCTGACTAACACCGCCCGATCGCGAAGCACCCGATAAAACCAACAGCACATTAGTACCCAAAGCCTTCAACTGTTCCTCAGTAGACTTTTGTACACCCTGGCCCACGGAAGTAATCGCAATCACCGAAGATATGCCAATAATTACGCCCAGCATCGTCAAACTGGTACGCAACTTATTATTCCACAGCGCCTCAGTCGCCATGAACATAATTTGAACGTTCGAGATTTTGTTAATAACTGGGGGAGTCTTTAATTTCATGTTATCGGTTATTTGTTATTTGTTATTTGTTATTTGTTATTTGTTATTGAGCGGGCAAATTTCTACTACTCAAATCTTGTACTTTTTCATGAACAGGCAAGATGCCTGTTCCACAATAGATCAATTTTCTGCTTGTGGGGTGGGCTTCTAGCCCGCCCAGAAAAGATTATTGCAAATAGTGCAAAATATCTCTTTTTATGAACAGGCAAGATGCCTGTTCCACAATAGATCAATTTTCTGCTTGTGGGGTGGGCTTCTAGCCCGCCCAGAAAAGATTATTCCAAATAGTGCAAAATATCCGATCTAACGCAAACGACTTCCACCACCCGGCTGCAAACCTGGAATTCCACCCGATGATGGAGTTTGAGATTTAGGCCGCAAGCCAGGGGGGAAACTAATAAAAACCTTTTCATTTCCCTTCAAGCCCGATCGCACTTCCGTCTTATCATCAACCGTCATCCCCGTCTTAATCGGCACAAACAAAGGCTTCCCATCTTCACCACCAGTCACAAACACTCCCGTTTCCTTTTTTTGACGAACAATCGCCGCAGTCGGTACAACTAAAACATCCTTCAACTCACCCGCCTTAAACTCCACATTCACATTCATTCCCGATCGCAATAGTTTTTTAGCATCATCAAGAATTGAAGCTTTTACCTCAAAACTGGTAACATTTTGCTGGACAATTGACTGAGGTGAAATTTGATTAACTTTCCCAGTAAAAGTCTTTCCCGTATAAGCATCAGCTTGAATAGACGCATTTAAGCCGAGGCGGATTTGAGCAATATTACTTTCTGCCACATTCGCCACAACCTGATTTTTTGAAGCTAAAGACAAAATCGAAGAAGAAGTTGCCGATGTCACCGCACTACCTGCTGTTGTCGGTGTCACAAAAGCTCCTGGATCGGCATATTTGCGGGTGACAGTACCGCTGAAAGGAGCGCGAATTTTCGTATCATTAATCAACGCTTGGACTGTTTGGAGACTACCTTTAGCCGAGAGAACTTGAGCCCGGGCGATCGCAATTTCTTCCGGCCGAGCACCACCTTGAATTAGTGCCAAAGCTTGCTGTTTTTGCTCCACTGCGGCTTCGGAAGCGGCGATGTCTTCGGATCGCGCCCCCGATCGCACTCCTGCCAAAACTTGCCGTTTTTGCTCGACTGCTGCTGCGGAAGCCGCAATATCTTCCGGGCGAGCACCAGCTTGAATTAGCGCCAAAGCTTGCTGTTTTTGTTCAACTGCGGCCCGCGCAGCAGCGATGTCTTCCGGGCGCGAACCAGCTTGCAACAAAGCTACAGCTTGTTGAGCTTGTCTGACTTGAGTTTGAGCTCGATCGCGCGCGGTGCGAGAAGTATTCACAATTTGAAGAGAAATGGCCCCCGATGTGTAGAGTTCCTGATTTCTTTGAAAGTCTTCTTCTGCTTGTTTTTTGGCATATTCAGCATCCCTAAGTTTCGCGCTTGCTTGGGCAATATCTTCAGGGCGATTGCCCTTGAGCAATTTTTGAAGAGTTGCTTGTTGTTCTGCTAATTGGGCCTTTGCTGCTGCAATATCTTGACTGCGATTCCCATTGAGCAATTTTTGCAGGTTTGCTTGTTGTTCATTTACTTGGGCTTGGGCGGCGGCAATATCCTGAGTGCGATTACCGTTAAGTAATTTTTCCAAACTGGCTTGTTGTTCAGCTAATTGAGCCTTTGCTACTGCAATATCTTCGACTCGATTACCATTGAGTAATTTTTGTAAATTGGCTTCGGCTGAGGCGAGTTGTCCGCGATTTTGAGTCAATTGTCCTTGCAGGTTGGAGTCATCCATTTGGGCGAGAATCTGCCCTGTTTTAACAGTGTCTCCTTCTTTAACCAGTAAAGTTTTGAGCACTCCTGAAGTTTTGGGGCTGACGTTAACACTCCTTTCGGGTACTATTGTGCCATTTGCGGAAATGGCGATCGGCAAATTCACCCTTTCTACAGCAACGGTTTTTTCCTTGCGTCTGCTTTCACGGCGCGATTTGACTGCGAGTTGGCTGTAAGCTGTGTAGCCGACTCCGGCGAGTAGGGAGGCAGCGAGGAGTCCGCTTAACCAGGGAGTCAGCCCTTTTTTAATCTGAAACTGCTTTAGGAAGTACATATAAGTTAGACCGATCGGGCGTCTGCTTCATTTTGACCGATCGGGAACCGAAAAGGTTCAATTTAAGTCTGGCTAATTTTTTTTGGTTGTGGTGTTGTGTCGGATTATTTTGGATAATAATGAAATCAGCTACGATCAATTGAGAATCTCGATCGATGAGGAACGCAGACATGAGCATTCAATTAGAGTTACCGCCGGAGTTAGAAAGTCAACTATCTACTGAAGCCTTACGACTAAACCTACCTTTATCTGAGTACATACTACGTGTTTTATCGATCAGAGAAGTTCTGAGTAACCCACCTAAAACTGGAGCAGAACTTGTTGCTTACTGGCAAAGTGAAGGAGTCATCAACTCACGACCTGATATTACCGATAGTCAATTATATGCTCGAAACCTGCGCCATCATTTCTATCCTGCTTGAGCAATAATTTTCCCTATATCTTGAGGCGTTGCACCTGTTGCCAGGATTGCGCGTATTAACAGTTCAATAGAAACCGAATCTTCGCCATTTTCAGCCTTGGCAATACGAGGTTGACTGGAGTTGATTTTATCGGCTAACTCTGCCTGTGTCATCAATTTTTGCCGACCTTAATTGAGATTAAGACTGAGGGCTAACTTAATCTCAATTAAGGTCGATTCCTCTGGTGAAAGTTCTAAGAATTCCGAGGCAGATCCGATTTTCCAGCCTCGATCTTCTAGACGCTTCTTTTTCGCTTGATCCATAACATTAGTCCTCTATATCCGTGTCATATTATATCATATCTGATATAATTATGGCGAAGATCGTCATTCGAGGTAACAGTTGCTATGACTTACCCTAAGAAGAAAAAAGGTTTCCGCACCATCAATGTTGAAGGGCAAGAATTCCGTTGGCATTTCCGCCCTTCTTTTGACGACGACTACTTGACTTTGCAAGGGAGTGTTTCATCTGGCGAGCAGTTAATTGTTATCATGCGTTATCCGTGGTTGCCAATCAACGGTTTCCATTTAACCGATGGCGGTAATGTGTTCCATTTGCACAAAGCAGCCTGGATCGTCACTAGCAAATTTGCTCGGACAGCTATCTTGCATGGTATTGCTAACGGCTGGAAACCAAACGATCGCCGTCCACCCCTGTTCTGCGTTTATAGTGAAGGAACCTTTTCATCTATGACACCGCAACGCGAAACATCGGTTACATATTCCTAGAAAGAGTTATAAAGCCGTCACAAATAGGAGAAAATATGCTCGAACTCAGACCAACCTGTGAGCATTGCAACAAGGCGTTGCCACCAGACTCGCTTGATGCACGCATCTGTACCTATGAATGCACTTTTTGCGCTACCTGTGTGGAGAGCATTTTGGGTAAAAATATTTGTCCGAATTGTGGTGGTGGCTTTGTTCTGAGACCAATCAGGCCATCAAAAAACTGGAGAGACAACAACTATCTTAGCAACGATCCGGCGATCGCCAAAGTCAAATACAGGCCAGTGGATCTAGAGGCTTATGCAAAGCTTGTGGCGGTAATTGGCAGCTTAGCTCCGGAAAAGCGGTAAGGCATTTAATGATTTTACCTGCCAGCCATCAAAACCTGTTCAGCAGTCAGTTTTAAGTCTGGGAAAGTTAGAGAGACGATGGTCTGATTGCCCCGAATCTGTTGAATTTGATATTCCCCATTCACTAAAGTGCAGATAGAAAGGGTGGGTTTTTTAGGCTTTCCAATGTGTTGAGTACCACCTAATCCTGCGTAGTCCGCAATCCAATATTCAGGAATACCTAAAACTGCGTAGTCTTCGACTTTACGAGAATAGTCATTTTGCCAGTTACTACTAACAACTTCCGCCACAAATTTAATCGAACTGCCCAGTGTTAGAATCGACTCACCAGACCAAAGCAGTTCTTTAGTAAGTTCATCGCGATCGACAACTGCAACATCAGGTCGAAATGCTGTCATACCAATATTTGAAGGGCGCAATAGTCCCCGCTGAAGGACAAACCAAGGTAAGCCTGTTCCGTCGATCTGGACACATATTTTTGTGGTAATGAAGGCTGCAACCTCCTCATGGGGGCCTGTGGGTTCCAAGTCGAATACCTCTCCATCGATCAGCTCATAGCGATTATCGCCACCATAACGGGCGATAAACTCGTCAAAGCTGAGTGGTTTCTGTTGTATTGGTTGGTCGATCGCAATGGTCATAGCTCAACTTAGCCCAATCAATTCCTTTAGTCTATCAGATGGACAAACTGGTTAGATCGATCGAACTTTTCACAAGTTCGATCGCCCATTTCCTCCTTAACAAACAGCAGCCACGCCCAACTCTGTAATCGCCGCCTCCGGGCCCACCAAAGAAATATACGGTTCGACGAAGTATTTGTGAGCAGCTTCCCTAGCTTCAGCAGCAGTAACTGCCGCAATTTCTGCTTGAAACTGCTCGTCAAATTTAATTCCCAATTCCAGGATTTCGTACCAACCTAAAACTTGGGCAATTTGCGAATTGGTTTGTTTTCCTAAAGCATATTGACCGAGCATTTTATTCTTGCAAGCTTGCAATTCTTCTTCGCTTAGTTGGGTGTTGGCGAGTCGATCGACTTCTGTACGCAATCCTTCAAAAGCAGTCACCGTATTTTCGGGTGCTGTACCCATGTACGCTACAAACTGAGCCGTGTCCAGGCGCGTCGCGTAGAGTGCCGAAACATCGTAAGCTAAGCCCCGCTTTTCCCGCAATTCCACAAACAACCGACTCGACAAACCGTTACCCAAATAGGTATTCAGTAACTTAATCGCTGCATAGTCGGGATTTTTGACCGAGGGCGCGAGGTAGCCCAGCATAATCACTGATTGCTGGGTATCTTGCGCCTTAGCCACGGATTGCGGGGAGGCTTTGAGGGGGGGAACGGTTAAAGTTGGGAGGGGTGTTAAAGGCGCTTTCCAGTCACCAAATGTACGATCGATCAGGGCGATCGCATCTTCGGTAGATATTCTGCCGGCTACCGAAATAACCACATTATCGGGACGGAAATAGGTTTTGTGGAACTGTTCGAGCTCGTTTCTGGTGAGCTTTGACATCGTAGCTTCCGTGCCCAAGGTGGAGAAAGCATAGGGATGTTCCTGATACATGGCGTGTCGCAATTGCTCGAAGGCGATCGCAAATGGTTGTTCTTGTTGCGATCGAATTGCCGATATCGCAATGCGGCGTTCGAGTTCGACTTCAGCTTCCGGGAAAGTGGGCGATCGCATCAATTCCGCAGCCAACTCCAAAATGTCCTGAAAATCGGCAACAACCGTCTTCAAACTCACTAAAAAATAGTCTGTAGTCGAGTCGGTACTCAATCTCGCTCCTACCGATTCTACACGTTCGGCAATTTCTAGCGAAGACAGGCGATCGGTTCCCTTAGTCATTACCGCCGACAGCAAGTGACACAATCCTGCTTGTTCCGGCTGTACGCAGCGGCTACCGGCGCGCAGGAATATCCTAGCTGCAATAATATCTGCTGCTGGATTTTCTGATGCTAAGACAACCATACCGTTGTCTAAAACCGTGCGCTGAATTTCATTTTTCATCATTAATTTAGTTAGTAATTGGGAATCGGTAATGGGGAATCGGTAATGGGTAATTGGTAATGGGTAATTGGTAATTACCAGAAATAATTGGTTGAAAGCCGGAACCTTGATTGGGAGAAATTAAAATCAGACTATTCATTACTCCAATCTTCTTCCTTCGTCAAGTGCTGTCAACTGTCAACTGTCAACTGTCAACTGAATCGATCGCCATTTTGCTATTTTCCATTTGCATTTTGTATGCTGTCAGACCGAGCAGAGCTTGATGCACGATCATACTAAATGTAACAAAATCTATCCGTAGGGTGCGGGCCAAACAGAGAAAACACCGGACAAACCAAGATTTATCCGGTATCAAAGATATTCATATTCTGTCCCTTTACCATCAGACTGGTTTGATCGCCACAGCCGCGTAGCGTTGGGGTGAGAGATATTGTTGAGCTAGGCGCTGGAGGTCTGATGGCTTAAATGACTGAATCCTGGTAGGATAGCTGAGCGCTAATTCGGCAGTGGCGATCGTACTGTAATATCCGTAAAGACCAGCTAACTGTCCCGGCGTTTCGAGGGAGAAAGCAAAGTCGTTGCACAGCAAACGCTTGCAGCGCATCAGTTCTGCCTCCGAAACCAGCTCAGATTGCAATTCCCAAAGCCGATCGCAAATTCGAGATTCCACCTCTTCTAGATCCTCGGCTTCCAAGACAGCACTAATCGTAAACAAACTCGATTCCCGTTGTAGCGAGAAAGAGCTTTCGATCGCGTGTACCAATTGTAATTCTTCCCGCAGTTCCCGGACTAAACGCGAACTCCGCCCATCTGCGAGCAACACAGAGATCAAATCCAAGCCGCAAGCACTTTGCAAGTGATCAACTCCCGGCCCACTCCACGCCATCATCAGTCGCGCTTGTTCCAATCGAGGAAGACAGAGTTCCTGACGGCGAATTTCTACTAACGGCGGTTCGGCTTCGGCGACAAATTTAGGACAATCCCACCTGTCAGAAAACCGATCGAATGCTTTCCCTGTGATATCTCTGGCTTCTTCTTCCTCAATTCCCCCGACTATCACCACAGTCATATTTTCCGGCTGATAGTGCGATCGATGAAAACAGCGCATTTCGTGGGGAGTTCGCGACATCAGCAACTCTTCCGTACCGAGTACCGATCGCCTGTAGGGATGTCGCTGGTAGACTGTTTCCATCATTGCTTGGAAACCCAGCCAATCGGGATCGTCTTGAGATTGTCGGATTTCTTCGAGCACCACATCTCGTTCGCGATCGAATTCCGCATCGGGAATCCCAGCACGCAACAGCAATTCTGCCAGTGGCTGCGCCGTTTCTGCTAAATAATCTGCCCCAGCGTTGACATAAAAATGGGCGTAGTCGTGACTTGTAGCTGCGTTGGCGACACCGCCGCGATTTTCGATTACTTGGTCAAATTCTCCAGGGGCGATCGCATCCGTCCCTTTAAATATCATGTGTTCTAGAAAATGAGCCATTCCCGACCAAGAATCCGGCTCCTTCGTAGCGCCAGCCCTCACCCACACGTCTAGCGCAACCACCGGTGTGGCCGAAATCCGCTGGTGAATGACCGTTAACCCATTGTGCAGCTTCCAGACCTTGGCTGGGAACTCTAAAGCAGTGAGCAGTTGAGACAAGCTAGTTATTCTTAAACTTCAGTTAACTTCGGCTTCAACTATAGTAGCGCTTTACTGATGTGCGATCGGGATTAATTGATACAAAAGTCAGTTGTCAGTTGTCAGTGGGCTGTTGTCTGTGGGTTGTGGTCATTCAGGAAGTAATTTTTGCTTTTTTTAAAACGACCTTAGCCTTAATTACTTACCATTTCTTGGTTTAAAAGTCAATAGGTTGCGCGGGATATTAATGAATCAGTCGGGAGAAAGAGGGAGTAATCAGAATATTTCCATAAATTAAAAGATGTAAGAACACTAAAGACATCGAGAGGAGAAACGACAGATGGTAGCTACCCTTGAAGATACCAAGCGCCAAGCGATCGCGATGAAATTAGCAGACATGAAAGCACTGCAAAACCTGCTGATCGCCAACGAGCAATTGTTCATCAATTCCTGCAACGACTCCGAACTGTGCGATCGCTTCCGGGATATGCTGGAGGACGATCGCAAAAACATGGGCGTATTGGAAACCACGATCGTCCAATACGGGATTCAATCCGAACCCAAAGAAACCACCACAAAAATGATCGAAGAAATTCAGAAACTCATGGAAGGTTCTGAACTCACAATGTTTGAAAAAGTCGGTCAGCACGAACTGCTCAAACACAAACAAACAATGGCCGGCTTGTTAATTCACAAAGCCGCTCAAGTAGTTGGCGCCGACATCGAAGCCGCCATTACTCCCCTCAACACAGTTAACTTTGAAAACCGCGCCCACCAAGAACAACTCAAAGGAGTTCTCGAAATTTTAGGAGTGCGCGAACTCACCGGAAAAGACCCCGATCAAGGCGTTTGGGCCCGCGTCCAAGACGCAATGGCTGCGATGACCGGCATCATCGGCGGTGCAGTTACCCGCACCAAAGAGGAGATGAACATCACCGAAATCATCTCCATGGATCACCGCAAAGTCGATACCATATTCATGGAAATCGAAAAAACCGACAATCCTCAAAAACTGCAAGAATTCTTCGGTCAACTTTACAAAGACTTAAGCGTTCATGCAGAAGCCGAAGAACAAATTGTCTATCCCGCAGTTCGCAGCTACTACAGCGATACCCAAGAACTGTACGACGAGCAAGCAGCAATGAAGCAAATGCTCGCCCAAATCAAGGCTCTCAACCCCAGTTCTTCTGATTTCAAAGCTCAAATCCAACAGCTAAAAAAAGCGGTTCAGGATCACGTTAAGGAAGAAGAAAACGATATGTTCCCTCAAATTCGCCGCAACCTGAGCGAAGCACAAATGGAACAAATGGCTACTCAATTCAAAGAAGCCAAGAGTACAATTCAGCAAGAAATGGCTGGCATTAGCTAATTGAGCAGCGAGCTAATTTCAATTCTAGCTAAAGCTAGAAAACAGCTCAACTGCAACCTATCAATCCCGCCACCAAGATGGCGGGATTACTATTTTAAAAAGCAGGAAAAAAGAAATATGAGGACTAAAGTCCTCAGTACAAACTTAAAAACAAGGTTTGTAGTAAGGAATTTAGTCCTTCTTAAAAACAAGGTTTGTAGTAAGGAATTTAGTCCTTCCTAACCATTAACTACAGATCCGCCGTTGGGATGCAAAATTTTACCTGTGATATAAATAAAGGTTTTGTGGCGGCGGGGAATCGTTCTTTTTGCCGATCGCAGTCTACTATAGCAATCCTAAATCATTTGTGTAATTCTTGTAGGGGCAATCCGACCCCTACTCCCCGTGGTTGCCCAATCTCAGAGGGCGGGCACTCTTGGCACCGCCCCTACATATCTGTATTAATCATTTAGGATTGCTATACTAAAGACAGTTTGTGCGATCGGCAAAAAAGTAAACTGCACCCCAAAACAATGTTTGACGTGCAGTTTAAACTAGCTAATTACTAATAGTTGAGTTTCAAACTAGAAACCCAACTTCAGATTAGAACACTTGGATTGGAGCAGGAGCAGCCAACAGCCAATCCTCAGACTTATCTTGTGTAGTTGCAAAAGTCAGCGAACTCGCTGTTTTCAAGGCCTCAAGATCGTCAAAGTTGGTAACAACTCCACTCGATGCGACGAATTCAGCGATACTGCTGGCTGTCACTGTAGCATCGGCACTGCCACCGTTAGTCAAAGGATCGTTGCTAACTGTAGCATCCATATCCGTACCGCCGGTCACTAGATCCAAGCTAGAAGCAGTTCTTGCTGGAGTCGCTACTGGCGCCGAAGGCGTAGTATTGGGTCCCGGCACGTTAAAGGTAACAGGATTAGGCCCTGTCCGGATCGGGAACGGGTTGGGCACGTTCGGATCGTCGAAAACTTCCAAAACCGAGTAAGTAGCCGGGAACAAATTCGGGAATAGAGCAATCCCTTGTGCGTTCGTTCTCACCAAAGGCTCAGTGGCGGCATCGTAACGATTGTTCCGGTTCAAATCCAAAGTAAATGGAACATTAGCCAGACGAGGTTCGGTTCCGTCTTGTACGCCGTTGCGGTTGTCGTCTCGGAATTTGGGAACTAACAAATCATAGCGGCGAGAGTTACCAATCAAAGCGCAAGTAAAGGTTTGATTGGGGCCCAAAACGATATTGAGCGGTTGAGTCGTCTGGAAGAAACCAGGAGGAGGTACTTCTCGCAGGTTGTAAGTACCGGGACGCAAATTTCTGAAAGCAAAAGTACCAAACTGATCGCTAGTGGTAGTTGCTTCCCCTGCATCCAGGGCGCCGTTGTTATTGGTATCGAGAAAAACAGTAACGCCGCTAATCGCCGGTTCGTTTCCGTCTCGATAGCCATTCAAGTTAAAGTCCTCGAATTTGCAACCAGTGATGTTGCTATTCGGTGTATTGGCAAAAGTAACGTTAGCGTCCTGAGTGCCTAGAGTTACCGGAACACCAGCAGTTGTCGAAGCCGAGAAACCAGCCGGTACGACTTCCCGCACCGTGTAATTGCCCAGTTGCAAGTTGGTAAATGCTCCTCTTCCTTGAGCATTCGTCTGTATTTGTTGTTCTCCGGCCTCAGGAGTGCCATTATTGTTGGTGTCTAGGAAGACAGTGACACCGCTAATTGGTGCTTCACCCTGAATAGGCTCGAAGCGACCGTTTCCGTTCAGGTCATTGTATTTGAATACAGTGATGTTAGGTAGAGTGTTTCCCACACCAGAATTACTTCCATTCCCAGTATTAGCTCCCACAGGAGTAAAGATAACTGCTGGTGAGGGGTTAGTCGCTGGGAAAGGTAAAGGGGTGTTGGCAAAAATCGGCCGCTCGCCTGTGGCCGCGATCGATCTTTCCCCAGCCTGTTGAACGCCGTCGCGGTTGGTATCTACGAATTTAGGGTCGTTTGGTTTCAGTGTATAGGTTGAATCTGTTACCAAGATCGGTTGCTCTCTGCTGATCGTACCCTGGAACCGTGCTTGCGGGCCTGGTGCCGAAACCAGAGCGGGGTTAGGAGTAGTTGCCACTGGAGCATTGAGGTTGCCTGGGGCGCCACCACCGGGCAGTGTCGCTGGAAAAATTTCCAAGACAGAGTAATTGGCAGCTCTCAAATCCCTGAAGGTAGCAACTCCGTTTACATCGGTGATAGCGATGGGTTCTGAGGCTTGATCCCAGCGACCGTTCCCGTTCAAATCTAAAATGAAGGGTACGTTAGCAATGGGGGGTTCAAAAACTCCATTGACCACATTTCGCGTGCCACTGCGGTCATTGTCCCGAAATTTGTTAATTTCAATTTGATAGAGGGGAGTGTCGCCAACTTGAGCGCAGGCAAAGGTTTGACCGGGGGCTACCGTTACGTCCAGTACAGGGATGTTGTTGGGTGGGGTGCTTTGGGGGAAATCTCTTTCTAGGGGTTCTCCGTTGATACCGTTGACTCGTTCTTCCCGAACTCTGTATGTTCCAGGTGTTACATTAAACGACCACGAACCATTTTTGTCTGATAATGTGTTAAGTTCCCCTGCATCTAATCGGCCGTTGGGGACGCTGCCGTTGCTGCCATCAAGATATATCCTGACATTTTTAATCCCCGGTTCATTCCCGTCTCGAAAGCCGTCGGCATCTATGTCTAAGTATTTGCATCCAACAATCCGGCTGCCCACAAGCTGGGTGTTGCCAAAGAAAACGTTGGTGTTTGTGTTTCCAACAGTGACAGCGAGGGGATTCGGAGTCGTGGTACGGAAACCAGCCGGTACTGTTGTTTCTGTGACTACGTAGTTGCCGGGAACCAGATTTATGAACGAGAACCCTCCGTTAGCGTCTGTAAGGACGGAGATATCGCCTGTATCTAATCGGCCGTTGCTGCCGATCGCAGGTTCGAGGAGAATGGGAATGTTTGCCAGACCTGGTTCATTTGCCTGTCTGATCCCATCCGCGTTCAAGTCATTGAACTTGATACCTAAAATTGCCGGGCCTGTATTCCCAACCTGTAATTGCTGGGCAATCCGCTCTTCGCTAGTTAAATTTGCCATGATTTCTCTCCTTCACACCTAAATCCACGTAAATTACAGACTACTGTATGGGTTTGTCAATAGCTGAGTAGTTTTTGCTAGTCGCTGACAATTGCCACTCGATTTTACATACGTCTGTGCTTGAGGTAATGTTCCCCATCTCACACAACAATGCCTCAAGCTTTGTCGCTGGCCAGTATATCAGGTTTTGAAGAGCCCTGGCAATTTGAGGGCAACATCTTTAAGATTTGCACGCCTTCTCTCTCCGTACATACTTGCTGGTTTGAGCTCTAAAAAGGCCTTGATTGAGTGCTCCAGCCGATCGCAAGTCGGGCGGCATCGTTCAGGTTTGTCATGGTTTGCTGTAAACAGACGATCGCAGGCTCTGGGATTGCCTCTTCACAACAAGCTCTTCACAACAAGCTTTAGACCGATCGAGCTACCGGACTGGATATGATTTGCTTTCCCTGAAAATATGCCGATCGGGGTTAGGGGAACTGTCTGATAGTTTCTGACTTACGCTCAATGCTACAGATACATTTAACCCGGCAAATCCAGGACTAAGCCTGATACTACCGTGTATGGCAAGACAGAAAAAGCTGCAAGCTCTCCTGTCAAGGAGGTATCTCTCAAAGCTTTCAACAAGATATTGAAAGCGCCATTTGAATTTATGTCCACACTTTGAACGGGTTTTTGATATGTATTCTTCCGTTATGCCTACTACAAAACTGCCATATTTAACAGCTTGATGCTTCAACATTTCCTGGAAACGATAATGACTCAAAGTGACCATGCTCTTAGCTGTTTTAGTCGCTAAAGCATTTTTTTTCTCAATCTACACTACCAGCTTTTACCTAATTATTCAAGAAGTTTCTAGAAAATCATTTACTTTGTATCAACAGCCTCTGAAATATTTCACCCAATATACAACAAGCCAGCTTCGGGGTTCCCGGAACTTACGCTTGAGTCTTGGACGCTGCCAAGAATAGGGTATCACGCGATCGCCCTTTAATCTGTTCCTGATTTTTATTTGCAGTTTGGCATTCCGGGCGATCGAGCTTTATTCAAAACTAAATCACCTACCCGAACGAGTTTCCAGATCCCAATTAATTAATTCATTGGTCTTGACAAATCCGGCGATTTGTGGACTAGGCTCCCAAATGACATTTTGTTGCCCAAAGTTAGGAATATTGCCTACATTCGCGGCAGGTCGATCGAGCAAAAGATCGCTAATTTGATAACTATCGCGACCCGCGATCGCCAGCGAGGTATCCGCCCCCATATTGCCTACAGGTTCGCCCCCATAGCTAGCATCCGTCAGCGGGTCGCCTTTCAAGGATTTAGCCGATGGCTTACGCCCCGCTACGCTACGACTTTCAGGATCTCCAGTCAGCAAATCGATGCTGCTAGCCCGAACATCTGCCGAGACAACCACCAGCGCAGGCGGAGTTGTTTGAATGAAACCGGGCGGCGGAACTTCCCTAATGATGTAACTACCTACCGGAACATTGCGGAAACTGTAATTGCCCTGACTGTCGCTAAAGTTACTGGCTTCGCCCGGATCTAAACGGCTGTTGTTATTGAGGTCAATGTAAATTTGGGTATTGGCGATCGGCGGTTCCCCGGGGTCTAGGCGGCCGTTGGCATTAAAATCGTTAAATTTCACACCGCTAATCGTACCAGTCACCAACACGTTACCAAAGCTGAGATTGGTGGCATTTGTGCCGTTACCCACGGCGATCGGAGTCGGATTTGGCGTAGTTTGTCGGAAACCGGGCTGCGGGACTTCTCTCACCGAATAAATGCCTTGGGGCAAATTGATAAAAGAGAAATTACCTTGGGGGTTTGTTAAAGTCGAAGGTTCGTTGGGATCTCGGACATTGTTGTTGTTGGTGTCGAGGTAAATCGGCCAGTTGGCAACTCTCGGTTCCGTCGGTTCGTTGACACCGTTAGCGTTGAGGTCGTTGAACTTAAAGCCGCTGATGCTGCCGGTGGGGAAATTGTTGCCGAAATTGACCCCGACAGCGTTGGTATTGCCCGTAATGTCGATCGACCCTGGATTTGGCGTAGTCTGTATCCATCCCGGTTGCTGAACTTCCCTCACCAAATACCGGCCCGGGGAAACATTGGCAAAAGTGTAGTTGCCTTGGGGGTTTGTGATGGTATTGGGTTCCCCCGGATCTAACCTGTTGTTGGCGTTGAGGTCGAGGTAAATTTGCCAGTTAACCAGAGGCGGATCTGTCGCGTCTCGGACACTGTTGGCATTGAGGTCATTGTATTTGAGACCGCTGATGCTGCCGACAAAAAACACATTGCCAAAGTTAATATCTGTGGTGGTCACATTGGAAGTAACGTTAACCGGGCCCGGGTCGGGGGTAGTTTGGCGAAAACCCGGTTGCTGGACTTCTCTCACCAAATATGTATTTGCAGGAATATTGACAAAAGCGTAATTCCCTTGAAGGTTTGTAATAGTAGAAGGTTCGCCACCGTCTAGCCGATTGTTGCGGTTGAGGTCGAGGTAAATCTGCCAGTTAGCTAGGGGCGGTTCCCCCGGATCGAGGCGAGCATTGCTGTTGATGTCGTTGAATTTTGTACCTGCGATCGTCCCAGCGTTGAAATTATTGCCAAAATTAATATTGCTAGCATTTGTCCCGCTGGTTATTGTTATGGGTGCGGGATTCGGGGTAGTTTGGCGAAAGTTCGGCTGCTGGACTTCCCTAACTTGATAAGTTCCCGGTGGCAGGTTGGCAAAGATGTAGTTGCCTTGGGCGTTGGTGAGGGTCGAAGGTTCACCGCCGTCGATCCGGTTGTTGTTGTTGAGGTCGAGGTAGATTTGCCAGTTGGGAATTGGCACATCACTGCCGTCGGGCCGCCCGTTGGCGTTGAAGTCGTTGTATTTGTTGCCGCTGATGCTGCCGACTTGGAAGTTGCCGATGTTGACATTGCCGATGTCTATTTGGCTAGCGGTTCTGGTGGGGTTGCTGGATTCGGTCATGGTGTTGAAGAAGGCCCAATGAACGCGGTTTAATCTTTAGCTCTACGGCAATCTAGCAGTTTTTTTGCCAATTGCAGCTATTTTAGGGGATTAATTTTTTTATCAAAGGGAAGGACTGGGAATCAAAAATGCCCTGTTTGGCCGATGCCCTGTTTGGCCGATGCCCTGTTTGGCCGATGCCCTGTTTGGCCGATGCCCTGTTTGGCCAATGCCCAATTTTTTCCAGATTTGATGTACGATCGCTACCAAGTTTTGTATCGGTCGAATTTCCCATGTCCCAAAACCTGACAGCAAGCTGGAATAAAGCCCGCGAAGTTCCGAGTTTACTCCTCGGCTGGAGTTTGTGCGGTTTATTGGCACTGGGCGCGATCGCCTCTACTCCTGCTAATGCACAGCTACCAACATCTGAACCAGGCAATAATAACAGCCCGATCGCCCAAACAGGTGCGATCGTCCGCCCCGCGCTCAAAATCGGCAGTCGCGGCTCAGATGTTACCGAACTCCAAGCTGCTCTTAAATTATTGGGATTTTATAACGGCGAGGTAGACGGGATTTTCTCGCAAAGCACAGCTAAAGCCGTGTCTCAGTTCCAGGAAGCCGCAGGCATCGCCCCAGATGGCATAGTCGGTCAAGATACTTGGAACCGGCTGTTTCCAGCGGCTGTGGGGGCGATCGAAAACCCGATCGCCCCCACAGCCACAACCCCCGAAAACACAGAGATTAGCCCCCAACCGCAGCCCACCAATTTTCCTGTTTTGAGAAGACGAATGCGGGGCCCAGCAGTCAGAGAATTGCAAGAGCGACTGAGGGCCAAGGGATTTTTGCGCGCGAGTGCTGACGGCGTGTTCGGGCGGGAAACTGAAGCTGCTGTCAAGGCTGCTCAACGACGATATCAGCTACCAGCAGACGGCATTGTCGGCCGCGCTACTTGGGAAGCCCTGCTGCGGTGAAAGTCAACAAATATTGCCGGATATGCACATTGTGCTAACGCGCGATCGTACAAATTGTTAATAATCGATTTCTGAAGTATTTCGGTGCGTCAAAAAGTGTCAAGTTTCGTAAACAAAGTAGAGTTAGTGCAGAATTGGTGTTAGTTTAAATACATGAGGGGCAGAAACCAAGCAGCACAAAAAACTTGGATAAAAAAATTTGAATTAGAGTGTTTGTCCCGCTCGGCTCTAGTTCGCAGGCAACGCCTGAATCGTGTAGTTTATTAGCAGATAAAAGAAAGGTTGATATTGCGCTCGGAATTTGTGAAATAGCTTGAGGCGATTTGAGAAATCGAAAGTTATCAAGTTAGAATTGCGATCGCACAATCAAACACAGAAGTCTGAATAGGCTCCGCTAATAGCTAGCTCCCTCGCAGAGCAGTTGCCAAAAAGTTCACCTTAGTAGTAGTTGTTTGCTGAATTTCAGCAGAGCTAAAAACCCACTTGAATCAATTTAACTCACAAATGTTTTAGGGTCTGGCATCCGATATGCTAGGCCCTAAAATAGTTGACAGTTGACAGTTGACAGTTGACAGTTGGTAGTGGACAGTTGACAAACTAATAGACCTCTTGCAAAAGTTCTTTTAATAAAATTTTGGAACGGGCAAGATGCCCGTTTCACAAGAAAAAACATTTTTTTTGGAACGGGCATCTTGCCCGTCCTAGTTATTTTTGGAAGATATCAACTGACAACTGACAACTGTCAACTGTCAACTGTCATTTGATATCTTCGATCCGAGCATTCAAGCCATTAGCGGTGAGAATTTGTAGCAATTCTTCAGCTTTTTCGCGTTCTTGAAAAACACCAGCTTGAATCACCGATCGCCCGTTGGTAAAAGTCCGAAAAGCATCGGGAACCAAAGATAGCATTTTTTGTCGATCGCCCGAACTCTCGGCATCCACCACAACTCGATACCGGAAACCTAAAGCAGAAGCTCGATCGACTGACGGCGAATTTTCGGAATCGGGCAGAGAATTCCCCCCTAAACCAGCGGGTACGTAGCCACCCCTTCCTAGAGGAATGTTGCGGCCCGGAACCGGCAATTTACCCTCGGAAGTAATCGCACTCGAACTATCAAAATTGGGCGGAATCATTGGTTGTTGTACCGAACTTTCTCGAACGGATCTAGCATCTGGATCGGGTACAGGAATTGCGATCGCCCCTGTTCCTTCAGCAGCAGCATCGGCGTTTCTCGGAGGAAGCAGAGGCCGCAACTGAGTGCTGGCGGGTGCCGGTCGCCTGGAAACTGGCGCTGGTGGCGCAATTGGCGCTCTTTCAACCCTGGGAGTTAATCGCCCGGGAGTGTAAGCAGGGAGAGAAGTTTCTGGGCCGCCGATACTCGAAGGTCGATCGACCCTTAGCTGCAAAGCAGTTCCCGCAATGGGTGGAGGCGGGCTAAAAGTTCCCGCCACATCAACCGATCCCGTTGTCCGATTGCTCAACAATTGATTGCCGTAAGCGGGGATTACTTGACCTTTTGCCGCATTGTTGATATCGTACTGGCCGTTATTGCGAATCACATTCCCCCCCGGTTCCGCCGAAGTTCCCAAATCTGGCAGAGCTCTGGATATCGCCACAATTCCATCTCGGCGATTGCTTTCGATATAATTGTTGCGAAGTATCGGTCTGGCATCAGCTTGCACCACCACGCCGTCTTTATTCCGAGTAATTTTGTTGCCGATTAACAAAGGCGAAGCGTTCTGGGCGACATTCACCCCAAATCCGGTGTCTTCAAACACATTATCTCGAACTTCCGGGCGAGACTCCCCAAAAATCGTAATCCCGTTAGCTCCATTTTTCGAGAAAAAATTCCCGCCAATCGTCGGCCTTCCAGTACCAACTACCGAAATGCCGTCGTGAGTGCTACCTGAAAAAGTATTGTTAACAACCGTCGGAGAACTCGATTCGATCCACAAAGCGTAACCGCGATAGTTGGTATTTGTTACCGTCACCCCGCTGAGTCCTGCCCCGTCTGCGCCTAAAATCGCGATATTTTGACCAGCCGAAGTCGGACTGATAAATTCTCCTCCGCCTTTGATGACAATATTTTGGCCGCGAGTGTTGGGATTTCCTTGAACAGTCACGCTGGGCCTGAGCATTAATGGAAATTTTTCGCCGCTTTGAGCGCTGTAAGTACCGGGCGCTAGTAAAATCGCGGTTTTCGGCGGGGCGACGCTGAGGGCGTAGGTGAGGGTTTTGAACGGCGCTCCATCGCTGCCATTACCTGCTGTGTCGCTGCCACCGCTGGAACTCACGTAGAGTATGTTAATGTCGCTGTCTGGCGCTTGGGAAAGTAGCTGCACGGAGCCGGTCTCGACAGCGATCGCCGAGGATTGAGGGTGGCAAAAAGCCGTGCTGGCAAAGACGAGGAGCAGGCAAGAACTTAAACTCTTGCTTGGCAATCGACTTTTTTTGCACTTGCTCTGTTTGGAATTTAGGATCATAAAAAAACACAATTTATCTTTGAGCCAAATTTCGCATCCCGTGTTTCGTGTCGGGTTTGCGCGATCGCAGTTTAATGTCACCCACCTGCTGGGGTTTTCTGCTGTTAATCTTTTGTTTTGTCCTGCTAACCTAACGGCTTTCCTCCGAAGTGTGGTATGCAGCTTCACGATTCCACTCTGATCAAGTTTGCTCTATTATGCTTTGTTTTCTTGAAATGCCATAAAACTTAAAAATTTGTCAAATTTAGATCGGTTGATGGCAGAATTAGGTCGATCGCCTTCACCACAATCTTGAGGGCATGGGAGAATGTAGCAGTTTGACCGCTAGCACTTAGTTTAATCAAGGTGGTTCTGATTGACATCCTCCCCGCCTTCTTAACGGCGAGGATTCCTAAGCATCACTACTTAGGTTTCTGCTTCTTCCCTTTGAGGGGTTTCGCACCAGCCTTAACAGATTTACTCTGTTCGGGTCTGACGGTCGCTCCACAGACTGATACGGCAAGTCCTGCCGCCAAAATGTTTTTTGCCGCATTGATATCTCGATCGTGGTGCGTTTTACACTGAGGGCAATCCCACTCCCTGATATTCAACGGCAGATTTTCAACGATGTGACCGCAATTGCCACACCGTTTTGAACTCGGAAACCATCTGTCAATCTTGATTAAAGTACGACCGTACCAATCGCACTTGTATTCAAGTTGCCTGACCAATTCACCCCAACTTGCATCGCTTATAGCTAGGGCTAGTTTCCGGTTCTTGACCATATTCTTCACAGCTAAATTCTCGACGGCGATGGTTTGGTTCTCGCGCACCAACCGCGTTGTTAACTTGTGAAGGTTATCTTTTCTTGCATCGGCGATTTCTTGATGCACTCTCGCTACTTTAATCCGTGCTTTGTCTCGGTTGTTTGACCCTTTGAGCTTTCGGTTTAAAGCTTTATGCGCTCTTCTCAACTTGCGATATTTTACCTTGAATCCTTTGGGATTGGCAATCTTTTCGCCCGTACTAAGAGCAAGTAAACTTGTAATGCCCAAGTCAATACCAACTTGATTGCCTGAAGGAGGTAACGCCTCAATCTCAACATCCACCAATAGAGAAACCGACCACCTGCCAGACGGGGAAAGCTTTACGGTGATAGTTGATGGTGTCGCACTCGTCGGCAATGTTCGGCTCCAGCGAATAGGCAATGCTTGCGCGCATTTTGCTAAATAGACTTGTCCATTCTTGAACTTAAATGCCGACTTGGTGAACTCTGCACTACCACCGTTTCGTTTTTTTTTAAGTTAGGATACTTTGCCCGCCCATCAAAAAAGTTAGTGTAAGCAGTTTGTAAGTGACGCAAACACTGCTGTAACGGTACGCAACTAACTTCGTTGAGAAAATCTAGTTCTTCAGTTTTCTTCCATTCTGTTAGCATACTAGAAGTCTCAGCATACCCTACTCGTTTTTGGTCTTTGTACCATGCCTCGGTTCTTACAGCCAAGGCACGGTTATATACTAAACGAGCGCAACCCATTGTCCGTCGCAACAAACTTTCTTGTTCCGGCGTTGGGTAGAATCGATAGCTGAAGGCTTTTAGTGTCATATTTACAGTCTAGCATTTCGATTGTGATATTACGCTAGACTCAATGTAAAATCTTTGTAAAGCCGTCGTAGAACGACGGGGTTTCTACCAATTTTTCTGAATGACCGAGAAACAAAACAGAACTTTACCGGCACAGCCAGCCCTCTGCCGGATTTTAGATGCAAATCTAGATCGATCGCGCGAAGGGTTGAGAATTATTGAAGAATGGTGCAGGTTTGGTCTCAACAGCGCCGATTTAGCCCTCGTGTGCAAGCAATTGCGCCAGGAATTGGCTTTTTGGCACACCCCAGAATTACGCAGCGCTAGGGATACGCCGGCAGATCCGGGTACGGAGTTGACTCACCCGCAGGAAGAACAGCGTGGCAGCATTCAGCAGCTACTGGCGGCGAATTTTTGTCGGGTGGAGGAAGCTTTGCGGGTACTGGAAGAGTACGGTAAAGTTTACGATCCGAATATGGGCAAGGCTTTTAAGCAGATGCGCTATCGAGTGTATACTCTCGAAAGTGATTTGCTGGCTTACCGGCGCTACCAACAGTTACTTCGATCGCAGTTATACCTTGTAACCTCCCCCAAATACAACTTTTTAACAATCGTGGAAGCTGCTTTGCAAGGCGGAGTGACGTTGGTGCAGTACCGCGACAAAGCCTCAGACGACGGGGTAAAGCTGGCGAATGTGCGGCAGCTTTGCGAACTTTGTCACCGCTACGATGCTTTGTTGATTGTGAACGATCGCGTGGATTTGGCGATCGCCGCGGATGCTGACGGCGTACACTTAGGACAGCAAGATTTGTCTGTAGCGGAAGCGCGCAAGTTGCTCGGCCCGGGACGGATCATCGGTAGTTCCACGACGAATGGCGAAGAAATGCAGCGAGCGATTGATGCGGGAGCAGATTATATTGGAGTTGGGCCAGTGTACGAAACTCCAACGAAGGCAAACAAGCCGGCGACGGGTTTGGACTACGTGCGGTATGCTGCTAGTAAGTCGCCTGTTCCTTGGTTTGCGATCGGCGGAATAGACATCAACAACCTCGATGAAGTATTGAATGCCGGAGCTCAAAGAGTTGCCACAGTGCGATCGATTATGGATGCAGAACAGCCTACTTTAGTCACGCAATTTTTCATCTCGCAGTTGATTCGGATGCAGAATTTGAAAGCTCAGAAAGCTTTGCAGGCGACAACCTAGGTTGATTGGCGATTTATCGGGCGGGTTTCGTGCACGAATTCTGTGGATAAAATATAATTTTTGTACAAAACCCGCCCTGAAACTGATAATATTTGAGTGATGACAAATCAAATTGCGCTGCAAGTTAACGGAGAAAATCGCAATTGTGCGATCGACACACCGTTACCAAAATTACTAGAACAATTAGGATTAAACCCGCGCTTAGTAGCTGTGGAGTACAACGGCGAAATCCTGCACAAACAATTTTGGGAAACCACAAAAATACAACAGGGCGACATCCTAGAAGTTGTGACAATCGTCGGAGGAGGCTAACCGGTACGTAGTTGGGCTTCAGCCCCAGGTACGTAGTTGGGCTTCAGCCCTCTTCCAGGTACGTAGTTGGGCTTCAGCCCTCTTCCAGGTACGTAGTTGGGCTTCAGCCCTCTTCCAGGTACGTTGTTGGGCTTCAGCCCTCTTCCAGGTACGTTGTTGGGCTTCAGCCCTCTTTCGACTTGTAAAAAAAGCAAATTACTAGCCTAACAACCCCATTTCTGGCTACGTACCTGAATTTGGAGGGCTAAAGCCCAACAACGTACTTAATTTGGAGGGCTAAAGCCCAACAACGTACTTAATTTGGAGGGCTAAAGCCCAACAACGTACTTAATTTGGAGGGCTATATATGAATTCCCAGGCAAAACCCAGGAAGGCATAGAATTAAACCGCGACAGCTTCAGGTGCAACCACAGGATAAATGCTCACTTTCTTGCGAGTCTTACCCTTTCTTTCAAAAGTCACCACACCATCAACCAAAGCAAACAAAGTATCATCTCTGCCGATACCAACATTATTACCAGGGTGAACCTTAGTGCCGCGTTGACGAATCAAAATGTTGCCAGCTTTGACAACTTGACCGCCGTACTTTTTGACACCCAGACGCTGGGAATTAGAATCGCGTCCGTTACGTGTACTGCCTGTACCTTTCTTGTGGGCCATAATGTCCTCAACTTTATTTACTATTGTTTATTCTGATTCAATTTCGCCGGTTTGGGGAGTTTCAACAACTGCTTGAGTCAAATCTCTCGCTGCCAAAACAACACCATTGACTGTAATAGAGTCAATCATAAAGCGAGTTGTTTCTTGACGGTGCCCTTTTTTCTTCCGAGTTTTCTTTTTCGGCTTCATCTTGTAGACGAGGACTTTGCGGCCCCGGAAATGCCGCAGCACAGTTCCTTCTACTGTGGCATTTTCTACCAGAGGCTGGCCGATGTGAACATCGTCTTCGTGCTGGATCAGAAATACTTTGTCGATCGTGACTTTGGATTCAGCTTCGACGTGAAGCAGTTCGATGTCGTAGAAGCGGCCTGGTTCTACCCGAAATTGTTTGCCGCCGGTTTCAATGATTGCGTAAGTCATGGGATGGTTGTTGAGATTGCCGTACAGGTAGCTGAGTAGTCAGTTGACAGTTGACAGTTGACAGTTGACAGTTGACAGTTGTCAATTGTTAATAACTTTTGGCTGTGGACTGCTCTCCAGCTTTTGGAATGTCTTAACCTGATCCGAGCCGGATTTAGACAGACAATCTACAATTATTGCTGATTCGGGTATTTTTGTCAAGTTAAAACGCACTTGATATTTTCTGATTTGGGACTTACGCATCAAAACCAAAGAAACCGGGTTTTTTCGGAGATCCTTCGTTACAGCCGACATCAAGGGCAAAAACCCGGTTTCTGACCACCTGTGCATAAGTCCTATTTTATTTATTTACGGAATGTTTAGAGAGTTGAATGTAGAATTTCTCAGACTCTCTATTCTAAAGCGCGGCGGGTAAAAATGGCAAATCGCATATTTAAACTCTTAACTACTGATATTAAAGAACTGTGTTCCGCCGAAGCAGCCGAGGGAATCGGAGAAGCAGGAAAAGCAGCCGCTGAATTGGCGAAAATGTTCAAAGAACAAGGGCTAGATAATAGCAATTTGCTGCTAGAAGTTTTGAACTCTCCCTTAGCTCAAGTTGTGGGAACTGGATTGCCATTTGTCGGGATGGCGGCGAAACTGCTAGTATTTTTCATGGAAAAAACTCAAGAGCAGCCGACTTTAGCTGAGTGCATTTTCCTCGTCAGTCAGGCGGCTTATCTCGAAAGTTTTAAGGGATTTATTGAACAAGACGCAAGCTTGTTAAATCGCATCGGGCAAACTCCAGTTTCTGATAAAGTCAAACAGTTGCTTAAGAAACTGGCGGATTTGGAATTGAGCGATAAAGCAGCTAAAGAAACTGTGATTTGCTTCCGCGATTCGATGTTAGCTCAGGAATTTAACGCAGTGCTGTCACAGCGGCTGGAACAAGCCGGACTAGAAGGCAGTCAAGCTAAGATTTTGACAAAGAGAGTTGCTGCTAATACTCACCGTTATTTAATCGAAGCTTGGGCAGTTTCCGGCGATGCTATGAAACATCTCGGACAGCCTTCTTTCAGCGAATGGCGGGAGGAACAGCAGAAATATCACAGCATTGATAAATACCTGGAAGATCAGGTTGCTGATAAACCAAAAGAAAAAGTATTTGCTGAAGAGTTTACATTTAAAGATATCTACGTGCCGCTGAAGGCAAAGCCAATTGATAAAAATGGCGATCCTATTGAATATGCAGAAGCTTTCAATTTAGAAACTTGGGCTAAGCAATTGCTTGAGGATAAGGATAAACAAAATTTAGTGATGTTTGTCGAAGCTGGACCGGGACGAGGTAAAAGTGTTTTTTGTCGGATGTTTTCTGACTGGGTGCGGCAACATTTGCATCCAGTTTGGACGCCAGTGTTAATTCGATTGCGAGATATTCCCACATTGCAAAAGAGTTTTCGAGAAACCCTAAAAGATGCAGTTAATGCTGGTTTTGCTAGTGATGACGGCTGGTTGATGGATCGAAACACGCGATATTTTTTTTTCTTGGATGGCTTTGACGAGTTGCTGATGGAAGGGAGAAGCAGCGGCGGTTTAGAGCAATTTCTCAAGCAAGTAGGACAATTTCAACGGGATTGTGAGCAGAGTTCGGAAATGGGACACCGGGTTTTGATTACTGGCAGAACTTTAGCTTTGCAAGGGATTGAAAGGCAAATGCCAGACAACTTGGAGCGAGTCCAAATTCAGGTGATGAATGACGAACTTCAGCAACAGTGGTTGAGCAAGTGGGAAGCCCAATTTGGGGCAGAAAATACCTCAGCTTTTCAGCAGTTTTTGCAAGACGAATGCTGTCCAGAACAGGTAAAATCAGACTTGGCGCGAGAACCGCTATTGCTTTATCTGTTAGCCGCGATGCACCGGGACGGAAGGTTAAAAGTTGAGGATTTTAAAGGAACGGACAGCACTCAAGCAAAAATTTTGATTTACAACCAAGCTGTGAATTGGGTACTCACGGAACAGCGCTCTAAATGGCTCAATCGCAATTTGACAGAATTGGAAACAGAGGATTTGCGGCGCATCCTGACAGAAGCAGGGTTGTGCGTGGTGCAGTCGGGAGTGGAATCCGCTCATGTAGCGATGATTGAGGAACGATTGAAATCAGACAACTCGGTTAAAACTTTACTTGAAGAAGCACAAAAACAGATTGGCGATAATCCCCTGAGAAATGCTTTGGCGGTTTTTTATCTTCAGCAAGGCAGTAAAGACGGTTCTGTGGAGTTTGTACACAAGAGTTTTGGTGAATTTCTGTGTGCAGAACGATTGAAAGAAAGTCTGGAAGAGTGGACGGAACCGGGAAAGAAAGGTAGAGGATTTAATACTAAAGACTCTGATATGGACTGGGAGATTTATGATTTGTTGGGTTATGGAGCGCTGACGGAAGAGATTGTGGAATATTTGATGGGGTTGCTAACAACTCCGGCTGTTGCAGGGGAGGAAAGTCCGTTTCGCCCTGTGGAGTTATTCGAGCGTTTGGAAGATTTTTATCTGCGGTGGTGCGAGGGGGAATTTAGTGATGCGCCGCCGGAAAGTTTGCCTCAGAAGAAAATGCGCTTACTGCGAGAGCAATTGAAAACCCAAGATTTAGGACAACGACAAATAGATGTTTATGCTGGTTTGAATGTGATGATTTTGCTCTTTGAGTTGCACCGTTACGGTCAGGAGAAAGATGAATTAAAAGGCAAAATGGTGTTTTATCCTTGCGCTAAACTGAATGCTGAAGGTAAACTTGACGATGCAAGTCGGTTGTTTCGTATCATTGGTTATAGCTATTGTGTTGGGGATTTTGGTTTTTTCCAAACAGTTGGAAGATTCCTCAGTGGCGCAAACCTCAGCGGCGCAAACCTCAGTGGCGCAAACCTCAGCGGCGCAAACCTCAGCCGCGCAAACCTCAGCGGTGCAGACCTCAGCGGTGCAAACCTCAGCCGCGCAAACCTCAGCGGTGCAGACCTCAGCGGTGCAAACCTCAGCCGCGCAAACCTCAGTGGCACAAAGCTCGGCAACGCAGACCTCAGCCGCGCAAAGCTCAGTGGTGCAGACCTCAGCGGTGCAAACCTCAGTCGCGCATATCTCAGCCACGCATACCTCATTGGCGTAAACCTCAGTCGCGCAATCCTCAGTGGTGCAAACCTCATCGACACAATCCTCAGTGGCGCAAACCTCAGCTGCACAATCCTCAGCGATCGCACTTTTGGAGATATCCAATGGGATGAAAATACCAAGTGGGAGAATATTCGAGGTTTAGATATAACCGTTAATGTGCCAGAAGGGTTAAAGCAACAGCTAGGAATGCAGTAGAAACATTTTTCAAGGCTTGGCGGATCATTTTTATGAACAGGCAAGATGCCTGTTCCACAAAGAGTGGATTTTCTTGTAGGGTGGGCATCTTGCCCGCCCCTAAAAGGCTTATTGATATACGAAGATCGATCGCACTTAATTCTATCCAAAAGCGCGATCTACCCAAAAGCGCGATCGCACTTAACTCAAGCCACAGCAGCAGAACAGTTATTCGATCGCAATAATTCCAAAGCCTGCTGTCTTACCCTACCTTCCATCACCTCAGTTTGCAAGGTAATAAAAGCCTCAAAATCTTCTAAACCGTACTTAGTCATCTGCAACTGCTGGCGCAACAGTTCCTCGGCCTCAACCGTTAAATAACCCGTTTCCAAAGCTTTTCGGACAATTGTACTGATTAAACTCATAGTAATTTCACCCTGAAGACACGCACGTTATAAACAATGGAGTTTTATCACTTGACCAACTCTACATTGAGTTTGTTTCAAAATTACCTTGAAATACGGTTAAATCTACCTTAAGGCGTACTTGAGGGTAGTAGCTTTTGATACACACAACTCTAGGAATTTTAACTTTAGACCGGATAAAACAAGTATATTTACTTGGTATTTAACAACAGTCGCCATTCTCTGACACCAAAAGGAGGAACCAGCAACCCAGTTTCTTTTTCACCTTTCACAGGCAAACTCAACCTTAAAGGTTGATTGCTTTCCAGTTGTATAATTATTGATTTAAAATCATATTCTCCGACATTGATCGGCAAATCTGACTCGCTCCAAATATCCTTGGCTTTACCAATTTTGCGATCGCCCGCAGCAACAGTTAGCGCTACAGGATGCTGCAATTCTGTGCCGGGAAATCCTACTAATCTCAGGTTAAAGGAGTTTACCAATCCCGACTGTACTCGCTTATACAAAACCACTTGCCATGCTCTACCATCAGTATCGCGCAGGCTTTGTACGGATCGGAACATTACTCTGTCGGCTCTTTCTGGATATTTGTGAATTGAGGCGAAGGCGGGCGGGCTAATAGCTAGGATTAGATACAAGCACAAGCTAATAATAGTTATAATCTGGCGCCAAAAATCATTTTTTTTCATATTTAATACTTCCAACGAAGGTTCGGTTCGTAGTGAGGACTTTAGTCCTTCTTATTTCCAATCAGTTTCGGCTTGAGATAACACGTAGGCGGAAACATCAATAATTTGTTGTTCCGACAAACGATCTTTGTAAGCGGGCATAATGCCTTTACCGTTGGTTACTAAATTTGAAATATTGGCGATTGAATCCATGCCGTATTTTTTTAAGGCTTTTTGTTTCAAGTTTTTGCCGCGCCTGATAATGTTGCTACCGTTGATGTGACAGCCTGCACAGTTGGTGCTGAAGACTTCGGGGGCGGTTGCGGTTGGCGGAGTTGTCGCTGTATCTGCGATCGCACTTTGGGAATTAGTGGCAATTTCTGCAAATGCCAGTGTCAGTATTAATAGGATGAGGGTGAGAATTTTTTTTAAGTTATTTGGCGAAATCATTTATTTGCAATTTTCTAATTACTGCTAGATTTGATGATAGCACTAAATCCATAACCGGAACAGGCAAGATGCCTGTTCCACAAAGAGTTAATTTTTATTCTATTTGTGGGTAGGGCTTCTAGCCCGCCCGAAAGGCTATATATTCATTCTTCCCAGTCGAAGGTGCGGGTAACTGCTTTTTTCCAAAACCGATATTTTTGCTCCCGAAGTGCGATCGACATTTGGGGTTCCCAAATACAATCCACCGCCCAATTATCCCGCAATTCGGCTAGTTTGCTCCAAAAACCCACCGCCAAACCAGCCGCATAAGCCGCACCCAGGGCAGTAGTTTCCGCTACCACAGGCCGCACCACGGGCACTCCCAAAACATCGCTCTGAAACTGCATTAGCGTGTGATTTCCCACCATTCCACCGTCTACTTTTAAAGATAAAAGCTGCACCCCAGAATCCTGATTCATCGCATCCAATACTTCCCGCGTTTGCCAAGCTGTCGCTTCCAATACTGCGCGCGCAATATGTGCCTTAGTTGCGTAGCGAGTTAAACCTGCAATTACTCCCCGCGCGCTGTCTTGCCAATAGGGCGCGTAGAGTCCAGAAAAAGCAGGTACAATGTAAACTCCGCCACTATCTTCGACGGTATTTGCTAATGTTTCTACTTCCGCAGATGTGTTGATGATGCCCAAGTTGTCGCGCAGCCACTGGACTAATGCTCCGGCGATCGCAATACTGCCTTCTAAAGCATACACAGCGGGCGATTCTCCCATCTTGTAGGCGACTGTTGTCAGCAATCCGTGGTTTGAAGGGACGATCGCCTCACCAGTATTCAGCAGCATAAAACAGCCCGTACCGTAGGTATTTTTCGCCTCCCCAACACTGAAACAAGTTTGCCCAACCAAAGCTGCCTGCTGATCTCCCAAAGCAGCAGCAATTGGAACATTATCTAACAATCCTTTTGCAGTGCCAAAAACGTGACTCGAAGGGCGAATTTCCGGCAACATCCGGCGGGGAATTCCCATGATTTCCAAAGTTTCCGCATCCCAATCGAGGGTTTGCAAATCCATCAGCATTGTGCGGCTGGCGTTGGTAACATCGGTAATGTGCGTGCCTCCTGTCATATGCCAAATTAGAAAAGAATCGACATTGCCAAAAATCGCATCACCTCGATTCGCCGCTTCCCGCAATCCAGCGATATTGTCCAGCATCCACTTAATTTTGGGGCCGCTGAAATAAGTTGCTAACGGTAAACCGCAGCGCGATCTAAATCGATCTTTGCCGTCAACTTCTGCTAAGCTAGTACAAATTTGGTGAGTGCGGGTATCTTGCCAAACAATCGCATTTCCGTAGGATTTTCCCGTATTCTTATCCCAAACAATAGCAGTCTCGCGCTGGTTGGTAATGCCGATAGCTGCAATATCTTTCGCATCGATATTACCGATTTCCAGGGTATTTTTAATTACGCTTTGGGTTCGCCGCCAAATTTCCTCGGGATTGTGTTCAACCCATCCCGGTTGTGGATAGATTTGCTGGTGTTCTTGTTGGTTGCTGCAAATTATCTGTCCCAGGCGATCGAATATGATAAATCTGGTGCTGGTGGTTCCTTGATCTATTGCTGCTACGTATTTTTGAGACAAGAGTTTAAAACCTTTTTAAGTAGAAGAGAGGGTTGACAGTTGACAGTTTAGGTACGTAGTTGTGCTTGGGCGCTCTTTATAATATTAGGCAAGAGTGCTAATATCGAAATTACGTGCCTTGCCCCAAACGCGAGCCGACCTTTGAGCGCTACTTTTGGTGGTTTTATATTTTATATATCCTATCTAATAATAAAACCACCCTACTTAATTAAAGTGGGAGCGAATTCAGGAGCAGCTTCATATAAAATTGATATTAGCGTTCGAGTCTTTAAAGTCTATGATAATATGTAAAACTCAAATTAATGTCAAAATTTTTAGTTTAGGGAAGTCCCTGCTTTGAAACTAGCAGAATTGCTCAGACTCGATCGCACAATTAAGGTTATTGGCTTTGACGACGCTCCGTTTTCTCGTACCAGCGGCAGTTTTGTGTCGATCGCAGGCGTGGTCTGCGGGGGGACTAGATTTGAAGGAATGGTCTGGGGACAAGTCCTCCCAGACGGATTAGATGCCACCGACGTAATTTGTCAGCTACTGCTAGGAGGGAAATTTTTACCGCAATTGCATCTCGTTTTGCTTGATGGAATTGCTTTCGGCGGCTTCAATATTATTGACCTTCCCAAGTTAGCATCGCGGCTGCAAATTCCTTGCGTTGCTGTCATGCGCCGCCAACCAGATTTAGCTGCTGTTGAAAAAGCCCTCGGTCATTTCTCAGATTCGGAATACCGTTTAGAATTGTTGCGCCGCGCTGGCAAAATTTACGCTTTTGAACCTTTCTTTTTTCAAGTGTGCGGCGAACAACCGGAAGTAATTGCACTGGTACTCCAGCGTTTGACTGATACTGGTAAGGTTCCTGAAGCTTTGCGTTTGGCTCATTTGATTGGGGCGGCTGTGATTACTGGTGTTAGCGGTAGTTCGGCTTGAATTTATTATCGGCAATTTAATTTACCGCCATCAAAAAGGTTCGTAGTGAGGACTTTAGTCCGCATCATTTATTATAAAACAAAAAGGTTCGTAGTGAGGACTTTAGTCCGCATCATTTCTTAGAGGACAAAAAGGTTCGTAGTTAGGACTTTAGTCCGCATCATTTCTTAGGAATGAGAATTAAATAACTTACAATTTTAATTATTGTGGTATGGGCGTCCCGCCCGTCTATAAAGGACGGGCGGGACGCCCATACCACTTTTAAGAGTGTAAATTATTTAATTCGCGATCCTTAGAGGACTAAAGTCCTCACTACGAACCTATGGGGATACGGATTTAAGATTATTTAGCTTCCGACAATCTCGCCCTCAAGTTCACCAAATTCGATTTTAGTTCCCAAGGCCAAAGTTAGGGTACTTTCAGGTTCAATCATTTTCATATCGCCTTGACTGTCTGTGGCCCACCAAGAGCGATCGCTCAAATTGATCAATCCTAAGGATAACTCGTTTGGCGATCGAGAATTCACCAGCGCTACCACGCCGCTAGACGCCGTAGCCGTTAAACTCGGGATGTCAGAGGTGAATAGCTGAGTACCCGCAGTCAGAGGGATAACTCGACTTCCCAATGTCAGCAAAAATTGACCGTTGGCAAAAGCATTGGCTGGCGATGCTTGTGATAAAATAGTCGGCGTAACCCGAGCGGAAGTTGCAGTAGGCAAGTCAGAGTTTCCAACTGTAATTGTACAGTTACCGATTCTCTTTTGGTCGCCCGATCGCAAATAACTCACCGCCCCGCTATCAAAATTCTCGCAAACAATTTGACCCCCTTCCAATTGAAACCGCATCGCTAAAGGCGAAACATGAGGAATGTAGATAATAGACAAATTTTCATCGCTACCAAAAGTCACCGGTTCCGCACCAATAGTCAGAGTGCGATTGGTTCCGCTATCGTAACTAATTACCAGCCAAGCTTTGTTAAACAAAGTTTCGGCCACAACTAGCATAATTCCAATCCAAAAGCCGATCGCACCACAGCCAGCTAAACGGCCCGCCGTACCCGACAAAGTATAAGCAAACAGAATAAACAAACAACCGCCCAAAAGACCTCCCACACCGCCACCACCCGCGCCGCGCAGCATTCCTAAATTAGGAATGCGTTTAGAAAGTCCAAGTCCTAACAAACCGCCAGCTATTCCCCAGCAAATCACTCGCAATAGTTCATTTTCGCCGTCGCCAATCCCGCTAAAAATACCTTCGGCTATTGCTCCAGAAATTGCCCCCGCAATTACACCAAACAATCCGCCATTTTTTAAAGATTGTTTGATTTGGGGCTTGCCTTTGATATAGTAATAGTAGCCGAACATAATTGCAGTAGCAATTCCGCCGCCTACCAATCCAAACCAGCGAGATGTGGACAATACACTGTCAAAAACAGATGTTGAATCATTGAGATGGTGCATGAAAGGTTCAGTGATGAGATTGCCGGCGAAACCGCCGACAGCACCGCTAATCCCAAACTGCAAAGCTTTTTTAAGGGCTGATAGATTTCTTTTCACGGCGCACCTGGTTACAAAGTGAGAGTCGATCGATTTTGGATTTTAGATTTTGGATTTTAGATTTCACCGATGAGTCTGGAAAATTGCACCTTAATCTAAAATTTGGGTTGCTCCGCGTCCGAGTGTGGGAAACTTGTATCCGTTTTTGGACGAGAGTCAAATTTAGCTACAAGCTTAAAAGTCGCCATTTCCGATCGACACCTGTCACCCCTCAGTCTTCCGCACCTCTGTTTGACACAGAAGTTTTTTAGCCTCGCGCCGTCGCCTTCGGGACAAGCCGCTGAAGGTTCGATGGCTGTAATCCTTGCTGATATAAGATTTTAGCGATTTCTTGACTTTGAATTTTTAACGAATTAGACGCCACCGAGGGCCCAAAAATGAAAAGGAATGTTACAAACTATTACGGTAACACTCAGAATGTGAACATAATGCCTCAAAATACTTGCGAGAGGTAGTTGCGTTAGAGAAGCAATATCCTGACTAACTGCCGAACAGTCACTCGATCGCCACTTACGGATCTGCTGCAATCTCGATCGTAGATTAAAGATCGCATCAATCATTTGTGGTATTCTAAGCGACAGGCTCAGTGCGGCCACAAAAAAACGCACCGGCGTGAAGAACGAGCGCCGTCAAACAGCGAAGGCAGACACCCGGTAACAACTTCAGCAGTTGCAGGCTGTGGAAAGTCCACCCTTCCCCGTCAAAGCTCCAGCCACCAGCGAAGCGAAAGGTACGGGATGAAAGCGCCCGAACGTCCTAGTTCAACGCGGAGCAGTTCGCAATTGCAAAATATCCAGCGGGTACACACAAGATGAGTATCGTCACCAAATCAATCGTCAACGCAGACGCTGAAGCTCGTTACCTGAGCCCAGGCGAATTAGACCGCATCAAGAGCTTCGTCACCTCTGGTGAACGCCGCGTCCGCATCGCCCAAATTTTGAGCGAATCCCGCGAACGTATCGTCAAAACAGCCGGCGACCAACTTTTCCAAAAGCGCCCTGATGTTGTTTCTCCCGGCGGCAACGCTTACGGCGAAGAAATGACCGCAACTTGCTTGCGCGACTTGGATTACTACCTGCGTTTGATCACCTACGGAATCGTAGCTGGCGACATTACTCCGATCGAAGAAATCGGTATTGTCGGCGTCCGCGAAATGTACAACTCTCTCGGAACCCCGATTGCAGCAGTTGCCGAAGGCGTCCGCGCTATGAAAAATGCAGCTTCTTCGCTGCTCTCTGGAGAAGATGCTTCCGAAGCTTCCTCTTACTTCGACTACGTTATCGGTGCGATGCAGTAAAGAATTTAGGTTTTTGATTATAGATTTTTGATTGAACAATCGAGGGTTACTGATAACAAGCCAAAAGCTTTTGCAGATAATCAACTACTTGTAAATCTCAAATCCCCAATCCCAAATCTAAAATTCTAGCTCCAAAATTGGACTGACTCAGCCACTTTCTAGGAAACAAGACAACCATGCAAGACGCAATTACCGCCGTTATCAATACCTCTGACGTTCAAGGTAAATACCTGGACAGCAGCGCATTAGACAAGCTCAAGAACTACTTCGCTTCTGGTGAACTGCGCGTCCGCGCCGCTACCGCCATCAGCGCCAATGCAGCCACAATCGTCAAAGAAGCAGTTGCTAAGTCTCTGTTGTACTCTGACGTAACTCGTCCAGGCGGCAATATGTACACCACTCGTCGTTATGCAGCTTGCATTCGCGACTTGGACTACTACCTCCGCTACGCCACCTACGCCATGCTAGCTGGCGACCCTTCCATCCTTGACGAGCGCGTACTCAACGGTTTGAAAGAAACCTACAACTCCTTGGGCGTGCCCATCGGTTCTACCGTACAAGCAATCCAAGCAATGAAAGAAGTCACCGCCGGTTTGGTCGGTTCTGACGCTGGTAAAGAAATGGGCGTCTATTTCGACTACATCTGCTCTGGCTTGAGCTAAATCTAAGGAAGAAGGAAGAAGGAAGAAGGAAGAAGGAAGAAGGAAGAAGGAAGAAGGAAGAAGGAAGAAGGAAGAAGATTTATTTCTTACCTCCTTTAACTCTTAACTTTTAACTTTTAACTTTTAACTTTTAACTTTGGACTTATTACCTTTAGCTTTGAAAGAAGTCAGGGAAATTGAGAGTGATTGCTAGACCGTCAAAGGCCAGTCGAGAACGCCCGACGAGTTTTAACGAGCTAGTTTTGACTCCTAACTCCCTGACTTCAATCTTTTTAAAATCCATCTAAAAATCTGTAAACCTACTCAGGAGTTTGTTTCCCATGAGAATGTTTAAAGTGACTGCTTGCGTCCCCAGCCAAACTCGCATCCGCACTCAGCGCGAATTGCAAAATACCTATTTTACTAAGCTCGTTCCCTATGACAACTGGTTCCGGGAACAGCAAAGAATTATGAAAATGGGCGGCAGAATTATTAAAGTGCAACTGGCTACCGGTAAGCCCGGAGCTAATACTGGCTTACTTTAAAATCCGAGAATGGATTGATAGAGGGGAAGAGGTCGCGATCGACCTCTTTTTTTGTTTGTTATGATTTTAGCTAGGCTGTTCCACATTAAAATTGGATATTTGAGGCGGGCTAGAAGCCCACCCCACAAGAGGTTGATTATTTCTTGACGTGCAATTTAAATGCTAATTAGCTGATAAGACTTATGCACTCGCCCACAAATAAACCGGGTTTTTAAATCGACATTGAGGGTTTTAAGCAAATATTTGGCTAAAAAACCCGGTTTTTGACCACCGCGAATTAAGCTGGCGTGCATCTGATGTTTACAATCTTGTTTCTTGAAATTCTTGTGGGGTGGGCTTCTAGCCCGCCCCCAAATTAAATTCAAATGCACAACAGCTTAACTAATGATAAAGTTCGCGAGCTCTTAAGCTCGCACTCATAACTCATAACTAATGACTAATGATATTCGACGCTTCATTCCATTTTTTGACCCCAGCGCGTCGCAATGGGCTGCGGAGGCCCGATGGCTGCGGTGGCTGACTTTTTTGTGGCTGTTTGTAGGGCTGACAGCATTGTTTTCAGCTTCCTATCCCATTGCCAATTCCGAATTGGGAGACGGCCTTTACTATTTTAAGCGGCAACTAATCGCAGTGGCGATCGGGCTGGCGGGCTTTAACTTAATGGTTTACTCTCCCCTCCGTTACCTGATGAAAACAGCTCAGTTGGGAATTCTGGTGCTGCTGGGAGTGCTGTGGTTGACCTTAATTCCGGGAGTGGGAACCACAGTCAACGGCGCAACTCGCTGGATATCTTTGGGCCCGGTGCCGATTATTCAACCTTCTGAGTTGATTAAACCGTTTTTCGTTCTGCAAAGCGCCCGCATTTTTGGCAACTGGCCTCGATTGACGAACAAAGTTCGGTTTACTTGGATGTTAATTTTCGGCGCGATGCTGTTGGGCATTTTGTTGCAGCCGAATTTGAGTACCACGGCTTTGTGCGGGATGACTTTGTGGTTGGTGGCTTTGGCGGCGGGCTTACCTTACTTGCAGTTGGGTGGAACGGCTATAGGGGGAATGCTGTTGGCGGTTTTAAGTATTAGTTTTAAGGAGTATCAGCGCCGCCGGATTATGTCTTTTCTCAATCCTTGGGCTGATGCGATGCAGGATGGTTATCAGTTGGTTCAAAGTCTGCTGGCTGTGGGTTCTGGCGGGATTTGGGGCGTTGGTTTGGGGATGTCTCAGCAAAAGTTATTTTATTTGCCGATTCAGTACAGCGATTTTATTTTTGCTGTGTTTGCTGAGGAGTTTGGTTTGGTGGGAGGTTTCTCGCTGTTACTGATGTTGGCGGCTTACGCTACGGTGGCTTTGAGGGTGGCGATGCGGGCGCGGAATGCTGAGTCTCAGTTGGTGGCGATTGGGGTGATGGTGGTGATGGTGGGACAGTCGCTGCTGAATATTGGGGTGGCGACGGGGGTTTTGCCGACTACGGGTTTGCCGCTGCCGTTTTTTAGTTATGGCGGTTCTTCGATGGTGGCGAGTTTGTTGTTGTCGGGGTTGCTGATTCGGGTGGCTAGGGAGAGTTCTGAGGCTGAGGTGGTTTCTCTGGATGGACGGCGGGGACAGCCGTCCAAGCCGAAGTTGCGATCGACCAACGGCAATACACAAGCTGAGTAATTTGTCAAGTTATTTCCGCTAAAACAAGCCCATGAATAAGACGGTATAGACGCGGTTTCAACCGCCGTTTTATCTATTGCCGCCCGTCACCCTTATTTGGCGGTTCTTCTTGTTTTTCTTGAGGTTTAGCTGTGATATCAGTTAATTCTTTTTTGTCTGGTTTTGGTGTTTCTGGAGTTGAGTTAGCCATTGGTTTATTGTTTAAGTAGATGCACCGTTTAATTATATCTTTTTTGACTGCAAAGGTATTGCTGTAGATAGCGGGAGCAATATCGAGACCAACAATTCTCATGCAGTGGGGTTTGATAGCCAATACTCGAAGACTTTATGTAGAGTGTAGATGCGAATAGATAGATGTCGGTTCTAGACTGCTTGAGGGTTGCAGCCAAACAAATCGGAGGTGGACGCAAAAACACCTTTATTAAGTATTAAATGCCGATCGCCATCTCGACTGATTAACCCTTGCTGCTGCAATTTTCCCAACATTCGCGTTACCGTTACGCGAGTCGTGCAAATAGTATTAGCAATATCTTGATGTGTCAAGCGGATGCTCAAACGAGTTCCCTCAACCACAGGCTGACCGAAGTCCTGTTGCAATAATAGCAGAAGTTGATACAAACGGTCTTCTACTCGGCGCTGTCCGGCGATCGCCAAAATTGATTCCATTTGTCGCAGCCGCCGCACCATTTGAGGCAACAACTCGTGAGCCAATTGAGGAGAAGCTTCAATTTCCACCATAGAATACCACATCAAATAAACGTCTGATGTTGCCGTAGCTCGGTAAGTCTGCAAGGAAGTCAACCACAAACCGAAACACATCGAAGGCCCCACCCAACCCAAAAGTCCTTCTTCTCCGGTGGGATAAAGGGTACTCAGTTGTGCTAAACCTTGACAGACGCGCCAAAGGCCTTGGGACATTAAAGGAATGGTTTCGCCCTTTGCATAAAAATGCAAGTTTCGAGTTGCTCCTGTGTTATGCTGGACTTCCGCTAAAAGTGCTTTCGATGTTGGTGGCATATCCGTTATTTCCAGCTAAAAAACATTAGTGTGAGACCTAGCGATCTCACTCTAACCGACCCAGGTAAAGGTTAGGTGATCGTTAGGTTAGCGGGAGTATAAGCTTTATCTACATTCAAATTCTGTATCAACAATTACTCAAGCTATGAGTGTGACATTGCTCAGAGTATCGTCGGAATATGTAATTTAAATGCTCAATAGCTTAAATTTTAAACATTATTTGAATCCCAATACGGTTCAGTTAAGACTTTCAATATAGATAAAATAACGATGTATAAAATAGACTTTGCGATTGCTTTCCTACGGCTCACGTTCATAAGATGGTTCCTTGCAACGACCAAAAAATACTAACCAAGCGTATTGAGTTAAATGCAAATTTGATATCACATACTCTTAAACTTTCAAGGTGATTAATTGAGCAATTTATTCAGTCTAAAAATCTAAAGCCATCTGCTTTCGACTTCGGGAATTACTTGCACATCATCAAGTTCGGTGACTGCTTCTTCAAATCTGAGCCAGCGAACAACAGCGGTAAATGCGTGACAGCGTGCAGGAATGTCCCGCGCGATCGAATATTCGCCAAAAACCAGGCGTTGCTGATTTACGGTATGAAAGGCTAAATATGCCAGTCATAGAAACCAGTATCGACAAAGCTTGGGGATTTTCAACTTATTTTTTTTCATACCCTGATTAAGCAACGCAATTTTTATATGATGAGAATAAAACGGCATTGCGTCGCAGCCCCCGCACCCTGAGGAGTCGTGAAGCTCGATCGCCCATACCCACCAACTCAACTGCTGCTATCTCTCGCGACAACCTTCTAAAATAGTTCCAGCAGTATCAAAAGACAAAAGTAAGGTTTTTCATGGCCGATCAATTAATTCGCGCTACAGCCGCAGATGGTGGAATTCGCGCTGTAGCCGTCATTACCACCCGCCTCACCGAAGAAGCAAGAGGGCGGCACAAGCTCTCCTACGTCGCTACAGCAGCCCTCGGACGCACAATGTCAGCAGGGCTGTTACTCGCTTCCAGCATGAAGCGGCCCGAATCGAGAGTCAACATTCGCATCAAAGGAGATGGGCCCCTAGGCGGACTTCTGGTTGATGCGGGACTTGATGGCACGGTTCGAGGTTATGTCAGCAATCCCTCAGTGGAATTGCCGCCCAATGCTAAAGGCAAACTTGATGTCGGCGGCGCCATCGGTGACGGCTATTTGTATGTGGTGCGCGACGCTGGATACGGCTTCCCTTACTCAAGTACGGTAGAATTGGTTTCCGGCGAAATTGGGGACGATCTGACTCACTATTTGGCAACCTCGGAACAGACTCCTTCGGCTCTGGTTTTGGGGGTGTTTGTGGGGGCGGCGGGGGTGCAAGCTTCTGGGGGCGTGCTGTTGCAGGTTATGCCGAAGGCGGCGACGGATGAAGAACTTGTGCAAACTCTAGAATCTAGGGTGACTGCACTGTCGGGCTTTACGCCGTTGCTACAATCGGGCAAAACGCTGCACCAGATTCTGGAAGAGTTGCTGGGTGATATGGGCCTGGAAATTTTCCCGGAAACTCAGATGGTTCGCTTTCACTGTGGCTGTTCGTTCGATCGAGTTTTGGGAGCTCTGAAAATGTTGGGTGAAGCCGAACTTCAAGACATGATCGAAAAAGATGGCGGGGCTGAGGCTACTTGCCATTTCTGCAATGAGGTTTACAAAGCTAACAGCGACGAACTTGCCGAACTGATCGGGGATTTGCGATCGAATTCCGGTTCTTGAGACGATAATGTGTAATTGGCTCTATTGAGTGCGAGTTGGGGATGACGGCCTTGACCAATTGTCAATTACGCATTATCAATTACCTAGATCGCGAAATTTTGATTTTGGCGGCTCCGGCGATGGCGTCCCGCCCCGCAAACTACGGCTCTTGCAGTGTTCCGCCTGCGGGAGATATGTCAAAGTGATGGATACATTCTATAGAGCAGTGGATATCAGCGATCGCAGTTTTAAAATAACTAACACTGGCTGGTTGCTGTTTGTGGTGAGCGGAGATTTATGAGTCAAGATCGCAAAACACCAGGCCGTTGGTCTGCATCAGAATCCTTGGAGTCAAAAAAGGATACTTCCTCGCTAGTGCCAATTCCAGCCAGGAAAAATCGCGCTGAGCGACTTAAAGAAATCCGAGATTTGGTTACTTCAGGAAAACTGCCGGGAGGGCATCTGGAACAGCAGCCGAAAGAGTCTGGAGAAAACTCGCAACCGCCACGTGACCCCTATCGGCTGTGGCGCTTCTGGTCGAAAAAATGGCAGTTTTGGCTGGCGGTGAGTTTGCTGATGTCGGTGGGTATGGGGTTTGTGGCAATTTCGTCTTTGCTAAACCTAACCTCGCAGTCGAATTGCTCGAAGATTTTTTGGCCGACGGCTTCTGCTAACGATCGCTTTTTTTGCGCTCAAGAAGCAGCCAGCAAGCGGACGGCGGATGATTTGCTGCGCGCGATCGAATTAGTGAATGCTTTGCCCCAAGATCACCCGCTACGATCGAGAATTAACGGTCAGATCGATCGCTGGTCGCAGGATATTCTCAGGTTGGGAAATTCTAGTTTCCAAGAAGGAAAGCTGGATGAGGCGATCGCGATCGCCCGCAAGGTTCCTCAAGACGTTCCCGCTTACGCTGCGGTGCAAAAGCAGATTGAAAAGTGGCAGTCAACATGGAGCGATGCAGAGAAACTTTACCGCACGGCAGAAGACCACTTGCGTCAGGAAGAGTGGGGGCTGGCTTTCCGCCAAGCTACTCTGCTGTTGGATACGGGAAATACTTTTTGGGAATCGACGAAGTATGAGGAACTCACTAAGGTAATTCAGACGACAAAGGCTGAGGGTAATAAGTTGGTAAAAGCCAGGAATACAGCCTCGGAGGGAGGGCTGGACAATCTGGTGACGGGGATTAAGCTGGCTCAGGGCATCGATCAAAAGAGTTATTTGTATCAAGCTGCCAATAAGCTGATCGCGGAATTTAGCAAGAAAGTGATGGCGATCGCCCAAAAACGCTTGCAAGCAGGGGATTGGCAGCAGGCGATCTCGATCGCTAACAAGATTCCAGAGGCTGCAAATTTAAAGGAACAAGTACAGGATTTTAACGAGTTGGCTCAGGCTACGGCTCAGGCTTTGACCGGCTCTGTTGATGGTTTGTCTAAGGCGATCGATCTAGCTCAAAAGTTGAAAGACGGCCGCCCTTTGTACAAACAAGCTCAAGATTTAGTCGGCCGCTGGCAGCAAGAAATGGCTGATGTGAAAATTTTGGATTTGGCAAGTAGGCTGGCAGCGCCGGGAGGGGTCAAGGACTTGAGGGCTGCGATCGCCCAATTGCAAACAGTCCCGGAATCAAATCCCCGCTCTAAGGAAGCTCGGACTCAAATCGATCGCTTGAGCCGTCAAATCGAACTGCTAGAAGACAGTCCCTACCTGCAAAGAGCTAACGATTTAGCGACTACCGGCGATCCAAATTCTCTGGAAGCAGCCGTAGCTCAAGCTTCTCGGATCGGCCAAGGAAGAGCGCTTTACGGGGAAGCTCAAACCAAAATTCAAGCTTGGATCGAGAGAAGACAGCGCCTTCAAGACCAGCCGTTTTTGGAGAGAGCTCAGCAACTAGCGGCTAGGGGTAATTTGGCCGAGGCCATTGAGATGGCACGCCGGATTCGATCGGGACGGGTGCTATATGAGGAAGCTCGATCGAACATTCGGACTTGGGAAGCTCAATTGCAGGGCGAGCAAGGCTTGCAGAGCGCCCGTCAGGCCGCCCAAGCGGGAACTGCTGACTCCTTGCAAGCAGCAATTACGCTAGCCCTTCAGGTACCCGATACGAGTTCGCTCCGCTGGCAGGCTAGTGAGGCGATCGAGGAGTGGAGCCAGCGAATTTTGGCGATGGGTGTGGAACAATCGTCGTCGGATCTGGCTGGGGCGATCGCGACTTTAAAGAAAATTCCCTCCGGTTCTCGGGCTTTTGAGCAAGCGCGATCGCAAATCAAAATTTGGGAGGAATCGCTGAATCCTCCGGCTGCTGAGTCACCGACTGTGGCTCCCGAACCCCCGGAAACCGAGCCACCAAGCCGGTCTCCGAGCCGTTAGGCTATAGCTGGTAAAAGTATAGTCATCTATTACATGACATGGGAGGCATTGAGTCCCTCCCCTTTCGCTTTCACTTTGAGCGGATTAACCCGCCTCGGCTGAGCTACACAGCTCCCTATCAAGAGTGCTAAAAGCATTTGGGATTGCTTTTCTTAAGATATTATAAGACCCATTAACATCGGCATTAATCAATCGACCCAACGACGTTTTGTACAATCCTCTCTTAATTCGCGAACCGCTAAATGTGACATCCTGAGATCCAATATTTCCGTAGACAGGAATTGGATCTAAATTCAGAAAATTCGATTTGGAAGTATAGGATTCCTCTTGCTCTATTACCTTTATTCCAACCAATTCAGCTTTGTATTTCAACATTTCAATTAGCCGAGCATGAGGAATATTGACAAAGTTTTGATTGGTTCTCTTGCCTAAATTAATCTCATTTTTCCATTGTAAGTTTTTGCCAATTACTAGCATCCCTATCTTTTGTGATGCGAGCAGATTGATTATCTGGCGACTGGTATGATGCAAGTAATTATCAACTTTTTGATGGCGGCAACGAGTTAGGCGCCCAAGACGTGATGACGAGCAGCGGTTTCCTTTTAATTGAGATTGCAGTTGTGCTTTACGTTTGTTGTAGAATTGATTAATTGATTTGAGTGGTCGCCCGTTTATCAGTAAAGGGACAAACCCCGGCTGATTTGAAGTTAGCGCTACTAAATTATTCAATCCTAAATCGATACTACCTACTAATTCTTTTTTGTTTTCGATGGTGGGCTCCGGCTGAGTACAGGCATTGTAAATTACCTCAATTACATAGGAATCACATTTTGGCACTAATCTAATTTGACAAATTTTCTCTGGTTTGACCTGGGTTTTAATTAAAATATTAGTACCGGAAAGCTTGATAATTCCTTTCTTGAGTTCCTTGCTACTAATGGCTTGAATCGTATAGACTAGAATATTCCGACCCTTGACTTTATCTTTGTACTTCGGTAATTTCGGGCGACCGCTAAATTTTGTGGGGTTATTTTTGTAAGCTTTGACTGCTTCAAAAAAAGACTTCCAATTTTTGTCTAATATCATTAATATTTGTTGACTTACCTTGGCTGGCAATTCTTTGTATGCTTGATGAGATTTCATCAAACGATTCATTTCGTTGTAATTGATATAACCCCATCCGTAAACAAAACTTTGACGGATAATGTAGTTAGCGGCGTTATACAAATTTTTGGATTTAAAGGCTAGTACATCAATTTCAATAAAACGGTGTTCGGTGGATTTAATGATGTGTCTCTCTGCTAGTTGCATTTAGACTCTCCATTTTTTAACGATCGCTATAATTCTCGCTTGTTGACCTTCTGACTATATGATACTACCATTGCTTACTATTGCTTGCAAACTTAATGAAGTTTTATAATACCATTTTGGATTTGGGATTTTTAAGTTTTCCGTAAGGTGTGTCGCCATAGCCAATCTTCAAAAAAGACCGACAATCTAATAGCGACGCACCAGGGAGCTTCAACAGTTATAAGACAACCCTCAGTGTGAGATTGTCGATTGAATATAAAAATTGTTGATGGCGACACACCCTAAAAATCTTTCCCTTTTCCCTTTTCCCTTTTCCTTCTTCCGACTTCCCTCGGACTTCTATCAATTAAACATCCGCCGGATTGAGGTGCATCATCGCCCAAGTCGTGTAAGTGCCGATCGGACTCCAGAGTATGTAAGGCAGCAATAACAAGGTCGCTGATTCAGAAGCAGCCAACACGCTCAAAGCTAGCAGCACGCTTAAAATTGCGCCAGTTCCGCCGATTATCGTACCGACTTTGAGGCTCCTAACTTTGCACATAACCGACGTATAAGACATAGTTACTATTTCTAAAAGCAGGTACAAACCCATTCTCAACCAAGTCTCCTGAGTTCCCGGTGCTTGCTCCCAAACAATCACTGCTGACCAAGCTCCACAAATAAAAATTACTGTCCAAATTATAGGAATTGCTGCTTCAATTTTTAGCCATCTCGGACGCACTAATCGGTTGAACCATTGGATGTCACTGGTCGAAATTCTGTTAATCGCCAAAGCTACTATCAAGACGACTGCTCCAATTACCATCCATGATTTAATCATTTCTCTACCTTTAGCTAGATTAACTGTTTCAATTAAACCTATATTTTAGGTAATTCCGAGGCAAAGCACATCTCTCTCCAGTCTTAAATTGATAATTGCAAGGTAAATTAGGCTGTTCAACAGTTGACAGTTGACAGTTGACAGTTGACAGTTGGAGAGCGACCTCTACCTATAAGTCCTAGGAATGAAACAGTGAATAATTTTGTTTTATTTCTCCCTCGAAGGAGGAGGCTCTAAACCCATTCTTCTTGGTTAAAAACAGCAAGTTTATTGCCTTCACAATCCCGGAAACATAACCTAATTATGTAGGGTGCGCGACGCGCACCTTACCGCGACAAGTAGCGCTTAGCCTTGCAAATCAATCCGCTAGCCGAGCCGGTGATGGTGTTCTAATTCTAAACTAGAGTCATCATCTTTTCTGGGAACCAGAAGCGTATTTTCACTGCTCGGTTGCAACACAGCTTTAATTACTTGGAGAAAACGGTTGGGTTTTTTAGTTTGGCCGTTGAGTGTGCGACGATCTTTAACTTTTTGAGAAAGGTGTCGCATCACAGATAAATCGAGTTCATCGATGAAATGATCTGCTATACGTTCTCCCATTAAATCAATAGCTTCTGAATACTGATCTGTCAGCATTTCTATGGCATCGTATGCTTCATCAGCAACTTGACTTGCTACTGTTTTATTTTGATCCCCTGATGTCTGAGAATGGCTGCGGCGCCGGTCTAAAAGACTTTGATACTCAGCAACACTCATTCCCAAATTGTAGAGGTGATGGTGAGCGTGATCCATCAAATCTACTTCACTAGGATAGAAGAAACCGCGAGTGCTGTTGATGCCGTGCAGTTTTGCCCAACGCCGCAGAATAGTCTCATCTTGTAGTTGGTATCGCTCCAACATTTGAGCTGTATTCAGCTCCACTTCTGGCGTAACTTTGAAATCGCTCATCGGTAAATCCTCACTGGTGAATAGATGAATACACTTGAAACTTAAAATCAGTAGTTTGGGCGCAGTCTGAAATGACGATAAATCCTTTGACGGCATTCAGAGAAGTCTTGGGGGCATTTGCTAGCCGTCGATCGAGTCAGAGGATTTCAGGGTAGCGTAGTATTGGGCTTGGTCTCGATCGCATTCGGGAGCAACTGCACAGGGTTAATAATATAGCTGATTTGCTGTTTCAACAACCATTAAAAATAGTAAACTTTGCTTTTTTGGCTTGAATTGTTAGTAATTTTGAGTTATAATACTCACTGTTACCGTGCAATTAGTAATTTTAGTAGTTGCAAGCGAGATTCTTAGTATGCCTGTATACGATTATTTTTGTCCCACAAACAACCAGCAGTTAGAAGTTTCGCACAGCATGAACCTGGAAGTTTCGACTTGGGCCCAACTATGCGAGTTGGCTAAGTGCGAACTTGGGGATACTCCTGGAGATACTCCGGTACGCCGAATGCTGAGCGCTCCGAGGTTGATGAAGCCGACATCCGACACTGATTACAAAAATCAGGGCTTCAGCAAGTATGTGAAGCGAGATGAAGGGGTTTATGAAAATGTCACGGCTAAAGATGGTGAAAGCCGTATTATCAATCGAGAAGGTAAGCCGCTGAAAGACTGAGAATCCACAATCACTAAGTTCGTAGTGAGGACTTCAGTCCTTCTTAAAAGTTCGTAGTCAGGACTTCAGTCCTTCTTAAAAGTTCGTAGTGAGGACTTCAGTCCTTCTTAAAAGTTCGTAGTGAGGACTTCAGTCCTTCTTAATTTTTAAGTTTAGCAGGACTAAAGTCCTTACTACAAACCTGATAAGATTATTTACCAAACCAATCACTCATTTTCTGCTGTGCTTGTGCTTTAGTTTCAGCATTAATGTATACTGAAACAGTCGCTATCGCCGCCAGCAACACCCCCAAATCATCTGTAAATCCGACACCGACTAATATATCTGGAATCGCATCAACCGGAGATATAAAATAGGTCAAAGCTCCCACAACAACGGTTTTAGCCCAAGCCGGTACGTTGGGATTTTGAGCAGTGTAATAAAGCGTCAAAGCTTTTTCAACTACTTCTCGGCCAGCGCTTAAAGCAAATTTTTTAAGTTTTGCCCAAAAACTTTCATCGGAATAATCTGGTTGCGGATTGCTGAGGTTTATGGTGGTTCTTTTGGGGTCGATTAAATCGAGAGGAATGCCCTTATTTTTGAGCTGGGAAACGGCAGTATTAAATGATGCTGATGCTTGATTTTTTTTGGGCGCAGCCTCCTGTATTTGTTTCATGTCTGCGATGAATTCTTGCATGGCTTGAATTTGCAAATCGGAAACTGCGAGCATTTTTTTCGCGGATTGAATCGCCTCGCTTTCTGTGGGATGCAGGGTATTATTTGCCAAAGCAATGCCGATCAAAAAATACATGACTCCCAAGCGCAGCGGTTCTTTTGACTGACTGAGAGTTTGCAAACAGTCGCCCAGAGATGGTGGAGTCGCTGTGTAGGATTGGATTTGAGCCTTGGCTGAATCCGAAAACTTGTCTAAATTTATGGTTTTAAACAACAAATTTAGTTCGTCAATATCAACAGAACCGTCGGCGGCTGCGATCGCAAATAAAGAACCGTAAAAAGCTAAAAGTTCGGTTTCTGAAGATGTAGCAAAAATATCTTGTTCGGACATGATGCAACTGGGATCGCTCGCGACGATCTCGATCGTACCACAAACCTGACCTCGAATCTTCGCAAAAACCGGCAATAATCTTAAAAGCTAGGACAAAATGGAGAATTTTTGATGAAAGTTGCGATCGTCGGGTGCGGCTATGTGGGTACTGCGACAGCCCGACATTTACGCGGTAAATCTGATTGTACCGTGACGGCGACAACTACGACGGCGAGCCGAGTTAGTGAATTGGAGGGTGTCGCCCAGCGGGTAGTTGTGCTTAAGGGAAATGATGCAGGTGCGATCGCGAGTTTACTGCAAGACCAAGATGCTGTTATGCTGTGCGTCGGTGCTCCAAATGCTGATGCTTATCGGGAAAGTTACTTAGAAACTGTGACAACTTTGGTATCAGTTTTACAGCAAACACCGACAGTCAAGCAGGTGATTTATACGGGTACTTATTCAGTGTACGGCGACTGTCAAGGTAAACTGGTAAACGAAGAATCACCCGTCGCGCCCGCCAATCCCAACGGTGAAATTCTCGCCGAAACCGAACGAGTTTTATTAGCAGCATCGAATCCAAACCTGCAAGTTTGCATTCTCCGTTTGGGTGGCATTTACGGGCCCGGGCGAGAATTAGTTAAAATCTTTGGACGTTGGGCTGGGACAACTCGTCCGGGCGCCGGGGAAGATGCGACAAATTGGGTGCATCGAGATGATATTGTTGGGGGATTGACCTTTGCATTGGACAATCGATTGCAGGGGATTTATAATTTAGTCGGGGATGTGTCGCTATCCAGTCGCGAATTAGTCGATCGCATTTTTGAAACTCACAATCTACCGAAAGCTACTTGGGATACATCTGTGAGCAGCGTGCGGCCTTATAATGCGAGGGTATCGAATCAAAAAATTAAGGCGGCTGGCTATCAGTTTATCCATCCTGAAATTAGTGAGTTTTAATTATCTAAATTTAGATCGTGTCCGCGGTTATAAAGTTATAAAGTTCGTAGTGAGGACTTTAGTCCTCATAGTTTAAAGAGGACTAAAGTCCTTACTACAAACCTATTTTATCGTGCTACTGACTGCGGACACGATCGGGAGCATCTCAGTTTTGCATTTAATAGTGCTGTCCCCGCTCGCGTATTATACGATACGCGAGCGGGGACGCTCGCACTATAAGAAAAAAATGCTTTTTACAAAAATGAGATACTTCCGAGACGATCTTACCAACTCGCCACAATAAAAGCCATTTTGTCCGTAATTCCTGATGCTATATTTTCCCCCTAACCCAAGTCCTAAAAGATTTCAGCAAAGCAATTTCCCCCATCGTTTGAGTGCGAGTGAAAAACCCAGCCATTTCGGCTGCTGATACAAAGGGAAAAGCAATACTAAAGTCGCGCTCAATATATTCTGTTTCTACTAGCTGATAAAATTTCAAAACTCGCCCGTTATACAGCCAGAGTTCCGGGACTCCAAGTGCTGAGTAAATGGCAAACTTATTAATTGAACTGCTGGTAATATCTATTTCAATGGCTAAATCAGGCCGTGGGGCAGTTTCTAAATCCAGTTCTTGCGTGTCTCTGACTGCTGCTTCATTTTGGATATAATAGCAGCTATCTGGTTCTATTCCTTTTTTGGTATTTTTAAGCTTGAGAGTAGTTGAGCCCGCACTTTTAATTTCAATGTCGATTTCTTCTGCCAAAATGAAAATGAAACGATGAAATTGAAGTTTATAACTTTCATGAAGGTATGAAGGAGTCATGATTTCTAGCATACCCTCATCGTAAGCTATGCGATAACCTCGCTTATCGCCTATTTCTTGGAGCAAGGTTTCAAAGGTTCGCCAGCTAATATTTTCTAGAAGTCTTCTCTGTTCGGCTAAACTTGAAGTGGTAGCAATCATCTCAAAATCTCCTTGAGCTGAGAAAACTCTGGTTTTATTGTAGCACGGGCAAAGTTAGTTCCCAAAAAGCGTTCTTTTTTGAGCCGCGGATGCACGCGAATGAACGCGGATACTGGAAGGGAATTGAGAATTATCTTTTTTACCCAATTCTTAGTTTAATTGCTGAAAACCTTTGAGCTTCCAGAATGTAGCTGAGTATAAAAAACAACCGATAAATAGCCCGGAAATAGAACCAATAACAGCTCTAACAACTATCCCCGAAAAACTTCCATCCTCGGCTAGGTGTAATTTTACGGCAATTGCTGCGAAGATACCAGATGTGAGCAAAATGCAGCCAGTTGCTAATAATTTCCAGGAAATAGGTAGCGTTTCTTGCTTTTGGCGAGGTTGAGTGTTGAGTAACCATACTAAAAACCAAATCGACAAACCGCAGAGCCCGAATATGCCACTTCCATATTGAAGTAATTTGTAAAGTGGTAGAGACACAATCTTAGATTGCAGCAGAGGAAAGTTGACGACAAACCATCCTGTGGAATGAGTAAAATCATCCCAAACAATATGACTGATGCCACCGATCGCGATCGATGCTATAATGATTAAAAATCTAGATAATGGAAAGAACGAGTATCGTCTGATTGGTGGTAGTCTATCGGCTACCTGTGAGGGAGCAAGTGCCAGCAGCGGATGCTTGAAAAACAAATGAAACACTAGCAACATAACCAGGGAACAGGGTATACCTTCAACGAACACTCCTGGTAAACTGTGTCCAATGCTTCTGACTGGTTTTAGGGCGATAAAATATTGCAAATCGGGTATCATTGTCCCAATTGCGATCGCTAACAAATCCAATTTTCGTTTAGATAGCAACCAGATGGGCGCGGCTGCGATCGGATGTGCAATTGTAAAAGGCATTCTGCTCAACTGAATCTTGAAAAAAACTTTGGTAACTGAGGTGGGCAAATACCCACCCCATAAAGCTTACCCCATCATCTCACCAAAAAAGTCGATCGTCTCTTTCAACGCTTTGACAAACACATCAATCTCCTCATAGGTATTGTAAAAATACACACTCGCCCGTGCAGTAGATGAAATGTTCAAATAGCGGTGCAAAGCTTGCGTGCAGTGATGCCCGGAACGAATCGCGACCCCCTCCGCATCCAACATGGTGGACAAGTCTTGAGGGTGAATTTCTCCGGCGCTAAATGATGCTAGCGCTGCCCTACCTTCGCCGTTGCTGTCTGGTTGCGGGCCGTAGATTTTGATCTCGGGAATTTGCCGCAACTGTTGGAAGAGATAAGCCGTCAAGTCGGCTTCGCAGGCGTGAATCCGATCCATGCCTATGTTACTAAGATAGTCGATCGCAGCACCAAGGGCGATCGCCTCACCGATTGCCGGAGTCCCCGCCTCAAACTTGTGCGGCAAATCAGCATAGGTGGAATATTCGAGAAACACATCAGCAATCATCTCGCCGCCGCCGAAAAACGGAGGCATTTCTCTCAGCAAGTTTAGTTTACCGTACAGAAAACCGATACCAGTCGGAGCGCACATTTTGTGGCCGGAAGCAACCAGCCAATCGCAATCCATTGCTTGCACGTCTACTACCATGTGCGGCACGCTTTGGCAAGCATCAATTAAAACTTTGGCGCCGAAACTGTGGGCAATTTTGCATATTTCTTTGACTGGATTGATGCAGCCTAAAGTATTGGAAACGTGAACCACAGATACCAACTTAGTTTTGTGGGAAACCAGGGTTTTAAACTGTTCCAAATCAAACTCGTAAGTTGCAGTCAACTCTACAAACTTTAACACCGCACCAGTTTTTTGAGCAATCATTTGCCAGGGAACGAGATTGCTGTGGTGTTCCATCACCGACAGGATAATTTCATCTCCCGCTTGCAGATTGCTTAAACCCCAAGAATAAGCAACTAAATTAATTGCTTCGGTGGCGTTGCGAGTGTAAACAATTTCTTGTCGCGATGCTGCATTGATAAATGCTGCAACTTTGTCTCTCGCACCTTCGTAAGCATCAGTTGCTTTGGCGCTGAGAGTGTGGGCGCCGCGGTGGACGTTGGCATTGTATTGTTCGTAGTAATCGCGCCAAGCGTTGAGTACAGCTAGGGGTTTTTGGGAAGTCGCTGCGTTGTCTAAATAAATTAGCGGTTTACCGTTGACTTTTTGCGTCAAAATGGGGAAGTCGGCGCGAACTTTTGAGGCTAGAGTTTTTTCTTGAATAAGTGTCATATTTTCTGAGTTAACAATGAGAAGTTATTTTTTTGCAAGATTAGGGCGCAATTCCATTTTAAACGATTTTTTGCATCAATAGGTACGTTGTTGGGCTTTAGCCCTTTTTATATATGTCTAAAGAGGGCTAAAGCCCAACAACGTACTTTAATTAATTCCGCTTTTTGGCTGCGGACTGAAGTCCGCACTACAAACGAATCTTACTGCGGTTAATTGATCGGACACGGCTTTGAGGGGGAAAAGTCAATTTGGATTTTGGGATTTGAAAATCCAAAAGCCTTTCGAGTCTAACTAGAGCTTTTCTCTAAAAGATGAGGTATGACTGACAGCTTATATAATACACTAAGAGGGCTAAAGCCCAACAACGTACCTCACCTATCTGAGAAGGGCTATAATCTTGATAAATCAAGACACCACCTACAAAATTTGACTAATCTTTCACTGGCCGCATTGTCGGGAACATTACGGCATCTCGGATGCTTTGAGTGTTAGTTAAAAGCATCACCAATCTATCTACGCCGATGCCCATTCCCGCGCAATTCGGCATTCCCAAAGATAGCGCTTGGATGAAGTCTTCATCCATGGGATGCGCTTCGTCGTCGCCTGCATTTTTCTGCGCTAGCTGTTCTTCAAAGCGCTTTCTTTGCTCTTTCGGATCGTTCAATTCTGAGAATCCATTTGAGTATTCTGTGCCATTAATAAATAGCTCGAAACGTTCGACAAATCCCGGTTTGCTGCGGTGTCCTTTGGCTAAGGGACTGACTTCGACGGGATAGTCGATGATGAATGTCGGTTGAATTAGTTTGGGAACAACTAATTTGTCAAAAACTGCGTACAAGACGTAGCCTAAACTTTGTTGTTCTAACTTTGACAGATGCAGTTCTAGCTTGCTTGCAGAGCCGATCGCACTTTCCAAGTCCAAACTGTCAAAATCCAGCCCAAACTCGTCTCTGACAGCTTCCACCATCGTTTTAACTTGCCAGTGTTTGCCGCTAAAACCGGGATATTTGTCGCTGTAGTCGAACTTGCGCTCTAAACTGATGGTTTCTCCCTGATTTTCAATTTCCACGACATCTCCAAAGACAGCCGCCGCCGCAAAACACATCACATCTTCGACAACTGTTAAAATGTCGAACACATCTGCATAAGCTTGGTAAACTTCTAAGGAGGTAAACTCGGGATTGTGAGTGCTGTCAATACCCTCATTTCTAAAGGCTTTTCCTAGTTCAAATACTCGCTCAAAACCGCCGCAAATAGCTCTTTTTAAGAACAGTTCCGGTGCCACTCGCAAATATAAGTCTACTTCCAAAGCATTGTGGTGCGTCATGAACGGCTTAGCAGCAGCACCACCGTAAATAGCTTGGAGTGTCGGTGTTTCTATTTCGTAAAAATCTGCTTTCCAGAGATAGGAACGGATACTTTGTACGATGCGGCTACGCACCATGAAACGGTTGAGCGCATCTTGGTTGCTAGCCAAATCCATTTCGCGGTGGCGGCGGCAAACTTCGGGGTCGTTAATGCCGTAATAAGCATCGGGAAATTGGATTGTAGCTTTTGATAAAAGGGTGAATTCCCGCACTAAAATAGAAAGTTCTCCCCGAGGCGTGCGGCAGCCAATACCTTGGACGCCGACAAAATCGCCGATATCAAGCAATTTTTTAATTTGTTCAAAGCTCAAACCGACTTCACCGGTGACGATTGCTTTCTCGATTTTGAGTTGAATTTTGTCTGTGGCGTCTTTTAAATCGATGAAACCAATTTTGCCGCTGTCTCGCTTGGAAATAATCCGGCCTGCTAATCGCAGGGAAATTTCTTCGGGATCGCTTTCTCCGTTGGCGAGTTCTTTTCCCGGCTGACTAAATATTTCGCGAACTTGTTGGGCTGTGTGCGATCGCGCGTAGGATTGGCTAGGATACGGTTCTATGCCTTGCGATCGCAGTTCTTCTACTTTTTGACTGCGGACTTCGGCTTCACTCAGAGTCATTACTTATTGCCTGATTAAAATTACCAATATCTTACATCTTGCACTATTCTCGTGCTGGCGCTCCGGGCGGGCTCGCCTGCTCACCCCACCAGAAAATTCACTCTTTGTGGGACAAGCATCTTGCCTGTTCCTGACCAAGCTGCAAAATGTGAGAAACACTAGACTTTATCATAACCGCGCAACAGGGATGAATTTTTCAAACAACTAAGATACACTTGCGATCGTCCGGTATGCCTTGACTTTTGACTAAAATCGGGTAGCTGCCAACTGACAACTGCCAGCCCACCCAGAAATATCTCCGATCGCAAATTGTTCTAGACACCACAAAGTGGCCGAAACTTTAAACAATTAATACCCGTAAAAAAAAATGCAACCGCAGGCCAGTGCCTCAAACCCATACCCAGTAAATCATTCCCAATCTAAAATCTAAAATCTAAAATCTAAAATGATATAAGTTGTCTGTCGATCGCAAGTGGTGAGATGATATGTAGTGCAGCCTCACGGCAGTTCCACAGAAACTGAACAGCAGAGACGCGGGCGATCGAACTCGACTCATCGCACCTCTGCCACAATCGACCACACATATCATGTCCGGTCGATCGATCGTACTATTTGGGTCGGGGCGGGTTTACTAAAACTCTGGTTTTCATTGGGGATTATTGGTGAACCCGCCCCTACAAGAATTACGATCGATTGACCCGATATGATATCACACACACTCTCTCTTAACATATAAAAACCAGAATTATGGCTGTTGCAACTCAATCACTCGAAGAACTCTGCATCAACTCTATCCGCTTTCTCGCCATCGATGCGGTAGAAAAAGCAAAATCAGGACACCCGGGACTGCCGATGGGCGCTGCTCCTATGGCCTTCGTGCTGTGGGATCGGTTTATGCGGTTCAACCCCAAAAACCCCAAGTGGTTCAATCGCGATCGCTTCGTCCTCTCCGCCGGACACGGCTGTATGCTACAGTACGCCCTCATGCACTTGACCGGCTACGATAGCGTCAGCCTCGACGACATCAAGCAATTCCGTCAGTGGGAATCCAAAACCCCCGGACACCCAGAAAACTTTGTCACCGAAGGCGTAGAAGTTACTACAGGCCCTCTGGGACAAGGCATTGCTAACGCCGTCGGTTTGGCAATGGCAGAAGCTCACCTCGCTGCCAAGTTTAACAAGCCCGGTAACACCATTGTTGACCACTACACCTATGTCATCATGGGTGACGGCTGCCACATGGAAGGCATTTCCGGCGAAGCTTGTTCCTTGGCTGGACACCTCGGACTCGGCAAATTAATTGCCCTGTACGATGACAATCACATTTCCATTGAAGGCGACACTAGCTTGGCCTTTACTGAAGATGTCGGCAAGCGTTTTGAAGCTTACAACTGGCACGTTATTACAGTAGACAATACTGCTCTAGACAACGATACTAACCTAGAAGCAGTTCACAAAGCTATTGAAGAAGCGAAAAAAGTCACGGACAAACCGTCCATGATTAAAGTCCGCACCATCATTGGTTACGGTTCTCCCAACAAGCGCAATTCTTACAGTTCTCACGGTGCTGCTTTGGGTACCGATGAAGTGAAAGCAACTCGCGATTTCTTGAAGTGGGAATACGCACCGTTTGAAATTCCTAGCGATGCTTTGTCACACTTCCGCAAAGCAGTTGAACGCGGCGCTCAATCTGAGCAAGAATGGAATCAAGCTTTTGCTGATTATAAAGCAAAATATCCCGCAGAAGCAGCGGAATATGAGCGCACCGTTGCTGGCACACTTCCCGAAGGTTGGGATAAAGTTCTCCCGACTTACAAGCCGGAAGATAAGGCAGATTCCAGCCGGAATCATTCTGGAAAATGTTTGAATGCTTTGGCTGCTGTCCTACCTGAATTGATCGGCGGTTCCGCTGACTTGGCATCTTCTAACATGACTTTGCTCAAGGGTGAAAAAGATTTCCAAAAAGGTCAATACGAAGGACGCAATCTGCGGTTTGGTGTGCGGGAACACGCTATGGGCGCGATCGCCAATGGTATGCTCTTGCACGGTGGCTTAATACCTTACTGCGCCACATTCTTAGTATTTGCCGACTATATGCGCGGCGCAATTCGCCTCTCTGCACTCTCCGAAGCCGGAGTCATCTACGTCATGACTCACGACTCCGTAGCCTTGGGCGAAGACGGCCCCACCCACCAACCAGTCGAAACCATCGCTTCCCTGCGCGCCATCCCCAATTTATTGGTAATGCGCCCAGCCGACGGAAACGAAACATCCGGTGCTTACAAGGTGGCAGTTGAAAGCCCCAAACGCCCCACTTTGATGGCTTTGTCTCGTCAAAACTTGCCCAATTTGGCCGGAAGCTCGATCGAAGGAACAGCCAAAGGCGCTTACATTTTGTCCGACGACGGCGGCACTCCCGACATCATTTTAATCGGCACCGGTGGCGAAACATACCTCTGCGTTGATGCCGCTGAAAAATTGCGCGCCGCAGGCAATAAAGTCCGCGTCGTTTCGATGCCTTGCTGGGAATTGTTCGACTTGCAAGATGCCACTTACCGCGAATCTGTACTACCAAAAGCTGTTACCAAACGGTTAGCAGTTGAAGCAGCTTCTAGCTTCGGTTGGGGACGTTATTTGGGTTCCGAAGGCGACAGCATCAGCATCGACACCTTCGGCGCTTCTGCACCAGGCCCCGTTGCTCTAGAAAAGTTTGGCTACACCGTTGATAATGTCGTAGCTAAGGCTAAAGCGCTGTTGGGTTAATCAATAGCAGCAGCATAATTTTGGATGGGGCGGGCTTGGGGCTCGCCCCTTTTTTTATGGGTGAAGGAAGAAGGAAGACGGAAGAAGGAAGACGGAAGAAGGAAGAAGGAAGACGGAAAAAGATAAAACTTCAACCCGCGGAGGCGGGTTTTGTTTGTGTAGCCGCGAATGACCTTCGCCCGGTCTTCTGTAGATTTTTGAATTTTGAGATAACTTATAAGTTATTGGGTTAAATTTTCCATTCCCCATTACCCATTCCCAATTACCAATTACCAATTCCCAATTCCCAATTCCCGATTCCCCATTACCCATTTCTTTATCATGTGGACTATTTTAAATAACCTCTTATTCATCGGGAATTACATTCCTCACGGCCACTGTTACCTTTGGCAGCGAGAGCTTGTCGCGCTGCATATAGTGTCAGACTCGATAATTGCCCTGGCATACTATTCAATACCCCTATCCCTAATTTATTTTATCAGTCAGCGAAAAGACTTGCCATTTCGCAACATTTTTTGGCTGTTTGCCGCCTTTATTATCTCCTGCGGTACTACTCATGTAATGGAAGTTTGGACGCTTTGGCATCCTGTTTATTGGGTTTCTGGCTGTCTAAAAATGATTACCGCCGCGATTTCTGCTTACACGGCTTTTGCATTAATTCCTTTAGTTCCCCAAGCATTAACTCTCCTGAGTCCAACTCAATTAGGGATGATCGATCGCATACTGCAACAAGAAATCATCGAACGCCGAGAAACAGAAGCTCGCTATCAAACCTTAACTGAAGCTTCGCCGGTGGGAATATTTTATGCAGACGCTATAGGAGATTGCTTGTATGTCAACGAGCGCTGGTGTCAAATTTCGGGAATGGGCTGCGATGAAGCTTTGGGTAAAGGGTGGTTCCAAGGCATTCATCCAGACGACCGCCAGCGGGTTTTTGACCAATGGTACAGCGCCGCTGCCGAGAAATTGCCGTTTAAATCTGAGTACCGCTTTCAAGGCATCGATCGCACTAAAATCAGTTGGGTATTCGGTCAAGCTGTCGGTCAAGTCGGAGAAAATGGGAAGGTTAAAAGTTATGTTGCTACTATTACTGATATTACAGAACGCAAGCAGGTAGAAGAAGAAAATCGACTGCTCAATGAAACTCTGGAGCGTCGAGTAGTCGCTCGCACTGCTCAAATTGAAATTTACAACCACAAATTGCAAAAAGAAATCGCCTACAGACAAAAAATTGCGTTCACTTTGTTAGAATTGACGCAACTGCAAAATGCAATTCTTAATAGCCCTAACTACACAATTATTTCTACCGAACCAGACGGTACGATTAAAACATTTAATCTGGCAGCCCAGAAACTTTTAGGCTATTCCTCCGAAGAAGTGGTGGGAAAATTTACGCTAGCAATCATTCACGATCCTGTGGAGGTCGGTAAAAGAGCAGAAATTCTTTCTCAAGAATTGGGAGTAAAAATAGAGCCGGAGTTTGAGGTTTTTGTTGCCTGGGCGCGTCGGGGAATAGCTGACGAAAATGAATGGAGTTACATTCGCAAAGATGGTTCGCGGTTTCCGGTACTGCTGTCTGTGACTGCCTTATTTGACAACAACGGAAATATTAACGGTTTTTTGGGTATCGGTCAGGATATTAGCGATCGCAAACAAGCTGAAAAAGATTTCCGCGACCTCACCATTGCCCTGCAAAATGCCGTGGAAGGCATTTCGCGACTGGACATTGAGGGACGCTACGTCAATGCTAACCGAGCTTACGCTCATACCTGCGGTTACGAACCCGAAGAAATGGTCGGTATGGAATGGATACTCACCGTACATCCTGATGATATTGAGATGCTAATCTCAGCTTATGAGGAGATGCTAATTTCTGGCAAAGTAGACGTGGAAGCTAGAGGAGTCCGGAAAAATGGAACGTTTTTTTACAAGCAAATAACTCTGGTAAAAGCTTGCGACGCCCAAGGGACATTTAACGGTCACCACTGTTTCATGAAAGATATCACCGATCGCAAACTAACTGAAACAGCTTTGCAGGAAAGCGAATTCAAGTACAGACAAATAGTTGAATTAGCAGAAGAAGGTATTTGGGTAATTGACAGCAATTCCCTCACGACTTATGTCAATCACGCAATGGCACGAATGCTTGGCTATAGTGAAGTAGAAATGTTAGGTAGACCGCTTTTGGATTTCACGGACGAACCGGAAAGAACATCAAATCTCTATCCTGTGGATTGGCGCCAGCAAGCTATTGGTGAAAAACGTGAAGTACAACTAAAAACTAAGGAGGGTAAAGATGTTTGGACTTATATTTCTACCAGTCCAGTATTCGACAATCTGGGGAATATGCTGTCTTGTTGTGCGTTGGTTTACAACATTACAGGCCGCAAAGAAGCAGAGGAGCAAATGCTGCAACTTACAGAAGATTTGAAGCGTTCTAACGAGGAACTAGAACAATTTGCTTATGTGGCTTCCCACGATTTGCAAGAACCGCTCCGAGCCGTTACCAGTTACACTCAATTACTCGCCCAGCGCTATCAAGAAAATTTGGACGATCGCGCCGATAAGTATATTAATTATATTGTTGACGGCGCGACCAGAATGCAACAATTGATTAATGATTTGTTGGCGTATTCGCGACTGGGAACGAGGGGTCAGGAGTTTGAGCCAGCCGACTGCAATGCTGCTGTCAAGCAAAGTTTGTGCAATTTGCAAATTGCGATCGCCGAAACAAAAGCTGTCATCACCTGCGACGCGATGCCAACGGTGATGGCAGATGAATCTCAACTGGTGCAATTATTCCAAAATTTGATCGCCAACGGCATCAAATTTTGCCGCGAAGACATCCCGTTCATTCAGATCGCAGCCCAAAGGCAAGAGGGCGAATGGCTGTTCAGCGTCCGCGATCGGGGCATTGGCATCGATCCTGAGTATGCCGATCGCATTTTTATCATTTTTCAACGCCTGCACGGACGCCGCGAATATTCCGGTACTGGCATAGGTTTGGCGATGTGCAAGCGCATTGTGGAACGCCATGGCGGGCGGATATGGGTGGAATCTCAGGAGGGAAAAGGAGCGACTTTTTACTTCACTATTCCTATAATTAATAGCTGAAGGGTCAAAGTTCAATTTTTTTTCCTCTAATCAAAAGGATACGCCAGTTATGAGCGATCGAAGCACTGTTAGACCCGTTGAGATTCTGCTGATTGAGGATTCGCCCAGCGACGCCGATTTGGCAATAGAAGCCTTCGGTCAGGGTAAAATATTGAATAACTTACATTTTGTGGAGGATGGAGTTGAAGCAATCAAGTTTTTACACAAAACAGCACCCTACCTGGGCGTACCCCGTCCTGATTTAATTTTGCTGGATTTGAATCTGCCCAAAAAAAGTGGCGTTGAAGTGCTAGAAGAAATTAAAACTGACCCTAATTTAAAATTAATTCCTGTAGTGATTCTCACCACTTCAGCAGCTCCGGAGGATATTGCCAAGTCCTACTCGCTCCACGCCAACTGTTACATAACTAAGCCTGTAGACTTCGTACAATTTACTAAAGTAGTCAGGTTAATTGAGGAATTCTGGCTCGCAGTCGTCAAACTTCCTCTAAATTAAACAACAGATACTTTGCTGATGGCCAATAGAAAATTTTTTCAACTTTTTGAAATTCGGTATAGGAGGATTCACCCAGCAGTCCTGATATCGGTAAAAAATGCAAATGTAGGCTAACTGCAAACCCCAGAGCCATTTCTCATGCCAGAATCGCAAATCGCAAATAGTATCACTTGGCTAGAAAAAGTCTGGCAAAAAGCATTTTTTTCACAAGTGGCATAAGAGTGGAAGATGGAGTTTGATACTCCCCATGCCTAAAGGCGAGGGGATTCTTGAAGAAACCATAATCGGATCTACAAAGGCGCTATCAATTCGCCGCTACTCGCTCAACTTGAATTTCTTCAAGCATTGCGTATACTTTAGTTTTTTTTGCTTTCAGAGTCCATCACTAGCCAAAAGTTACGGTACGCTCAACAACCAGCCTTTTGTTTGCCCTTTAACTATTCCGAATCAAGTCGGATATGTCCGTTGCCGGGATTGCACCGTACTAGGTTGTTTCAACACGTAGATGGTTATTCCTACTCAATCTTCTTAATCATAACATCAATTTTCGATATGTTTCATTGATCGATAGTTCGGACAGTTTTTTAACGACTCTGTAAGCGTTACAGACTAAGCCCTGGCATTTTTAATGATTTTTTGAAACGAGCGGGCTAGACTTAAAGATTGAAAAAATAGTCAGCCCTATAGCCATCAAGGGTTTGAGATACTCGATCAGATCTAAAACTGTCCTTCGTATTGATTGATGTATGTAAAGAAATATTGAAGGCGGTTGAAACCGCTACCGACTTGGATCCGTGTCGTTAGCCCGGGGCTTGCGTTTCGCTCTTCGGTCAGCAAGGATTTTTTTCCAGCCAGAAAGTTTGTAGTGGGCGTACCCCGTCTTGATTGCATTATGCTTGACTTGAATTTGGCTAAATAAAGTGGTTTGGAAGTGTTACCAAATAATAATTTTCAAGTTGCAAATGGCAGGGTCAAGAAAAAAAGTTTAAGCTGAGATTGATACGCCGTGAAAATGTTACAGCCAAAAACCTCTAAGCTATGTGGATTAAGATTCTGTTAATAGAAGACAATCCCGCTGATGCTGATTTGCTTGCAGAACTTTTAGAAGTATCTGGGGGCGTTCAGTGGGAACTCGTGTCTGTTGAGTTCCTGCATGAGGCGATCGCCCAACTGTCCAAACAACACTTTGATATAGTATTGCTCGACCTTTCTTTACCCGACAGCCGCGGTTTGGAAACCCTAACTCGCCTGCGAGAAGTTGCTCCCGATACAGCAATGGTGGTAATGACAGGCTTGGACGATGAGGCGATAGCCCTGGAATCAGTTCGCTTGGGAGCTCAAGATTACATTGTTAAAGGTCAAATTACTACTCCATTATTAGTGCGGACTATCCGCTACGCGATCGAACGATCGCAAACATTCCAAATGCTGCGGGAAAGCGAGCGGCGTTTTCGGGCGATTTTTGACTCTTCCTTTCAACTCACCAAGCTGCTGACTCCCGAAGGAGTCGTGCTGGAAGTCAACGAGACAGCCCTCGATTTTGCCGGAGTGCGATCGCAAGATATAGTCGGCCGCCCGATTTGGCAAATGGTGATTTGGCCTCAAACCCGAAATTTTTCCGAACAACTGCAATTTGCGATCGCCAAAGCCAGCCGCGGCGAGTTTTTCCGCAGCGAAATCGACTTGGTAGGCAAAAACGGCCAAATTGTCACAGTTGATTTCTCACTCAAACCTGTTAAAAATGAGACAGGACAAGTTTTGCTACTCATTGCTGAAGCCCGCGACATTAGCGATCGCAAACGCGCAGAAGCTGAAATTCTCAAAGCCCTCGCACGAGAAAAAGAACTTTCCGAACTGCGAGCCAAATTTGTCACCATGGTTTCCCACGAATTCCGCACCCCCCTGACAACCATCCAATTTTCCGCTGGATTGCTCCAAGATTACAGCGCTAAGTGGTCAGAAGAAAAAAAATCTACTCATTTTGTGCGGATTCAACTAGCCATCAAACGCATGACAGAGTTATTAGAAGATATCCTCGTAATTGGCAAAATAGAAGCAAACACCTTACCATTTCAACCGATTTCCTTAAACCTCGAAAAATTTTGCCGTCAACTCGTAGAAGAACAGCAGCTCAACGATAGCAACCAACATCCGATCGCCTTTATACATGAAGGCGGCAACTGCGACGCTCAAATGGATGAAAAACTGCTGCGGCAAATGTTGGGAAACGTCCTCTCAAATGCCATCAAATATTCCCCCGCCGGCAGTTCAGTTTCCTTGCGACTAAATTGTCAAAACGGCAAAGCTGTTTTCCAGGTTCAAGACCAGGGCATCGGGATTCCCCAAACCGATATAGAGCGGATCTTAGAAACTTTTTACCGAGCTACAAATGTCGGCACTATTTCAGGAACAGGTCTCGGTTTAGCAATTGTGAAAAGAGCCGTGGAACTTCACGGCGGCAAACTGGCGATCGAGAGTCAAGAAGGAAAAAGCACAACTTTCACTATTACCTTACCTTTAATTTGTGCTAGCCAATAAGCTGCTGCGCCAGAGAGAGAGAGTGCGAGAGGGGAAGACGAGTTGATTAATGTTAATAGTTCATTCAAATATATAGCGGTTCTCATAAAGACGAGGTATGTCACATTCTGCTACGATCGTCGGATTGATAACACACACGCGCCCAGAGCCTCTTTACCGGAGTTTAACCTCAGAAAGCTTGGAAGCATCTCAGTTTTGGAAAAAGCATTTTTTTTACAGTGCGAGCTCCCGACAGCACTACAAATACAGAACTGAGATGCTCCCGAAAGCTTATAGGAAAGAAACTATCGATTACCAATTACCCATTACCAATTACCCATTACCAGACATACATCATTTTTTGGATAAAGGTTATACAATTTAAATGCAGTACAGCTTCACGACTAAATTATCAACTATAAGTATCCGCCACTTAACGCTCAGTTAACAACACAAACAAACAAATTTGTCAAGTATCCTCACACAGATTTTTTGCAACAACTACTAACGAAAAGGAGCAATAACCGTGGCAAAGATTTTAGTAATAGAAGACGAAGAATCGATTAGAGAAAACATTTTAGAGTTACTGGAAGCCGAGAATTTTGAAGGCATTGGAGCGAACGACGGTAAAGTCGGTATCAAATTGGCGATCGCACAAATCCCCGATTTAATTTTGTGCGACATGATGATGCCGGAAATTGACGGTCACGGCGTCCTCAAAGCTTTGCGTTCCGACCCCATAACTGCCACAATTCCGTTTATTTTCCTCACAGCCAAAGCCGATAAAAGTGACATTCGCACTGGCATGGAAATGGGAGCAGACGATTACATTACTAAACCTTGTACGCCACAAGAACTGCTAAAAGCAATTGCTATTCGACTTGATAAACAGAAAACAATTAGCAAGCAATCTCAAAAAACCCTAGACGAATTACGCATTAATATTAGTATGTCGCTCCCCCACGAATTGCGGACTCCTTTGAATGCTATTCTGGGCTTTTCCGAGTTAATTTTGTCAGAATATCAGGTGTTCGAGGATTCAGACATCTTAGAAATGATCGGTCAAATTAACACTTCAGGTCATCGCTTATATCGGCTGATTCAGAACTTTTTGCTGTATGCAGAACTTGAGATAGCAGGCACAAATCCCGAACTGCTAAAAGAAATGCGCTGTAGCCAATTTAGCTGCGTACAATCTTTGCTCACTCAAAAAGCGCTCCAGCAAGCGAAACAGGTGAATAGAACAGACGATTTAAAATTAAATTTGCAGGATGCGTCGGTAGCTATTGATTCTATGAGACTTACAAAAATTGTTGAGGAACTGCTGGACAATGCCTTCAAATTTTCTTTAGAAGGAACGCCAGTTTTATTAAGCACTTTCGTGGAAAATGAGACTTTTATTCTGTCTGTCAAAGACCAAGGCCGCGGCATGACTCCCGATCAGATTGCACAGCTAGAAGCTTACAGGCAGTTCGATCGCAAACTTTACCAACAACCAGGTTTGGGATTGGGCTTGGCCATTGTTCAACGCCTAGCAGAATTGCACGGAGGAAAATTTAAAATAGAAAGTTTGCCACAGCAAGAAACAATAGTTTCCGTTTCCCTGCCAATCTAAACAATTTTAGATTTTAGATTTTAGATTTTAGATTTTAGACTTGGGGATGATTTACTAAATCGGGGTTGGGATCTTCCCTAAAGTTACATTATTTTGGGAAAAAGTAAACCAGAATTATGGTATTCTAGATTAAAATTGCATATTTAAATCTAGAATACCCATCTCCCCCTCTCCCGGGAGCATCTCAGTTTTGTATTTATAGTGCGAGCACGCAAGAGCTCGCGTATTGTACAATACGCGAGCTCTTGCGTGCTCGCACTCAAAGAAAAAATGCTTTTTATAAAAATGATATGCTCCCCATTCTTCCCCTCTCCCCCTCTCGAACATAACAGACAATCTCTCCGGCGAACAAAGCTTATGCAGGAGCGATCGCCCGTTTCACACATCGGTGCATATAAATTTGAGCTACCTTATCCCCAGGATTGACTTGCAAGCACGCCGAAAACAATCTTGTAGCTTCGAGAAATTTGTCACTATTGTAGAAAACCAAACCTTGCTCAAACATTGTCTTTGTATCTAACTTTTTCTGCCGCAACTCGGGCGGATCGGCCGTAAATATTTCATAAACCGTTACCATGCGCGATTTGCCTTTGACTGTAACGCGATCGATCAACCTAAAATCATAAACATCATTTAACTGTACAAAAGTATTGTGAGTAATTAACATCGAAACTCCATACTCTTTCGTCAAACTTTCCACGCGAGAAGCTAAATTAACCGCATCGCTAATCACCGTGCTATCCATCCGATTTTGCCCCCCCACCGTGCCTAACATCAAAGAACCCGTATTGATGCCAATGCCAATTTGTAGCGGCGCGCGATCGGGCCGACTGCGACTCATATTATACTCGTTAAGCTGCTGTAGCATGGCAATTCCAGCTTTCACCGCATCGTCCGCACTGCCATTAAACAGCGCCATAATTGCATCGCCAATGTATTTATCAATAAACCCAAAATTTTCAGTAATTGCAGGCTCCATCCGCGACAAATAAGCATTAATAAATTGAAAATTTTCTTCAGGACTCATCTGTTCTGAAAGAGCCGTGAAATTCCGAATATCTGAAAACAACACCGACATTTCTTTCTGCACCTGATCGCCTAATTTTACATCCAGAATACTTTCATATCCCAGAAAGTGTAGAAATTGGTGCGGCACAAACCGCCCGTAAGCATCTGTTAATTTTTCTTCCGCTGCTAAAGCCTTTTGCAGCTCATCTGTGAAGTTGCGGCGCTCGGTTTCTACCTCTTGACGCTCTGTGATATCTTGAAAAACTGCGATCGCGTAAACAATGTTTTTCCGTTCGTCGTAGATTGGAGTCGCCCAAATCTCGATCGGCACAATCCTCTCCGGGCGGTGAATTTCTGCATCATCAGAGTGCACCACTTCCCCCCCCAGCGCCCGCACAATCGGTTGTCTCTCGCTTGGATACAGCTCATTAGTTCCGGCGCAGTAAGTTTGATAAACTTCCGGCAAAGTGCTAGGAATAACATCAGAAACCAAGCCTTTGCCAAGTATTTTCTCAGCCCAAGAATTCATGTAACAAGGTTTCCCAATACCATCAACCACAAATATACCCACCGGCACCGCTTCCAGCAATTGAGTCAGCCGATTTTCGCTTTCTAACAGCGCTTCATTGAACTTTTCTTCAGCTATCAAAGCTTTTTCCAAATCATTCGTAAACTTCAGGCGTTCCGCATCTACAAGTCTTCGCAAAGTAATATCCTCAGCAAAACCCTGGTAGTAAAGCAGTTCACCCCTAGCATCAAAAACAGTACGTGCATCCTCAGAAATCCAGATAATACTGCCATCTCGGCGGTAAACTTCCGACTCAAACTCAGACACAGTACCGTACTGTTCCATCAACGCAAAAAACTCTTGACGGCGGTGCGGTTGCACGTACAATTGCCGCTGAATCTCATTAACACTTGCCATCAATTCTTCAGGGGAATCATAGCCGTAGATTTGAGCGAGAGCAGGATTAGCGCTAATCAAAGTTCCGTCAGGTGCAGTCTGAAAAATACCTTCGAGAGCATTTTCAAATATCCGGCGATACTTCTCTTCAGCTTGCACCAGCGCTGCTTCAGCTTGCTTGCGTTCCGTAATATCAGTAAAAGCAATAATCCCGTAGCAAATATCCCCGAGAGAATCATAAATAGGAGTCGCCCAACTCTCCACCGGAATAACCTTATTACCAGTCCGAATTTCTACACCCTCAGTCCGCACACTTTCGCCCCGCAGCGCCTGCATAATTGGCAATTCTTCCACAGGACATCTCTGATTAGTTCCGGCTTTATAGAATTGATAAATTGCTGCTTTCTGCTCCGAATTAATATGGGGTACAGTGCCTTTCCCAAATACATCCCGCGCCTTTTGATTAGCATAAAAAGATTGACCGTTCGCATCAAGCACGCACACGCCCAACGGCATCGCTTCCAGGTATTGCGTCAACCGACTTTCGTTTTCGTGGAGTTTAGCAATCAGCATCGCCTGCTTGCGGTTTAATCTTGCCAACTCCTGATTCATTTCCTGAAGTTCTATTTGTTTTTCAGCTAATTGTTTATCTTGAAAATATCTGTAGATTGCCTCAGTAACAGTTAATTTTAAATCATCGGTTTGCCAAGGCTTAGGTATGTATCGGTACAATTTAGCATAATTAATAGCATTGGCTACCGCCTCCAAATTAGCCTGCCCCGTCAGCATAATCTTGAGAGTTCTCGGCGAGATGGCATGAACGCTTCTCAATAGCTCGTCTCCTTTCATATTCGGCATGATATGATCGGAAATAATCAAAGGAACTTCATACTGTTCTGCTAAAAGTTCAGACAGCAATTCCAAAGCTTCTTCGCCGCTTTGAGCAGTTTCAATTAAATATTTATCTTCAAAGGCTTTTAGCAGGTCTATTTCCAGACTATCGAGTATAGTCTGCTCATCATCCACACAAATAATCACAGGTTTTTTCATAACTTTGCTAGACCAGACTTAATCGCTTCAATTAATTCTTGATTTTGCCAAGGTTTTTGTATAAAAGCATGAAGATTGGCTTGAGATTTTGTGCGTTCAATTGCTTCTTTGTCCGCTTGTCCTGTCAGCATAACTGTCACAATCTGCGGATATTTTTGATGAATTTTAATCAGCAACTCATCTCCTTTCATTCCAGGCATCAACCAATCAGAGACAATAACTAGAATGTTAACCTCATCTTCACACAGCTCTTCAATAATCTCCAGTGCTTCGGCAGCACTTTCAGCAAATTCGCAAAGATATTTACCCTTAAATGCCTGTTGCAGTTCAATTTCCAGACTTTCCAACACCGCTACTTCATCGTCAACACACAAAATTGCTGGTTTAGACATCGCTAGTTTCCTCCTTTCGTCTGGCAGGGTGAACCCGGATGGGCAGCACGCCGTTTTCCAAATTCTACATTCCGCGCGCCTAGACTGCAAATTTTTAGCCCCAGATTTCAGTCTGGTGTTTTACCTACTCAATTAAATTAATCGGCAAAGACACTGTAAATGCAGTTTGACCGGGCACTGACTCCACATCAATTGTACCCTGATGTTTTTTAATGATTTTTTTGACAATATCCAATCCTAATCCGCTGCCTTCTCCCGCTGGTTTGGTCGTAAAAAACGGCTCAAAAATTTTCGGCAAAATCTCCGGTGAAATTCCAGCGCCACTGTCGGTAATTTTTACGGCAAAGTTGGTATCTTGCTGCAAGGCGTCAATTGTTAAAGTTCCTTGATTGTCCATCGCTTGTAAGGCATTGTGAATTAAATTTGTCCAAACTTGATTGAGTTCGTCTGGATAACACAATACCGGAGGCAATTGAGCTTGATAGTTTCTGACGATTTCTACACCTTGTTTTAGCTGGTTCTGATAAAGAGTTAATACAGTTTCAATTCCATCAGTGATATTCACTTCTAGTTTATCCCCATGCACATCGTAACGCGCATAATTTTTGAGAGCAAAAACGACTTTTGCAGCGCGTTCTGTAGCGGTAGCGATGGTTCTGGCGCTTTTTTGAATACTAGCAAAATCGTAGGCGGTTTTGATAATATTTTCGCTGTCAGGGTCTTTGAGCAACGGCACGAATTCTTGCACATTTCCTTGCAATCCGATATTGACTAAAATGCTAGCAAGGCTGTCAGCATTATCAATCCCTTCCGCATCTAGTTGCTGCTTCACGCCTCTTTTAAATTCCCGTTTTTCTCGCGTAGATAAAGAGTAAGTTTGTTGGCGGGAACTGTACATTAAACTCAAAAAATCGTGCTGGCGTTCGGCAGACAGTTCTTTAAAAAAAACTGGCAAACTGTCGAGATTGTTATCCAAAAAGCCGGTAATATTCCCAATAGACGATCGAATCGCCCCTAGCGGCGTATTAATTTCGTGAGCAATGCCTGCAATCAGTTGCCCTAAGGCAGCCATTTTTTCCGATTGAACTAATTGCTCCTGAGTTGCTTGCAGTTGCTCTAAAGTGATTGTCAGTTCATCGTTTTTCTGTTTGAGTTTTTTTTGCAACTGGCACATTGCTAAATGGGTTTCTACTCTAACTAGCACCTCTTCCATCTGAAAGGGTTTGGTAATATAATCTACTCCGCCTACAGCAAAAGCTTTAACCTTATCTAGTACGTCATTTATCGCGCTGATAAAAATCACCGGAATGTCGCGAGTGCGTTCATCAGCTTTGATTTTTTCGCAAACTTCATACCCGTTCATTTCGGGCATCATAATATCCAGCAAAATCAAATCGGGAGGCATACCTTGTGCGGCCGAAAGTGCTAACTCGCCGCTCGGTACGGGGCGGACTTTATAGCCCTTGCCATTCAAAATTCCGGCTAGCAGTCGCAAATTCGCTGGGGTATCGTCCACTACTAAAATATTACCGGGAGGGGTACTAGGAATGTCATTATTCATGTGAGCTTGCTTGAGAGATTAACTTTAAAACTTTGTCGTACTCGAAATTTTCTATACAATTGGCGATCGCAGCAGCAGTTACTGTATCCTTTAATCTAATTTGGTCGATCGAACTCTCAATGAAATCCATATCCACTTTTAGTATGGCCAGCTTTAAATCAGCTACCAGCGACTCAGGCAATTTAAGGAAGTCAGCCGCAGTCATTTCGCGATCGCGCTCTTTGACTGCCGATGAGTTAGCTTGCCCCGGATCTTCATAAATATAGCGTACTCCGATATGTTTGTGCATAGCATCGAAAATATCGGCTTCCCGGAAAGGTTTCCGCATAAAAGCATCGCAGCCCGCCGACAAAATTACAGCCCGTTCTTCCTCCAAAACGCTCGCAGTCAGCGCAATAATAGCAGTAGCTTGACCTTTAATAGTGCCTTTAATGTATTGTGTTGCTTCGTAGCCGTCCATCACGGGCATTCTCATGTCCATCCAAATTAAATGCGGCTCCCAATTGTCCCAAATCTCAATAGCTTCTTGACCGTTAGTAGCTTCTTTCAGTTCAAAACCCAGAGGATTGAGAAGCTTAATCAACAGTTGGCGGTTGAGCAGTTTATCATCTACTATCAAAATTCGATAGGGGTGTTGGTTGGGTTCCAAGGCAATCACATTGCGAGTTTGTTTTGGGATAGAAATATCAGCCGCCTCCACCGCAATAACTTGAATATCAAACTGAAAATTAGTGCCCTTCCCAACAGCAGAATTGACGCTGATTTCGCCACCCATTAATTCCACAAATTTGCGGCTGATTGGCAATCCCAAGCCTGTACCTTCTTGGGAATCTTTGCCTGTCTGGGTTTGCACGAAAGCTTCAAAAAGATTGTCTAATTCATTGGCAGCAATACCTGGGCCAGTATCTTCGACTTCAAAATGAATAAAGAAGGATGAGGCAGAAGTTGAACCGTCATTGTGGCTTTTATAACTCGCATTTTCTGACAAAGTTAAATGTGGAGATTTAATGTTATTACTGACCTCAATTCCTGTATTTTTGTAGGTTTTTGATACAAGATTATTTACTGATTTTTTCTCTCGGTCTTGGCTGATTAAATGCTTGCTAGCTCTGACACAAACACCGCCATATTCTGTGAATTTAAGAGCGTTATTTAGCAAATTAATTAATATTTGCCGCAATTTTAACTCGTCAGTTTCTACGTATTGCGGTAAGTCGGGACTGCGATCGAAAACTAACTGCAAATGCTTGTCGTCTGCTTTGAGTTGAAACATATCGTCCAAGTCGTGTAGCAGGCGATAGAGGTCGAATTTTTTGGGATTGAGGGTGGTGCGCCCCGATTCAATTTTAGATAAATCGAGCACGTTATTAATCAGGGTGAGCAGGTGTTCTCCGCTGCTGCTAATTATGCTAAGATTTTCTTGGTGTTCTCGGGATAGGGTTTGGCTGCGAGTCATCAGTTGGGAAAAGCCGAGAATTGCATTGAGGGGCGATCGCAATTCGTGACTCATGTTAGCCAGAAAGGCACTTTTAGCTTGATTGGCTACTTCCGCCTTGTCCTTGGCTACAGCCAATTCGGCAGTCCGCTCTTGCACTCGGTGTTCTAAAGTTGCAAAAGATTGTTGCAGTTGTTGAGCCATGCTGTTAAATGACTTGGCTAATTCTCCCAATTCGTCGGAACGTTCGCTTTCTACTGTGGTGTCCCATTCGCCTTTAGCAATATTTTTAGCTGCTGTATTTAAGCGCAAAATTGGATTTGTCACCCACCTAGAAGTCTGAATACCGATAACTACAGCTACGGCTAAAGCTGCCAAACAAAGCCAAATTGTCATGCGAGTATTGGCATCGATTTGTTCGGTGAAATCTGCTTCAGGAACAACTACCACAATCAGCCAGTCCAAACCTTTGCCGTCTTGGAAAGGTAGGACTTTTACAAATTGTCGCTTGCCGTCTATTTCAAAATTTAAGATATAGGAAGTTTTAATTTCCTTTAATTCCCGAAAACGAGCTGCTACATATTTAGCTGTAGCTTGAGTCGAGGGGTCAACACTCTCTTCTGCTTTAAACAGTTCTTTTTTATTATCTTTGGTACGGAATGGTTGTTCGGCTGTTGAAGTTGCGAGTAACGTACCATTTCTTTCGACAATAAATGCTTGACCGGATTTGCCGATCTTGAGACTGTTTAAAAATATTCCAATATGGTCGAGACGCAAAGCAGCAATTAATACTCCTTCTAGCTGGTTGTTATCGTATACAGGTTGGAGTGCGCTGAGTATTAATGTTGGTTCAAGAAACGAAATATAAACTGAGCTCCAAGTTGGTTTGCCGACATTAGCTGCATTTTGGTACGAAGGATGTTCGCGGATGTCAAATTTTTTGACCATTGCTGCTACGGTAGTGCGATCGCCTGTATTGTTAGTATTGTATGAATAAAAATCAAAGCCAGTAGATTTGCCTGACATATTAATCATGAGAGGGCCAGTTGAGAGTTTTTCTCCGGTTCTATAGTCTCCCTTGTTGTTAGCAATAGATGTAAAATTTATATAAGGATATAATTGTACTTGTCGCCAAAGATATTTCTCCCAATCTGATAAATTTTCCATGTTTAACAAGCCCAGTTTGACAGTATCGAGCTTGCTTTGATTGATTTGATGGGGAGTAGCCAGGTAAACTTGCAGGTTTTGCTCGACACGCAAACTCACCTCGCTCATTAACTGAGTGGCAAGATTATTAACTGCTTTTTGTCCGTTTCTAAAGGAGAGATATCCTACGAGTCCCACGGCTGCGACGATTTGCAGCACAAATGGAACTATGAGAACAGTTCTCAGCGATAATTTATCTAACATTTTATCAATCATAAGATTCAGAGGTTTGGTGAACTTAGCCTAGAACCGTTCTTGGAGAGCTTATCTTAACAGCAGCGCCATCTACTACCTACTAGCTAGAGGAAATTGATGCGGGCTGTATTAGCTGTGGTAGACGCTGAACCGCGATCGAATGTGAGCCTAATCTTTGCTTAGATTAAAGTATATTATTTTACCCATTGTCCTATTATTTTGACGATAATTGTCAAAATTTGCCGTCTCAGGCTGCGAGAAGTGCCTGATACACGATACGCGCGGGCGAGTAGAACCCGCATCGGCCCAGCGGTTTGGAGAGGGTCGATCGAATTTGCTCGATCGACTAGCCATTTTCGACAAGACGTGTTATACTCGAAAAAGTCGAGGGCACGTAGCTCAGTGGATAGAGCATCAGGTTCCGGTCCTGAGGGTCGGGGGTTCAAATCCCTCCGTGCTCACTGAAATTAATAAAAAGATCGATCGTTCGCGATCGATCTTTTTTATGACCAATGTTCAACAGTTGACAGTTGACAGTTGACAGTTGACAGTTGACAGTTGGAGAGCGACCTCTACCCAGAAGGATGAGGATTGGAGTAATGAATAGTCTGATTTTAATTTCTCCCGGGCTTGGGGCTTTCAATCAATTATTTCTGGTAAAGGAGTTCTGGCTGTGCGGGCGATTTCAGAACACAGCAGCGCGCACCGCACACCCTACAACAGACTGCCGATTGTCAAATATCGTCATCGTTTTGACCTTGCACGCCCTGGAGAATCCGCGATAACTCACTCTTCTCATTAACCGAAATCCGAGTTGGAGAACCGCTGATTATCCGTTCGTAGCCACGGAACGAATCTTTAATTTGTGGGCCTCTTTCAGTAATCGTGTATTCTCGAATTCCTTTGTCGTGCCACGAACCGCGCATCTTAAACACATTAATTGCCCGCGACATTTCGCCTCGAATCTCTACATACTGAAGCATGATAATCGTGTCAGTAATTGTAGAAATATGGGAGTCCGTAATCGAATGAGAACCCATAAACTGGTCGCTGGTATTCGTAAAAAAGCCGGTGATTTCTTCCTGCTTCGCAAAACCAGTCACCCCAATCACAAATTGTCTGAAAGCATTATTGCTGACACCCCTAGCTAGGGCTGAAAGCGAGTCTATGGCAATTCGAGAAGGTTTGAACTCAGCAATTTCTGATTTAATCGTCTGCAAGTGGTCTTCCAAGCCCGCAGATTCGGGGTAAGTACACAGCAGCTTCAGCAGTCCTTTGTGTTCCATTTCCTCAAAATCAATGCCCCAAGAATAAGCATTGCGGAACAACTGAGCTCGCGACTCTTCATAGGCAAAAAGTAGTGCCCGATTGCCGTTCATACAAGCATTCTGCAAGAACTTGCTTACCAACAGCGTTTTGCCGGTTCCCGTCGCACCGGTAGCCAAAATAATCGAGTCTTTAAAGAAACCGCCGCCGCACATCTCGTCGAGAGTTTTATCGCCGGAAGAAACCCGCACGTTAGAAGACTTTTGAGTTAATCGCATGGCCCCCAAGGGGAAAATATTAATACCATCATTGGTCATAGTAAAAGGATATTCACCCTTCATGTGAGTTGTACCGCGCAACTTCAAAATTTCGATGGTGCGGCGGCGGCGTTCGCCTTCCAAGACGTTGCGAACAATCACGACATTATCCGACACAAACTCTTCCACTCCAAACCGCGCCACCGGGCCGTATTCTTCAACCCGTTCGGTAGTCATAACTGTAGTTGCGCCTACTTGTTTGAGGCGCGCAACTAAGCGAAAGATTTCTCGGCGCACCACAGATGCAGCTTCGTACTGCTGAAATACGGCTGTTACTGAATCTATAGAAACGCGCTTGGCTTTGTACTTGCGAATGGCGTACTGAATTCGCTCGATTAAAGCAGATAAATCAAAGTTTCCCACAATATCCTGACCTTCTGGATCGGGGGAAGCATCTAAAATAAATAGCTTGCCTTCATCTATTAGCCGTGCCAAATCCCAACCGAAACTGCAAGCATTTTTAATAATATCTGTCGGAGATTCTTCAAAAGTTACGAGGACTCCAGGTTCGTCAAAATGGATGATTCCGTTATATATAAATTGTACGGCAAATAAAGTTTTTCCCGTTCCTGACGTGCCGCTGACTAGGGTGGTTCTGCCGATCGGCATTCCGCCGTGACTGATGTCATCGAAACCCTCAATCATCGTGCGAATCTTTTCAACGCCTGCCGTTACCAATCCTTCTGGTTGCACCGTTTGACTAATTTCATTCATGTCGATTTTTGTCAACTCTCAGTATTCTTTATTTCTCACTCATTAACCCAGCCCATGAGTCTTTATACCCAGCTTGTAATTTGGGTTCTTGCTCAATAACTAATGACTGCTGACTGCGGATCAATGACTGTCTTCTGATTATCTTATGAATTCAGGTCTTCTTCGCGAAGTTCTTCATAGAGCAAATCTAATCCTATCAGAACTTTCTCACGATCGGACAAATCGCCGATAATTTTTCGCACCGGCGGCGGCAGGATTTTCGCCAGGGTGGGGGTTGCTAGAATTTTGTCCTCTTCTGCTAGCTGAGGATTTTTGAGAACGTCTATGACTTTCAGGGCGTAGACTCCTTGAAATTCCTGTTCTAGGATGTCTTTTAGGGTTTTCAAAGCTCGCACTGAGTTGGGAGTGTTCCCGGCAACGTACAGCTTCAGAATGTAGGTTTTCTTCAGAGGACTCATGAACTTTTTTAAATGTTGAGTGTTAGTTGTCAGATGTTAGTTGTAGTTGTTATTGGTCTTGAATCCGCTGTTCTTTGTTATTTTATAATAATTTCAGCGTCACGATCGCGCTGCCGACTGTCTTCTCCTTTCTAGTTTGTTAAATTTTTCCTTGCTTCTTGCTTTTTGCTTCTTGCTTTTGCCAGAAAGAATTGGTTGAAAGCCGGAACCCTTGTAGGGAGAAATTAAAATCAGACTATTCATTACTCGAATCCTCGGACTTCCAGGTAGATGTCGCCCTCATCCCTTCGACTGCACTTGGGGGGCAAGCTGTCAACTGTCAACTGTCAAACGATTTAGGATTTTGGATTTTGGATTTTCGATTGGGGATTGAAGATTTTTAATTGTCAACTGTCAACTGTCAACTCTTCCTTCTTCCTTCTTGCTTCTTCCTTCTTCCTTCTTCCTTCGTGACAACTGTCAACTGTCAACTGTCAACTGTCAACTGTCAACTGAACTTGAGATGTTTCTTTGGGAATCGATCGCCTGTACATCTCGCATAGATGAGCGATCGCGTCAATCAGAGTCAAGCGGTAATCGAGCAATATTTCCTCGCTGCGGCCTTCTAATTTTAGCTGTTTAGCAAATTCGTCCATCAATTCCATGTGAATTTCTACAACTTGAGTCACGGGAACATCGGCAAAAAAAGCTAAATTTACAAATTCATCTATTTGATTGTTGACCGCAGTATCTTCATCAAAATAATTTAAAACGATGTCGCGATAACTTGACTTGAGTTGCTCCAAAAACTTTTGCTTCTCTTCTCCCGAAAGATTTCGTAAAAAAATCTGAGAATTTCTTTTATAATACACACCTAAGTATCCTAATCGCTCCCGTAATTTTTCCGCAAGTCGGCGCTGCTGTCGTTGGAGTAAACTTTGAGCAGTCAATTGGGCCGTGGCATCGACCCTTGCGGATTGGTCATTGACAGGAACCGGAGTTGAAAGTTTCAGAAATTGTGCGATCGCCCGATCGATACTTGTACCTAGGTCGCTCGATCTCGCGATTGGTAGTTGCACCTCAGCCGGGTGATAAAAAAAAGCACAACTTTTTTGATCTTGACTCTTCTCGGCGGTACTCGCCGCGCCCTCCAAAGCATCTGAGGGTGGTGCTTCTTGGCTGCCATCCCCTGTCGGCTGGGGCAAAAAAAACACAGCAGGTAAAAAGAGCGATCGTTCTTGCAGCTTGCTCAAAAGCAATTGCAAATCCCTATCTACGTCATCTACGTCAAAAACCAAACAATCGAGGTGGTAATTGTGCTTGAGGAATCCCAAAAACTCCACCGCCGACTTAATGTGCGTTAACGTATAGCGTTCCCCGCTCAAAAGCTCGATCGCATCGCTGGCATTTTTTTCAGAGCGGATAAAAATACCGATCGACAGTTGGGGCAGCAAACCTGTAGGTGAACTACCCAAGTTGCCCGAAAGTGCTGGATCGCTCAGAGTTGATATCTCCTTATATAATAAAATACTTAACATTTTAACAATCATTTAAACATTTATTGTAACCAATCTTAACTGCAAAATATGGCGATCGGCTTTTAGCAGCGGGATCGTCAGAGTGTACTTATTGGCAGATGTGTCAAGCACCCCTATCCTGATTTCTGCAATTAAGCTTAAGGCTTAAAATAATTGGTAGTTGCCTCAAATCAGGTGCAGGCATCAAATTCGCAGGTCTCGGTGCAGATCCGGGGCTCGATCGAGAACTGGTATAAAACTAATAAGATACAAAAGATCGGCAGCTAGATTGGTATCAAAAATATTACTGCTATTGATAGCAGACTCTCAGGTTTGTTATGTCAACCACCAGCCCCAGTCTCAAAAATTTTATCGAGTTAGTGCCCCTGTGCCTCCAAACGGCGACGCTATCATCGCTACAGTCAATTTTCAGCCAGGGCAACTGCGATCGAATTGCAGTAGTCAACGAACAGCTACAACCCCTAGGATTAGTTTACCTGAGCCGCTTTTGGGTCTGGGCGATCGATCGCACAAACGACTGGGAGCAACCTTTGTCAGCAAGTTCGCTGCCGATCGAGCCGATCCGGGTAATCCCTGGGACTCTGAGCGTCAGCGAATTCTGGGAATATTTGCAAATAGAGGAACTTAACACCCCTGCGGAGTCTGGCCTTAGCGCCGGTGGTGGCTCCAAAAGCCCGATCGGCCTGACAGATGCCAGCGGGAAATTTTTAGGAATGCTAGAGTGTCAGAGCCTGCTGCAATTCGCCGCAGTTAACAGCAGCCTGAGGCCCGAAGCCACAGCAGTCAAAGAAATTGAATTAACCACGGTTTCCGCAGCCATCGCCACAGCCCTAGGATCTCAAGTGCGCTTCCTAGAAGCAGGATTGAAACCCTCGGAAAACCTCAACTCCCTAGTCCAACTCCTAGAAAAACTGCCCCTACCCCTGAGATTGCAAACTCCCACCGGCCAAATAGTCAGCCAAAACGCAGCGTGGCGGATTTTGCTGGGAGCTGGCCCAGATCCAGTTCCCGAACCAACAGCAAATTTGGGCAAACACTCGCCCCACAAACCAAGCCATGTAGCAACAGAATACAAGAGCGTTGAAGTAGATGCCGTCACATCTGAGTGCAGGAGCCTAGTAGGAGCAAGTCGATCGGGCGAGGGGCTGCGGGATAGCTTCGCCGCGCGTGATGGAACCGCAGCCACCAGTTGTCCGCTACCCCTGTACGCCGCCGCCTCTCCATCTACCTTAACCGCTCCAGCTTGGTGTCCCACCGCCGGCAAACCAGATACATATATTTGTGACTGTCCCGTACAAACAGGTCAAGAACGGATCTGGCAATTTGTCAAACAGCCTCTCTCAAATCAACTAATTTTAGTAATGGGACAAGATGTCACCGAAGAACATTTAGTCGCCAAAGAACTAGCAGCAAAAAATGCAGATTTAATCCACCTCAACCGACTAAAAGACGAATTTTTGTCCTGCATCAGCCACGAACTAAAAACCCCTCTCACCGCCGTCCTCGGTTTGTCCAGCCTCCTCAAAGATAAATTGATCGGAGAACTCAACGATCGCCAAACACGCTACGCCAAACTAATCCATCAAAGCGGGCGGCATTTGATGACAATAGTGAACGACATTTTAGACTTGACCCGGATGGAAACCGGGCAGCTAGAACTAATTCCGGAACCAGTCGAAATAGCAGCCACCTGCAAAAGAGCCTTTGAACAAGCAAAACAACTGCAACAGCAAGAAGAAAAATCACCTTCCCAGCCCAGCCAAACCAAGGGCGAAGCTTCTCAAGAAGAACCACCTGTAAAAATTGAATTTACACTCGAAATAGAGCCGGGACTGAGCTATTTAATTGCCGACGAACTAAGGCTGCGGCAAATGCTCGTTAACTTGCTTTCCAACGCCCTAAAATTCACCGAAGCTGGCGGCAAAATAGGATTGAAAGTAAATGTTTGGGAAGGTTGGCTCGCCTTCACAGTTTGGGATACCGGCATCGGCATCCCGGCTGACAAACAGCACCTGATCTTTCAGAAATTTCAACAGCTTGAAAGCCCGCTCACCAGGCGCTTTCAAGGAACCGGACTGGGACTGGTACTGACTCAACGGCTCGCCCGTCTCCACGGCGGAGACGTTTCGTTTATTTCCTCAGAAAACCAAGGCTCTGAATTTACATTGTTGCTGCCCCCAAATCCTCCGGGAAATAGCGGGGAAGAATTCCCAGCACATACAGGGAACGAGGAAGAATTATTCAAACCAAAATATCAGATTCCGATCGCCAATTCTCGCTCTCGTTTAGTGTTAATAGTCGAAGCAGTTCCTAAATATATCGAAGATTTAAGCAAAGTCCTCTCTGGTTTGGGCTACCAAGTAATAGTCGCCCGTTCCGGCACCGAAGCGCTGGAAAAAGCTCGCAGGTTCAGTCCCGAAGCGATTTTCCTCAACCCGCTGCTGCCGCTGCTGTCCGGCTGGGACGTGCTGACGCTGCTGAAGAGCGATCCGGATACTCGATCGATTCCGGCGATCGTCACAGCCACCAGAGGCGAAAAAGAACGGGCTTCTGTCAACCGCGCCGAAGGCTTTTTGAGCTTGCCGGTGGAAGAAGCCGCTTTACGGCGGCTGTTGGCAGACTCGATCGGTCGCCCCGATGCCAGTACGAGCAAGGTCAGGAGTTCTTTAACCGTGTTGTGGCTCAGCCCGCAAAACAGTTCCTCTCAAGGTTCTGCTTTACTCCTCAACCCCAACTACTGCCGAGTTTTGGAAGCAGACGACCTCGGCCAAGCAGAACTCGTGGCCCGAATTTGGCGGCCCGATGCGATCGTCTTGGACAGTACCAGCCAACTGCAAAATCCCTTAGCTTTTATCGAACAGTTAAGTCTGTCTCGAAATTTGGGTTCTCTGCCCTTAGTGACTTTAGACCCCGTAACGACGCAACTAGCAAATCAAGTCAAAGGATTGTCGGTATTTCCCTGTTTGTCAGGCGGGAGTCCTGAAGGCAGTGAAACCTCAGGCACCGGGTTGGGGGCATCTGCCTTGTGGCAAGTGATTCAAGTAGCTGCGGGCATGAGTTGGAAGCCCAGCATTTTATTTGCTGACATTTTGACATTACCGGACTTGCACTGCACGACTCGGGTGAATCCGACGGGAGAATTGGCAAAGGGCGATCGATCGACCAAAGCCGAGATTCCCGTACCCCATGCCAAGTTTTCTACTCCCAACTTTCAAGCTTTGATTCAGTACATCCAAACGGCCGGCTTTCGAGGGGCGATCGCTCCCTGCTGGACAGAAGTTTTGCAGCAATTGCAATATCAAAGTGTGGACTTAGTGTTGCTGTGCTTGCGCGATACTCCCTCAGAATCGTCCGCGATGCTGCAAGCGCTATCGAACCTGCGGCAAATGGCTGTCAAACTGCCAATTTTAGTCTGGGACGATCGATCTGCTGTAAATTCGGAATCGGAGGCGATCGACTTTCTGCTGCAAGAAGTATCTGCCAAAATTTTGCCTTCTTCCTTGTCAGCAGCACAATTGTTAGACAAAATTCAACAGACTTTATTAACTAAATAAAGTCGATTCATTCAATTGACAGTTAACAGTTGACAGGTGATTTATCCGTGGAATCAATCCCAAATCGAAAATCGAAAATCCTCTCTTCCCCCGAATTTATCCGTGGGGTCGCCTCTAAAATCTAAAATCTAAAATGTAAAATCTAAAATCGATTGACCTTTGCCTGGAAGTAAGAGGATTGGAGTAATGAATAGTCTGATTTTAATTTCTCCCGATCGGGCGCAAGGGCTTTCAACCAATTCTTTCTGGTAAAAATGAATAAATTATATCGTTTCCGGTTGCATCGGAATTATATATTTGAATCGTTGAGCGTGCGAGCGTCACGAAGAGCGATTCAGGCCGCTCTTCGTGACGCTCGCACTACATAATTTCGATGCAACCGGATTTGATATTACCCATTTACCGTGAGAATTTCAGCGCTCTCGAAAGCAGTTAATAAAAAGTATTGCTTAGGAGTAAAAACAAATTCAGGAAACTATTTTAGGGAAAACCGCGCAGCGTTGCGAGTCAGGAAACAAGAAAACATCTGATTTTTGTAAAAAGGATTTTTTTATTGGAGTGCTGTCCCCGCTCGCTTAGTTAGATAAACCAGCGAGCCTCCCCGCTCGCACTATAAAATCAAAATTGAGCTGCTCCCAGAAACAATATCAAAAGTCAAAAATATGAGTTATTATAGGCGATCGAGAAACCATTATATTTTTTGCTGGGGCTGATAGCGTGCCTAATCGTCTTCCTCTAATATCTCTGTTACTCGCACTCGGTTTGTGGACAATGCCCAAGCCCGTTGCCTGTCAGGCACTCCTGCCTTACACCCTGCAAATCGACTCAGCCGGACTCGAACAGACAGCCTTGAGCCTTGCAGAACGAGCCGTTCAGCTAGCGAGACTCCAGCAGTTCCAACTCGCCGTCCCCAGCGCCGAACTCGCGACGCAGTTAGCCCCCAAGAATGCTCAAACTTGGACTTTGTTAGGCAGCTTGTACCTTCAAATCGAGCAGTTTGACAAAGGCATTGAAGCTTTAGGGCAAGCTCAATCTCTGTCGCCAGAAAATGCGTCAATTAAATTTGTCTTGGGAGAAGCTCACTTTCGGAAAGCGAACTACGAGAAAGCAGCCGAATACTTGCAAGCAGGGTTAAAAATAAAGCCCGACACTCCGGGCGCATTATTTGATTTAGGTAACGCTTTTTACAAGCTAAAGCAGTTCGATCGCGCGATCGCCCAATATGAAAAAGCCTTTGCTTTAGAAAAAAAACTCTGGCCGGCTGTCAACAATATTGGATTAGTCAAATACGAAATGGGAGATATCGATAACGCCATCCGCCGCTGGCAAGAAGCGATCGCGATCGACGACAAAGCAGCAGAACCAATGCTAGCTCTAGCAGTAGCACTTTACACCAAAGGCGACAAAGAAAAAGGTTTATCCCTGGGAGAAGCCGCCCTGAAATTGGACAAACGCTATGCCACAGTAACTTTTCTCAAAGACAACCTCTGGGGCGATCGCTTGATTGCAGCCACCCAAAACTTCCTGGCAACTCCCCAAATTAAAGCAGCACTCGCCAAAATTCAAGACGCCCCACCATCTCCCCAATTGTAACTAGAATTCTAGTTAGGTTAGTCGTGAGGATGGAGAGTCCTAAAAGCATTTTTTAGCTGAGGAGCCGTGTAAAAATAACTTGATCAGGTGCATTGCTAAACTGTATTTAATTTAAAGGCTCCAATTAAAAAGTTACGCAACTTATTTTTACATGATTCCTGAGCAAAAATGTACTCTTGGATATGGATTCCAAGGCAGATCCTTAGAATCAGTTAATCCAATCTCCAATTTGAAATCTAAAATCTAAAATCCCAAGTCTAAAATAATATTACCAAGAAGAATGGGTTTAAAGTTTAAAGCCTCCTCCTTTTAGGGGAAAATAAAACAAAATTATTCATTGCTCCAATCCTCTTCGTTTTATGGAGAGATAGCTGTCCCAGCTCAACTGTCAACTGTCAACTGTCAACTGTCAACTGAACTATGACATCTACTACGATGATCGCCACTCCCCTAACCTGGACACAACTAGAAGCCCTTACCGACTTTCAAGTCGATACAGTCAACGGCCCCACCAACTCTCAATCCCGCTTGCGCCTCTTCGGAAAAACCGAATCCGATGTGAGAGTCACCCTGTACCGCGACAATCATGGCTGGTGTCCCTATTGCCAAAAAATCTGGCTGTGGTTGGAAGAAAAACAAATTCCCTACCGCATTGAAAAAGTTACCATGTTCTGCTATGGGGCAAAAGAAAGTTGGTACAAGCGTAAAGTGCCGTCGGGAATGTTACCCGCGATCGAACTAGACGGCCGCATCATTACCGAAAGCGATGATATCTTAATCGCCCTCGAACAAGTCTTCGGCCCCTTGAGTTTGGGCATGAAAAACCCCGAAGTCCTTCCGCTGCGGCGCCTAGAGCGACTGCTGTTTAGAGCGTGGTGCTCTTGGCTGTGCTACCCGGCGAGTTCAACCGCAATAGAACAACACAACCGCAAGCAATTTATCAGCGTCGTCGCCGATGTCGAAGCAGCACTCGCGCGATCGCCCGGGCCATATTTTCTGGATGAGTTTGGCACTGCGGATGTAATTTTTACGCCCTACGTCGAACGGATGAATGCCAGTCTTTATTACTACAAGGGATATTCCATGCGGGAAGAAAACCCGCGCTTTGCTGACTGGTTTGCAGGGATGGAAAGTCGCCCCACCTATCGCGGCACTCAAAGCGACTTCCACACGCACGTCCACGATTTGCCACCTCAAATGGGCGGGTGCTATGAAAACGGTGAACCGCAGATGCTAGTCAACAAAACCCGCGTAGATAATGGGCCTTGGGCCGGACTCCCGGATGTCATGTATCCAGAACCGGAAACCTCCCGCGCTGAAGCACTCCAGCGCGTCATCAAACACCGCCACAAGATCGTTCAAGTCAACCCTGCTGATGACAACTTATTCGATGAGGCTTTGCGCTGTGCTTTAACTTTGATGGTGACTGGCGAAAGTTGTACGCCGCCGGTTGGTTCTGATGGGGCTTTGCGGTATTTGCGCGATCGGGTAAATGTGCCCCGCGATATGTCCATTTACGCGGCCAAACGGCTGAGGGAAAGCTTAGAGGAAACTGCCGCCCTCGTGGGTGACGGTCAAGGTGAGCCTATTCCCGTGAAGCACCGGCGAGATCAAGATCCGGCTAATTTTGTATAGGGGGGCGATCGGAATCAGGCGAAACGATCGTTGCTGCTGCTGGCGCAATGACTCACGCGCTTAGTTGGTGATGCAGGAGAATAATCGAGCTGACGGGGTGACAGGTTGCCTGAAAATCAGACAGTCCGGCAATCCTAGACAAATCGCCTAAAAAAAGATAGGGCAAGAAAGCTTCGGGAGCATCTCAGTTTTGCATTTGTAGTGCTGTCCCCGCTCGCACTCAAAGAAAAAATGCTTTTTACCAAAATGAGATGCTCCCTTTAGAAACTTTCCATTAAGGTTTTTTCTTGAGCGTAAACATCGCGCAATTGTTGCAATGCTGAGGCAGAAATTACCAATTTAACTGTAGCGACTAATTTACCCCACTCGTGCAAGCTGTCAACTGAAACAGCGGCTTTGAAGTTGTACGTATAAAATTTAGTCCAAAATTCTGGTGCTTGGGTGCGTTTCCAGCGTTTGTACCAGCCGAGATAGTCTTGGGTGCAGGCCGGTTTTACTTCTAAGATTGGGGGGAAATCGGCGTAGCTGACGAATCTGCTGAGGCCTTTGGCGTGTACGTACACCATGTTGTGACAGCATTCGATTCGGTAAATTTGGTCGGGCGTGATGTTGAACAAAAGTGCTACGGTTTCTTCGGTGACAAATCTCGATCGCGGATTGACCGTCAACGATTTGTGAATAATTTTTGAGGCGCCGATCGCTGACGACGATCTTAACTGATTCTCTAATATCATTGTAGTTGCATCTGGTGGTGGTAGCTCAGTCTATCTGCTAGGTGCGATCGACAGTAATTATCTCTCGGCATTAATTATAACGGGCGATCGCCTTTAGTTTCGTTGACTCTGCCGCCAAACGGATACAAGCGCCGATTTCTCCCGTAAGCGGCCCCAAATTTTAGACCAACGTTCCAGCTTCTAGATTCATCTTTAGAGTCAATCTAAAATCTAAAATCTAAAATCTAAAATCGAATGACCTGGGCGATCGCTTTTTGCTATATTATACTAAATCCAAAATTTTGTAAATAGTTTATATGAGTAAAGGTTTAGTCAGGTTGCGGGTTCGAGAGTTGGCGGCCGAGAAGGGATGGACGCTGAAGGAGGTTGCCCAGCGATCGGGCGTGGGGTACAGTACGATTAGCAATTATGCCCGCTCTCAGGGGATGGCGATGGTTGACTTTGCCGCAGTGTACAAGTTGGCCCGCACTTTTGACGTGATGATTGAGGATTTTGTGGTCATCATGGAAAAGTAGGTGCTGTTTGGCGATCGAGTTTTGATTGGGCGATCGACCTTTTGGTAGAAATTATAGCAGTTTTAAATCGGATCGACAATTGCCCCGAAATTCGGACACGGCAGTGCCGTTTCCCTGCGGGAAATTTGACGATCAAAGCAACAGTAATTGTAGGGTGTGGATCCTGCGAAGAATCCCTAACTTGCATATCGAAAATCTCAAAGATCCGCACCTCTGCACTCGCCAGATCGCAAATAAAGTCGATCGCCTAAAATCAAACTAACCCCCTAGAGCCTGAAAATAGGATAACTGTCAAACTTTCTTTTGCATTCCGCCATTTCCTAAGGAATAGAAATTAAATAACTTAAGCAAATTTGTGGGATGGGCGTCCCGCCCGTGCAGAAAGGACGGGCGGGACGCCCATCCCACAACAATCATCAAAGTGTAAGTTATTAAATTTTCATTCCTAACTCTTAAACTGCAAATACTCCATTTTAAAATCTAATACGGTTTACTTAAGATTGTCTTTCGAGAGGAACGAAGCAAACTGTATCTATTTTTCATGGGAGTTTCACGACTAGCAGTACATGAGTGAACCGTATTGCTTTATATATAAGAAAGAGCGCTGAAGCGCAACTACGTACCTTTATTATCTTAAGTGAACCGTATTGCTTTATATATAAGAAAGAGCGCTGAAGCGCAACTACGTACCATTATTGTCTTAAAATCTACATTTTTCCATGACAAATGCAATCGATTGAAATATCGAGAACCAGAAATATTGATTCCAAATCTAAAATCCAAAATCTCAAATCGAATGACTCATAGCCTCAGCCAAATGCTTCTTCAAAGTCGCTTCTGGTAAGGGCCCTTTTAAATGACTCCAAGGCAAAACCTGATTTAAATCCCACTCTTGGAAAACATAAAAATCCATTTCCGGTAACTCTCCCCGCAACTCCTTAAAAGCCCGCCGATAACTTCCCAAAGTATCTCCGTAGTGTCGCACTAATTCCAACAGCTTAGACAATCTGCGATCGCCCTTTGATAGCAAACCCTGAATCACAGACCAGTTATAGCTTTCAGGTCTAAATTCTAATCCCAACTTCCGCAATTCTTTATCTAAAAACTTCAGCCTCTTCTCTGCATCTTTATTCACACCAAACCACTGAAAAGGAGTATGAGATTTCGGGACAAAAGTGCTGCATCCCAGAGTCAAGCGCAAACCCGGAGCGGCTTTTCTAATCGCCTTCATCATCGCCACTGTCTCCTCCAAATCCTCCATCTCTTCGCCGGGGATTCCCGCCATACCGTAAAGCTTAATCCCTTTTAAGCCACCAGCCTTAGCATTAATAGCAGCTTGAATAATTTCATCGTTAGTGAGTTTTTTATTCACAATCTTGCGAACTTGTTCGCTACCACTTTCCACCGCAATCGTCACAGACTTGCTATCTCTGTTTGTCAATATTTCCGCTAACTTAACTGTCACCGTGTTCGTGCGTACCGAAGAAAGACTCAGCCGCACTCCGTCGTATTTCGGATGGTTTAAATGCTCCAGCAATGCTTCAAATTCTGGGTGCTGAGTCACAGAAGCACCCAACAAACCCAAACGATTAGTCACAGCTAAACCGCGATCGATCGCCGGAATTAGCGAATCCTCCAAACTCGCAGTTCTAAATGGTAAAGTGAGATAACTTGCCAAACAGAAACGGCACATTTCTGGGCAACTCCGCACCACTTCCACCATATAAATATTTTCCCAAGCCGCTTTTTCTGTCACTACAGTAGAAGCAGACAAAGTATTGCCGCGATAAGTCTGTTTTTCCACCATACTAGGAATTTCAGAATCCACAGGATGAATCGATTTAATCCCCTCCGTGGCATCCAAATAAGTTACTTCGTACAAACTAGGAACGTAAACCCCAGGAACTTGCGCTAAATGCCGCAATTTAGTTTGTCTGTCGGCACTACGAACTTCTTTACAAGCATCAATAAAATTATCAATGAGATGTTCGCCATCTCCCAGCAAAATTACATCAAAAAAATCTGCAAAAGGTTCCGGATTCGCCGTAAGAACCGGGCCGCCACCAAATACTATTGGATGATTGTCAGTTCTTTTTGAAGCCCAAATCGGAATTTCTAGAGATTCCAATAAATTGAGAATATTTACATAATCGAGTTCCCAAGAAAGCGAAAATCCCAGCAATTCTGGATGTCGGGGAAGTGGTTCGTTGATATCAGTAAATAAACGGCTGACTTCAATATCCGATCGCACGGCCAAAGTTGCCCACACTATCTGATAGCCGAGACTGGTAATCCCAACCGTGTACTCGTTGGGAAATGCAAAAATAGTCGGAATAGCATCAGCATCGGGGGTTGCTGGGGCAAATAGCAGGCGTTCTTCGGCAAATGGATTAGGGGTCACTGGCAAGTTTAGCTTTAGGAAAATAATATCTGTTTCTTTTCTAATTTTATGCTATGGACTGACCGCCGGACAGCGATCGCCTGCGGAGATACGGATAATAAATTTGTGTCATCCGCGTATCCATGTTGGGCGTTGATGACTAACAACCGTAGGAGTTACGCACTCGCCCACAAAGAAACCGGGTTTTTTTAACTCTTATTGAGAGTTTTAAGCAAGTATTGGTTAAAAAATCCGGTTTTCCATCGCCAGTGCCGAAATCCTAAACTATTGAACCTTTTTGCCGCCCAACCAGTCTAAGGCATACAGAATTAACCAATAGTTCCCCCAGCAGCTACTATGAAACTGAAACTCAAACATGGGGCATTATTTCTCTACTTGTGGCTGTGCCCGATCGCCTCCAGCAGCGCCGCCAGTCCCCCCGACAATTCCAAAATTCTGCATCTCCTCAACCGCATTAGTTTTGGCCCGCGATTGGGCGATATCGAAAAAGTGCGATCGCACGGCACAGAAAATTACATCCAACAGCAACTCTCCCCAGAAACCATCCCCGAACCTCAGAACCTTACCTCTCGCATCAACAGGTTAGAAACCCTGCAAAAAACACCAGCAGAACTCTTTGTCGAATACGGTGTCCGCCGATCGCAAAACGGTCAAAAACCAACGCCAGAAGCAATCAGAGCCGCCAGCATCAAGGCTCGGATAATTCTCCAAGAAGCAGTTAAAGCTCGTTTATTGCGATCGGCAGAAAGTCCCCGCCAATTGCAAGAAGTTATGGTGGATTTTTGGTACAATCACTTTAATGTTTACTCAGATAAAGGATTAAATAAACTCTGGGTAGGAGCCTACGAACAAGAAGCAATTAGACCCTACGCTCTGGGTAAATTCCGGGACTTGCTAGGTGCAACTTCCCGTCATCCTGCCATGTTGTATTATTTAGATAATTGGCAAAATACCGATCCAAAAAGTATCGGAGCCAAAGGCGGATTTCGGGGATTAAATGAGAATTATGCGCGGGAGTTAATGGAGCTGCATACCTTAGGCGTCAATGGGGGTTATACGCAACAAGATGTTATCGCATTAGCTCGCATTTTTACAGGTTGGGGATTTGGGCCGCGACCATCTGAAAAGGACGGTTACAGCTTTTATTTTGATGCCAAACGCCATGATTTTAGCGATAAAATATTTCTCGGGAAAACTATCAAAGGTTCGGGCGAAACCGAGGGAAAACAAGCTTTAAATATTTTAGCCAAAAGCCCAGCCACAGCCAAACACGTCAGTTATAAATTAGCTCAATATTTTGTGGCTGACAGCCCGCCAAATGCGTTAGTCGATCGCCTCAGCCAGCGCTTTCTCGAAACTGATGGAGATATCCGCGAAGTCTTAAATACTTTGTTCCGCAGCCGAGAATTCTGGGATAAAAAAAATTACAGCGCTAAGTTTAAAACTCCCTACCAATACGTTATATCGGCGGTGCGATCGACAAATAAGACAGTAGAAAATTTTCAACCGCTGTACACAACTTTGCTACAGCTAGGAATGGCACCTTACGGCTGCCCAACTCCCGACGGTTACAAGAATACTCAAGATGCTTGGCTGAATCCAGATGCGATCGCCCGTCGGTTGAGTTTTGTCACGGCTTTGGCCACCAATCCCTTGTATTTAAACTCTCCTCCCGCTGACAACAATCAGTCGGGATGGATGTTACCTGCGATCGCAACTCCTTCTAACTCCTCTTTGCCAATGGGCCCGAGAAATAGCAACCAGTTAATAGATCCGTCGCAGTTAGCTAATATTTTGGGGAATGATTTCTCGGCGAATACCAAAAGTGCGATCGCCTCCAGTCCGGCTAATTTACGCCCCGCTTTGATTTTGGGCAGTCCAGAATTTATGCGCCGATAAAAGAAGGAAGAAGGAAGAAGGAAGAAGGAAGAAGGAAGAAGGAAGAGGGAAGAAGGAAGAAGGAAGAAGGAAGGGAGCATCTCAGTTTTGCATTTATAGTGCTGTCGAGAACTCGCGTGGGTGTATAAGCACGCGAGCGGGGACAGCACTACAATAAAAAATGCTTCTTGTAAAACTGAGATGCTCCCAGAGGGAAGAGCGTTAGCACTTTAACTTCCAATTACCAATTCCCAATTACCAATTCCCAATTACCAATTACCAATTACCAATTACCAATTCCATTACCCATTACCCATTACCCATTACCCATTACCCATTACCCATTACCCATTACCCATTACCCATTACCCATTACCCATTACCCATTACCCATTACCATGAACAGACGCCAATTTTTAATCCAAACCGGATTGCTTTCAACTTCGACAATTATGTCTGTCGGACTCCACGGTTTAGCCGTGAAAGCCGCCGCACCCAAGAACAGCAAACGATTAATTGTCATCTTTTTGCGCGGCGCAGTCGATGGCTTAAACGTAATTGTTCCCTACCAAGAAGCGAATTACTATCAATCTCGACCCAAAATAGCTATCCCAAAACCGGGGCTGCAAGGCGGTGCGATCGACCTTGACGGCCGTTTTGGACTCCACCCCGCACTCATCGCGATCGCCCCGCTGTGGCAGCAAGGAACCCTCGCATTTGCCCACGCTTGCGGTTCTCCCGATCCCACCCGATCGCACTTCGAGGCGCAAGACTACATGGAAAGTGGCACTCCCGGCAAAAACAAGACCCCCGACGGCTGGATGAACCGCCTGCTGTCAGTCATATCCGCCAATTCCCCCGTCCAAGCCTTGAATGGTGGCACCTCCACACCCCGCATCCTGTCGGGAAAAATGGCAGTTGCCAGCTTTAGACTAGGTAAAAATGCCAGCCGCCCGATCGCCATTGACAAACCCCAAATCGGTACCGCATTCGATCGACTTTACAGCGATAGCGACCAACTAGGTCAAGCATACCGAGAAAGTCGCGCCGCCCGCCAAACCCTGCTGGCTAACTTAGATGCAGAAATGAAAGCCGCCAATAACGGCGCACCCTTAGCCGATGGTTTCCCCGGCGACGCGACGCAATTGGGGCGGCTGATGGCGAGAGACTCCAGCATTCAGCTAGCTTTCCTCGCCCTCGGAGGCTGGGATACCCACATCAATCAAGGAAGTTCCCAAGGCCAATTAGCCGCAAGATTGCGCCCTCTGGGACAGGGTTTAGCGAATTTGGTGCAGGGATTGGGTGATGTTTACTCCGAAAGTGCGATCGTAGTTATCTCAGAATTCGGCCGCACTGTGCGCGAAAACGGTAACGGCGGCACGGATCACGGACACGGAAATGCGATGTGGCTTTTGGGTGGTAATATTAAGGGCGGCAAAGTTTATGGCGAGTGGCCGGGATTGGATGAAAGTCAGTTGTATCAAAAGCGCGATTTAGCCGTGACGACGGATTTTCGAGATGTAATTGCTACTTTGTTGCAGAGTCATTTACGGCTGGATGGGGAAAAGGTCGATCGAGTTTTTCCCGGTTATCAATCAAATCGAATCGTTGGGTTAGTTTCAACAGTTGACAGTTGACAGTTGACAGTTGACAGTTTGATAGCGACCTCTACCCTTAAGTTCGAGGATTGGAATAATGAATAGTCTGATTTTAATTTCTCCCTCAAAGGGAGAGGCTTTCAACCAATTCTTCTGGTAAATGAGTGAGAAACCCGTAGGGTGCGTCGCCATTCACAATCTCTCAAAAAAATCGACTTTTCGAGTAGCGACGCACCTGTGTTATCGCCAGCAGAGTGCAAACAACATTCGTTTGACTCCGCCAACAATTATGTCGTACAAAGACTTGATAAAAATCCTATTACTCTGAAATAGAATCGCTATCATCTCGGTTTCTCGGCGGCGGTGCACCGTGAAAAGTTGCAATCAGCAAACAGATAATCCCAGCATTAATAAACACATCGGCCAGATTAAATACCGGGAACCGAATGATCCGAAAATCGATAAAATCTACAACGTGGCCCAAAATAAATCGATCGATCCCGTTACCCAGTGCGCCCCCCAAAATCAAACCGTAGCCAGCTTGTTCCCAGCGGTTAATTCGCGGCCCGAACCAAGCCAAAATCATCAATCCCACACTCACACCCAAAGACAGCCAGCGCAACCAACTCGCCCCACCATTGCTAAACAAACTAAAAGCCGCACCGGTATTAACAACATAAGTGAAGTGAAATATCCCCGGTAACAGCGGCTGAGTCTGCGGAGGAACCGTCAAGTCAAAATTTTGCACCACCCAAAACTTGCTCAGGTGGTCTAAAACTAAACTGATAATAGCAGCTACCCAGAACAAGGGATTTCTTTTAAAACGCATGGATTAGGGAATAAAAGATAGGGCATCGGGCATGGGATAATTCACTCAAATCTCGCGTTTCAGCAGTTTAGCCGATCTTTCCCACCCGCAGCGAGATGACTTTCCCGTTGCAGAATGATACTATAACCCAATTTTGCACAATTACCAATGCCCTATGCCCTATGCCCTATGCCCTATGCCCCAATTCCCCAATTAATAAAACATCAAGCGGCGCAAAGTAAATGACAGAAGTGCGATCGCACAAACTACAGCCAATTGTCCCGGTAGAGGATAAACAGAATATTTTAGAATCTCATTCAATAAAGGTGTTTTTTTGCCCGGAATCAGCAAGTAATTAAAAATCAGATAAATTAAGCCGATCGCGTGAACTGTAAATAAACCGCACAAACAACTAAAAGCGATCGATTCCAACCGCGAAGCAACCTTAAAAGCGACCCAGCCGCACACCCAAGCACCAGGCACGAAACCCAACAAATACCCAAAACTCGCTTCTTTAATGTAGCCGATGCCGCCACCTTGAGCAAAAACTGGCCACAAAGTCAATCCTAATACCAAATAGGCAATTTGCGAGAGAGCCGCCGCATTTTTGCCACCCATGCAGCCTACTAGCAATACTGCTCCAATTTGATAGGTAACACCTAAAGAGTACGCCTGAAGTCCGCGATCGTCCCAAAACCCGATCGGCATTGTCACAGATGCAGGCAAAAAAGTGCCTCCTATCGTTAGGAGCAAACCAATAACAGCCCAGATTAATTCGATAGGAGCAGGCATGATCGTCAAACGGTGTTCGTCAGAAGGTATTCCTCAGATGCCAGCTTCAACGCTAGCAGCATTTAAGTTCTCAATACTAGCACCTTGTCAAAACAACCACCATTGTAGGGTTTTATGGTTCTCAAGTCTGGATGTGCCGATCGCCTAATGTGGAATTGTTCGCGATCGCGCGATCGCATCCTTGTTTCTCTACTAATTTATTTGGCACATATCTAAAAAAATCACACTTGTCAAGCTCATGAATGAATTTAATCTTGGTTAACATTAGATTAAGATAAAATGTAAAGATTTTTAACCTAAGCTTTACTTTCGCGCGATATGCTAGTGCGCGACACCCGTATAACGATCGCAAATTTCTATACTTATGATTTTTCGTATCAACTTGATAAATCCGAATCGTGTTACCACAGCAATTTCTGCTATGGCGATCGCCCTCAGCTTAGCAGCTTGCGGCGGTGGCAGCACCACCAGCAGCAGCCCCAGCCCCGGCAGCGACACCGCAGCAACCCCCGGCGCTGCCCCCGTTGCAGCAGCAACCAACACCAAACTCGCCCTCGCCTCAGACGTAGCAATCACAGCAGCAGGCGCATCATTCCCCGCACCTCTATACCAGCGTTGGTTTCAAGACTTCAACAAAATCAACCCCAAAGTACAAATTAACTATCAATCAGTAGGTAGCGGCGCCGGAATCGAACAATTCACCAAAGGCACAGTAGACTTTGGCGCTAGCGACACCGCCATGAAAGACGACGAAATCGCCAAAGTTCCAGCAGACAAAGGCGTGATTTTGTTGCCCATGACAGCCGGCAGCATCGTTATCGGCTACAACCTGCCAGACGTACCCGAACTCAAACTGCCACGGGATGTTTACACAGAAATCTTCCAAGGTAAAATTACCAAGTGGAACGACCCCAAAATTGCCGCAGCCAATCCAGGCGCTAAATTGCCAGACCAAGCCATCACCGTCATCCACCGTTCCGACGGTAGCGGTACAACAGCCGTCTTCACCAAACACCTGAGTGCCATCAGCCCTGACTGGAAAACCGCAGTAGGTGACGGCAAAACAGTAGAGTGGCCCAAAACAGGTACTTTTATTGGTGCAAAAGGCAACGAAGGCATCACAGCCCAAATCCTGCAAACCGCAGGCAGCGTCGGCTACATAGAATACGGCTATGCCAAAAACAACAACGTCAAATTTGCATCTTTGCAAAACAAAGCAGGCACCTTTGTCACACCTACCGACGACTCAGCTTCTAAAGCTCTAGCAACAGTGCCCCTGCCGGAAAACCTGCGAGCATTTATCGAAGACCCAGAAGGCGCTGAATCCTATCCAATTGTCACCTACACTTGGATGCTCGTCCCCAAAAAAGTTGCTGACCCCAACAAAGCTAAAACCATCGAGGCAATGGTTGAATACGGCTTAAATGAAGGTCAAAAAGTTAGTTCTGAATTGGGCTACGTTCCTTTGCCTGCAAGTGTTAAAGAAAAAGTAGCCGCGGCGGCCGACGGCATCAGCGCCGACTACAAAATTGAAGTTGCCAAATAGCGATTGAAGGAAGAAAGAAGAGAGATATTTCTGTAGGGGCGGATTCACCAACAATAATTGCCTAAAACCAATAATCTCGTAAACCCGCCCCCACCCAAAGGTAAATCGCAATCTACGTCTTTCAAAATCAAAGCGGCGGGCTTCACCAGAAATATTTGTTGAAAAGTCACGGGATTAATCAACCCGCCCCTTTGATTTTTTTATTCTTTTTCTTTCTGCTTTCTTCCAGCTAGCTTTTTCTTAAAATTAATCTTTCTCACTACTATTATTTGGGTTTTTTGTTTATGGTTTCAGATAATAATAGCCCTCAATTAGAGAGTCGATCGCGCTCAAGAGCAGAAAAGTCGTTAGACCAAGCCTTTATCTGGCTGACGCGCATTTTGGGCATCGGAGTGGGTGTAATCTTGCTGGTAATCGCCGTGACGGTTGCTTATAGAGCGTTACCTGCGATTCAACAGTACGGTTTGGGATTTCTATTTAGCAGTAGCTGGAATCCGGTTAAAGAAGAGTACGGCGCGCTGCCGATGATTTATGGGACGATCGTCAGTTCGGCGATCGCGCTCCTAATTGCGGTACCATTAGGAGTAGGGACTGCAATCTTCCTGAGCGAAGATTTTTTGCCGCTCCCAGTACGCACAGCTTTAGTTTTTTTAGTAGAACTTTTAGCCGCCATTCCCAGCGTAGTCTACGGTTTGTGGGGAATTGCTGTATTGATTCCCATACTTACCAGCATCGGAAAGTTTCTCAACGGTAACTTTGGATGGCTGCCGATTTTTAGCACTCCGCCAGTTGGCCCGGGAATGTTACCTGCCGGAGTAATCTTGGGAATCATGACTTTGCCCATTATTACTGCTATCTCCCGCGACTCTTTAGCCAGTCTCCCGCCCGAATTGCGACAAGCATCTCTAGGTTTGGGAGCAACTCGCTGGACAACAATTTTTAGAGTGCTAGTACCCGCAGCTTTTTCCGGGATTGTCGGCGGAATCATGCTCGGCCTGGGCCGCGCGATGGGAGAAACAATGGCAGCCACCCTGTTAATTGGCAATTCCAATCAGTTAAGTGCTTCTGTGCTAGCTCCTGCAAATACTATTGCTTCTTTGATGGCAAATCAATTTGCCGAAGCTTCCGGCTTGCAAGTGTCTGCTCTGATGTACACGGGACTAATTCTGTTTATCATGACGCTGATTGTTAATGTTTTGGCAGAGTGGATTGTTTCTCAAGTAAGAGCCAAGTACAACTAGAAGTTTGCCACAATTTCCTAATAGCTTTATTTATGTCAAATCCCGTCCCTGACGAGAATTCTTTAGAACAGAAAGTAGGCAGTTTAAAGAAGGTCAAAAATAGCCCTAGAACTCTGTTAAATCTGGCGATGACCGGAATAGCTGGAGCTTGTATGGCTATCACTCTGCTGCCTTTGTTTGCAGTCCTTTCCTACGTAACCATACAGGGTTTTAACCGCCTAAATTTAGACTTATTTACCAAATTGCCACCCCCGCCTGGACTGTCGGGAGGCGGTATCGCTAACGCAATTATCGGTACATTAATGACCGTAGGAATTGCCTCTCTAATTGCTGTTCCTTTTGGCGTATTGGCCGCCGTTTATTTGTCAGAGTTCAGCAGCGGCGAAGTCGCTCGCTGGGTGCGCTTTGCAACTAATGTCCTCAGCGGAGTTCCATCGATTATTGCAGGTGTATTTGCCTACGGTTTGTTCGTGGTAAATATGGGAGGTTTTTCGGCAATTGCAGGAGGCGCGGCGCTGGCTGTGCTGATGTTACCGACGATTGTGCGGACTACTGACGAAGCTCTACAAATTGTCCCGCAGGATATCAGATGGGCGTCGGTTGGTGTGGGTGCTTCTAATTATCAAACAGTGTTGCAGGTGGTTTTACCTGCGGCAATTCCGGCTATTTTAACTGGTGTGACTTTGGCGGTTGCTCGCGCTGCTGGTGAAACTGCTCCTTTGATTTTCACGGCGCTGAATTCGCCTTTTTGGCCGGCTGGATTTGATAAGCCAACTCCGAGTCTTTCGGTTTTGGTTTACAACTTTGCAACGGTTCCTTTTAAGGCACAGAAAGAATTGGCTTGGGCTGCTTCTTTGATTTTGGTGTTGATGGTTTTGCTGACGAGTATTCTGTCTCGTTGGGCTACTCGCCAAAAGGTTTATTGAAGTCATTAGTTATTTGTTATTTGTTATTTGTTATTTGTCATTCGTTGGGGGTGGCCAAGAACCAATAACCAATCACCAATAACATTTTCATTTGTAAAATTCGATTGGAGTATTAAGTGTATGATGAATCTGGCAAATAAGACTGAAACTGTTTTACGTACTGAGAATATCAATATTTTTTACGGCGCTTTTCACGCGGTAAAAAATGTTTGCATGGAGATTCCCAAAAATCAGATTACTGCTTTAATCGGGCCGTCTGGCTGCGGAAAAAGTACAATTCTGCGATGTTTTAACCGCCTCAATGATTTGGTTAACGGTTTTCGTTTAGAAGGCCGAATTGATTATTACGGCCAAAATCTTTACGATCCTGATATTGATGCTGTGGAGGTGCGCCGCAAGATTGGGATGGTGTTTCAAAAGCCGAATCCTTTCCCCAAGTCGATTTATGACAATATTGCTTACGGTGCGAGGGTGAATAATTATAAGGGAGATATGGATGAGCTGGTGGAAAAGTCGCTCAAACAAGCGTATCTTTGGGATGAGGTGAAGGATAAGCTGAAACAAAGCGGTTTTTCGCTTTCGGGTGGCCAGCAGCAGCGTTTGTGTATTGCTCGGGCGATCGCAATTAATCCTGATGTAGTATTGATGGATGAACCTTGCGCTTCCCTTGACCCGATTTCGACGATTAAGATTGAGGAGTTGATGCGGGAACTCAAGGAGAAGTATACGATTGTAATCGTGACTCACAATATGCAGCAGGCTACTCGGGTTTCTGACTTGACTGCTTTTTTCAATGCTAAACTTTCTGACGATGGGAAGCGGTTTGGCTATCTTGTGGAGTGCGACAGGACTGAGGTGATTTTCCAAAATCCGAAGGAAGAGTCTACTATGGATTATGTTAGCGGCCGTTTTGGTTGATTTGCCGGAGTCTCCAACAGGTTGAAACAATCACGCTACACCAACGACGACAATCAAATTGGTTCGTAGTGAGGACTTTAGTCCTCATCCGTCACAGGACTAAAGTCCTTACTACGAACCAATTCGGACTTGACACTCCTCGGCCTTAAGGCACGAGGATTCTTAAGACATTTCGATCTTAATATCCCGCGCAAGCGTGGGTTCTTGGGCGCAATCCTTTTGCCTTAAAAGGTGGGCTGCTATCCTTGTCTTACAACAAGCTCCTCAAGCGTTTAGGGATTTAAAATCCCTGGTTTCACGTCCTGGCCCGCGTACCATTTCTAAAACTTGATCTTTAGTTGTTTGTGATTGACTTTAATTACGATTTTTCCTGGCTTTGCAGCGAGATACTTAATCCTTAAAATCTAATTTTAGACTAGAATTGATTGCCCCCAAAGTCAATACTATGTTACATTACTTAATTATGGAAAAAGCCGGCCACTGAAGAAAGGGTTTTAAACCCAATTTCTTGATAACTGAAGAATCCCGGTTTCTTGGAGGAGCCGAGATTCTTGGTTTTTATGTTTAAAAGCTCGATCGTACTTTTTGCAGATACAAGTAGCTGATTTTGTTGAAGAAGTTCTCGAAAAGCTCACATCTTCTTCATCCAATACTTTAACAGGTTTTCTTTGACCATGTTTTGTCGCATCACTTCTAGCAAGTATTCCTGAGCTTGGTCTTGACTCAATGTTTTGACTTGTTCGCGCAGCAGTTGCAATTTAAACTGCTGTTCCATGCTGAGGCTGGTTGTAGGCATATCCATAAAATCGCTCCTCCAGTTTGTTACGTGAGATCGATGCGAGATAGATCGGAATGACGTTCCGCAGGCTTTGTTGTGTTCCCTCTATTGTAAACTATCATAACATCTGCTTGACAATATGTCCAAAGTACACATTTTGAAACTAATTTGTGTCGCAAAAGTACATCTAAGTGGGGGGAGCTTTATCATAAAACAGGGATAAAAACCGGGAAGCCTAAGCCAAAGGAGCTATTTTGTATGGATGCAATGGAGTTTTTTCAGAGCAGTGCTGGGGAGTGGCGATCGCAGCGCAGCACTCACCATCTGGCTTTTCGCCAAGCGGAGATTGGAGATTCAAATATTCAAGTAACGGCGCTGGGTGCGGATGACGATCGAGTGGCTGAGATTTGCCAGATGCACGAAGTCGATCCGAGTCGGGCTGCTGGGGGAGCGTTTGTGACTTGGCACGGCACTATGGCGTGGGATAAGGATGATGAGAATCATAAGGGGTCTACCGTATTCGCGATCGTCCCCGATCCTGAAAATCCGCGGCAGGGTTTGATGTTGCGGGAACGGGGCTACGCGGAAATTGTGCCGGTGGCTGGCCGTTTTGAGATGGATGATGAAGATGCGCTGTTGCTGATTACCGAATACGAGACCATGAGTTCGATCGAGCGTTTTTGGTTTGCGACTCCGAACGTGCGGATGCGGACAAGTGCGGTAAAGCGCTTTGGCGGTTTCAGCACATCGACTTTTTGTACGGAAGTTCGAGTGGAACCAGACTCCGATGCAGCTAAGCCAGCAGCAGAGGATCAAGCCCCTCCCAGCCAGTTTTACTCGGCTCTGGGCTGGTAATTTATTTTGCTGCCCACTGCCCACTGCCCACTGCCCACTGCCCACTGCCCACTGCCCACTGACAACAAATGTTACAGATTGTTGCAAAAATTCAGGAAAATCGGATTTAGATTGCGGGAATCCCCTAATCTGTATGTTGGTTAGTTGTATCCGTTATGCTGGCAGCTCGCGGTGTCAACTATTTCTGAAATTTGAGATAACGGAGATTTTAACGTGGCGCTTCCTTTATTAAGCTACGCCCCCAAGAGTCAAAACCAGCGCGTTGCTGGTTATGAAGTAGGGGGCGACGAGCAGCCCAGAGTTTTCACAACTGAAAATGTGCTCTCGTCCGGGGACATGGAAAATTTGATTTGGGCTGGATATCGTCAGATTTACAGCGAACACCAAATCCTGAAGAGCAACCGCCAAAAGTCTTTGGAGTCGCAACTCAAGTTCGGCCAAATTACTGTGCGGGATTTCATTCGCGGTTTGGCGACTTCGGGGCCTTTCTTGGAGCGGAATTACCAAACTAACAGCAACTACCGGTTTGTGGAAATGTGCGTGCAGCGCGTTTTGGGCCGGGATGTGTACAGCGATCGCGAAAAGATTGCTTGGTCGATCGTAGTTGCAACCAAGGGGCCTCAAGGGTTTATTGACGAATTGGTCAATAGCGATGAGTACCTCGACAACTTCGGCTACGATACAATTCCTTACCAAAAACGCCGAATTTTGCCTCAGCGTGTTGGAGGGGAAACTCCTTTCAATTTGAAGACACCTCGCTACAACGAGTACCACCGCTCGCAGCTTGGCTTCCCGCAAATCATTTGGCAGAGTACAGTTCGCCGTTTTGTTCCTCAAGAACAGCAAGCGAAGGCTGGCGATCCGTCGAACTATTTGAATATGGCTCGGAATATGTCCATGCCTGCTACTCCGCCGCAGCGCGTATCTCTGGCTAATATCAATATTGCCACGATGGTTCCTCGCCGCTAATTGATACTGCTTGGTACTATTGTTTGTGTCGGGCTATGGATTTAATCGATCAGTTTTTAGGCTGAGAGAGTTTTGAGTCTTGAGTTTTGAGGTTTGAGTTTTTTATTAAACTCGGAATCCAAAACTCAGGACTCATAATTTTTTGTCCGTGGTTAGTAGTTAGTAGTTAGTGGTTAGTAGTTAGTGGTTAGTGGTTAGTAGTTAGTGGTTAGTGGTTAGTGGTTAGTGGTTAGTGGTTAGTGGTTAGTGGTTAGTAGTGCTGTCCCCGCTCGCAAACAGTAGTAGTGCTGTCCCCGCTCGCGAACAGTAGTTAGTAGTCATCAATTCCCAATTATTAATTCCCCATACTCAGTTACCAATTATCAAATATGAGCTCGCAGGCGCAATATTTTTAGCAGAGTGTTGAATTGATCGGGTAAAGGCGCGATCGCCTCAATCAACTCTCCGGTTAACGGATGCTGCAATTGCAGGCGCCATGCGTGGAGGGCTTGTCCGGTTAAATTTACGCCGATGGAACGGTTGGAACTGTACATGGGGTCGCCGACTATGGGATGTTTAATTTCGGCTGTGTGGACGCGAATTTGATGGGTGCGGCCTGTTTCTAATTGATAGTGCATTAAGCAATAGTTGCCGATTCTTTCTTTGATTGTCCAGTGAGTAACGGAGGGGCGGCCGCCTTTTTGTTCTGGTACTACTGCCATTTTTTTGCGGTCTGTGGGATGCCGGCCGATGGGTAGGTCTATTGTACCTGTTTCGGCGTTAGGAACTCCGTAAACTACGCCTAAATATTCCCGGCGGGCGGTTTTGGTTTTGAGTTGGGCTTGCAGGTTTTGGTGGGCGATGTCGGTTTTGGCGATCGCGATCGCACCTGTTGTATCTTTGTCTAATCTGTGGACGATTCCGGGGCGTTGAACGCCGCCGATTTCTGCGAGGGGACAGTGGGCTAACAGGGCGTTGACTAAGGTACCGTCTAGATGTCCGGCGGCTGGATGGACGACTAATCCGGCTGGTTTGTTGATGATTATTAGGCTGTCGTCTTCGTAGAGGATGTCGAGGGGAATTGCTTGGGGTTCTAATTTTGTGGGCTGGGCTTCGGGTAAAGTGATGTGGATGCGATCGCCCGTTTTGACTGATATTTTTTTCGAGGTGCAGGTTGCGTCGTTGACTTTGACGTTGCCTTGTGATATCAGAGTTTGGATTCGCGATCTCGATAAGTCTGGTATCTGGTTTGACAGCCAAATATCTAATCGCTGAGTGACATTAGTTTGATTAAATTCCTCTGTATTTTCTACTGTATATATCTGTGCCGTAGTCTTTGTTTCTATCATTTAATTTTTACTGTTTTTTGCCTTTATTAAGCAGGAATTGCGTAAAAAGAAGACAGGGCGGTTGAAACCGCGTCTATAAAAACAAAACCCGCCTCCGCGGGTTGAAGACAAAGGCAATTAAAATTACCAGAAAGAATTGGTTGAAAGCCTCTCCCTTTGAGGGAGAAATTAAAATCAGACTATTCATTGCTCCAATCCTCTTCCTTCTAGGTAGAGGTCGCTCTCAAACTGTCAACTGTCAACTGTCAACTGTCAACTGTTGAAGTTATCCTCTCTTAGTCCGCGGAGGCGGACATCGTTTGTATAGCAGCGGTTTCAACCGCCGTCTGCTCTTTATATTCTAACATTTTTTAGTCTAATTGTCAATTTCACCGACAATTATCGCAGTGCCCGCAGCGCATAGATGTAGCTTCCTTGGTAAAGCCAAAAGCTTGCAGCAAAAATTGCCACCTGCACTCCCGATGCTTGAGATATTTTGCCATTTCTTCGGGGGCGGTAAAGTTTTGTTTGACACTTTTTTGTTGTGCGGATTTGTCGATCGCATAATTGAAAGGATCTTCCCATCTTAACTGTCCGCTGCTGTGCAAGATCGAAAGGGCGATCGCACTTTCAGGGAATTCCCGCCCCACAGCATCTGCATCGCCCTTAGCCGGGAGTTGTTTCGCCAACTGCTGGGCTTCTCGAAATTGCGATCGCAATTTGTCTTGAAAAAATTGTGCTCTTTGTTTGTCATCGGGATAAAGCAAACCCGTCGGTTCGCTAATCAACGTCAGGGCGATCGCAGATTTGCCGTCGCGTCCGCCTCTACCTATTTCCTGAATGTATTCCGATAATAGCAAAGGTGCTTGAAAATGAACAACCCAGCGCACATCCGGCTTATTAATTCCCATCCCGAAGGCGCAGCTACAAACAACAAATTTCAGATCGTTATTCAGCCAAGCTGTTTCTATTTTTCGCCGCGATTCTGGACTCAAACCTGCATGATAGGCTGCCGTTTTATAACCCGCATCTTCCAACAAATCCGCCAAGTTTTCGCTATCTTTTCTAGTGCGGACGTAGACTAAACCTGCTTCTTTTGGTCGAGCTTTGATAAAATTTAATAACTGTTGTCTCCGCCCTCTGCGTGTCCAGACAGTTTGCACTTGCAGGTGCAGGTTAGAACGGTACGGACTGAGCAAAAAAGCTTCCGGCTTGTGTAGTTGCAAGACTTTGTTGATTGTTTGCTGCGCTTGGGGGTTGGCGGTGGCGGTGAAAGCTGCGATCGCAATTTTAGTTCCTTCCGGCTTAGATTTTAACAAAGCCGATCGCACTGTACCCAAACGGCGGTAAGCTGGTCGAAAAGTATCGCCCCACTGGACTAAACAGTGAGCTTCATCTAATATTAAACCGTTGATTGGGATGTGCGGCTGACTGATAATTTCCCAAACAGGTTTGCTGAGCAATGTTTCGGGAGATAGGTACAGCAATCTCAACTTATTTTGTTGTAGCGATTGCATAGTTTGTTGGCGTTGCTGTGCTGGTAATTGACTGTGGAGGAGGGCAGCGGGTAAATTGCGATCGCGCAATTCTTGCACTTGATTTTCCATCAGTGCGACTAACGGCGAAATCACCAAAGTTAAGCCTGTTTGTAATAAAGCTGGCAGTTGAAAGCAGATTGATTTGCCACCACCTGTCGGCATAATTATCATTGTATCTTTCCCGGCTAACAAACTGCTGACGATTTCTCCTTGAGGCGGCCGAAAGTCGTCGTATCCCCAGATTTGTTTGAAGGCGGCGCGGGCTTGATTTAATGATGTTGGTTCGTATTTCATTTTACTGAGTTAAAAAAATGTCTAGTTTTGCCACAACTAACGAATTTTTGGTAAATTCGGATCTTGGCGACAAGTCGAGAGTGGTAATTGTTCGCCACCTTGTATCGTGGTAATTCTGATTCGATTTCTATCTGTTACCACATCCAAACAAGCACAACCATATCCATAATTGACATTAGTTTTGACATATTCATCGTCGTTAAAAGGAGGAATATTATCCATTCCTCCGGCTTGATATCCCCCTTGCGCCGAGATAATCCACTGAGCATATTTGTCTTTGAGATACCAATTAGCAGGCGTGGGATTAATCAACCATCCGCACCTGGTTTCAGCCGCTTTCGCAGGAATAACAACGATCGAAAAAGATGAGATAATTGCAGGTATCAACCACTTTAGTTTCATAGCTTTACATTGTAATTTTTGAGCGACAATCATACAGGAATTACCTGCTTCAACAAAAGAAACCGGGTTTTTTAGCGAATCTGCGGGTGACAACGAAATATTGTCGCAAAAACCCGGTTTCTGACTACCTGCGCGTCCAGGAGTGTCCCAAATCCAAAATCTAAAATTGCCTAAGACTCGCCGTCTCGGCGCCCGAGTTCGTACACGCCACCGCCAATACAGGCGATCGTCCCCATAGATACCGCCCAACTGGCACCCAACGACAATTCGACGCCCCAATTGCACAATCCGCCCACAATCAAAAAGGGCAGAATACTCAACAGGGAAGCATAAAAGGCATTTTGAGCTTCTCGGGCTTGGCGGGTTCTCTCAAACTCCGCTTCCGAGGTGTAGAGGGATCTTTCGGCAAAATTCATCCAGCGGTTGAGTTGCAGGATTACCCATTCTGTGATGGGTGAGAGACCCCAATACAGGGCTAAAGACCATAATGACGCACCGGCGATCGCAGTTGCGTCTATGGCAAAACTAAAAGGAAAAATTTCAGTAAGCATTGCTTGATGTGTGTTATAAATTTGAGATTTCAGACGACATCCAAAATCCCCGAACTACTATAGTGTCAAGCAAAAGCTCGATCGAATTCAACCGCAGCCGAAATTCTGAGGCCATTTTTTTTTGCCTTACCCCCGCGTAAATGCCCGGAAGCCTTGACACGGGTTTTGGATGGAGTAAGATACACGTTGTTGATAAACTGATTCGCGAAGGAAGGGTAGATATCAGACGCCATCTTGCAGCGAATTGGCACTCCTCAACGCACACTCGCACACACATTCAACTTGTTCGCCGTGAAAAAAATCCTGCAAGACTCTAGAGGCCCGCTGACGGTAAAACGCTTTTTTCGTTTCAGACAGATGCTGCTGCTGGCACTTTCGATCGGCATTGTGTTGATCAGCCCTTATTTGCAGCAGCAGGTGGTCAAAGCTCAGTCAGGTTTACCAAGCAGAGTAGCGACGGGTAATTTGTGGCAAGAAGCTTCTTTTCCAGTGGAAAGTTTTGAAGCCTATACTTCCCCCTTCGGCCCCCGCGGCGGGGATTTTCATTACGGTTTGGACATGGCGGCCCCGGAAGGCAGCTACATCCGCAATTGGTGGGGGGGTCAAGTTGTGGAAGTTTGGGAAGATGGCAGGTGCGGTACTGGTATGGTAGTGCGATCGGGAAATTGGGATCACATCTACTGTCACCTCAAAGGTAGGGTGCAAACCGCTAACGGCGGGCGTTATTATATCGATCGTGAAGGCGGCCTGCAAATTTGGCAGGGTCAAACTGTGCCGGCCGGTGCGAGAATTGCCAGAGTCGGTATGACAGGGCGCACGAGTGGGCCTCACCTGCATTGGGGATTGAAGTACGGCGGCCGCTGGGTAGATCCGGCTTTGGTACTTCGTGAAATGTATTCCAATCAATCTTAATTAGTCTGGGAATGAGGACTGAAGTCCTCACTACAAACTTGTAATTTTTAGGTTTGTAGTGAGGACTTTAGTCCTAATTCTTCTTAGTTTGTAGTGAGGACTTTAGTCCTAATTCTTCCAAAAAGAAGGACTGAAGTCCTCACTACAAACCTTACTGTAGTGAGGACTTTAGTCTTAATTCTTCCAAAAAGAAGGACTGAAGTCCTCACTACAAACCGGGAGCATCTCAGTTTTGCATTTATAGTGCGAGCGTCCCCGCTCGCGTGCTTGTATACGCACGCGAGCGGGGACGCTCGCACTGTGAAGAAAAAATGCTTCTTGCAAAACTGAGATGCTCCCCTACAAACCTTACTGCAAACATTTAATCACTGCTGACTAATTCACGTTGGGGCTAACTCTTTTTTTGTTGTCAACTCGGTGTATCGATCGACAATTCGGCGGAATTCCTCACCATCGATGGTTTCTTCATCCAACAGCGCTTCCACCAGCTTGTCTACCAAAGCGCGGTTTTCGCGGATAATTTGGCGGGCTTCTTCGTAGCAGTGAATAGCGATTTCTCGGACTTGCCGATCGATCTTCATCGCCATTGCTTCAGAATAATCCGATCGCGAATTCCAGTCTCGGCCCAAAAACACCTCATTGTTCGGACTTTCCAAAGCCACAGGCCCCAAATCCGACATTCCGTAAAGCGTTACCATCTGTCTCGCTAGTTTGCTGACTTCTGTGATATCGCTGCTGGCGCCCAGAGTTACTTCCGCATCGCCGTAAACTTCTGCCTCCGCAGCCCGTCCCCCCAAAGCTACCGTAATCCGGCTTAACAGCCACGCCCGACTCCTCAAACCTTCGCTGTCAAGCATTTCTTCGTCGAGTACGTAGTTGGCAAAGCCTGCGATGCCACCGGAACGGGGAATAATCGTTACTTTTTCTAGGGTGTCGGTATTTTTGAGCATAGTTGATACGAGGGCGTGTCCGATTTCGTGGTATGCTACTAGCCACTTTTTCTTACTGTCGAGCAGCGGATTCAGAGTCAGCCCGATCGTAATTCGGTCGATCGCATCATTAACTTCCAAAGTACCAATCGTGTCTTTGCGTCGCCTCGCTGTCAGAATAGCTGCTTCATTGAGCAAGTTTGCCAAATCAGCGCCGGAAAAGCCTGGAGTGCGACGGGCAATCATGTCTAGGGCAACTTCCTCGTCGAGTTTTTTGTTGCGCGCGTGCACTTCCAAAATCCCCAAACGCCCTTTGTAACTGGGCAAATCTACCGTTACTTGGCGATCGAACCTACCGGGCCGCAGCAAGGCAGTATCGAGCACGTCGGGGCGGTTAGTAGCTGCAATCACAATCACGCCGCTGTTACCCTCAAAGCCGTCCATCTCTGTCAGCAACTGATTGAGAGTTTGTTCGCGTTCGTCATTTCCGCCGCCAATACCAGCACCGCGCTGCCTTCCTACGGCGTCTATTTCATCGATGAAGACGATGCAGGGCGCATTTTCTTTAGCTTTGCGGAACAAGTCGCGGACGCGGGAGGCGCCGACTCCGACGAACATTTCCACAAATTCGGAACCGGAGATGCTGAAGAATGGGACGGCTGCTTCACCTGCGATCGCTTTTGCCAACATGGTTTTACCTGTTCCCGGAGGCCCGATTAACAGAACTCCTCTGGGAATTTTGGCGCCGATGGCGTTGAAGCGTTCGGGTTTTTTCAGGAAAGTGACAACTTCTTGCAGTTCTTCTTTAGCTTCTTCGATACCTGCTACGTCGTCGAACATCACGCCGGTTTTGGCTTCCATTTGGAAACGGGCTCGGGATTTGCCGAAGTTCATGGCATTTCCTTGCGATTGGGTCGATCGGCGCAGGATAGCCATCAACACTGCCAACACTGCAAAAATTACCAGCAAGTTTACTACTAAACTAACTGCGGCCGCGTTGTCGGCTGTTTGTTTGACTTCAAAGTCGATCTTTTTGGCGCGGATTTGCGAGTAGAGTTCTCGGTTGTTGTAGTCGAAGAGAGTAACAATTTGCGCCTGATCGCTTTTTTGATCTTTTAGCCTAACTTTGGCAGTTCTTTGGATTTCATCTATTTCGACTTTACTGACTTGTCCTTTTTCTATGTTGTCGATGAGTTGGCTGTAACTCATCGTGTTGTTTGGCGCGCTGTCGGCAAACACCGGGGTAGAGAGCAATATTCCTTGAGAAATCACCAAACTACCCAGGATGCGCCAAAGATTTCGTCCTGGAATTGATTTTTTAGGATTCTGCTGGCTCGATTTGTCTTTGTTTTCAGCTAGATGTCCCAGCCATGCGTGTTTCCAAGAATTTTTCATATTACTTTTTGCCCAAGGTGGAATACTGCCAAGATTGACCGCTTGTGGTTTGCTACGTTCGTTTATTTTAACAAGATGCCGGGTGTTCAATGGGTTTATCTGTCGATGACATCTCAATAGGTACCTGAAGATGCAGGATTTTGAACCCACTGCGACTCAGAAACCGGGTTTTTTCGCGGCATCAGGGGCTTTCACCAAGAATTTTGGCAAAAACCCGGTTTCTCTGTCCCTCCACTGAACTTACCAGAAAGAATTCGTTTAAAGCCGGAACCTTGAGCGGGAGAAATTAAAATCCGACTATTCATTACTCCAATCCTCGGACTTCCAGGTAGAGGTCGCTCTTAACTGTCAACTGTCAACTGTCAACTGAATTTACGCACTGCGACTCAGAAACCGGGTTTTTTACCAAATCTGTCGGCTCTCACCAAGAATTTTGGCAAAAACCCGGTTTCTCGGCCCCTCCCACTCTCTGCGACTCAGAAACCGGGTTTTTTACCAAATCTGTGGCTTTCACCAAGAATCTTGGCAAAAACCCGGTTTCTCGGCCACGTCAAATCCCAAATCTAAAATCGATTGACATTTGCCGATCGCACTTGTTAGACTAATCATAGTCGTAATGAGTACGTCTTAGTCAAGCAGTTATTGTTTTTCAACTCCTATGGTAAAGATTGTCGGCATTGGTGGAAGTTTGCGGGCTGGCTCCTACAGCCAGTTAGCGCTGACGGTAGCAGCAGGACGGGCGCAGGCCCTGGGCGCAGAAGTTGAAATATTCGATTTGCGATCGCTCGATCTGCCCTTCTGCGACGGCGAGAATGATTATCACGATTACCCGGATGTGGAAAAGCTGCGGAATGCGGTACGCCAAGCCGACGGTTTAATTTTGGCAACGCCGGAGTATCACGGTAGCGTTAGCGGTGTTCTCAAGAATGCCCTGGATTTGATGAGTTTCGAGCATTTGGACGGGAAAGTTGCGGGTGCAATCAGCGTGTTGGGAGGACAAGTCAACAACAACGCCCTTAACGATTTGCGAACGATTCTGAGATGGGTACACGCTTGGGTAATTCCCGAACAAATTGCGATCGGACAAGCTTGGAAAGCTTTTAGTCCTGATGGTAAATTGTTGGATGAAAAACTGTCTCAAAGGTTCGATGAATTTGCTATGAGTTTGGTAGAAAATACTAAAAAATTGCGAGGAATTTCGTAACACATTTTCCTAACTGTCAACTGTCAACTGTCAACTGTCAACTGAATTAAAATGGCATATCGATCGCATCCCCGAAAGGATGCGGTACGTCGATCGGCATTCTTCCGGGTTTAGACTCATAGTTGTCAATCCACTTTTTGGCCAATTCCAAAGCTTCCTCTTCAGTTTTGGCATTTTGGACGGCGACGTGGCGGTTGCCGCAGCTATCCCAAACTTCGACGTAGAATACTTTCTGGGATTGAAGAATCCAACCTTTATAAGTGTCTGCTGGTTCCATACTTAAAATCGTAAAATAATCCGGCGGGGAGTTGGACTGACGACCTAATTATAAATATTGCACCGTGTAAAATGAATTTTACAGGGGGTTCTATAGTATTTTTGGAAAAAAGTCAGTGTTACGGTTAACCTCGTCATTGACCCCAGCCCAAAGGCATGGGGCTTGAAAGAGGAAGGCTCACCACCTTCACAAATTCAGGACTAAACCAGTGTCTAGCCTACGTCTTTAAGACAAACTGAACTGTCTGGGAGTGGTATCCCGCAAAACGTTAAGAATGCCACCGCAGCGTTTTTAACCACTTTGGCAGTCAGTGGCGAAGGGAAATATACACCTAGAAATAGGGCTTACCGCAACTTTTCGGTAGCAAACACTATGCGTACAGGGTCGCAAAATTTGAAACGGTAATTGTCCCGTTGAAAGTGCAACACTTTCATCACACCGAACTCTTGCGACTCCAAGGCGGTAGTAACAACAAATGTAAAGCCGTCCTGAAAGGACGGGGTTTCAAACCCATTTTTCTGATGACTAGACTAGAGCAATTATTTAACTGGAGAAATTATCTCCAACAAGCGGCTGTGGCGATCGCGATCGTCCTGATCGCATCCCAGATAGCGGTATTGCCGGCATTGGCGACGGGCGTTTACGAAATGCCAGTGTTGTCGGCGGGCGATCGAACTTGGGTGTGGGACAAAGGCGACGTACTCAGCCGGAGTACCGAAAGCAACGTCAGCAGCGTGCTCGACACCCTGGAACAGAAAACAGGAAAACAAGTCAGGTTTGTCACTATCCACCGCCTAGACTACGGCGAAACGGCTGCGACTTTCACCGACCAACTGTTTGAACAGTGGTTTCCCGCAAAAGAAGACCAGGATAACCAAATTTTACTCGTTCTCGACACTGTTACCAACAGCGCGGGAATTCGCACCGGCGAAGGGGTAAAGTCACTGCTAAGCGATGAAATTGCCCAGAGTGTAGCTGGGGAAACTGTGCAAGTGCCGCTGCGAGAAGGTAATAAATACAACGAGGCATTTTCCGAAGCTAGTTCCCGGATTGCGACTGTGATGTCCGGCGAACCAGATCCGGGCGCGCCTAAAGTTGTTGATAACATTCAAGTTGAAGGCACGTTTAAAAAAGCTGAAGAAACAGACCAAGGTAATGCCACAGTTGTTGTGGTTGTGCTGTTGGTGTTGGCGACAGTGATTCCGATGGTGACTTATTTCTGGTACCAAGGTTTTTCTTGAACAGTTGACAGTTGACAGTTGACAGTTGACAGTTGACGCTGGGACTAATCTTGAACGTATTCTCGATCGTTCAACAAAGCAAGTTCTGCCCGCACAAATTCCCGTCCCAGATAAGCCGCGTGATCGAACATTGTCACCGGGCTGGGGCGGGTTTCTTCTAGGATTTTGACGCAAAGTTCTTTGGCGGTTCTGCCACTAAAAAGCGTGCACTGAGTGCGTTCTACTTTGCCGCGGGCGGGGATGGGTTTGCCGGTTTCGGGATCGACGGCGAGGCCGCGATCGTCGATAATGTTGGTGAAGTGTTTGGCGCAAATTAGGCTGGTTTCGCGATCGATGTAAATGATGAAGTAGCCGCCCGGATCGAGGTCGATGTGGCGTTTGGACAGCTTGTCGTCGATGGCGGTGAGGTTTTCCAAGGTTTGACTCATGGTTGGTGAAAGGAAGTAGATAATGGCTGTATTTGGTTCTGCTATTTCTAGTTTAGTGGGCTGCGGGACAAGTTTGGGAGTTTTTTGGGCGATCGACATTCTACCCGATATCTGCATACACGGCAATTCCCTGTGGGATGTCGGTTTTTGTTTAGATTAGTTTTTTGAACCACAGAGAGCGCAGAGAGCGCAGAGTGGAAGAAGAGAGAGGAACAAAATCTGTTATTATTAGATTTAGTAATGTTTTACGTTAAATTATAGATGAAATTTATAGACTTATTTTCAGGCATAGGAGGTTTCAGACAAGGTTTTGAAAAAATGGGCTTTGAATGTGTTTTTTCCTGCGAAATTAACAGCAAATGCCGGGAAGTGTACGCAGATAATTTCGGAGAATTGCCTTTTCCAGACATCAGTAACATCAATCCAGCCGAGTTGGCAGACTTTGATGTTTTAGTAGCTGGGTTTCCGTGCCAACCTTTTAGCATCTGCGGCAAAAAGCTGGGTTTTGAAGATACTAGAGGGACGCTGTTTTTCGAGATTTGTAAAATTATTAAAGTAAAGCAACCTCAAGTAGTTGTGCTGGAAAATGTCAAGCACTTGATCCATCACGACAAGGGAAATACCTTAAAAGTAATTATTGCCAGCCTTGAAGATTTGGGATACAGCGTGAATTACAAAATGCTTAATGCTAAAGACTTTGGAATTCCCCAACACCGCGAAAGAATATTTATTATTGCAACTAAGGGTAAAGAATTCAATTTTTCTCGTCTCAAAACCAAGTTTCCGCCAAAACTCAGGGAATTTCTAGACGAGACAGGGGATTTTGAAATATTGGATAAATCCGAGTATACTTTAATTGAGTCTCCGAGAAAGCAAGATTCGGGATTGTTATTTGTAGGCTATAGGAATAAAGGTACTTGGAAAACTGGCGTCAGGCCGAATACAGAACATTTATCGAGGGTGCACAGACAGCCGAATCGCATTTATTCGGTGGATGGCGTCCATCCGACTATTCCTTCGCAAGAAACATCGGGCAGGTTTTTTGTCTATTTTCGCGATCGAGATTTGGTGCGAAAGCTGACGCTGAAGGAATGCTACCGTCTGATGGGTTTTCCTGAAGATTTTAAGAGTTATCCGAGTGCGGGGGAAAGTTACAAGCAAATTGGAAATTCGGTTTGCGTGCCGGTGGTGGAGGCGATCGCGAAAGAAATACTCGACGGTTGAAACCGCCGAGTATTATCAGGGGTTTTTAACCCGGATTTAATTTGCAAACTTGCTCAGCTATGTTTGCGAAGGTGTCCATACAATTCTCGATCGCTCTGCTAACAAATCAGCTAATCTTTCAGCCCTGTCTCGGTCATCTGTCACATAAGGTAAACCGACAATCTGAGCGTGGGATGCTGAATCAGGTACTGCATCTAAACCTAATTCACGAATTTGTCCTACTTGCAGACTAGCAACTCCGTAACAATTTCTGAATTTTGCTGCACATTGTTCGGGTGAACAAACACTGGCAATTGTTACCGATAAACCAGGCTCATTGGGTCGAAGTAAATAAGCGAAAAGTAAAACTATATCGCTGGTTTCATCAATCCATTGTCTCCGAAGTAAAGCTCTATAGACAATAGCACTGTCAGCTAAAGAATCGAATTCATAGTTTGTAGTCATAAGTATTTAGTCATAAAAATGTCATTCGCAGAACAAATTGGATAAATTTTATCCACGAACAATAATTATTATAGCACTTCATTACATATTTAAGACTGCATCTGAGTGACTCCTCTAAAATTTATCAGTCATACCTGGTTAAACCACTCTAGCCAATGAACTAACGTTGACGCGGAAATGAGATCTTCCGATTTATATTCCTGATTCTTCTGATGATAAATGTAAGCTTTCCCCTCGGCATTAGATGGGCAGAATAACCTGACTCTACAATCAGTATTTAGATTTTGCCAAGCCAGTCTAATACTACCTTGGTCATCTGTACCAATCGAGCATTTAGGAAAACTGTTCCCCATACTATCATAGGCTTCAGCAATTAATTTCATCGCTGTCCTGAAAGCATATTCAGTTGGTCTTAAAATTCCGTACTCATCCTCTTCTTCTAAATCTAAAAGTTCTAGCAGACCTTCAACAGTGATGCGAAAATTCGATAAACCGCTATTGCTGCTGGCATCAGTAATCTGTTCGTTAGCTACTGTCATAAGATTAAATTCCTTTTAGTCGATCGCCAATTCGATCCTAACACAGTTTAATGCTCGGGAATTTGCAGTAAGAACTTTTGTTGCTAGTTCATAATAAATTAGGACTGAAGTCCTTACTACAAACCTGTAAGAAAGGACTAAAGTCCTGAGTCCGAACCTTTATCAGGCGGGAACTTGGATTCTTTCACTCCCCGAAAGCTCAAACGCGGCGTGAATTGCTTTCAAAGCTGTGACACCTTGTGCTTCATCCACAACGCAGCTAATCTTAATCTCAGAAGTCGCAATCATTTGAATGTTGATTTTGTGCTGCGAAAGCGCTTCAAACATCTTCGCGGCTACTCCCGGATGCGCTACCATCCCGGAACCTACTACGCTAACTTTGGCGATTTCTGTATCGACTGCGACTTCGCCCCAGCCGAATTCAACTGCTGATTTTTCTAGGACTTCTTTAGCTGCGGCGGCGTCTATTTGTGCTACGGTAAATGCTATGTCGCGGGTTAAGATGCCGTCGATATTGTGGCAGCGTTGCGATTGAATGATTGTATCTACGCTGATATTTTCTTCGGCTAACAGTCCGAACAGTTTTGCTGCTACTCCAGGGCGATCGGGTAATTGACGAATTGCCAGACGCGCTTGATTGAGATCCAACGCTACAGCCCTGACTGCGGGCGGTTTGTTCGATGAGGAATGCAGCCCGACAGGGGAGTTGGCGACATCAAATGCTTTGCAGAGTTCGGCAACTGCCCGATCGCAATCCGTAGCATCGATCGTACAACTAACCTTCACCTCGGAAGTGGAAATCATCTGAATGTTAATTCCCGCATCCGCCAAAGTCTTAAACATCTCGGCTGCTACCCTCGGCCGCCCGATCATTCCCGCACCCGCAATGCTAACTTTAGCTATGGGTCGTTCCTCTGCTTTCACTTCGGGTTCCCCCAATTCTGGGCGAGAATTCTTACCCAAGGCGGGGACAATTGCATCTGCAACCGCGACAGCTTGATTCAGGGAATTTCGCCTGACTGTAAAGGCGATATCGTTCGTATTTCCTTCGTGAATTGATTGGATAATTAAGTCTATATCGAGGTGTTGTTGCGCGATCGCACCAAACAACCGCGCTGCTACTCCCGGGCGATCGGGCAAACGCAACAGCGACACCCCCGCCTGATCCAAGTCAAATTCCACCGCATCGACCGCTTTTGCGAGCTCCAAGCCCTCCAAAGGCCGGGGTTGGGGGGGAGGCGACACCACCCGCGTACCGGGGGCGTCACTCCAGCTAGAAAGCACGATCAGCGGCACGCCGTAATTTTTGGCAATCTCTACCGCGCGCGGATGCAGGACTTTTGCACCCAAACTCGCCAATTCCAGCATTTCGTCGCAGGTGATCTCATCCATCAATTGCGCGTCGGCTACCAAGCGCGGATCTGTAGTTAGAATTCCGGGCACGTCGGTATAAATTTCGCATCTGTCGGCGCGCAAGGCTGCGGCGAGGGCTACTGCTGTGGTATCGGAACCGCCGCGCCCCAAGGTGGTGATTTCCAATTCTCCGGCGTCGGCGATGCCTTGAAAACCGGCAACGACGACAACTTTTCCGCTATTTAACTGGGTTTCCATGCGCGCCGGATCGATTCGCAAAATCCGGGCGCGGGTGTGGGCGGCTTCGGTGACAATGCCGACTTGGGCGCCGGTGAGGGAAATGGCGGGCTGTCCCATTTCCTGCAATGCCATACTCAAAAGGGCGATCGATACTTGTTCCCCAGTGGAAAGCAACATATCCATTTCCCGTTTGTTGGGATTTGGGGAAATTTCCTTAGCGAGTTTCACTAAACCGTCGGTGGTTTTCCCCATTGCTGAAAGTACGACGACGAGGGAGTTTCCAAGCTGTACTGTTTTGACTACTCGTCGGGCTACTTCTAAAATGCGATCGACTGTACCAACCGATGTTCCACCATATTTCTGAACAATTAGTGCCATAGGACTTACACAAAAGTGATGCAATACTTTACTAATCAATTAATATACGCAAATTCTGGATTAGAACCGATGTCAATCTTGTTTTTGGGGCTGGTAGCTGCCAATCAAGAAACCGGGTTTTTGGCGAGATTGAGGGTTTGAATCGAATACTTGGGCCAGTTGACAGTTGACAGTTGACAGTTTGAGAGCGACCTCTACCCTTAAGTCCGAGGATTGGAGTAATGAATAGTCTGATTTTAATTTCTCCCGATCGGGCTTTGGGCTTTCAAGCAATTCTTTCTGGTAGGTTCAAAGAAACCGGGTTTTTGGGAGATTGAGGATTTTTTGCGAATATTTTGGCGGAAAAACCCGGTTTCTGGCTACCTATTAGCTGCCTTCTAACTCTCGCAAACGCGCTTCCAAAGCTTGAATTCGCAACTCAGCTTCTATGCGCCTTTGTCGTTCTTGTTCTGCTGCTAATTCGGCTTGTTCTGCCCGTTCATCAGCGGCCAGCAGCAAATTCCCCTCAGCATCCCACCAGCGCAGCCAAGGCAGTTCTACGCCCTGATAAACTCCTTGCCAAATGCCCAATTCCAATCCCATTGGCTCGATTTGGTAATGTCCGCGCTGATTTTCTGACATTAACTCAAATCTATCTTCTACCAAATGATAGCATTCTATTTTGGCTTTTTTGACTTCATAAATTCCGTAAAAAGCAGGTCTAATAATCCGTTCGTAAATCCAGAATTTCCCCTTTTTGGGAGTTTTATCTCTTTCTTCGCTGCCATCTCCCGAAACAAATTCTAGTATAATTAACGGCGGCATTAATTCTTTCCACATCACATAGGAACGCCGCATATTTCCGTCGAGAGTTGGCGGCACGTCGGGCACGTAAAACCAATCTGGTGCTTCGGCTCCTTTTTCGGGCGGTTCCGGGGGTTGCGCTACTCGCCAGTAAATACCTGAATCTTGACCGATGCAGTATTGTCCGTCGGGATGAACTTGGTCTAGAATAGGTCTAATTGATGTTGTTAAGAGGATGCTTTGAGGGTGTTCTTGAAAGTTTTTCACAAAAGTACCGTCGGAGTCTGGTAATTGAGTGTGGTCTGGAAAGTCTGTTGCTAAAAATTCGGGTTTTTCGGTGACATTCATCTTGACCTCTTGAATGTTGAAAGATTATCGGCAGTCACTAAAAGTTGGGAATTGGGAATTGGTAATTGGGAAAAATGTAATTGCCAGCACACATTACTTAATTGAGTAATAGTATACTGGTTTATTGGGTGCATCTCAACTTTGAAGAGGGCGAAGCATGACCGCATATAAGTTATTAGTTATAATCTCATATTCACTGCGGTCATGCTTCGCCCCTACAGATATATTTCCCAAACTCCCGATGCAACCCGTTTATTGTTATTTATAGATTGACAATTCTATTGTATCATCGTTTTCAGCCTCATGTTGCTATCTAGGGAATTTTGAATATGAGTCAGTACAAGTTAATTATTTTCGACTTTGACGGCACTTTGGCAATTACTCATAAAGCCATTATATCTTGCATTACTAAAACTTTTGAAAGTTTTGGTAATACACCGCCTGAGGCAGATATAATTCAAGGGACGATCGGCATTAATTTACCAAATACTTTTAAAATGCTGCATCCGGCGATCGAGGAAAGCGCAATTCCCGAATGGGTTGAAACTTACCGCTCTTATTATCGGACTGAAGGTGAAAAGCAGCTCGATTTATTTCCTGGTACCAAGCAAATTTTGCAGTTGGCGAGCAAGTCGGGATTGAGCTTGATAGTTTTCAGCAACAAACACGTTAGTTTTGTAAATCTGTTCCTGGAAAAGTTGAGAATTAACGGTTTTTTTGATTTGATTTTAGGTGATGACGGACAAATTATTCAAAAACCCAATCCAAGTGTTTTTCACTCGATAATTAAACCGCTGTTCCCGGATTTGGATCACAGTCAAGTGTTAATGGTTGGCGATACAGCGGTTGATTTGCTGTTTGCTAAAAATGCTGGGATAGATGTTTGTTGGGCGGCTTACGGATATGGCGATCGCGCTGAGTGTCTGGCCCTAGCACCGACTTTTGCGATCGATGATATTTCCGAACTGGCTGCGATCGTTCAAAATTAATCTTGACTCGGTTTTTTTTCAGAATAGTTTGGATCGTTTAACAACTAAAAAAGATTTGATTAAAAACATTTCACTAGAGCTAGAGTTTCTATTTTGGCTCTAGAGGTAAAACTTTATTGCCGGCAGCAGTAAGCCGACTAAACGCTGTTAATTAATATTAGTTTTAAAAATGAATGCAACTGTAGGTAAACTCCCAACTGCGAGATTCATCAGCAAGTCCCAATCTAAAGTCTAAAATCTCAAATGGTATAAACTATACCAGAGATAGAGAAGGCGCGGCAACAACTATTATAAGTTAACGGGTAAGAGTCGTTTGAATGCAAAAATTACAAGGTAGAAGGCAAGAAAAACCCGGCACACTGATTTATTGTTGGTATAATTTAATGCATAAATTTTGGAGGATGATTTTCTAACTTCGACATATAGTGGATCTAGCTCTCATATTCGCGGACGTTGTTGGGAAGAGGGCCCTCTTAATTTAAGGGTTATATAAGCTGTCAGTCATACCTCATCTTTTTGAGAAAGGCTATATAAGAAAATAGGAAATTTTTGTTAAAATTGCAGGGTATGCTGCCGATCGCGATCGATAATAAACTCAATCTATAAAAACTTATGCAGATCGATATAAGTATTCCTTTTGACAATCTATCGCCGAATCGTACCGGCCCCAATGCACCGAATTTAATAGAAGAAGTATGGAGGCTGTACGATCGCGCCCTGGCAGCTACCAGCAACGGCATCGCGATCGCGGACGCTACACTTCCGGACAACCCAATCGTCTACTGCAACCCAGCCTTCGAGAAGATTACAGGCTACGATCGCAGCGAAATCATCGGACACAACTGCCGTTTCCTGCAAGGCCCGGATACCGATCGCGCAGCCGTCGATCGCATCCGCGCAGCCCTGCGAGAACAACACGACTGCAAAGTAGTTCTGAAAAACTACCGCAAAGACGGCACGCCCTTCTGGAATGAACTCACCATCTCACCGGTGCGCGATAGCAGCGGCACCGTTACCCACTTCATCGGCGTCCAAGCTGAGATCACCGATCGCATTCAAGCAGAAGAAGCCCTCAAACAAGCCGAGGCAAAATACCGCAGCATCTTTGAAAACGCCACCGAAGGCATATTTCAAATCGCCCCAGACGGGCGCTACCTCAGCGCCAACCCGGCACTCGCCCGCATCTACGGCTACGATTCTCCGTCAGAACTGATCGCAAAATGTTCGGCAACAAACATTTATGTCGATCGCACCCGCCGCGCCCAATTCGTCGCTACTATTACCAAAAAAGGCTCCCTGAAAGAGTTTGAGTCCTGCATACTCCGCCGGGACGGCAGCACTACCTGGATCTCGGAAAACGTGCGCGAAGTTGAGGGCGAAAACGGCGAACTCCTTTACTACGAGGGAACCGTCGCCGAAATCGCCGATCGCAAGCGCGCTGAAGCAGCCCTGGGCGATCGAGAATATTGGCTGAAAACCGCGATCGATGCCGTACCCGACGCAGTCAACCTCACAGACAGCGAGGGGCGCTGGCTGATTGCTAACGACTGCGCCCTCCAACTTTTGGGCCTCGATACCTCAGACTACCAGGGCAAAACTACCGCCGAACTTGCTGCTACTGCCGATCCGAGAGTCAGAGAAATCCTGCTAACTTGGCAAGAAACCGAGGAAACTACCTGGGAAGCCGGTACTCTGACTTGCACCCGCCAAGTTGTCTCCTTACCTACAGGCGGCAGCAATTGGTTTGAAGTGCGGAAAGTGCCGCTGTTTAACCCCGACGGTTCCCGCAAAGGCATGGCAGTGGCGGGGCGGGACATCACTCAGGAAGTCGAAGCAGAGGCAGCTTTACGGGACAGCGAACAGCGGTTTCGGGCAATTTTTGAACGCGCTGCGATCGGCATGACAGTGGCTACCCTCGAAGGCGTGGCGATCGCGACTAATCCGGCATTTCAAGCTATGCTGGGGCGATCGGAAGCCGAACTGCGCGGCGCCGGCATCGACGACTGGGCGCATCCGGAAGACGCAAAGTCCGATCGCCAATTGCGCCAACAGTTGGCATCAGGATCGCGCGAAGCTTACCAAATCGAGAAGCGCTACCTCCGCCCAGACGGCAGCATTAGGTGGGGACGCCTCAGCGCCTCTGTCATCCACAGCAGTCACGAAACGCCACAGTTTATTTTGGAAATGGTAGAGGATATTACCGATCGCAAACTTGCCGAATCAGCTTTACTGCAAAATGAAGCTAAGTGGCGATCGCTAATTCTCAACAGTTCCGACATCATTACCATTCTCGACGGCTGCGGTCGCATTGTTTACGAAAGCCCTTCTGTAGAAACAGTATTGGACTACGAACCAGAGGAACTCATCGGTCAAATTGCCCTCGATTTCATTCACCCGGATGACATTCCCTCGGCGATTTCCGACGGTAAAAAACTGCTCGCAAATCCCGGCGATCCGATCGCCCTCAAAGGTCGGTTCCGGCGCCCTGACGGTTCTTGGTGTTTTCTCGAAGGAGTCGGCATTAACTTGCTAGCAGACCCCGCTGTGAACGGAATTGCGATCAACTCTCGCGACATGACGGCGCGCAGACAAGCAGAGTACCGCCTCAGCAAAATCAACGAGTGCTTTTTGGGATTCACCACCGACGCGGGCTTGAACATTCAGCGCCTGACATCCTTAGCTGGCGAGCTTTTGGGGGGAAGCAGCGCCATCTACAGCCACGTCGGAGGCGGGCTGCTGCGCGCGATCGCGACTTGGCAAGCGCCGCCCGATTACCCAGAGGTCGATCGCGCCGAAGGCCATGTCTGCACCGATGTCTGCCACCAAGCCAGCGATCGGGCTGTGGCGATTCCTGACTTGCAGAACACGATCTACGGCGAAATCGATCCCGCTGTCATCCGCTACCAACTCAAAAGCTATCTGGGACAAGCAGTCAGGCTGGGTGAGAATTACGTGGGTGCCGTGTGCGTAGTCTACACCGAGTCGATCGCACCCACAGAAGCCGACTGCAAGCTGATCGGAATTATCGCTGGGGCGATCGGAGTTGAGGAAGAACGGGCTGCTGCTGCCGATCGCGATCGACAAAAATCCCAGGAATTGCAAACAGCTTTGCGCGAATTGCAACAAACTCAAATGCAATTAGTCCAAACCGAAAAAATGTCTTCCCTCGGGCAAGTGCTAGCAGGAATTGCCCACGAAATTAACAACCCAGTTGGCTTTGTCGCCGGCAATCTCTGCCACGTCCGCGGCTACGTTCTCGACTTGCTAGACATCGTGCAGATGTATCGAGAAGAATTGCCGAATCCCCCAGCCAAAATTCAGAAACAAGCTGAAGATATAGACTTAGAATTTTTAGCAGAAGACCTGCCCAAATTGCTAAATTCGATGCACACAGGATGCGATCGAATTGTAGAAATCATTCAAACTCTCCGCAATTTTTCCCGGGCAGACGAAGCTAAATTCAAGCCTGCCGACCTTCACGAAGGTTTAGAAAGTACCTTGTTAATGTTGAACAGCAGGCTAAAAGCCAAGGCACACTGGCAGGGAATTGAAGTAATTAAAGAATACGGAGAACTGCCAAAAATACCATGTCATCCCGGACAGCTCAATCAGGTATTTATGAATATCTTGGCAAATGCAATCGACGCTTTAGAAGAAAGCAGCAGCCCAGCCACAAATACCCCCAATTCAATTTTTCCAGCAATCACAATCAAAACTGAAATGATTGATAACAATAGAATTTATATTCGCATCTCAGACAACGGTCCGGGAATTCCCCAAGATAATATCGTGCGTTTATTTGACCCATTTTTTACCACAAAGCCCGTAGGTAAAGGCACTGGTTTGGGTTTGTCAATTTCGCATCAAATTGTGGTTGAAAAACACAAAGGTAAATTGCAGTGCCTCTCGGAACCTGGGAAAGGCACTGAGTTTATCATCGAACTTCCAATTCAATAAGAAATGAGAATTAAATAACTTATAATCTTTATTGTTCTTGTGGGATGGGCGTCCCCCCCGTCCTTTCTGTACGGGCGGGACGCCCATCCCACTTTCAAGAGTGTAAATTATTTAATATGCGATCCTAAGCTCGTTTCTTCCACCTTGTACCATATTCGATCTAATACCAAGAAAAAAAAATCGGGTGCATCTGGTTTTTGAAGAGGGCGAAGCATGACCGCATATAAGTTATTAGTTATAATCCCATATTTTCTACGGTCATGCTTCGCCCCTACGGATATATTTGCTTGCATTGAGATGCACCCAAAAAATAAAAAATCGTTGTTTTCTCAAATATTTTCGTGCTTGGCGTCGCTCGATTTTCGCTCTTTTTTTGGTACGATATTTCTGCGACGCAACCTACAGATACTAATCATATCATGTCCGGTCGATTACCATAACAAAAATGGTTTGTAGTGCGGACTTCAGTCCGCAGCATTTTACGGACTGAAGTCCGCACTACAAACCTTTCGTAGTCCGGTTAATCCAGCGGACACCATATCAGTCATTCCCAAATCTAAAATCTCAAATCCTATGACTTCTGTCGCGTCTTGTTGTATACTAAGGAGATCAGAGGTGTCAGTCTGGCTGCTAGTTTCGGGACTGTACCGACTTCAGTAGCTTTTTCAGACTGAGGAAAGTTTGTAATTTCTAACTCATTTGGGGGCAATTTACGAATTGCCCCCTTACTTTTGGGGCTGTTGCTGCGATCGCCCGCGTGCTGTATCTTGTCATAAAGCTCGATCGACAATTCAATCAATCCGCCAGCCCTTCTCCCCCATAGCTGCGACACTTCCACCTCAACCCCCATCAGCCTTTCGTCTGACAGACTCCCTCGCTAGCGCAACTTCTGGACTTGAGTTATCCTGAACCTAATCCATTGTGGCAGCTTGACGCCCCCTGTCGCACCACAAACCAACAAAAGATAACAAAAACTAAGATAATTTTATTCTTGTAATTAAGTCTTGTAATTAAGGAATTACCAGAAACAATTGGTTGAAAGCCCGCCCGCCCGATCGGGAGAAATTAAAATCAGACTATTCATTAGTCCAATCCTCGGACTTCCTTTGTCAAGTGTCCTCAATCGGTCAACTATCAACTGTCAACTGTCAACTGTCAACTGTCAACTGTCAACTGAACAATTCCCAATTATCAAAATGAAATTCTTATTAGTGACAGATTTAGACAACACATTAGTCGGAGATGACGAAGCAACTCAACTTTTAAACCAGCACTTGCGATCAAAGCGATCGCAAATTTGTTTAGTTTACGCTACCGGGCGTTCCCATGCTTCAACCTGCGAGTTAATTTCCCAAAAGCAACTGCTAGCCCCCGACTATACGATCGCAGGTGTAGGCAGCGAGATTTACCAAAATGCCACCCTCGATTTAGATTGGGCGGAATATATTTCTCAAAACTGGGATAAAATTGCGATCGCCTCTTTAGCTCAACAGTTTAAGCAGCTTAAACCCCAATCCCTAACAGAACAAAATCCTTGGAAAATCAGTTATTGTCTGGAACCAGAAGCAGACAACAGCTCGATTCTCCAGGAATTGCAGCAAAAATTAACCGCATCGGGACTAGCCGCTCAAATCATTTTTAGCAGCAATCGCGATCTAGATATCTTACCAAAAACTAGCAATAAAGGCAATGCCCTAACTTATTTACAACAGCGCCTCCAAATTCCATCGGACGCAACATTAGTTTGCGGCGATTCTGGCAATGATATTAGTATGTTTGAACAGGATGTTCGGGGAATAATCGTTGCTAATGCTATGTCAGAACTCTTAGCATGGCATCGCGAATATGGTACTGAAAATCATTATTTAGCTGGCTCTGCTTGCGCTGGGGGAATCATGGAAGGAATGACTTATTTTTGGGAATTTTGATGGTATAAAAGGCCATTAAAGGTTCGTAGTGAGGACTTTAGTCCTCATAAGATCAGAGGACTGAAGTCCTCACTACAAACACGGAGATTGCGATACCATCAGCTTGTACTCGCTTGTCGCACCGCACATGGAACAAAATACTTTACCAGTAGAAGTGATTCTCTCTCACTCCCGCCAATCCCTAGGGAACATTCGGCTGGATTGGACGCCACAACCGGGGAACTATCTGGATTTAGAGGGAAAAACCTACGCTGTCTTGGAACGCCACCACCGCTATCAACTCAAATCCGGGCGCTACCAACTGCAAAAAATTGCCTTGTACGTGCAGTCTGCCGCACCGCCGACGGAAAGAACATTTGTCAGCGGCATCTGGGTTATCGGAGTTGCTAGCTGCCACTTTAACGCTCGATCGGAAATTCTGCGCTGTGCTGTCAACCCCAATGGCCCCTGCGAGGGCTGCCGCGATTACCAAAAGTGTTGAATGCAAGCTCTGCGTACAGACAATTTTAGCTCGATCGGGCGATCGAGAGTGCCGAGGATCTCGGCATCTCCCTCAATTACCGAAAACTATCTAAACCAACTACCAACTCTAGAATCGAATTTAACTTCTTCCCGAACGCGATAATCTACCTTCTGATAGCTGTGCAGTAAGTCGCGAATGCCAGTATGAATCAAATTTTCTATCTGTAGCAACTGTTCTGAAGAACAGCGAACCTGAACTTTTTGGTTCGCTGACTCGCCGGAGTCGATCGCAGTATATTTATTAGGAACTCTGCTCAGCACGTAAGCAATTAAATCCTGCCGCAAGCCCGAGTGTGAAAAAACCTGTTGGTGGGGATGGTTGGGATAAGACCCCAAGATAATTTCTACTTCCTCTGTGACTACGCCCAAGGTGATATTGACAAGATTTTTCTGCATTTTCCCAATTTCCCAAATACTACTGAACTTAGATATTTGTTGCCCCCGATCCAGTTCGTCTCATTTCTCCGGAACTTTAGCGCGCTAATACCGCATATTTTGCTTCCGGAATAACCCGATCGAACTCAGAACTTACCTCTTCTATAACCCGCAGCACGTAGCAGGGAATATTGTCCGATAAAATAGCACTTGCCACCGCGCCTGTATGAATTTCTAATACTGCTGTTGCCGCAGCTTCAAACATCATTCGCTGCCCCGGAAACATCACTCTTTCAAAGTACCAATTAGGAATGTTTCCAATCCGCAAAACCTGAATTTGGTTAGTAGCATTGGCGTAATAGCACAAGATTTGGTTGTTACCTTGAGAAGATAGCTGATATGACATTTGAGAAATCTCCACACTCTTTAAAAAACTTACTCAGACTTCGCTTTGCCTATTCGTCGCAATTGCGAGTTTGGCTGTTGACAAAATGACCTACTTATTTTCTCGACGTTATTCGACAGCACGAATCACATCCTCAGTTATTAATTTATTTTTGATTGATTTTTCCTGCCAACACTTAGAATACTTGCACCGAAACCAGTTTTTTCCGGTTGAAAAACCCAGTTTGGTTGGTATGCAGTGCCTAACCCCTGATTGATTCAGGTTGGTTGTGTTGTCGCACTCCTCAATCAAAAGTACCGTCACTCACCAAACTCTCCTGACAACAGGTTTGTTTTTTGGCAGCCGGATGCTACTGAGAGTGCGACCTTCACTTGAAGAACCTGGGATAAACATTATCTAAAAAATATGAGGAAATTATGAAGATCGTCATTGTTTTAAATCAATATATTTTGCTCAAAGCATGGATTATAACACTTAGGCAGAAACCGGGTTTTTCCCTACCAACTTCGCTGTATTAGGGAGTATGGCTTAAACCATTTGGTCGATCGAGCAACAATCTGTAATTTATACAACAGTAATCTAAGTATAAATACGCATAAAGCCGATCGACTTTATGGGCAACAAAAGACCCCGACTCCCTGAGGTTATCTCTGGAACTTCTAGGGAATCAGGGTTTGAAGTAACCAATCACCGATCGATCTCAAAGCTAAATCAAAAAAATGAGGAAATTCTGAAAACAGCCCGAAAACTTCGACTTTCCGGGACGGAGAAAGTCGGTTCACCAAGATAATTGCGAGATTTTAGCAAGAGGCTGAGAACCATAAACCGGATTTCCGATCGCCATCCGGCTTAAATTCCCCGTTAGATCAAATCCCGTAGCATCGGAATTAATATTACCCACAGAAAGGACACGGCAGTGCCGTGTCCCTACAATAAATGCTTGCGATGGTTATATTTCTCGATCGCGCGATGGCAAGAGAGCAAGAGAGCCCGTGCTACGATTATTTTGCGGCGCAAGAAACGGCATTGCCGTGTCCTCCTTTGCTGAGAGTTAACAGTCAACTTTCCCCAGCTTAAAGCAACGTTTCCCAACCCAAAATTCCCGCAACTTGCTGCGCCAAACTCAAAGGATCGAAAGGCTTGGCAATCACCCCTGCTACCCCCAAATCAGCAAACTCGTTCAAATCCATCGCCTGCACCTTAGCCGTCAGAAAAATCACCGGAATCTCTCGAGTAGTCGCATTTTTTTGCAGCAAACCAAACAAAGTAACTCCGTCCATATCGGGCATCATTACATCGAGTAGAATAGCATCAGGGACTTGAGTTTCAGCTAAAACCAATCCTTTGCTGGCCTCGGGCGAAATCAGCACCCTCCAGCCACCTAAATGTTCTAGACAAGCCTGAATCACGCTACAGAGGTTTTGTTCGTCATCGATTACCAGAATCTGCTTTGCTGACATAATTAAAACCCTTATTTTAAATTAATCATCGTAAACTGAAAGAAAACTTATATCAATTCCGGCTGCGCTCATACATGATAGAGGAAAGGAGACGGCTTAGCCTTAGTCCCTACCCCAGATTAATTGTAGGGACTAAGGCCAAGCCGTCTCCTCATTTCGGCTAATAATTCCGATGCGATTTGATATTAGTAGGGTGGGCAATGCACACCGATACGCAGTGCCCACCCTATATAGAGTGCGTGCGTTCAAGACTGAAAATAATCTCAAAACTTCTCCCCTTCGCCTTCGGGCGGTGCAGGCACTGTGAAATAGAAACTCGTGCCTTCAGAGACAACACTTTCGGCCCAAATTCTGCCTCCGTGCTGCTGCACGATGCTGCGACAGATAGCCAAACCCAAACCCGTACCTCCTTTTTGGCGGGAGTCAGAACCATCGACCTGTTGAAACCGTCCAAAAATAGTTTCTAGTTTATCAGCAGGAATCCCCCTCCCTCGATCTTTGACTTCAAATAAAACCCGTGAAGCGTAGCTATCCCGTAGGGAATCGACCAAATCTTCAACCCTGACAGTTACTGTACACCCCGGAGCCGAAAATTTAATCGCATTGCTCAACAAATTTACCAGCAGTTGCACAATCCTGTCCGGGTCAGCCCAAATTTGTGCCGTTGCGGGCAAAATCGACAAATTAATCTTATTTTCAGCAGCCACAGACATCACAGCTTCCGCAGACTTCCGCATCAAAACCTGCACATCGCACCACTGCTTAACAATGGTAACTTGGCTCGAATCGAGTCGCTCTAAATCGAGAATATCGTTGACCAAACGCACTAACCGTTCGGTATCGCTTGACGCAATTTCTAACATCTGTTTGGCAGTTTCCGGTCGATCTTTGAGCACCCCAGCCGCCAGCAAACCTAAAGAACCGCGAATTGAGGTCAGCGGCGTTCGCAGTTCGTGGCTCACAATGGAAATAAACTCATTTTTCATTTTTTCAATTGCTCGACTTTCTGTGATATCTGTGACTGTGCCGACGTAACCAATTAGTTGACCTCCATCGGCAAAAATCGGAGCTGCTTTTGCCCGACCAAACCGGATTGTTCCATCTGGCTGGATGTGGCGGAATTCGCAGGAAAGTTCTTCACCAGGCGATCGCAATTCCGACCACTTAGACTGAATTAGTTTGATATCTTCGGGGTGAACAAATCGCATCCAGCCGTCTCCTAAAGCTTCTGCGGCTGTGAAGCCACCAATTGCTTGACAGCGCGGATTTGTATAGGTACATTTCCCCTCAGCATCTATTTTGAAGATGCCGACAGGAGAACTCTCGCTCAGAGAACGAAATAAAGCTTCGCTTTCCCGCAGTTCTGTTTGAGAAATTTCTAGTTCTCTGGTGCGCTGCAAAACTCGCATTTCTAAGAGTTCGTTGAGCTGTTGGAGGGCGGCTTCAGCTTGTTTGCGATCGCTAATGTCGCGCTGCACTGCCACCCAATGGGTAAACCAACCAGTTTCATCTGCGATCGGCACAATGCTCAATTCTACCCAAAATTCCGTCCCGTCTTTGCGGTAATTGATCAAGTCAACCCGCACCGGCTGCCAGGTTTCCAAAGCTCTCCGAATGCGATCGAGACTTGCCCTATTTGTTTTTTCTCCTTGCAAGATGCGCGGCGTTTTGCCCACAACTTCTTCTAGCGTATAGCCGCTCATCCGCGTGAAAGCTGGGTTGACATACAGAATTCGCGGGCCCGGTTCGTCAATCGGTTCAGCTTCGGTAATTAACACCGCGTCGTTAGTCGTGGTGATGACTGATTCCAACAAATGCAACTGTAATTCTTTAGCTTTGCGATCGCTAATTTCTGTAACTGTGCCCACCATCCGCACAGCTTCGCCCGTTTCGGTGTAAAAAAACTTACCTTTCCCTTCCATCCAGTGAATGCTGCCATCGGGCCAAACCACGCGGTGTTCGTGACAGAAATCCGATCGCTCGGCGAGGGCCTGATTCCTAGCATTCTCCAAAGCTTTTAAATCTTCCGGGTGAACGCAAGCTGCAAAACTTTGATCTGTTCCGCCAAAAGTTCCAGGCGCCAATCCAAACAACTCTTCATGTTCCCTCGACCAAACCATGCGATTTTTCTGTATGTCCCAGTCCCAAAATCCAATTTTGGTAGCCGACAAAGCTAAGTTGAGCTGCTGGTTAATTTTCCGCAACTCAATGCTAGCAATAGCAACTCGCAGTTCTCGGGCAATTTCGATTTCGCAAGGCAGCCAAGGCAAAGATTTTGACCTCACAGTTTCTTGCCACAACTCAAAGGAAGTGCGAGGAGACATCAATGGGGTGCCATCCGGTTTAAATTCAATTGGCCAGTCGGGTTTACCTGCCCAGTTGACAGTTTGAATTGCTTCGGGACGGAACCACAAAATGTAATAATTTTGCATCTCGGATATGGCAAGCACCAGCAAACCGCTAGCAATTTTCTTGAATTTCTCCGATGGCGGATACAGTTTTGAGAGAGAATCTGTATAAAAAACATCATTATTTATTTGAGGTTTTATCCAAGCTATTAAGTTTCTGATTTCTCCCAATTCTGGGGTTGTGCCAATGGCTGTTAGATTTTCATTAGCACAGACAACTCCACCGATAGCGCCCACTAATGCCAGCAATTCATCTCGGGATTTAAGTAAACCTTCTACAAAGCAGTGTGATTGAGAAATTTCAGCGATGAATTTATGGCAAATTTCTTTTAAATTAATTGCATAGTCCCGGTCTTCGCTATCTTGTTTGTAGCTGAGTTCTAGATTTACAAACTTTGCTACCAGTTCGCAAGCCGTTCTGGTTTCGTAGTTGATATACTTTGGTGTTCGGTGGTGACAGGCGATCAATCCCCAGAGTTTTCGATCTTTGATTAATGTCACGGTCATGCTAGCGCCAATGTTCATATTCTTGAGATATTGAACGTGGCAAGGCGAAACTGTTCTCAACAAAGATAAGCCCATATCCAGGGGGCGACCGGTCAGCGGATTGCACTCAGGAATTAGTTCTACAGCCTGATAGTGAATATCGGGAATAAATCGAATTAAATTCATGGTGAACTGCTTTCTAGCCTGCGGGGGAATATCGGCAGCCGGATAGTGCATTCCCAATAAAGAAGCCAAATTTTCTGCTTTATCTTCGGCGACGACTTTTCCCGCACCTGTGGCATCAAATTGATAGACGATCGCCCGATCGAACCCAATCATCCTCCGCACCTCTTCTACCACTGTCTGACACAGCAATTGCAGGTTTGGCGTGTTGTGGATTTTGTCGATCGGCTTTTGGACTAAATGATAAGAATTGAAATAATTGCTCGCTTTTGGGGAAACAACCTGCTCTAGTTCAAAAATTAATACCGAACTTAATTGATACAGCGTCCCATGAAAAAAAGACTTGCGGTTTTGAATTTTGAATGATAAGCTGATATCGTTAGTTTGATTGCTGTTTTCACATAAAGCTTTTTGAATCGCCTTAATTTCCTCAGTCTCGACAAATCCATGTAAAAACTTGCCCAAAAGTTCTTGCGGGTAAATGCCGATCGCCTTAAAAGTATTATTGCTAACTTGCAAAATCTTCAACACAGTAGATTCCACCACCAACAGGATGCCGTGAGGTTGAATCGAAGCCGGAGCGTAAATTAATTCGCAGTCGGTGTCATCGCGATCGCCTTTCTCTGACGTTAATACCATTGCTTTCATTTGATTGTGAACATTGATCTAAATCAGCCTGTATTGTTAAATGACCGGGCTCTCCATCCCTCGACGCCATCGCGTCCGAATCCTAGAATTTAATAATCCCAAGTTTTGGCGAAAGCTTACCGGCGTTTCGGACGCCCGCTGCATCATTAGGTGTCAACAATCGCCTAACAACTTTTGTATCTATCGTTTACCGTTGAGGCCAGATCCCCCTCTTGCGGTCAACTGTCAACTGTCAACTGTCAACTGTCAAACGATTTTGGATTTTGGATTTTGGATTTTCGATTGGGGATTGAAGATTTTTGATTGTCAACTGTCAACTGTCAACTGTCAACTGTCAACTCTTCCTTCTTCCTTCTTCCTTCTTCCTTCTTCCTTCGTGTCAACTGTCAACTGTCAACTGTCAACTGTCAACTGTCAAACGATTTTGGATTTTGGATTTTGGATTGGGGATTGGGGATTGAAGATTTTTGATTGTCAACTGTCAACTGTCAACTGTCAACTGTCAACTCTTCCTTCTTCCTTCTTCCTTCGTGACAACTGTCAACTGTCAACTGTCAACTGTCAACTGTCAACTGTCAACTGTGTCAGAGCAAGTTTGTGTCGGAGTTGAGTCCGCTCCAAACGATTCAGGATGCGAGCAATTAATTCCGGTTCCACGATCGGCTTATTCACGTAGTCATCAGCACCCGCGACAAACATTTGACGCACTATTTCCGACTCAGAATGAGCAGTCAAAAATAGCACGGGAAGCTTGCTCCAGCGCAAATCGTTCCGCACCGCCAAACACAGCTCGATACCACTATAACCAGGCATCTCCACATCTAAAATTAGTAAATCTGGACAAGTGGTTTCGAGTACCTCCCAGAACTTTTCGGGCCGCTCTAATGTTGTGACTTGCAATCCCCAAGGTTGTAGAATCATTTTCAGCGCAGCCAATAGATGCACATCATCGTCTACTACCATAACTTTGGCTTCAGAAGCGCCTGTTTGGTCGAGAACCTGGGCGACTGCTTTGAGTATATCTGCTGGGGAGATAGATTTATGTAAAAAGCCCGAAGCTCCCAAACGAGCAACTTCAATTCGATCGCTCAATTGATTGTTCCCGCTAAAAATCATCACTGGAATATCAGGTTTTTCAGTGCGGAGCTCGGCTAGGAGAGTAAGTCCGTTTTCCTGAATTCTGGAAAATGTCAAATCCAGTAAAATCGCGTCGGGAGGCTGTTGAGAAATCGCGCTTCTTGCGGATTGCCCAGATGTGGCAACTTCTATCTCAAAGCCCGAACCGGATGCTGCTGCTTTTAGTCGATCGCTCTGCAAAGTATCATCATCAACGATCAGAATGCGGCGCTTTTTGGAAACCGCAGTAACCAGCTCGCTTTCAGGTTCCGGCGGGCGATCGAATATCTGTTTGAGCAAATCCTGAAAATCCTCAATCTGCTGAGCAGTCTCCGGTTTAAAGATGTTTTGGGCCTTGAACAACTGTTCGATCTTGCGCGCAACTTCCGAACCTTTAGGCAGCCCTAAAGTTCCCAAAGAACCGACTAATTTGTGAGCTTGCTCCTGGGCTTCCCGCCGCAGTTGGTTGTCCAAGGTTCCGGTTTTCAGTTGGGCGATCGCGCGATCGAATATCGCCACTTTTTCGATAAAATTAGCTCTTAACTTGCCCCGAATTTCCGCAACCACACTCAGGACTTGGAGACGGCGCTCATCGTTGCTTAATTCCTGGCTGTGTGCGATCGATTCAGCAGGTACATTTTCTTGACTTTTAGCAGTTTCTGCCGTATCCCGGGCAACTTTTGGACTCTCAATCTCCTCCGGCAGACTTTTGAGCCGGTAGCCCAATCCATACACCGTTTCCACTAAATCTACAGTCATCCCGGCTGCTTTCAGCTTGTGCCGCAGCCCCTTGATATGAGCGGTAACGGCTTCTTCCTGAGGAAATTCGCCAGCCGACCAAATGCGATCGAGCATGGCACTGCGGCTGAAAATGCGCCGGGGATTTCTCAGGAAAAGTTCCAGCAGATTGTACTCTTTGGGAGTCAAATGCAGAACTTTTTCGCCATAAGTTACTTCCGTAGTATCCGGGTTGACTTGCAGTTTTTCCCAAGTCAAACTTGTACTCGACAAACTTGCCTTACCCCGGCGCAGCAAAGCCCGAATTCGAGCAATTAATTCTTGGAGATTAAAGGGTTTCACCACATAATCGTCTGCACCCGCTTCTAAACCTTGAACTCTATCGTTACTGCTATCTAGCGCTGTCAGCAATAAAATCGGCATTTGGCAGCCGGACGATCGCAATTCCCGACACAAACTAATACCGTCGAGTTTAGGAATCAGCACATCCAAAACAATCAAGTCGTAATCGTAGGCTTGTGCCAACTGCAAGGCTGTTTCGCCGTCTTCCGCCGTATTCACATTGTAATTATGAGCATTCAGCGCTCTGGTCAGCAAATTGATTGTAATTGTGTCATCTTCTACTAGCAAAATTTTCATAAGCCTAGCCTGTTATTTGACCAATTCTTGTGACTTTAAATCAAAATCTTGTGATGCAAATAGCGTTGCCTAACTCTTAATTTATTCGTATTAACCTCCTTCAAACAAATAGTATTGTGCAAATTGTAAAATTGTTACTTTTTATTTTTTCAGACCAACCGCCCCGACGATTATGAAGTTCTTGAAACACGATCTTTTTTCCAGATATCACGACGATAACTCAAGGCGTCTTCCTTTTTCCTTCTCCTTCTCCTATATAGCGGTTCTCAAGCGTAGTGAGTATGCCCTGTTTGGCCGATGCCTCATGCCCCATGCCCCATGCCCCATGCCCTATGCCCCATGCCCTATGCCCTGTTTGGCCCATGCCCCATGCCCATTCGTACCTCATATGAGAGCTAGAAAGGCTATACATATCGAAAAGTTAAATCAGATGAGCCCTAGAATTTTAGGGCTTTTTCGACTTCAGCGCCTGCTGAATTTTTTGAATCAGATATTGCGATGAATCTTGCTGCTTAACTATATCTTCCCATTCAGAAATTTCAGCTTCAGCGTCTTCTAAATCTTTAACTAAAGAATGAGCAACAACACTTTTTTTAACTCCCAAATCTTCTTTAATGGCGGTCGGTGAATTGAAATCTTTTTCCGCTATTAATTCCTCCAACTCTAACAAAGCCATTTCCGCACGATCGATCTTGATGGTCACCGATTTAGCTACATTAGCACCCGCTCTTGCTGCCTCCGTGAGTTCGTGAACCCGAAGTTTAAATCGGCTGGCAATTTGCTCGATTTGGGTCCCCAATTCAAAAGTTTTACTTGCCAGTCTGCCAATTTCCAAACTCACCTTGCTCAGACCGCTGGGCTGATTTCCCATTTGATTGGTAACTACAGCCACCTGTACTGCTAAATGCCTGACTTGTTCGATCGCCTCCCCGATGGTTCGGGAAGTGCGGTTAACCGTTTCTAAATCATTAGCTATTGCTTTGCTAATACCCAAAATTTTCTGTGTATTATTGCAAATAGAATTAGCACCTTGAAAAGTAGCTTGAAATGCTTGGCGGCCTTCTGAAGAAATTAACTTCGCAATCCTCACAAATCGCTGATTTATTTGAGAAATTTCTTCAGCTTGTTTGACCAGTGTCACTTGCTCGCGACTCGGAGTATTCTGCAATACTTGGGCTTGAAGGTGTTGGGATTTTAGCAACTCCTGGCATTCATAAAATTTTGCCTGTTCTTGTTGAATGATTCCCATATATTTCTGTCTTTCTACTCTGTATTTTTGAATAAGCTTGTTAGCTTGAGCTAAAATTTTAGACTGGGCAATCACCAGAGTCCGAACGTCCAAAAGGCGGAAACTCTGATTGTCCATTACCACAATAATTGGTTCATAAATTAAATCTTTATGCCTGTTGAGAGACGCTTGTACGGCATCCTCAACTTTCCAGTTTTCCTCCATCAGCAAAGGCGGTATTCTCATAAAATCTAACAAGGCTCGAATCGGATGCTGACCGTAAATTTCTACGCGATCGGGGAGACTCATTTGTTCTCGAAATTTGACGCGAGAAATCATGCCCAATACCTGTGATTCGTGAGTAATAATCACTCCCGGTAGGTCTGGTTCTTGCTCGAATCTTTGAGCCACTACCTGTCCTGGAGTTGCAGCACTGACTTGGAAGTGGTGACACGGCAGATGTCCGATCGTGAAATCGGGGGTGAGTTGAGTTGGATTGCTCATTTACCCGGATAGTGTTAAGTAGAAGTTAACAAATTATATATTGATATTATACTGGATTAAGATTGTTTAAAGTAGTCAGCAACCCAGTCTTAAAAGAACTGAGCTTGTAAGAGTAATATCTCGCAAGCTGTGTTGACCAGCCTCAGCCTTAACTGGCTACGTTATTTGAGTCACGACACCGCAGAAAAACGGATACAAGCGCGCGACTTAAGTTGCGAGCAGCCCAAAATCTTAGCTCGAAGTTCCTGCTCCGGTGATTCACGAAGCTGCAAGTAAATCTAAAATCTAAAATCTAAGATCTAAAATCGACTGACTTCTTTGATCTCAAGTCTTTTGGAGCGGCCCCGTCTGCTGCGCCCCTGGTTCCCTCCCCAAAACAGCGGCATTCATATTTTGTCCTTTAAAACAACCGGGAAAATACCTAGATTGAAACCAAAAACCTTAAATCGAACTTTGCCGATCGCAACCTTTGAGGCTGCTTACCAGTTGTTACAGCAAATGGCTGAACTCCCGGGGGCGATTTGGCTCGCCGACGATGCGATCGCCAATCCTGAAAATGGGGAAGGAAACTCGTCCCAAAGGTTTGCAGCAGTGGTATCAGCTCGGTTTAGCGCGCTGCTGCGGGGCGAGGCATTAGATGAGTTGGCAACAAACGGACGCAAACACAGTGAAAAACATCTCACTTCGCAATTAAATGTGGATTTGACTTTCGATCCAGGGGCGATCGCCAAATTCCTCTCTCCCCTCGCAGACAAACTCGCAGAAATAACGCCCGCACCGCCAAGACAAATTGACATTCGCGCCCTCAAACAAGCAATTAAGAACATACAGCCGAACTCGGCAATTTTACAAAGCGAATTCACCCTAAATTTGCTGGATCTTCTCGCTACCGATGCCAGCAAAAACAGTCCCCTGCCCCTAAAGCTCCCAACAGAAATAGAGGGAAACTCAGCGTTAAAACCGATCGCTCCAGAAACGCTACACCACCAGATTGCCGAAGCCGTCAATCACTTACAAATTGCCAGTCCCTGCATTTCATTTTGTCAGTCTGTGGAAGATGCTTTGCAGCAGCAGCTAGAACAAGAGCGACTTTTGAATCAGGTGACAACTCAAATCCGCCAGAGTTTGGAATTACCAGTAATTTTGTCAAAAGCAGTTTCGAGAGTGCGAGAGTTTTTGGATGTCGATCGCCTGTTAATTTATCAATTTGAAAAAGTGCCAGCCCCCCACCATGCCGAATTAGGTAAAGAAATACCTATGGCGGTTTCTGGCGAAGTCAAAGAAAATCCCGGTTCTTACTTGTATTTAGGTCGCGTTACCTACGAAGCTTTAGCCAGCGATGCTATCTCGTCTGTACTGAATTTTAGTGAAGGCGCCCAGTGTTTTCCCGATGGAGTCATTGACAGAGAGAAATATCGCAAAGGTTTGGCTTTGTGCGTCACTGATGTGGAAATAACTTACTCTTCGCACTCTTGTTTTTTAGAGTTGATGCGGCGGGCGAAGGTGCGGGCGAAGTTGCTAGTACCGATCGTAGTTCAAGACGAATTGTGGGGGCTGCTAATCGCCCACCAGTGTACTGTGTGCGAGTGGGAAGAAAGCAAAAAAACATTTTTGCGGCAAATAGCAGAACATTTGGCGATCGCCATTTACCAAGCCGAACTTTATGCAGAAGTCCAGCAGCAAAAGTGCACCTCTGAACAGCGCGTCATAGAGCGAACGCAAGAACTGCGCGATGCCCTTGCTACCGCCCAGTCTGCCAGCCTCGCCAAAAGCGAATTTTTGGCAGCTATGAGCCACGAATTGCGGACTCCCCTCACCTGCGTCATCGGCATTTCGGACACGCTGCTGCGGTGGTCTTACGGCAAAGTTGGCACCAAAGAAGTACCAATTGCCAAACAGCGACAGTACCTGCAAACTATCCGGGACAGCGGCGACCACTTATTAGAATTAATTAACGATATTTTAGATTTATCGCAAGTAGAAGCAGGAAAAGCAGTATTAAAAATTAGTGAATTTTCAATTTCTAAATTAGCTTCTCAGAGCCTGCACGCCTTCAAAGAAAAAGCTATAGCTAAAGGCGTGGAACTCGTGCAAGAACAGCGGATCAAACAAGAGTGCGATCGCTTCACCGCAGACCCGCGCCGCTTGAGACAAATTCTGTTCAATCTTTTAGGAAATGCGATTAAATTTACTCCCGAAGGCGGGCGAATCGTCCTGCGAGTGTGGGTGACAGAAGATAAAACTCGGACGCCAGCAGTGCGACAGCCCGGTACTGCACCCCCAGGTAGCACCGCTGTTTTTCAAATCAAAGATACCGGCATTGGAATTCCCGAAGATCAGCGATCGCTCTTGTTTCAAAAATTCCAGCAGTTAGATTCCCCATACCGCCGCGAATACGGCGGCACAGGTCTGGGATTGGCATTAACTAAACAATTAGTAGAACTTCACGGCGGCGCGATCGAAGTCAACTCTACAGTTGATGTTGGCTCTACTTTTACAGTTTTTATACCAATGCAAACTAAAAGCAAAGATGAATCCACAAAATTCAAATATGAAAAATCGAATTCATCTTTACCGCTGCACTCTTCCTCCTTGCGGGGCAGCCTCGTCCTCGTAGAAGAAGATGAAGAAACTGCCATGCTGATTTGCGATATCCTGACAGCCGCAGGAATGCAGGTAGTGTGGATGATTGAAGGCTCGGCGGCGGTAGAACAAATTGAACTTTTGCAGCCCAATGCTGTGATTGTGGATATGCGTTTACCCGGGATGAACGGCTGCGAAATAATTCAACAACTTCGCCAAAAACCCGCTACTGAAAATCTCAAAATTCTGGCTTTAAGCGCTAAAGAAATTCCCGCAGATGAAATATCTTTTGTGACGGCGGGAGCTAACGATTGTTTGGCTAAACCGATTCACCCCGAGCAATTGCTTGACAAAATTCTTTCTTTAATGGCCGGGATTAATGGATAATGGGGCATGGGGCATGGGGCATGGGGTATGGGGCATGGGGCATTTAATATAATTGAGTTTTTGAGGTAATTATGGGAAGACCTGATTTTGAGGAATTAGAGGTTTATAAGTTGGCGGAAAGTTTGGCGAATCAGATTTGGGAGATTGTTAAAAAATGGGATTACTTCACAAAAGATACGATGGGCAAACAGATAGTTCGGTCTGCTGATAGTGTCTGTGCTAATATTGCTGAAGGAAGAGGTCGTTATAATGATCAAGATAATCGGCGTTTTGTAAAAATTGCCAGAGGCTCTTTGTACGAAACCGTAAACTGGTTAAGATTAGCCTATGCTAGACACCTTATCACCAGCGAAGAAGTAAGCAAATTCAAACCAATTGTCGATAAATTACTACCAAAACTTAACGCTTATTTGAGTTCAATAGGACACAGGGAATAAATCACAAAAAAAGCCCAATGCCCTGTTTGCCCAATGCCCGATGCCCCCTGCCCAATGCCCGATGCCCAATGCCCCATGCCCCATGCCCCATGCCCCATTCCCCATTCCCCAATTCCCCATGATTAACTGTCAAATTCCCACAGGATTAATTGTTTCTTGTCAAGCACCTGCTGATTCGCCGCTGCACGATCCGATCGTGATTGCAGCAATGGCTCGCACCGCCATCAATCGAGGTGCATCGGGCGTGCGGATTGACACCCCGGCTCACGTTGCAGCGGTGCGACAACAGGTATCGGCTCCCGTAATTGGCATTTGGAAGCAGCAATTGGCGGGATGCGAGATTTACATTACTCCTCGGTTTGAAGACGCACGGGCGATCGCACTTGCAGGAGCAGATATTATCGCCATTGACGCGACTTTGCGAAACCGCCCTGCTGGCGAAGACTTAAAGACGTTAATCGATCGCATTCACAAAGAATTAGGGAAATTAGTCATGGCGGATGTAGATACTATAGAATCTGCGATCGCCGCTGCTGAAGCTGGTGCAGATACTGTCGGTACTACTCTTTTTGGCTACACACCCCAAACAGAAAGTTTCTCGCCGCCCGGATTTGATTTGCTAGCGCAAATGGTAGCAAAGCTCAAGATTCCCGTTATCTGCGAAGGCGGAATCTCTGGGCCCTCCATGGCTCAAAAAGCATTGAATTTAGGAGCAACGGCTGTTGTTGTCGGTGGAGATATTACTGGAATTGATATTAAGGTGACAGCCTATGCGTCGTTCATTCAGTTGACAGTTGACAGTTGACAGTTGACAGTTGATCTGTTGTAGGGGCAGTGCCCCCGTGAGAGCCCTCTTAGTTGACAGTTGACCGCTTGAGGGCAACCTCTACCTGGAAGTCCGAGGATTGGAGTAATGAATCGTCTGATTTTAATTTCTACGCCAAACCCAGAGGCTTTCAAGCAATTATTTATGCTAATAGGAAAATAAATAGGAAATTGTAGAACAAGAACTGTACGGGATTTTACGTATTTATGTATCTGCCAATAGGCATATTTATGTCGGTCACTAAAGAGCTAAAAGTTGTCATCGCTGTATCCTCCCCGAAATAATCCGGATGAGAATTAGATCTGCCTGTTAATTCAATCAAAGAGCAGATTAATTAATATGGCTAGCGATTTTTCTTTTAACTCTAAAGTCCGATTAAACAAAAATACCTCGGACAATCCTGCACAGCAACGGAGTCGATCGCTCCAAGTGATGATTTTTATGCTGATCGTCACTACATTAGTGACGATGCCGATGTTTCGTCTAGCCGAATTGCAACTGGTACAGGGAGCCTACAACCGACAGCGGGCGGAAAATAACCGCATTCGCCCTGTCTCAGTCGCAGCGACTCGCGGTCAAATTTTAGATCGCAACGGCAAAATTTTGGCGGCGAACCGCGTATCGCGATCGGTGTATTTGTGGCCAAAAGAGCGATCGGCAAAGGATTGGCAAGAAGTCGCGGCTACACTGAGCCCGATCGTCAAACTTCCCGCCACCGAAATCATCAAAAAAATCGATGTAGCCGGCTACAAATCAGCCCTGCCAGTGCGAATTAGTAAAGATATCGATGTCGCTACTTTCGTCGCTTTGGGAGAACAAAGCAATACTTTGCGGGGAGTTGAAATTCGCGTAGAATCGAGCCGCGACAATCCCAACCAGCAATTAGCAGCTCACCTTTTGGGGTACGTCGGTGAAGCTACTTTAGACGAATTAAAAGCTAATCCTGCATATCCAATGGGGATGATCGTCGGTCAAATGGGAGTTGAAAAGTTAGCCAATCCAACTTTAGAAGGCGTTTGGGGGAACCGTTTGATCGAGGTGAACGCTAAGGGCGAGGAAATTCAAGATTTAGGCGTAAAAGAGCCTATTCCCGGCAAACCCGTGCAGCTAACTTTAGATTTAGATATGCAAAAAACTGCCGAAAAAGCTTTGGGCGATCGCCTGGGTGCCGTTGTAGCGATCGACGTGAAAACCGGAGCGCTTTTAACAATGGCTAGTTGGCCGACATTTGACCCCAACATTTTCACCCGCAAGGTGACTCAAACAGAATGGGATCGACTGCAAGGGCCAGAAAAACCATTTTTAAATCGGGCAGTTCAAGGCTATCCAGTCGGCAGCACTTTTAAGATTGTAACTTCTGTCGCCGGCATGGAATCGGGCAAGTTTTCTCCTGACTCGACTTTAGTATCATCTTCTTCAATTACGATCGGTGGCATTTCTTTCAACGAACACGGCGCGGGTCAAGGTGTTATCGGTTTTCGCGATGCTTTGGCCTTTAGCAGCAATACATTTTTCTATCAAGTAGGCATGGCGGCAGGCCCGGAACAAATGTCGAAATGGGCGTCTAAAATGGGCATTGGCGGGACGATTAATTTAGATATTTTGGGGATAGACGGTGCCAATCACGGTCAAGTGCCCACGCCAGCAGAGAAAAAGAAAATGTACAAGGAAGATTGGTATGTGGGCGATACCGTCACAATGGCGATCGGTCAAGGCTTGGTACTTTGCACACCCCTAGAATTAGCAGTTATGGTATCAACAATTGCTAACGGCGGTTCGCGAGTGCAGCCGCACTTGTTGGCATCTCAAACCAATACACCCCTCACGAAAAAAATCCCCACAGGAATTAAACCTTCTACTTTAAAGGTGATTAAAGAAGGATTGATGGACGTGGTGAAAAAGGGTACAGGCCGCGGTCTGAATGACGGTACAATTCCTTTAAGTGCTGGCAAGACAGGGACTGTGGAAATGCCAGGTCATCCTGACAATTCGATGTATGTGGGTTTTGCTCCCGCTGACAAACCGGAAGTTGCGATCGCAGTTATAGTCGAAGGCGGAGGATTTGGTGCCGTCTCGGCCGCACCAATTGCTCACGAAGTATTTAAAACCTATTTTCAAAAACAAGGTTTTAAACCTACTAACAAGCCTTTCAAATAATAATTGATATTATAGCGAATCTAGCTCTCATATGAGGTATGTTGTTGGGCTTGGGCCCTATACGTCTAAGCGGTTATCGAGCTGTCAGTTATACCTCATCTTTTTGAGAAAGGCTATATGCCCTGTCAATTACGCTAAAAACCGTTTCTAGTGAAGACTTTAGTCACACCGTGTCAATTATCAGCCCTAAAAATGGTTTGTAGTGAGGAATGCAAGTCCGCATCCAAATCCGAGGACTGAAGTCCTCACTACAAACCAATCTTATTATGGTCGTTCGACGGGACATGATATTAATTCTTGACTGCTGATTGTTAATATTTTGTCAAGTAAGGTGCTCCCGCGCACCTTACTGTTGTCAATGCACTCAAAAGTTTTCTCCAACCAATCGTCTCACCTCCAAAGTCGATAAATTCATCATTTGCGCCACCTGTTCCAGATTCATCCCAGAATTTAAAACTTGAGTTAAGATCGATCGCAAAGCTGACTCCGCTGCCAGCCGCGCTTGCTGTTCTTCCTTGTGAGCCTTCAAAGATTGAGTTATTTTAGTAGTATCAACATTTTTATTCTCAACAGATTCTAGAAATAAAGTCATGAACGAAGAAGAAGAAGCAGAATGGATCAGAATATGCAACAGTAGAAAACAGGTGTGGTTAGAAGAAGTGCTCAGGCGCTATGAGGCAGGGGAGAGAGACTTTTCTCTAATTCAAGTGTACTTGAGCGACGAGCAATCTAAGGAGCGCTACTTAAGTGGAGTGAACTTGAGTGGAGCTAACTTCAGGGAAAGTGACTTGCTACATCTGGTTTTGTACGGACAAGGAATCAATTTTAGTGGCTCAGATTTGAGCGACCTTGACTTGGCCCGCGCACATTTTGAAGATGCGGATTTGAGTGGGGCTAACCTGAGCGGAGCTTGTCTGTGGCGAGCTAACTTTGGCAGAGCGGATTTGACTGGGGCGAACTTGACTCAAACCGATTTGCAGGAGACTAAGTTTTACGACGCGAATTTGAGTAGAGCAAACTTAAGTGGAGCCAAGATGATTGAGACAAGTTTTGGTGATGCTAACTTAACCGATAGTGATTTTAGGAATGCTAAGTTTAAAGATAGCGTTCGTTTTTATCGGGCTGACTTGACGAGAACTAACTTTTTTGGTACTGAGTTGGATCTGGATGAAATTAGAAGTCACAAATCTGAAATGGCTATTTTTACAGATGCTCACTTTAAAGATACCATCATGCCCGATGGTACTATTGGGAACAGTGAAGACTAATTCATAGCTACTATGGCATGAGTTGATAAAAAATTGCTCCCGAAGTAAGTATTTGCTAGTTTTAAAACATTAAGCTATTTTAGTAGAATCAACATTTTTATTATTGTCAACAGCTTCGAGGAATAAAGTCATGAACGAAGAAGAAGAAGAAGAAGAAGAAGAAGAAGAAGAAAAACGAGAAGCAGAATGGATGAGAATATGCAACAGTAGAAAAAGGTTGTGGTTTGAAGAAGTGCTGAGGCGCTATGACGCTGGGGAGAGAGACTTTTCTCTAATTAAAGTGAACTTGACCGGCGATCAATGTAAGGATGGTTACTTTAGTGGAGTAAACTTGAGTGGGGCTAACTTCAGGGAAAGTGACTTGCAACGGCTAGTTTTTTACGGACAAGGAATCAATTTTAGTGGAGCAGATTTGAGCGACCTCGACTTGGCATACGCGCATTTTGAAGATGCTGATTCGAGTGGGGCGAACCTGAGCGGAGCTTGTCTGTGGCGGGCTAACTTTCGCAGAGCGGATTTGACTGGGGCAAATTTCAGCAGAAGTGACTTACAGGAAACTGGTTTTCACCTAACTAATTTGAGTAGATGCAAATTT